>CAZAGE010000004.1:0-104188 GCA_964484345.1 uncultured Oceanicaulis sp. | reverse complement strand
AGGGCAATTTCGTCATCGGCATCATCGTCTTCATCATCCTGGTGATCGTGAACTTCGTCGTGATCACCAAAGGCTCCGGCCGCATCGCAGAAGTCGCCGCCCGCTTCACCCTGGACGCCATGCCCGGCAAGCAGATGGCCATCGACGCGGATCTGTCGTCCGGCCTGATCACGGAGGAAGAGGCGCGCACCCGCCGTAAGGAGCTGGAGGACCAGTCCAACTTCTTCGGGGCCATGGACGGCGCCAGCAAATTCGTGCGCGGCGACGCCATCGCCGGCATTTTGATCACCTCGATCAACCTGATCGGCGGGATGATTATCGGCGTTGCTCAATCCGGTATGGCCTTTGGCGACGCGGCGAGCACCTATTCCACGCTGACCATCGGCGACGGTCTGGTCAGTCAAATTCCCGCCCTGATCGTCTCGCTCGCGGCCGGCCTCTTGGTCTCCAAAGCCGGGGTGGAGGGCGAGCCGGACAAGGCGGTTTTCGGCCAGCTCTCCGCCAATCCGGCCGCCATGGGCATGGTTGGCGGCACGGCGATCGCCGTGGGCCTTTTGCCCGGCATGCCGCTTCTGCCCTTCCTGGCGCTGGGCACCGGCGCCGGAGCGATCGCCTGGTTCGGCTCCCAACGGAAGTTGCAAGCCGCCGAGCAAGACGTGGAAGAGGCCATCGCGGCGGAAAGCGAAGCGGCCGCCGAAGCGGCTGAGACCGAAGCGCCGATCGAAGACACGCTGCATATCGACGAACTAAAAATCGAGCTGGGCTATGCCCTGCTGCCGCTGATCAACGATCTGGAAGGCCGCCGCCTGACCGATCAGATCAAGGCGCTGCGCCGCAATCTGGCGCAGGAAACCGGCTTTGTCCTGCCCAGCGTGCGCATCGTCGACAATATGCAGATGCCCGGCGAAAGCTACGCCATCAAGGTCAAGGAAATGGATGCCGGCGACGGTGAGCTGAAGCCGAGCCATATCCTGGCCATGGACCCCACCGGCGCCCAGGTCGACCTGCCCGGCCAGCATGTCAAAGAGCCCGCCTTCGGCCTGCCCGCCACCTGGGTGGAGGAAGGCCTGCGCGAAGAAGCCACCTTCCGGGGCTATACCCTCGTGGATCCGGCCGCCGTATTGGTCACACACCTCACCGAGATCCTGCGCGAGAACATGGCGGACCTGCTCTCCTATTCGGAGACGGAGAAGCTGCTCAACGGTCTGCCCGACGAGCACAAGAAGCTCCTTGACGACATCACGCCGGGCCAGATCACCCGCGCCGGCATTCAGCGCGTCCTGCAAAACCTCCTCAAAGAGCGCGTCTCCATCCGCGACCTGCCCGCCATTGTGGAAGGCATCGCAGAAGCCTCCGGCGCGACACAAAATCTTGACGCCGTGACCGAGCATGTTCGCACCCGCCTGTCGCGCCAGATCTGCTACGCCAATCGCGGCCCGGACGGCGTGCTGCCGGTGCTGTCCCTGTCGCCGCAGTGGGAGCAGACCTTCGCGGAAGCCCTGATCGGCGACGGCGAGCGCCGCCAACTGGCCCTGGCGCCCACCAAGCTGCGCGACTTCGTGGCTTTGGTGCGTGACGGCTTTGACCGCGCCGGCCAGGTCGGTGACGTGCCGGTGCTCTTAACAAGCCCGCAGATTCGCCCTTACGTTCGGTCTTTAGCGGAACGATTCCGTCCCCAAACCGTGGTAATCAGTCAAAACGAGATTCACCCCAGCGCCCGCTTGAAGACGGTGGGCCAGATCTAGAGCTAAGCCATGCGCCTGCGCACCTTCACCGGCCAATCCCTGTCCACAGTGATGGCTGACGTGCGCCGCGAGCTGGGTCCCGACGCGGTGATCATCACCACAGCGGATGCGCCCGGCGGCGGGGTCGAAGTGCGCGCCGCGGCGGAGCGGGGCGCCGTCGCACCGTCAAACGACACCACCACCACCGCATTGGAGCGCCGCGACATCGCCCGCCAACGCGAACGCGGCGACGCCGCCGACGGCATCAATCGCATCGCGCGCGCGCTGTGCTGGCATGAGATTTCTGAAGGTGCAGCGGAGGCCCTGATCGAAGCTGCGGTCAATCTGGAGGATGGCGAAGCGACCGCCACCCTCGCGCGCGCGATTGATCAACGCTACGGCGTTCACCCCGTCGAAGCCGATCCCGGGCGCCCCATTCTGCTGGCCGGCGGGCCCGGCGTCGGCAAATCTTCGGCCATGGCCAAGCTTGCGGCTCGGGCTGTGCGCCAGGGCGTGAAACCGGTTCTGGTCAGCGCAGATATGCGCGCGGGGGCGCCGGAGCAGATGGCCGCCTACGCCAAAGCGATGGATCTCGACTTTGAAGCCGTGGAAGGCCCGCGTGAGCTTGGCGCCGTGATGTCTCGCCTGCCTGCCGGGCCGGTGCTGATCGACAGTCCTGGCATCAATCCGTTCGAGCTGGATGACCTCGATGATCTCACCGATCTCGCCCATGCCGCGGACGCAGAGATCATCGCGGTGTGCGAAGCGGGAACGACGGCGGGCGACGGGGAAGACGCCGCAGCTTTGCTGGCCTCCGCCGGGGCCGGCCGCGCGATCATCACCAAGCTGGACGCCGCGCGGCGGCGCGGCGCGATGATCGGGGTCGGCGAAGCGGGCATGGCGTTCGCCCATATCTCCGCCTCGCCCTTTATCGGCGCGGGCCTCGCCCCCGCCACCGCGCTGCGCCTGGCGCGCGCGCTCTTGGAAGATGATGCAGGAGAGGACGGACCATGACGCTTTCACCGCATATGGACGATAGTCCGCGCCTCGCCGGTCCGGTTCTCGCCGTCGCCTCAGGCAAGGGCGGGGTCGGCAAAACCGCCCTCACCCTCGCCCTCGCCCAGGCCTTCGCCCGGCGCAAGGCGCGCACCCTGGTCGTCGACGCTGACTTGGGCATGGCCAATATCGACGTCCAGCTGGGGCTCAATCCCAAGGGCGATCTCAGCAGCGTCGTCGCCGGCCAGATGACGCTGGAAGAAGCCGTCACCCCGGCCGCCGGCGGCGCTGAAAAGGTGGGCGGGTTTGATGTTTTGGCCGGCGCCTCAGGTTCCGGCGCGCTTGCGAGCCTGGACACGGGTGCGGTCAGCCGGCTGGCGGCAGGCGTCACGGCGGCGTCGCTGACTTATGACCGCACCTTGATCGACCTAGCCGCCGGCGCAGAGCGCTCCACCATCCGTATGGCGGCGGCGGCGGACGATGTGGTGATCGTCATCAATGACGAGCCGACCTCGCTCACCGACGCCTACGCCTTCATCAAAATGCTCCGCTTGCGCGATGAAGGCGCCTCGCCCTTTGTGGTGGTCAACAACGCCCCGGATGCAGCAGCGGCGCGCAACGCCTACGCCACGCTGTCTCGCACCTGCCAGAGTTTTTTGGGCTTCACCCCGCCCTTAGCCGCCATCGTCCGGCGCGATCCGGGCATCCCGGACGCCATCCGCGCCCAAACCCCGCTGGCGGTCCGCCATCCCGATTCCAAAGCGGTCAGCGATGTCGCCGGGCTCGCGCGCGCCTTGGAGCGCGGTGTGGAAACGGTTTAAGCTCAGCGAGAAGTCGTCATGGGGGTGGCGGTGAACGCGCTTGAGCAGCGCACAGGGGGCGTTACATGGGGCAGAACGGGCTCGCACTCTTATTTTCCGGCTTTACGCTGTTTGAAGTGCTACTGGTCCTCGCCGGATCGCTTGTCGCCGCGCTCGCCATGCGCAAATGGAGCCAGCTGACCGGCGCCGCGCTCATCGCCTTCGGCGTGGACGTCGCGATCCGGTTCACCATGCAATTCATGGCCGCTGGTGATGTGCCCGCGAATTTCGCTTTCGATCTCGCCTTCGCGCGCCTCGACATGCACGCGCTGGCCGCGACCGCGCGGCCTTTCCTTTATTTTGGGCTGATCGCCTTCCTCTTTGGCCTCAAACACCGCTACGGCGCGCGTTAGTAACCCAGCGATGCTTTGTACGCGTTAAAGACCCAGCGCGGCTTGGACGTCTTTGGTCCAGCCGACATGGACGACGCCGTCCGCTTCAATCACCGGCCGCTTGATCAGCGTTGGGTGCTCGGATAACAGGCCTTTAGGATCGCTCTCAGCCCGGCCCCGTTCACCGTCGTCAAGGCCCCGCCATGTCGTGGAACGGGTGTTGACCAGACGATCCGACGCCACAGCGCCCAGCCAGACAGGCAGCTTGGCCGGCAAATCCGCCTCGCCGCGGATGTCCACGAAAGCCGCTGGCGTACCGGCCGCCTCCAGCGCTTTGAGCGCCTTTTTGCAGGTGTCGCAGTTTTGCAGGCCATAAAGAGTGATCGAGGTCATGAGAGCGCCTTCTGGAAAGTCTTACAGGGTTCATGACCAGTTCACGATGCCAAGGCAAGGTGAGCGCCGCATCAGGGAGGGCGTGACATGAAGTGGGTCTTGCGGATCGGTTTAGGCTTTTTGGGCCTCGTGCTGACGTCAACCCTCCTCGCGGTCGGATGGTGGGTCTCGGCGACCCAGTTTGGCTGGCGCGACATGCCGGATTCCCCCGCCCCGTCACAGAGTGAAGTCTACGACGCGCGCTTTGAAGCCACCGGCGAAGCGGCGGTCGCCGCCTTGTCCGCTATGCGGGCCGCCTATGGCGTACCGGGCGCCACCGCCGCGGTCAGTCTCGACGGCGAGCTGGTCTGGGCCGGCGCTGTGGGGTGGTCTGACTTGGAGGCCCAGACGCCCATGAGCATCGATTCCATCATGCGGATCGGCTCGACGTCAAAATCGATGACCACAACCGTGCTTGCCCGCCTCAGCGATGCCGGAACGCTGGCGATGACGGACACGGTCGCGGACCATGCCGCGCCGCTTAATCCGGACTGGGGTCCGCTGCAGCTTTTCCGCCTCATGTCCCATACGGCGGGCGGGTTTCCCAGGCTATGACGACAACACGGACTTTCCCGACAATATCGACACGCTGCGCATGCGCGGCAGCTATGCCAGCGTGGAAGAGGGGCTGAGCCTGGTGGACGGCTCTTCTCTGCCCTTCGCGTCCGGCGAGACCTATCACTATTCCAGTTTCGACGTGAATGTCGCGGCCTGGACCGCCGTTCAGGCGACGCAAACCAGCTTCCCGGACCTCCTTGCTCAAGAAATCCGCGAACCCCTGGGTCTGGACACACCCCTGCCCGGCGATTTCGGCGCGTCCCATGCCGATCAATCGGTGTTCTATGAGATCCGCAATGGCGATCAGGTCCGAATCTGGCCCCGGACCGATGTCAGCCAGCGTTGGCCCGGCGGCGGTCTGGTGTCGCGATCGCGGGACCTCGTCCTGGTGGGCGGCGCGTGGCTCGACGAGGACTTCATCGCGCCGGAGACCCGTGACTATTTCTGGTCGCCGGTGCTTTTGAATGACGGCACGGTCAATTCGGAGAATTACGCCCTCGGCTGGCGCGTCGGGATGAGCACGTCTCGCTTTGGCGAAGAGCATCCGGTTCGGGTCGCACACCATGGCGGGGTCAGCCGTGGCGCGATGAGCTGGCTGATCATCTATCCCGATCTGGGCCTTGTGGCGGCGGTGAACATCAACACCAAAACGCCCGAGTTCGGCGACTTCGCCGGTGTCGAGCCGGAGATCACCCGTCTCTTCGCCGAAGCCGCCGGGCGTGCGCCTGGCTAGAGCAACGCAATCAGATTGCGGATCGCAATCGCAAACAGGCAGATGGACGCGAATAGGAAAAGGCCAAAGCGCGCGGGAATAAAGTTCACCGTCGCCTGAAACACCGAGTGCGCCACGCGCAGAACAACATAGCCCCAAGCCAGGCCCACATTGAGCGGGTCCGAGACGCCGACCAGATGGCTGTAGATGCACAGCGCATAAAACAGCACAGGTTGTTCATGCAGGTGATTATAATTGTCCGCGATCTGGCGGACTGAGCGTGGCAGCACGTCCATCTCGGACTTTTCGCGCATCTTGGCGGCGTCGATGCCGGCCTTCTGCATCGCTGGAATGCGCGTCGCGTACATCCACAGCCACATCACCAGAGTCCAGCTGATCAAGATCAGCACAGGCGTCATCATGGATTGCAGCATGGTCGTCCTCCCCGATTGATAGTGTTGCTTCAGAATGAAAGCTGACTCCCGAAGAGCCCGCAATGGCTCAGCGCCGGTTCGCCAATTCATCCCCGTTGTGGCATGGTTAATGACCGCCTAACGGGCCAGTTTGGACAGAACGTCGGCCCGGGCGCGAAGACTGGGAGCTAACACTATGAAAGCACGCACTATCCTTACCGGATGTCTCGCCGCGATCTTCCTGGCCGGCGGCGCTTATGCGGCGCTCACCTTGAGTGCGGAGCCCGCCGACACGTCCACCGGCGCCACACCGAGCGCCGAGGCGGAGGCGTCTGGAGCGCCGCGCGCGCCGCGCCGCGCCATGGCGGTTCAGCGCCAACCCACGCCGCCGCCGGAAAGCACGCGCGTCTATGTCGACCCCTCCACCCAGCTTCAAACTGGACCCGACGGCGTGACGCCCCTGCAGTATGAGTGCACCTTCCAGGGCGGCGATCCGCAGGAATGCTGGTGCGACACCCCGCTGGACTGCAAGGACATGGTGCTCAACGGGCCTTGCGGCGACGACGATGTCTGGTGGACCAGCGGCGACGATACGCTGGGCTGTTCGATTCAGGACTAGGACGGCTTCGCCCTGTCATGGCGACAAAGCGCTTCGGATCGCCTGGGCGCTCAGGTTAGGCTTGCGCCATGACGATCCTGACCCGCCTCAGCAAAAGTATCCGCGAGCAAAACTGGTTCGCGGTGTTTTTGGAATTCGTGATCGTGGTCACCGGCGTCGCTGTCGGCTTCCAGCTCACCCAGGGCTATGACCGGGCTCGCACCGCAGCGCGCGAAGACAGCTATCTGACCGGCATCGCGACGGATTTTTCGGTCTACCAGCAGCTTCTGATCTGCCGCATCGAGGCTGAAGAGGAAGTCGCTCGCGGGCTCGATCATGTCATTGACGCCATGGCCGGGGCGCCGTTGACAGATGGCGACCAAGCCCGTGCCCTGTTCGCCCTAACCATGGCGCACAGCACCCAGCCGGGGCTACCGCTGGAGGGCAACCTTCAGGCGCTGGTTCAGGGCGATCTAGTTGAAACCATCGGTGATGTCGGCTTACGCGGCCGCATCCTTGAAGCCCAGAGCACGGCCACCTCCAGCGTGGCTTCAGTCCACTCCATCAACGCCATGATTATCCAGGTCCCGCGCTTTGACGCCCATTTGACCCGGGAGAAGACTGCGGAGTCGGCGGGCTTTTACTCCGTTATCGGCTTTGACTCAGCGGCGATGGCCCAAGCTGCCGGAGTTCGTGACGCGCTGATGAATCTGGCCAATTTTCACCGGGCTTCAGCCCGCATTGTCAGCTTCCAACTGGGCGCTGTCGAGCGAGTGTTGGACCGCCTCGCCGACCTAGACGCCTATACACCCCGCGACACCCGGCCGGGCTTTCTATACGGCCCTCAACCAACAGCAGATGCAGAATAAGCGATCGCCGAGCTACAGGCGCAACGGGGTGTCGGCACCCTGCGCTACTCCGCCGCCTGCCCGGCTCGCTCAGCCGCTTCCCGCTTGGCTTTCATCTTGGCGGCTTTGTCTTCGACCGCGGCGACGATGCGTTCGACCATGTCTTCGTTGGAGACTTTTTCGTCGGCATGGCCGGCATGATAGAGCATGCCCGCACCCTTGCCGCCGCCAGTGAAGCCCAGGTCGGTATAGGCGGCTTCGCCCGGCCCGTTGACCACGCAGCCGATGATGGAGAGCGAGATCGGCTCGTGAATATGCTCCAGGCGTTCTTCCAGGGTCTCGACCGTCTTGATGACGTCAAAGCCCTGCCGCGCGCAGCTGGGACAGGCGATGATGTTCACGCCGCGGGTGCGCAGGCCGAGCGATTTGAGGATGTCGTAGCCGACCTTGATCTCTTCGACCGGATCCGCGCTCAAGGAGACGCGGATGGTGTCGCCGATGCCGGCCCACAAGAGCGAGCCCAAACCGATGGAGCTTTTCACCCCGCCGGTGCGCAGGGCGCCGGCTTCGGTGACGCCCAAATGGAGCGGCGCGTCGGTGGCTTCGGAGAGCTGCTGATAGGCGGCGACGGTCAGGAAGACATCGGAGGCTTTGACCGAAATCTTGTACTCATGAAAGTCGAGATCATCGAGGATGCGGGCGTGGTCGAGCGCGCTCTCCACCATCGCTTCGGGACACGGCTCGCCATATTTTTCAAGCAGGTGCTTTTCCAAAGAACCGGCATTGACGCCAATGCGGATGGCGCAGCCATGGTCGCGCGCCGCCTTCACCACTTCTCGAACCCGGTCCATGGAGCCGATATTGCCCGGATTGATGCGCAGGCAGGCAGCGCCGGCCTCAGCGGCTTCGATGCCGCGCTTGTAATGAAAGTGGATATCCGCCACGAGCGGGACCTTCGCAGCCTTGGCAATCGATTTAAACGCAGCGGTGCTGTCTTCATCGGGGCAGGATACGCGCACGATGTCGGCGCCAGCCTCTTCCAATCGCCGGATCTGATTGACTGTGGCGTTGACATCCGGGGTCGGCGTGTTGGTCATGGACTGCACGCTGATCGGCGCATCGCCGCCGACCGCGACTTTGCCCACATGGATCTGCCGGCTCTCACGCCGGTCGATCATCCGCCAGGGACGCACAGTCGTGTGGGCTTCAACAGACATGGGGATGCCTTCTCGCTGATCGCTTTTCGATTTTGAAATATAGGCCGATCCGGCCGGTCACGCGAGCCTTAGCGCTGGCCTTCACCATCGCTGCGCAGCGCAGCCAGGATGAATTCCGCCGCGGACACATTGTCGACGGCCTGCCCCGCCTCGCCCAAGGGCCCCAAGGGACGGCCGGCGGCGCGCACCAGAAGCGCTCCGGCGTCCGACGCCGACACGGTCAATCCGGGTTCGTCCGGCGCACGGTAGACATCGCCGACATCAAGCTCCCGCGCGGCTAAGATGCGGCCCGACGCATCGCGCACTTCAATTTCCACCGGCGCGGCCGCTTCAAACGTCAGCGCTCCTGCAGTCACCGGCGCCGGCAAAGCCGACCAAATCGTTTCCGTTGTCGGTGCGCTCAGCTGACGGTCTGAGACCAGTGGGGCCTCGTCCGACAACAGCGCCGAGACCGGCGCATCAACGCCAGCATAGGCTTGAGAGCGATTAAGGTAATTGCCGTACCAGCCCGCCCCGACGATGACGAAGCCCAGAATGATCACCGCGCCGATGGTGCCGCGCGGCAGTTGGATTTCACGTTTTTCCTGGGGTGCGGTCGGCGTCGCCCGGCCTGCGTCGCATTCAACCTCGGCCTTGAACTGATCCACGCACTCCGCCGCATCAAGGCCGAGAAAATTCGCATAGGTTCGCAAATAACCGATGGCGTAGGCCCGAGACGGAAGCCCGCGCGGGTCCATCGTCTCTAGCGCATCAAGGAAATCGCGCTTGATCCGCGTGCGGGCCGACGCCGAATCAAGGGTCAACGAGGCCGAGATGCGCGCTTGGCGTAGTCGCCCGCCCAGTCCCGGTGCAAACATCTCCGCCGAGATTGGAGAGTCGGAAAAAACAGCATCTACAGGCACATATGCGCCGTCGGGCTGTGATGTCTCCAGCTTACCCATGCGAGATCCGGTCATGATGCGCGTCCGATGACGCCCCCTCAGCAGGTGTGACTTGTACGCCGCACTGCAACATCATTCAATCAAATGCTTTTGAAATTATCAACACATTCCGGCGGCAATCCCGCGCTAAGTCCCTTTTTTGTAAGACGTTCGCGCAGAGATGGCCCCCCGGGCCTATCTCCGCGTGCAATTTCGTCCCTCAGCCAGGCGGAGAGCTTGCCGATATCAGTCCCAGCCAACGCCTGCTTGACCGGTGCGATAGAGCCGGCGGCCATGGATAGCTGGCGCAATCCCAGCGCTGAAAGCACGCACGCCTCCAGCGGTCGGCCCGCCAGCTCGCCGCACACATTGATCGGCTTGCCATGGCGCTCACAGGCGGCCTGGATCGCCGTTAGGAGCTTGAGCGAGGCGACGCTGATCGGGTCATAGCGCTCGGACACTTGCGGATTTTGCCGATCTGCAGCGAAGAAATATTGCATCAAATCATTCGCGCCCAGCGAGACAAAGTCGGCGATCTCCAGGCAAGGGTCCGGATCGAACGCCACAGCGGGGGTTTCCAGCATGAAGCCGACCCGGACATCACTGGGCACGCCATGACCATGGCGCTCGGCGTAAGCGACTTCTTGGTGCAACACGTCACGCGCTTCCGCCAATTCATCGACGTCGGCGACCATCGGGAACATGACGTTTAAGGGCCGCCCGGCGCCCGCGCGCACCAGCGCCCGCAGCTGATAGCGAAGCAAGCCGGGCCGATCCAGGCCCATGCGAAGCCCGCGCCAGCCCAGCGCTGGATTGGGTTCGCGCATTGACGGCGTGTAGGGCGTGACCTTGTCGCCCCCAAGATCCAGCGTGCGGAACACCACCGGCTTGTCGCCCGCCGCTTCATACACCGCACTGTACAACTCGGTCTGAGCCTGCAGGCGCGGCAGAGTGTCGGCGACCATGAATTGGAATTCCGTGCGGAACAGACCAACACCTTCCGCGCCGCTTTCCTGAAGCTGCGAGAGCTCAATCAGCAGGCCAGCATTCATTAAGAGATTGACCCGCACGCCATCGAGCGTCCGCGCGGGCTCGTCGCGCATATCCCGATAGGCGCGGGCGCGAATGGCTTCGCTCTCGAGGCGTTCCTCATACGCCGTCGTCACCTCGGCGGAGGGGCGTGCATGCAGCAAGCCGAACTCACCATCGATGATCAACGGATCGCCGTCTTCAACACGGTCCAGCGCGCCTTCCAAACGGCCCACCATGGGCACGCCGATGGCCTTGGCGACGATGGCGGCGTGCGAGCTGGAACTCCCCTCCTCCAGCGCGATTCCGGCGAGGCGTGAGCGATCGAAATCCAGCAACTCCGCTGGTCCGATCGAGCGCGCGATCAAGATTGCGTTCTCCGGCAAAGGCGGCTGAACATCTTCCGTGCGCGCCAGATGGCGCAGCAAGCGGTTGGCGAGATCTTCGAGATCGTGCAAGCGCTCGCGGAAATGCAGATCGCGCGCCTTCATCAATCGGGCGCGATGCTCGTTTCGAACCCGCTCCACCGCCGCTTCCGCGGTCAAACCGGCCCGCACCGCTTCATGAAGCTGGTTCATCCATCCGCGGTCATAGGCGAAGAGACGGTAGGCTTCCAACACCTCTCGCGATGGCGTGCCGGTGGGCACGCGGCCGGAATCGAGCAGTGCATCAATTGAACGTCGCAAACGTCCGATCGCCGCTTCCAGGCGTTCTTCTTCCGCCTCTGAATCATCGGCCACCATGCGCTGGGCTAAGACATGAGGTTCATGTTTGACCGCCACGCCCAACGCGATGCCGGTCGATAGAGCCAGGCCCTGGAAGCGCTCCGGGTTTTTCAGCCGCAGCTCGAGACCGGAAAAGGCTTCTGAAGTCACCAAGTCACCGGAGGCGACGATCTCCGCAAGCAGCATCGCTACGGTTTGGAGCGTTTCGATTTCTTCTTCCGCCGTTTCCCGTGACTCAGCAGATTGCGCCGTCAGTACGCCGACCAAACGCCCCCCGCGAAGGATCGGCACGCCGACAAAGGACTGAAAGGGTTCTTCACCCGTTTCAGGCCGGAAGGAGAAGTTGGGATGCGACTGAGCGTTCGCCGCCGCAAATGGACGGGCGCGCCGGGCCACCATGCCGACCAAACCCTCGCCGGGGCGAAGCCGGGTGTCGTGCACCGCGTCTGGGTTCAGGCCATGGGTGGCGGACAATTCCAGCGCGCCGGACGGACGGACCAGATAAATCGAGCTGACATCGGACCGGGTCTCTTCCGCGATGATGTCGGTGAGGCGGTCCAGGCGCGCCTGAGCGTCGTCCTGAATCGCCATCAGGTCGCGAATTCGGCCTAGCAGGCGGCGGGAGCCACGCGCGGCGGTGGACGGGGCGTCAATCGTCATCGCTGGGTCGTCGGCGGCTCGGCTTCGGTGCTGGCGCAAGGACAACAAGGTCGCGCCGTCGGGACCGTAAAGAGCCCGTGCTATGCGCTGTTCGTCAAGTCCCGCTTTGCGTCGCAGCGAGCCCATAGGCGCCATGAAGGGCCCGGACCGCCTGCTCTAAATCATCGGCGTCCACTAAAACCGAGATCTTGATCTCGCTGGTGGCGACCATGTGAGCGGCGAGCCCCTCCTGGGCCAACACGCGATAAAGCGTGCGCGCCACGTCCGCCCGCCCTCGTAGCCCGGTGCCCACGACAGACACTTTCGCCAGGCCGGTTTCTGAGCGCACGGCAAGATCATCGCCCGTCAAAGTCTCCGCAACAGCAAGCGCGCGCGGCAAATCCCGTCCGGCGACCGAGCATTCCACCACGGCCCCGCCCGCGCGCGAGCGGGCTTGTACGATCATGTCGACGGCCACGTCCGCCTCAGCAAGGCCCGCGAACAAGGCTTCCGCCGGCGCCGCTCCGGCGCCGCCATGAACCGATATCCGCGCCTGATCGCGCACATAGGAGACGCCGGACACCACGCGACGCTCCGCAATGGCGGCGTCTTCGACGACTTCGCTGCCCGCGCTTTGGCCTGGCGCCAGGAAGCTGGATTTGACGCGAAGGGTGACGGCTTTGGCTTTGGCGTACTCCACCGACCGGGTTTGCAGCACTTTCGCGCCCTGGGCGGCGAGCTCCAGCATGGCGTCATGGCTGATCCGCTCGACGCGGCTGGCGGACGGCTCGATGCGGGGATCGGTGGTGAAGACGCCGTCCACATCGGTGTAGATGTCGCATTCCGCGCCGATCGCTGCGGCGACCGCGACCGCGGTGAGATCCGTCCCGCCGCGGCCCAGCGTGGCGAGGCGGCCGTTCGCATCCAGTCCCTGATAGCCGGCGACCACTGGAATCACGCCAGCGCCGATCAACGCCTCCAGCCCCTCCCCGGCGATCGCGGTGATGCGCGCCGAGCCGGGCGGACCTTCCACATGAATGGGCAAGCTCCAGCCCATGACCGCCTGGGCGGGATGACCCGCTCGGGTGAGCGCCAGCGCCATCAAGGCTGCGCTCGCCTGCTCGCCGGCCGCCAGCACGGTATCTGTCTCGCGTTCGCCCAGGCCCCCGCCCATGCTTTGAGCGAGACCTAATAGCCTGTCCGTCTCGCCCGCCATCGCGGAGACGACCACCGCGACGTCGCGCCCGGCTTTGGCTTCCTGGGCGGCGATGGCGGCGGAATGGGCGATGCGTTCGGGGTCCCCCATGGAGGTGCCGCCGAATTTGAGAACCAGGCGCGAAGGCGATGCGGCGGACGTCACGAAAGGAAGGCTCCGGGGCAGGACAGAAGATCGCAGCGACAAGCGCTCGCTTTATAGAGACCTCGCGACCATATTGCGGCGCAAGCAAGACGAAAACCGCATCGTTCAGACTAAAGGAAGACCCATGGCGACCGCTGCAGCTCCCGAGGCTCTGTCCACGCCCTCCATCGACCCCGAAGAGGTGGCGAAATTCTCCGCCATGGCGGCGGACTGGTGGGATCCCGACAGCAAGTTCGCCCCGCTGCACAAATTCAACCCGGCGCGCCTCACCTATATTCGCGACACGCTGGCGGCCCATTTCGGACGTTCCGGCGCGACGCCTCTGGAGGGCCTCAAGCTGCTGGATATCGGCTGCGGCGGCGGTCTCGTCTCGGAGCCGATGGCGCGCCTGGGCGCTCAGGTGACGGCGGTGGATGCGGCGGAAGCCAATATCAAGACCGCCCTGGTCCATGCCGAAGAAAATGGCCTGACCATTGATTATCGCCATGGAACCGCCGAACAGCTTCTAGAAGCGGACGGGCCGGAGCAGTTCGACGTCGTGCTGAACCTCGAGGTCGTCGAGCATGTCGCGGACCCGGAAAGCTTTCTGCGCAATTGCGCGCGCATGGTGAAGCCGGGCGGGATGATGATCGTCGGCACGATCAACCGCACCCCGCGCGCCTTCGTCACCGCCATTTTCGGTGCGGAATATGTGATGGGCTGGCTGCCGCGCGGCACCCACCAGTTTGATAAGCTGGTGAAACCCAACGAAGTCATTGACGCGCTGGAAAAAGAAAACCTCACCCCCCGCACCCCGGTGGGCGTGAGCTATAACCCGCTCAAAGACCGCTTCTTCATCTCCGGCGATGCCGGGGTGAATTATCTGATGGCGTCGGAGAAGGCGGCTTAGTTCGCCTTTTTCGGCGGGGTGGGCGCGAAGTCCTCGGGCAGCGGGGCCACCGGCACCTCGTCGGCTTTCAGCGCGTCGCGTTCTTCCGGCGTGGTTTCGCCGTAGATCAGGCGTTCCGGCTTGTCGCCCTCATGGATGGCGCGAGCCTCCTTGGCGAAATCCGAGCCGACATAATCGTAATTCGACCGGATATGCGCCTTCACCTTGCGGGCCAGCGCTTCAAAGTCGGCGGCGCCGTTGGCGGTCGCGTCCTTGCGCGCCTCCGCCCTACGGGCGGTGCGCACGGCGGGCGCCATGATTTGCTTGGAGATCTGGGTCGAGCCGCAATGGGGGCATTCCACCAGGCCGCGCTCCACCTGCATGTCGTAGTCCGCGGAGCTTGAAAACCAGGCCTCGAATTCGTGGGCCTCGTCGCAGATGAGGGCGTATCGGATCATGGGCCGGTAAACTCTCTATCGCCTTGCAGCGCCGGGATGCGCTCGCGGGCTTTGAGCGCGTCGGCGGGATCAATCTCTGCGTAAAGCACACCGGGTTCGTCATGGTCGAGTGCGGCGATCACCTCACCCCACGGCCCGATGACCATGGAATGACCCCAGGTCTTGCGCCCATCCTCATGCCTGCCGCCCTGGGCGGGCGCGAGAATGAAGCTGCCGGTTTCGATCGCGCGGGCGCGCAACAGCACCTCCCAATGGGCCCGGCCGGTGGGGCGGGTGAAGGCGCTGGGCACGGTCATGACCCGTGCGCCTGCTTGCGCAAGGCGGCGGAACAGCGCCGCGAAGCGCACGTCATAACAGATGGACAGGCCCAGCTTGAGATCGCCCGCCTCAACGACAACCGCCTGCTCGCCGGGCCGGTAAGTCGCCGACTCCCGATAGACCTCGCCGGCGCCCAGGCTGACATCGAACATGTGGATTTTATCGTAGGTCGCCTTCACCGCGCCGTCGGGACCGAACAGCACCGACCGGTTCACCGCCCGCCCCTGATCGCCCATCAGCGCCAGCGAGCCGATCAGCAAATCGATATCCAGCTCATCGGCCAGGTCGGCAAAGCGCACCAGGGCCGGATCGACGTCCGGGGTCTTGATGATAGCGGCCAGCGCATCCGTGTCGCGCTCAACCAGATGGGTCATTTCCGGCGTCGCGATGAAACGAGCGCCGGCGGCGGCCGCCTCGCGGATCATCGCTTCGGCGTCATCGATATTGCGCGCCGGGTCGATGCCGGAGCGCATCTGGATAAGAGCGATCTTGGTTGTCGACATTCTTTCTTGTCCTCCCTCGCGTCCGCTCGGTCGGTCCTCGCTTTCGTTGAGACTAGCTCAACTTCGCTGCGGGCGGCTATTCGCCTTGCGAGCGCTGCGCGCTCGGGGTGCTTGCTTGGGATACGCCTGCGCTAGCCGCGCTTAGCGATGGTCTCGAGCAATCGCCGCTTGGTGAGGGGGATGACATCGCGCCCGACTGAGCGCACGCGAAGGAGGACCAAGATTAAGCCGCGAGTAACTCGTCCAGCTTGCCGGCGCGCTCCAGCGCCATCATCTCGTCGCAGCCGCCAATATGCTCTTCCCCGATGAAGATTTGTGGGAAGGTCCGGGCGCCATTGGCGCGCTGGATCATCTCCTGCTTCTTTTCGGCGTTGAACCCGGCGTCGATTTCCTCAAACGCCACGCCCTTTTTCTTCAAGAGCGAAACTGCGCGCACGCAGTAGGGGCAGAGCGGTCGGGTATAAAGCGTTACGGCGGCCATCGCGGCGCCTCCATGCAAGCGGTGTGTGTCGTCACAGCGTTATTTAAGCGGATCGACCGGTTTCACAACGCGCGCCAGCGTGATCGCGTTCACATTCTCGGCGCCAGCACGCTTCAGCACGCGGACACAGGCGTTTAGCGTCGCCCCCGTGGTGAAAACATCGTCGATTACGACCAGGCGCTGACCCTTGAGGCGCGCCTTGGCTCTGTCGCGCACCTTGAAGGCCCCGGCGACATTCCTCGCGCGGCCTTTGGCCGTGAGCCCGCCTTGCGTGCCTGTGCGCCTCACCCGCGCCAGCGCATGGGCGTCGACCGGAATGCCGCTGACCTTGGAGAGAGCCTTTGCGAGCAGGAGCGATTGATTAAAGCGTCGTGTCCGCAAACGGCTGGGGTGCAAGGGCACGGGGATTAGGGCGTCAGCGCCGTCGAGCGCATCGTGGCCCGCGCGCGCCATCCAGCGCCCGAAGGCCGCAACCGCATCCGTGCGCCCGGCATGCTTTAAGCTTAGCACCATGGGACGGCTCGCCTCGTCATAGACGAAGACCGAGCGCGCGCGGCTGAACGCTGGAGGCCGCGCCATACAGGCGGGGCAGTCCATGTCGTCATAGCTGGGATGGTCGAAGGGCACGCCGCAGCTCCGGCATAAAGGCCGCTCGATGAATTGAATCGCACCCCAGTCCTCTGCGGTGAGTTCTCCCGAGCGCAGAACCGGGTCGCCCGAAATCGGTGAGACCGGCGGCCAGATGACATTGGTCAACGTCGACCACACCGCTTGCGCTTGGCGCGCCAGCCAGAAACGGCCATATCCGCCCCATGACCCGTGTGACCCTGATCGCGTCAAAGCCTGCACCCCCTCCTGAAGACGGCCCGCCCCGGCTGTTCGACCGGGCTTTGTTGCGCCAGCGCAAAGATCGCGCGTCACGCGAATTTTTAGACTACGACTTTCTTCATGCGCGTGTCGCGGACGATTTGCTCGACCGGGTCGAGAGCATTTCCAGAGACTTTAAGACCTGCCTGGTCTTGGGCGGCGGCGGCGCGGTGAGCCGGGCGCTAGAGACCCGACCGGAGGCGCGTTCCAAAATCGGGCGGGTGTTTGAAGCGGACTTGTCGCCAGCCATGGCGGGGCTGTCCGCCTGCCCCAGCGTCGCCTTGGACGAGGAGCGCCTGCCGATCAAAGAAGGCGGCGTGGACCTCGTCCTGTCCTGCCTGTCGCTGCATTGGACCAACGACATCGTCGGGGCGCTGATCCAGATCAATTATGCGCTCAAACCCGACGGCTTCTTCGCGGGCGCCATCCTGGGCGGGTCCACGCTGACTGAATTGCGCCGCGCGCTGAGCGCGGCGGAAGAAGCGATGGATCGCGAACCAGCGCGTCGCGTTTCCCCCTTCGCCGACACCATCGATATGGCGGGCCTCGTTTCGCGCGCCGGCTTTTCCATGCCGGTCTCCGATGTGGACCGGGTCACGGCGCGCTATGGCAACGCCTTCGTGCTGATGCGCGATCTTCGCAAAATGGGTGAGACCAACGTGCTGGTCGACCGCTCGCGCACGCCGGGCTCGAAAGGCCTGTTCGTGAGCGCGGCTCAAGCCTATGCCAGCGAGCATGCCGGCGAGGACGGCAGAATTCCGGCCACATTTGAAGTGATCAATTTCGCCGGCTGGGCGCCGCACCCTGATCAACCCAAACCCAAACGCCCAGGCTCCGCCACGGCGCGCCTGGCGGATGCATTAGGGGTTGAAGAGAAAAACGTGGGCGATAGAGCCGGGCGCTAGTCGTCACCGCCGCTCCCGCCAAGCGGCGCGGACAAGCTGGTGGTCATGCGGTCCCACATGCCGTCGACACCGTTGCCCAGCAAGCTCACGGCGCCAATGATCGAGGTGGCGAGGATCGCGGCGACGAGACCGTACTCGATGGCGGTGCCCCCGCGGCGGTCGCGGGCGAAAGCGCCTAGACGCGAGCGCCGACCAGACGGTCGCGCAGCTCCGCCGCCAGCGGGACGTCCGCCTCCAGCAGCGCAAAGCTCGCGAGCTTGTCCGGGCGCACCCACTTGATCTGCTGGCCTTCCTTGGGGTCGATGAAGCCGTCCCAGCGCCGGCAGACATAGAGCGGCATCAACAGATGCCGGTCGTCGGAGATGGCGTGCGACGCGAAGGCGAAGGGCTGCAGGCATTGCTCGCATGGTTCTATTCCCAGCTCCTCACGCAGTTCGCGCACCAACGCCTGTTCCGGGGTCTCCCCCTGCTCCACCTTGCCGCCGGGAAATTCCCATTGCCCGGCATGCGCCTTGCCCTCGGGCCGCTGCGCGATCAACACCCGTCCATCGGGGTCGATCAGGGCGCAGGCCGCCACGAGAAGCAGGCTTTGTTCACTCATGGATACTCTCAAGGGCGTTAAAGTGCGGTGCAAGAGAATGGTTTAAAGGGCCTTAACGCCCCGGCGCGTCCGCGTCAGCCTCGTCCGGCGCCTCAGGCTCGGAGGTGCGAAGATCCAGCGGCGCATCACCGGCGGTGATCACAACGGGGTAGTTGGTGCGCAGATCGGTGAGCAGCGCATCAATCTCTTGCAGGGTGAGGAAGCGCACAATGTTCGGCCGCATGGTCTCCAGGCTCGCCCGCGGTTGGGTCCGGCGGTCGACCACCGTCAGTACATGCCAGCCAAATTCGGTCTCGAACGGCGCGCTGACTGCGCCTTCCTCTGTTGCGAAGGCGACCTCAGCGAAGGCGGGGATCATTCCAGCCCGGGTGAAATAGCCGAGATCGCCGCCAATCAGCCGGGTCGCCGGGTCACGGCTGATCCGCATGGCGAGATCGGAGAAGCTTACGCCATCCGCCAGAATGCGGATGGCTTCTGCCGCCTCTTCGCGAGACTCAACCAGAATGTGGCGGGCGCGCACTTCTGTCGACCTGGGCGCCAACTGCGCCTGTTCGTCATAGACCCGCTCCACCGCCTCATCGGTCACCGCTTGCGCGATGGCGTTCTCCACCAACACATTGCTCAGGATACGCTCTTCCGCAGCGGCGAGGCGGCGGCGCGCTTGAGGATCCTGGTCGAGACCCCGGCGAGCGGCTTCGAGCGCCAGCAGGCGTTGGTCGATCAACTCGGACAAGGCCTCCTGGAACACAGGATCGCCCGCCGGCAGCTCGGCGCTGTCCTCGATCAGCTCCCGCGCCACGGCTTCACGGCGCACTTCAGAGACGGTGATCACCGTGCCGCCGACGCGCGCGGCGATGACATCGCCCTCACCAGGCTCGGCGGCGATGAAGCGCAAACCTTGATTCAGGCTGTCAGGCGCCGCCGCCGGCTGCGGCGCATCTGCCACTGGCGCGGGCCCGCAAGCTACGAGAGAGAAAAACAAAACGGCGCTCAAAGCCATAAGCCGCAGCGGGGCTTGATTGACACCCAATGGGGGCCTCCTTAAGTCACCAATGTCATTGTGCGCGCGAACTCTTTGCGCCTGCACAAACCATTCATTCATCGCCGCGCCATGTTGGGGCGGCATACACACGATACTTCTCGCCCGCCAAGGCTGATACGTCATGCTCGATCTCGCCCGCAAGCTCTTCGGCTCCTCCAATGATCGCGCGATCAAGCGCATGCGTCCAACCGTTGAGCAAATCAACGCGCTGGAGCCTGAGTTTGAGGCGCTGGACGATGCAGCACTGGCGGCGAAAACAACTGAATTCCGCGAGCGCTATGAGAATGGCGAAAGCCTTGAAAAGCTGATGCCTGAAGCCTTCGCCGCTGTGCGCGAAGGCGCCAAGCGCGCCCTGGGCCAGCGTCATTATGACGTTCAGCTGATGGGCGGCATGGTGCTGCATGACGGCAACATCTCCGAGATGAAGACCGGTGAAGGTAAAACGCTGGTCTCAACGCTCGCCGCCTATCTCAACGCGTTGCCAGGCAAAGGCGTTCATGTGGTCACCGTCAACGATTACCTGGCTAAGCGCGATAGCGAATGGATGGGCCAGGTCTTCGCCAAGCTGGGCATGACCACCGGCGTGATCGTTCATGGCATGCAAGACGACGAGCGCCGTGCGGCCTATGCCTGCGACATCACCTACGGCACCAATAACGAGCTGGGCTTCGATTATCTGCGCGACAATATGAAGTATTCGCTTGCAGAAATGGTCCAGTTCGGCGGGCGCCCGGTGGAAAAAGCCGCCCACCACTTCGCCATCGTCGACGAGGTGGACTCCATCCTGATCGACGAGGCGCGCACCCCGCTGATCATCTCCGGCCGCCTGGACGACCGGACGGACTTTTACAAGACGATCGACGCCATCATCCCGCTGTTGGACGAAGACGATTACACGATCGACGAGAAGGCGCGCAGCTGCACCTTCACCGAAGAGGGCAATGAACACATTGAAGAGCTCTTGAAGGAGCGCGGCCTTTTGGAGAGCGGGGATCTCTACGACGTTGAGAATGTCTCAGTCGTTCACCACGTGAATCAGGGCCTGAAAGCCCACAAGCTGTTCAACAAGGACAAGGAATACATCGTCAAAAACGGCGACGTGATCCTGATCGACGAGTTTACCGGTCGCCAGATGCCCGGCCGCCGCCTGTCCGACGGGCTGCACCAGGCCATCGAGGCGAAGGAACAGGTCGACATCCAGCCGGAAAACCAGACGCTGGCCTCGATCACCTTCCAGAATTACTTCCGCCTGTATGACAAGCTGTCTGGCATGACGGGCACCGCCGCCACCGAGGCGGAGGAATTCGCCGGCATTTACGGGCTCGGCGTGCTGGAAATCCCGACCAACAAGCCTGTGGCGCGCATCGACGATGAAGACGAGCTCTATCGCACCATGGGCGAAAAGAATGACGCCATCGTCGCCGCCATCGAAGACGCCCACGCCAAGAACCAGCCCATCCTGGTCGGCACGGTGTCGATCGAGAAATCCGAGCTTCTTTCCGAAGTTCTGAAAAAGAAGAAGATCCCGCACAAAGTTCTCAACGCCCGCTATCACGAAGAAGAAGCCGCCATCGTGGCTCTGGGCGGCGAGCCGGGCGCGGTGACCATCGCCACCAACATGGCGGGCCGCGGCACCGATATTCAGCTGGGCGGCAATGTCGATTTCCGAGTCGCGGAATGGCTGAAAGCTCAGACCGAGGCCGGCAAAGAGCCGAGCGAAGCGGATATCACCGCGGAGCGCGAAAAGATCGCCGCCGACGTCGCCGAGAAAAAGCAAGCCGCGCTCGACGCCGGCGGCCTGTTCGTGATTGGCACGGAGCGCCATGAAAGCCGCCGGATCGACAACCAGCTGCGCGGCCGCTCCGGCCGTCAGGGCGACCCGGGCCGCTCGGCTTTCTACCTGTCGGTGGAGGACGACCTGCTGCGCATCTTCGCGCCGGAGCGCCTGGACACCATTATGCGCACGCTGGGCATGCAGCCCGGCGAAGCCATTCAACACCCGTGGATGACTAAGGCGGTCGAGACCAGCCAGAAGAAGGTCGAACAGCGCAATTTCGACATCCGCAAGAATATCCTGAAATACGATGACGTGATGAATGATCAGCGCAAAGCGATCTTCGAACAGCGCATCGAGTTCATGACCGCCAAGGACGTCTCCGACGTCGTCAAGGACATGCGCGCTCAGGCCGTCGAAGATCTGGTGGAACGCCACATCCCGCCGCGCGCCTATGCCGACCAGTGGGATGTCGAAGGCCTTGATGAGGCGGTGACCAAATATTTCGGCCTGACCCTGCCGGTCAAAGACTGGGCGGCAGAGGAAGGCATCGCCGACGAAGAAATCAAAGAGCGCCTGGAGAAGGCCTCCGAAGAAGCCTATGCGGAAAAGGCCGCCGATGTCGGACCGGAACTGATGCGCCGGCTGGAAAAACAGGTTTTGCTGCAGACCATCGACCAGAATTGGCGCGAGCACCTGCAGCAGCTCGACGCCCTGCGCTCGGTGGTCGGGCTTCGCGGCTACGCCCAGCGCGATCCGCTCAACGAGTTCAAGACCGAAGCCTTCGCACTGTTCGAGAATTTGCTCGATGAGCTGCGCTTTGAAACCACGCGCGTGTTGTCCAATCTCCGCCTGGCGCCATCGGCGCCGCCGCCGGAAATGCCGGAATTGCCGCAGAATATGCAGGCCAAGCATATCGACCCGGTCACCGGCCGCAATGAAATGGCGGACGATCCGGCGCCCGCGCGTCCGCGTAGCGGCGCAACCCTGGCGTCTCGGTCAGCGGCCCCGGCCATCGACCCGAACGATCCGAGCACCTGGGGCCGCGTGTCGCGCAACGCGCCCTGCCCCTGCGGCTCGGGCAAGAAGTACAAGCATTGCCACGGCGCGGTGAACTACGCTCCATCGACTTAGGCGCTTGCCGAAACCGCACCTCGCCCGCATTGCGCCTGACCAACAGGCGGCGATCAACGCGCTCATCCTGCGGTCGAAAGCCCATTGGGGTTATGGCGCTGAGATGATGGACGCGATGGCGCGGGTGCTGCGCGTCGATGCGGAGGCGGCGTCTCAAGGCCGCGCCATCGCCAGCTGGTTTGACGAGAAGCCTGTCGGCGTCGTCCAGATCAGCGCGCCCTATGAAAATGCCCGCGGCCGGGCCGTCGAGCTGGACTTGCTATTCATCGCGCCGGACGCCATCGGAACGGGGCTGGGGCGCCAGCTCTATCGCTGGGCTCTCGATCAAGCACGAGCCGCTGACGCTGCGCGTTTGGATATTCTTTCTGATCCTTTCGCGCGCGGTTTCTATACCGCCATGGGCGCGAGCTTCATTGAAGAGCGACCCTCCGAAGTGATCCCGGGGCGCACCCTGCCCTGGCTCGAGCACCGCCTGTGACAGTCGCCCGTAGACCCTCGAAGACAACGAAAGACATTTAGCCTTTCTTTGCTATTTGAGGATTAGCGTTTTCCAATCACAACGCTTGGGGATGGCGGGACAGATGAATATTGCACAAAAGGCGCCGGCGCTTGCGGCCGGACTACTGGTGGCGATTCTAGCGACGGTGGTCTTGCGGCCCTTCATTGAGAATGAACGCACCAGCGCAAAGCGCGAGAACTTGGCGGCCTATGTCGAGGAGCGCGCGTCTGGCCGGAACACCTTCTTTGAGGAAGCTCGCATCGTCCAAGAGACCGCGCGCGATCAGTTCCAGCGCCACTATGCCGACCTGGGTCAGGCGCGGATCGACGCCATTTTCACCGATCGCTTCCCGGTGTTTGACGCCGGCACGCGGCGCAGCCGGGACGAAGATTTTGACGGACGGCGAACCGAAGACGGACACCTGGTCTATGGGATGGGCGCCTTTTTGGGTGCGACACAGTTTACGCCGACTGAGCGCCGGGAAGTGGTGGCGGCCTATCTCGCCATCACAGCGGTCGGGCCAGGTGTGGCGGGCCTGTTCGACAGCCTCTACTTCAACGATGACGGCGATCGCCTGGTGATCTTCGCGCCCAACCGCGATGACCGACTGGAGTTTTACCGCCGAACAGCGCCGGATAGCTTTGAGTTCTCGAACGCCTCCTTTGTCGAGATCGCGCAGCCGTCCGCTAACCCGAACGGGCAGTTCGCCTGCACGGCGCTGACCGATCTCTTGTATCGGCAGGATGAGCGCATGCTGACGATCGGCTGCCATTTGCCGGTACGCCACGTCGGTCGCCATGTCGGAGCCTTCGGGATGACCCTGGATGTCCGCGATTACCTGTCCGACGCCGTCGTCGCCCCCTCGGGCCGAGAGGCGATGGTTGTTTCGCGCGATGGTGCCATTGTCGCCCATCGCGCCTTGTTTCAGTCCGACATCATCACCCAGGATGATGTCGACGCCGTGCTCGCCACCCTTAATCTGGATCGGCTGGTCTCGGCCGTCACCGGCAATGGCCAGTCCCATGCCGTAATCGACGATCCCACACAGAATGGGTTGGCGGCGTTCGTCAAACTCGAAGCTCCGGGCTGGTTTCTGGTGATCCGAGAACCAAGCTCCGTTTCAGCCTCTCAAAGCTGGCTCCAAGCTGGTTTGCTGGGCGCAGTTGGCGGCTTCCTGGTGTTTTTCCAGATCCTAATGCTGCCCGCGCGTCTACCGCGCTTGCACGGCAAGGCCGCGACGCCTGAAACCTAGGCGTCTTGCCGGCATATGCCGCTGTGCCGGAAGCGATGGTCGCGCCCCGCACCCCCGGTGAATCATAAATTGTGATTTGGACATCGCAGTCTTGAGAGGTGAAAATCATTCGCGCAGAATAGCCTTGATAGGCAGGGAGGCGCGAATGAAACGGCTCATCGTTTGTTGCGACGGGACATGGCAATCAGCACGCCAAGAAAATCTGACGAATATCGCCAAGATCGCGATGCACGCCGCCCATGAAGATGACTCAGGCGTGCGCCAGATCGTCTATTACGATAGCGGCGTCGGGGCGACGTTCGATGCTGACGACGACAATCTGCTAAATGAAATCGGGGATTGGCTCGACAAGAAACTTGGCGGGGCCATCGGCGACGGGTTGGAGGAGAAGATCTTCGACGCCTACCGGTTCTTGGCGTTCAACTATTCGCCAGGCGACGAGATCTTCATATTCGGCTTTTCACGCGGCGCTTACACCGCACGATCGCTGTGCGGTCTGATTTACGCCTCCGGCCTGGTCAAGCGCGAAAAAATCGGCGCGCTCGCAGAAGCATACAAACTCTATCGCAACAAATCCGTTCGGCCGGACCATGAAAAAGCGATCCGGTTCCGAAACGAAAACGGCGACAGCGTGCCGATCGATTTTCTCGGTTGCTTTGACACGGTCGGCATGAATGGCGTCCCGGATATTATCAGTTGGCTGCCGATCGATAGGCTTATCAACCGCGGGCACGGCTTCCACGACACCTTCCTGAACCGCGATATTCGGTTCGCGCGACATGCTTGCGCCTTGGACGAAAGGCGTAAGGCCTTTCCTGTCACAGTGATGCAGGCGAGCAAGTCGCGCGCTTCCGATCAGCAGGTTCTGGAACGGTGGTTTCCGGGCTTCCATGGAGGGGTCGGCGGCGGCTCTCCGGACGAGCAGGCCTTCTCCGATGGCGCGCTGGAGTGGATCGTCGAAGGCGCAGAATCCGCCGGAATGAAATTCTCGGACTCTCTTAGAGCAGACCTCAACCCCGACCCGCTGGCGGAGATGGACAAGCCCTCAGGCCTCTGGGGCCTGGGAGAGGAGACCCGCGAGGTCGAGACCGGGTATGGGAATATGGTTCCGCACAACAGCGCGCGTGCCCGATACCAAGCACTGACCGACTGGCGTCCCGGTTTGGTTCAGAAGATGAAGAAACAGCTCTTCGAAGCCACCACCGCCCGCGAAGGGACAGGCCGTTAGACCTAGCCGTCCAGCAGGCTGCGTCCAATGGTCAGGAAGCGGTCGCGGCGGCGGCGTTTGAGCTCTTCCGCGTCCAAGCCGTCAAGCGCTGACAACGCGGTTTCGATCGCCTCGCCCACCTTGGCCATGGTGCCGGTGCGGTCGCGATGGGCGCCGCCGACAGGTTCGGGGATGATCGTGTCGATAACCTTCAGCTCGATGAGATCTTGCGCCGTGATCTTCATCGCCAGAGCGGCGTCTTTGGCGCGCGCGCCGTCGCGCCAAAGGATGGAGGCGCAGCCTTCCGGCGAGATCACCGAATAAATGGAATGCTCCAGCATCAACACGGAGTTGGCGGAGGCCAGCGCCACCGCGCCGCCGGAGCCGCCCTCGCCGGTGATCACCGACACCAACGGCGTGCCCAGCGTCAGGCAGCGCTCGGTGGAGCGGGCGATGGCCTCAGCCTGACCGCGCTCTTCCGCGCCCAGGCCTGGATAGGCGCCGGCGGTGTCCACCAGCGTGACGACTGGCAGATCGAAGCGCTCGGCGAGATCCATCAGGCGGATCGCCTTGCGATAGCCTTCAGGCCGCGCCATGCCGAAATTATGCTTCAGGCGGGACTGGGTGTCCGCGCCCTTCTCATGGCCGATCACGACCACCGGACGCCCGCCCAGGCGGCCTGTCCCGCCAACAATGGCGTGGTCCTCGCCAAAGCGCCGATCGCCGGCAAGTTCTTCGAATTCCGTAACCAGCGTGGAGATATAGTCTTTCAGGTGCGGGCGTTCGGGATGACGGGCCACCATGGTTTTGCGCCAGGCATCGAGCTTGGAATACAGCGCCTTGAGCTGATCGGCCGACTTCTGGCGCAGCTTGGCCACTTCCTCAGCCGCGTCCGGCGCATCTTCGCCATTACGCGCGAGGATGGCTTCAAGCTCCTCAATCTTGGAATCCAGCTCCGCGATCGGGCGTTCAAAGTCGAGATAGGTGCGAGTGGGATCAGACATCATCCGTCCTGAGAAGCGCGGCCTGCAAAAGGACTAGTCCTGCAACAGGTCCCGAATTGGGCCGCAAACTATAGACCGGCTTTCACCGACGCAATTGTTGTGCGCAATGCTACGCATCGCCTTTACGCGACAAGGGGTGGGCGTCATGCACCAGCGCGGTCAAGCGCGCCTCCAGCACATGGGTGTAAATCTCTGTGGTGGACACGTCGGCATGGCCCAAAAGCGTCTGCACGCTGCGCAAATCAGCACCATTGGCCAGGAGATGCGTGGCGAAGGCGTGGCGCAGCACATGCGGGCTGACCCGCGCTGGATCGAGACCGGCTGCAACCGCCAAGTCTTTGAGAACCTGGGCGAAGCGCTCCCGCGTCAGGTGCCCCTGGGCGGCGCTTTTTGACGGGAAGAGGAAGCGCTCGGCCTTGCGCCGGGTCGGCGCAGCCTGGCCGGGAAGGTCCTCGTCGCGGACCGCGCGAAAGTCCGCGACCGCCTCAAGCGCCGGTTCGGTGAGCGGCACGAGACGCTCATTGCCGCCCTTGCCGATGACGGCGATCACGCCTTCAGATCGCGCAAAGGCCGCCAGCGGCAAGGCGACCAGCTCGCTGACCCGCAGACCGCCTGCGTAAAGAAGCTCCAACAAGGCGCGAGTCCGAAAGCCCGCGACGCCGTCGATTTGGTCGGCGGCCTGAAACAGCGCGTCGACCTCGGCTTCGCTGAGCACTTTGGGCAGGGGCCGCGGCTTCTTCGGACCGGACAGGCCCCGGGCCGGATCATCGGCCCTTAGTCCTTCCTTCAACAGGAAGCGGAAATAGCGCTTCAGCGCCGACAGGCGCCGCGCCGCCGTCGCCGCCGACAAGCCGTCTGCCGCCAATCCGGAGAGCAAAGCTTCTAAATCGGGCGTCTGGGCCTGATCAAGCGAGACGCCGCGAACCGACAAGCGCGCCGTGGCGTCGTCAAGATCCCGGCGATAGGCGGCGAGCGTATTGTCCGCCGCGCCGCGCTCAGCCGCCATCATATCGAGAAACAAGCCGATCGAGCGTTCGCTCACGCGGCGTCCTCAAGAATGCTGTCCAAGACCCACGACAGCGCCTCACCACGCAACCCGGCATGGTCCAGGATCAAGCCGGCGGCGGCGCACGCTTCCGGGTCGCCCGGGTTGGCTTCCAGAAGCGCGGCGGCGTGCAGTTGGCTTTCACCCAGCGCGCCGGCCGCAGCGGCCAAAAGGCCGGGCGCGACGACTAGGGCCGCCCCGTCCGCGTCGCGCTCCAGTCCGGTCATGGCCGCCCGGATTTGACCCCCATCATCGGCGCCCAGCGCCGCCAACGCCGCCGCCTGACACAGGCGGGGCCCGTCAGCGTTTTCAATACGGGCGGCGAGCAAGGCGGCGAAGCTGTCACCTTCGATCCGCCCGCTGGCCACCGCGGCGGCGAAATCCAGCTCGACCATCACGCCAGGCGCAGGAGGGGTCCATGGCGGCTCCACCAGCGCTTGAGGGTTTTGATAGCCGGGCGGCGCGGCCAGAGCCGATGGCGATCCGCCAGGCGTCCCCATCGGATCGGGTTGCGGAGGCGGTGGTGGAGCAGGCGGGCCGTCCATCAGCGCATCTCGCCATTGGCGTGCTGCAATGATGTCGTCGGCGCCCAGCGCCGCCAGCACGAATAAGCGCCCGTGCGCCAGCGTGTCGCCGGTTATCGGCAAGCGTGAGACTTCAGGGCCATAGGCACGGGCGGCCGCCACGAACTCGCCCGCATCCGCCGCGTCTGACAGGCGGATGGCCAGCGCTTCCGCAGCGATGCTTCGATCGAGCTCCTGCTGGATCAACGCCCCAAGGGCGGCCCGGCGATCCGGACCATCAAGGGCGACGGCAGCTTCTAGAGCCTCCGGCAGCGTCTGGGGCAGGTTGATGGCGGGACCGGTGCGCTGAGCAGCCCGTTTCAGCCATCCCGGGACACCGGCGTGCGCCGCAATGCGGGTCTGCGGGGCCACGGCTTCCGCGATCGCCAATTCAAGACCGGAGCGTGGTGCCGCATTCCTTGGAAGGCCGCGGTCCAGGGTCAGCGCATCAAACAGTGCATCAAAGCTGTCATTGGCGGACCGCGACCGGGCCAGCTCGGCGGTCAATTCTCCCGCTGGGATATTGCCGTCCAGCGCCAAACAAAACGCCCGAACGCGCAGCCAGTAGGCGGTGTCCCGCCCGGTCAGCAGCGCATTGGCCGCACGGCAGGCGTTACGCCGTTCGCCCAGGGCGAACGCGGTCTCAACATAGAGCGCGGACAGCGCCGGGTATTCATTCAGGCCCGGGATGCGGGACAAGAGACCGTAAGCGCCGCGCGCGCCGCCGGCCGACAAGACGCGGTCCGCGCGAAGAACAGACAAATCGGCGTCGCTTCCCGCATTGTCTGGCGGATCGCCACCGCTCAACAGTGCAGACAGCGCCAATCGAGCCGCGGCTGGATCCTGCCAGTCAGAGGCGTCGGACCGGGGCAGCGTCTCCAGTACGGCCTGCAGGGCGCGCGCATCGCCGCTGGACCAGACCGTATCGGGCAAGCCGCCGCCGGCGGACACTTCCAGCGGGTGCACCTGGCCAAGCTCCGCGACAGCGATATCGGGCTGCTGTGCGCCCGCTAGGCCTGCGCTCGCAGCAACGGCGAGCGCGCTAGCGAGGGCCGCGAAGGTCATCACTCACCTCAATGCGGATCTCAGAGGGCTCCGGCGCGCCGGCGTCCGCCATGAGCACCAGAAGGGCGAAGCCGCCCCCCACAATCGCGACAACCGCCGCAGCGCCGATCAATACGCCTCTCATGCACGCGCTCTCCCAAAATAGCGTTCCGATGAAGTTTAAGCCGTTGAATGGGGCCTTTTCCAGACATGGTCGCGCCTGATTGCCGGTTTGGCTCAGATTGGTCTATCACCTGTAGTGTTATGGACGATGTGCTGCCTTTGCGCGACTTTGATCGCCCCATTGCTCTGGTCGGATTGATGGGCGTGGGCAAAACCACAATCGGCCGGCGCCTCGCCAAGCGGCTGGACCGGCCCTTTGTCGACGCCGACGAGGCGGTCGAGGAGGCGGCGGGCCGATCGGTCGCCGATATCTTCGCCGATTTCGGCGAAGCCGCCTTCCGGGATGGCGAGCGCAGGGTGATCACCCGCTTGCTGGAAGAGCCCCAACCAATCGTCTTGGCGCTGGGCGGCGGCGCGTTCGTAAATGACGAAACACGTGCTCTGATTAAAGAGCGGGCTGTTTCAATCTGGCTCAAAGCCGATCTCGACACCTTGATGGAACGTGTTTTGAGAAAGCCCGGTCAGCGTCCCTTGCTGGAAACCGACGATCCGCGCGCGGTGATGGAGAAGCTCAACGCTGAACGCGCGCCGATCTACGCCCAAGCCGACATTACGGTGGAAAGCGATGCGGCCAGTCACGACGCCACCGCAGCGCGGGCCTATGCCGCCCTTGAAGCCTATGTGGAGCAAATTCAGGGATGAGCGAGCATCGTGTAGTGACCGTTGCGTTAGGCGAACGAAGCTATGACGTCGTCGTCGGTGAGGGCGCGCTGGGTGACAGCGGCGAGCGCTTGGCCGCACTTTGCCCCAATGGCCGGGCCGTTGTGGTCGCGGACGAAACCGCGCTAGCCCATCATGGCGACCCTTTGAAAGCGGTCGTGGACGCAGCCGGGCTTAAGCTGGAGCTGATCACATTGTCCGGCGGTGAAGCGGCGAAAAGCTGGGAGGGGCTGCGCACTCTGACCGCCGCCCTTCTCGCGCTGGGTATTGAGCGGCGCGAAAGCGTCATCGCCTTTGGCGGCGGGACCATCGGCGATCTCACCGGCTTCGCCGCCGCCATCACCAAGCGCGGCGTCGGATTCGTGCAAATCCCCACGACGCTTTTAGCGCAGGTCGACAGCTCGGTTGGCGGCAAGACTGGGATCAACACCGCAGCCGGCAAAAATCTCGCCGGCGCCTTTCACCAGCCCAGCCTGGTGATCGCCGACACCGCCCTGCTCGCCACCCTGCCCGACCGCGAGTTGCGCGCCGGCTATGCGGAAATCCTCAAGGCCGGCCTGATCGCCGATCGTCCGCTCTTCGACCGGCTGGAAGCGGCGGGCGCAGAGGGCTTGTCCGGCGAGCCTCTCGTCAGCGCCATCGCCGACGCAATTGCGTTTAAGGCGCGCATCGTCGCCGAAGATGAGCGCGAGGCGGGACGTCGCGCCTTGCTCAATCTCGGCCACACCTTCGGCCACGCCTTTGAAGCAGAAGCGAGCAAAGGCGCCCTGGTCCATGGTGAAGCCGTAGCGGCGGGGATGGTGCTTGCCTTCGACTATTCGGTTCGGCTGGGCGTTTGCCCGAAGGGGGACGCTGAACGGGCCCGCGCGGCGATCGCGGCGGCGGGGTTGCCGACCGATGGCGCAGAGCTCGCCGGAGGCCCCTTTGAGGCTGAAGCGCTGGTCAAACGCATGGCGTCTGACAAAAAGAATTCTGGCGGCGCGATCACCCTTGTACTGGCGCGCGGCGTTGGGGACGCCTACATCGCACCTGGCGCAGACAGCGCTGACCTGACCGGATTTTTAAGAGAGGAATTGACCCGGCGATGATGCTTGAACCGTGGATGGGCTGGACAGCCCTGACGATCCTGGGACTTCTGGCGTTCTCGGGCTTTTTCTCCGGCTCCGAAACCGCGCTGACGGCGACGTCCAAAGCGCGCATGCTGTCGCTTGAAAAAGATAAGGACCACCGGGCACGCCGGGTGAATATCCTGATCGAGGACCGCGAGAGCCTGATCGGCGCGATCCTGCTTGGCAATAATCTCGTCAACATCCTCGCCGCCTCGCTGGCGTCGGCGATGTTCCTGGCGATGTTTGGCGAAGCCGGCGTGCCCATCGCCACCCTGGTGATGACGCTTCTGGTGCTGATCTTCGCCGAGGTGCTGCCCAAGACCTATGCATTGTCCAACCCGGACCGCATGGCGCTGGCGGTCTCGCTCCCGATCCGCTTTTTCGTTCTGATCTTCTCGCCCATCGTGGCCGCCGTGCAGGCGGTCGTGCGCGGTACGCTGCGCCTGGTGGGCGCGAATGTGGAAGGCCCGGTGCTCTCGGCGCACGAAGAGATCCGCGGCCATATTGACCTCCACCACCAAGAAGGCGGCGTGGTGAAGACCGACCGCGACATGCTGGGCGGCGTGCTGGATTTGCGCGAACTGACTGTCGACGACGTGATGGTTCACCGCAAAAACCTGACCATGCTGGACATTGATCAGCCTAATGACGTGCTGGTCACCGACGCGCTGAGCTGTCCGCACACCCGCATTCCGCTCTGGCGCGATGATCCGGAGAATATCGTCGGGGTGCTGCACGCCCGCGATCTCGCGCGCGCGCTGCACGAAGCGCGCGGCGACGCCTCCAAGGTCGACATCGAAGCAGTCAAACGGGACGCCTGGTTCATCCCGGAAACCACCGAGCTTTTGGATCAGTTGACCGCTTTCCGTCAAAAGCGTGAGCACTTCGCTCTGGTGGTCGATGAGTATGGCGCCTTGATGGGCATCGTGACGCTGGAAGATATCATTGAAGAAATCGTCGGCGAGATTGAAGACGAGCATGATGTCGCCGTGGAAGGGGTCTCGCGTGAAGCCGACGGAACGGTCCTTGTGGATGGCTCCACCCCGATCCGGGACGTCAATCGCGCGCTCGATTGGGACCTGCCGGATGATGAAGCCGTGACGATCGCTGGCCTGGTCATCCATGAAGCCCAGACTATTCCCAACGAAGGACAAGTCTTCCGCTTCCATGGTGTGAAGTTCGAAATCACCGAACGCGAACGCAATCAGATCACCGGCATGCGTTTGACAGCAGAGCCACAGCCGGTGGCCAAGGCCAGCGCTTAAGGGGCCCGGATGGCTGCTTCGTCCTCGCCCAGCGCCTCGCTCAAAATCACCGGCGGCGGACCATCAAGCGCCGAGATCACAGCACCGTCGCGGTCATAGACATCGTGCACGAAGCGCACGTCTCCGACCGTATCGGTGACGGCGGTGAAGTAGAGCATGTGCACCGGAATGGTGTTCTCCAGCCGCACCCGCATGGTGCGGGCGCCGGCAAAGGCTTCTCGCACCTGACCGGGGCTCCAGCCTTGCGCTTCCATCACCCAGATCGCCAGCTCTTCGGGGTCTTGAATCCGGACGCAGCCGGCGCTGTCGCTGCGCTGGGCGTTGGCGAAATTATCCCGGTGCGGCGTGTCGTGGATGTAGACATTGTGGACGTTGGGAAAGAGGAATTTCACCTTGCCCATGGCGTTGCCGGGTCCCGGCGCCTGGATCACGCGATAGCGCCGATTGGCCCAGTCGGCCTGTCGCGCCGGCACCATCTGCCCGGTGTTTAGATCCACCAGACGGTAGCCGCGCGAGTAGGCCCAGCCCGGATTGGTCCGAAACGCGCGCAGCCAACGATGGCCAAGACTCGTCGGTGTATACCACCACGGATTTATCTCCACGATGGACATAGCTTCGGAGAAGATGGGCGTTCGAGTATAGCGCGCGCCAATCTGCGCTTGGTGGACGCGCGCGACGGCTCCGTCCTGCCACGCCTCCAAACGATAATCGGCGATATTCACCCGGATATGCCGGTCGCCCAGATCCGCCGGCAGCCAGCGCCAGCGCTCCAGATTGGCGCGCAACTGATCGATGCGGCGGGTATCGGGCGCGTTAAGCTCAGCCAGCGTGTCCGCGCCAAGCCGGCCGTCGGCGGCGAGGTTGGCTCGGGCCTGAAAGCGGATCAGTGCGGTTTCCAGCCGAATATCGAAGGCTTGGCCCAGACGCCCCGGTTCGGACAAGAAGCCCAGCTCATGGAGACGGGCGCGCAGCGCGTCCACACGCGGCCCCTCCTCACCGAGGTCCAAAGGCGGACCAGGCGCGATGCTCACAGCCGCAGTCGGCAATGCCGTGCGGCGCACCAGCTCGGATCGCAACGCGACATAGTCCGGGTGCTGCGGCGCCAGCGCTTCAAAGCTTTCATAGATCGCGCCGGCTTCCCGGGCCTGGGCATAATGGGTCAGCAAGTCCTGGTCGCGGACCGGCGTCGTCCAGTCCTCATCAAGATCATGAGGGTCGACATGGCCAAAGGCGAGGTCCTCGGCATAGTCGAACCACGCCGCCCGCGCCGCCCGGTCACGGGCTTCGCCGCGCGGCAGGGCTGCTAGCTCAGCGGGATCAGCATAGTCGGCGGGATCCAGGCCATGGGTCCAAGCTTCGGACAGGGCGAAGCCCAGCGCCTCAATCTCAGAATCGCTCCAACGGCTGGTCCAGTCTCGCTGAGCATCGGCCGCCGCCGACACCCAAAAGACCGTCATCGCGATCAGTGTTTTAACCGCAAACCGCATGCGAATCCCCTCCCGAGGTTGGAAGGTTAACAAACCTTACCGCCGAGAGGGAGATAGATTCGACTAGCCCAGGCTGAGCAGCTCGGGATCACCGCCCTGGGCGGCGATATTGATCGTGACCGTCCGCTCGGCTGCAAAGCGCTGCACATAGTGCGGTCCGCCCGCCTTGGGGCCCGTGCCGGAAAGGCCCTCGCCGCCGAACGGCTGCACGCCGACCACGGCGCCGGTGATGTTGCGGTTCACATAGACATTGCCGGCCGGCACCGCGTCGCGCACCAGATGGAAAAAGCGGTCGAGCCGCGAGTGCACGCCGAGCGTCAGACCGTAATGCTTTTCGGCCAACTGCCTGGCGATCTTGGGCAGCTCGGCGCGCTTATACCGCAAGACATGCAGGATCGGACCGAATTTCTCTTCGGTGATTTGATCCAGGCTCGACAACTCGATCAGCGCCGGGGCGAAGAACCGGCCTTGCGCTTTCAGCTCTTCGCTCAACGGCGCGCGATGCAGGATTTTCGCCGAGCCCTCCATGGCTGCGACGTGGGCCTCCAGCATGGCGCAGGCTTCTTCGTCGATGACCGGGCCGATATCGGTGAAGGCGTCCGCTGGATCCCCCAACGCCAAGGCATCCATGGCCCCCTTCAGGCCGTCGATCAGGCTGTCCGCGGTCTCTTCCGGCACGAACAGGATGCGCAGAGCCGAGCAGCGCTGCCCCGCCGAGCCGAAGGCGGAGAGGATGGCGTCGTCGATCACCTGTTCGGCCAGCGCGGAGGTGTCCACGAACATGCCGTTCAACCCACCCGTCTCTGCGATCAGCGGCACGATCGGACCGTCTTTGGCCGCAAGCGTACGGTTGATGATGCGGGCGACCTCGGTGGAGCCGGTGAACGCCACGCCTGCAATATCCGGCAAGCTTGTCAGCGCCGCACCGATGCCGCCATCCCCGGGAAGGAGGTGCAGCACGTCGGCGGGCAAGCCCGCCTCGAAATAGAGCTTCACGGCTTCCGCCGCGATCAGCGGGCTTTGCTCGGCCGGCTTGGCGAGAACAGTATTGCCGGCCGCCAGCGCCGCAGCCAGCTGGCCGGTGAAGATCGCCAGCGGGAAATTCCAAGGGCTGATGCAGACAAAAACCCCGCGGCCGCGCAATTCGAGATGGTTGGTCTCCCCCGCCGGTCCGGGCAAGCGCACAGCCCCGGCGAATTTGGTCTCGGCTTCGACCGCATAATAGCGCAGGAAGTCGACCGCCTCGCGGACTTCAGCCACGCCGTCCACCAGCGTCTTGCCGGTTTCCCGGGCCATCAAGGCGATGAGCCGGTCGGTATTGGCTTCAAGCGCGTCCGCCATGGCGCGCAGAATGCCGGCGCGCTCCACGCCGCCGCGCCGGTCCCAGCCTGGCTGAGCGGCTTTGGAGGCCTGCATGGCTTTGGCGACGTCCGCTTGCGTGGCATCCGCCAGGGTGGCGACGGTGAAACTGAGATCGACGGGGCTGGACAGCGCCGCAGCGCCCTCAGTCTTCATCTTGCCGGAAATCAGCGCGCCAGCCTTGTACGGCGCCTTGGCGTCAAACGACTCTTGCGCCGAAGCCAAGCGCGCGCGTACGGCCGCCTGCGTCAGGTCCAGCCCGGCGGAATTTCGCCGGTCCGCGCCATAAAGCGCCGGCGGCGCCGGGATGAAGGGGTGGCGGTCCAGCGTCGCGGCTTTGGCGAACGGGCCTGAGGCGACGTCTTCAGCGGGCACGTCATCATCCAGGAAGGCATGCACGAAGCTGGTGTTGGCGCCGTTCTCCAGGAGCCGCCGCACCAGATAGGGCAGCAAGTCTTCATGGCTGCCGACCGGCGCATAGATGCGCACATCGCCAAGGCTTTCGCCCCAGGTCTCGGCTGCGGCCGCATAGAGCGGTTCGCCCATGCCATGCAGGCGCTGGAACTCGTAAGGCGGATCGCCGGCGTCATGGGCCAGCTCGCGCACGCCGCACAGCGTATGGGCGTTATGGGTGGCGAATTGCGGATAGATGGCCTTGGGCGCATTGAGCATGACGCGCGCGCAAGCGAGATAATTCATGTCGGTGGCCGGCTTGGTGGTCCAAACCGGGAAGTCCGGCTCGCCCTCAACCTGCGCCAACTTGATCTCGGTGTCCCAGTAAGCGCCCTTCACCAGACGCACCATGAAGCGGCGGCCCGCGGCCTCTCCCAGCATCACCAAACGCTCCAACAGGGCGCGAGCCCGCTTCTGGTAGGCTTGCACCGCAAGGCCCAGACCGCCCCACCCCGCCAGCGACGGTTCGTAGGCGAGGCGCTCGAGGATTTTCATCTGGATGACCAGGCGGTCGCTTTCCTCAGCGTCGAGACAGAAGCCGATATCGGCCGCCTTCGCGGCTTCGGCCTGCTCGAGCACCATCGGGTAGAGCTCGTCCATGACGAGGCTTTCCTTAACCGCCAGATAGCGCGGATGCAGAGCGGACAGCTTCACGCTGACCCCGTCAACCGCCTCCACGGGCCCCTCGCCGCGCTTGGCGGCGACGGCGGCGATCGCGTCGAGATAGCGCTGGTGATAGCGCGCCGCGTCAGAATAAGTGCGCGCGCCCTCGCCCAGCATGTCGAAGCTGAACAGCGGCTTCATCGCGCCGTACATCTTCCAGGCGCGGCCGCGCTTGATGGCGTCATTAATGGAGCGGCCGAGCACGAATTGCTCGCCCAGAATGCGCATGGCGCGCTTGGTGGCGGTGCGGATGACCGGTTCGCCCATCCGGCCGGCCAGGCGGCGAAAATACCCGCCCGGATCATTCTGAGCGTCGCCTTCCACCTCCATCAGGGAGCCGGTGAGCATCAGCCCCAGCGTGGAGGCGTTGACCAGCCAATTATCCGACTTCCAGGCATGCTCGGCCCATTTGCCCGAGCCGATCTTCTCGGCGATCAGATCGTCGGCCGTGTCTGCATCTGGCACGCGCAGCAGCGCTTCGGCCAAACACATCAAGGCGAGGCCTTCCTTATTGGTCAGGCCGAACTCCTGAAGAAAACTCTCCATCAAGCCGCCGCCGCGACGCGTCTCGCGAGCCTTTTTGACCAGGTCCACCGCAGCGTCGCCGGCGCGATCGCGCGCCGCCTCGTCCAGGCCGACGAGGCGGTTCAGCTCGCGCGCAGCGCTGCGCTCGTCGGCGAATTTGAAAGCGTCCAGACCGTCCCAATCGATGGGCGTGTCGACATGATCCCGCATGGTGTTTTCTCCCGCACGAAAGCCTTGCCCGGCGCGGCGCGCCGTCTTCGGCGCGGACAATGGTGAATGCAAAGACGTAGGGCAAGCGAAGTGTGCGGCGCCGACTTCGCTTCGCCTTCGCGCGAAAACACGCTAAAGACCCGCCGGATTGTTCTAAGACGCTTTTTCCGGAGCTCTTCGATGGAAGACAGCGCCCCGCTGCGCATCATGCTGGTCACCGACGCCTGGGAGCCTCAGGTCAACGGTGTGGTCCGCACCCTGTCGCGCACCGTGTCTGAATGCCGGGCCATGGGTCATGAGGTGGACGTGATCCATCCCGGTTTGGGTTTCCGAACCTTCCCGCTGCCGACCTATCCCGAGATCAAGATGGCGATCGGCGCGCGCGACGAGCTGGAAAAGCGTTTCAAGGAATTCGAGCCGGAAGCCATCCACATCGCCACCGAGGGCACGCTGGGCCAGGCCGCCCGGGCGATCTGTCTGAAATGGAAGCTGCCGTTTTCAACCAGCTACCACACCAAATTTCCTGAATATGTGAATGCGCGCCTGCCCTTCATCCCAGTGGCGGCGGGCTATTGGTTCATGCGCCGCTTCCATAACGCCGGCAACCGGCTGATGGTCGCCACGCCGTCCATGCGCGATCTGCTGTCCGAGCGCGGCTTCAACAATATCACGCCCTGGGCGCGCGGCGTGGACACAGAGCTGTTCCACCCAGACAAGCGCCATGTCGGCGGTAAAAGCGTCTATGAGGGTCTGGAAGGCCCCATCTTCGTCTATATCGGCCGGGTGGCCGTCGAGAAGAATATTGAAGCCTTCCTCGACACCGAGCTTCCCGGCACGAAGGTCGTCGTCGGCCCTGGCCCGCAGCTGGACGAGCTGAAGGCGAAATATCCCGGCGTGGTCTTCACCGGCAACAAGTCCGGCGACGAACTCGCTCAGCATTTCGCCGACGCCGATGTGATGGTCTTCCCCAGCTTCACCGACACCTTCGGCCTGGTGATCCTGGAATCCATGGCGACCGGCACCCCGGTGGCGGCCTATGTCGCAAATGGGCCCAAGGACATCATCCCCGGCTCGAAGGCCGGCATGGTCGATGACGATCTGCAAAAGGCCTGCCTGGGCGCGCTGGAGATGAAGCGCGAGGATTGCCGGGCCTATGCCGAGCAATACTCCTGGCGCTCCTGCGCGGAGGAGTTCGTGCGCAATCTCAAGCCTCAACCGCGCCCGGAACGACGCCGCTTCTGGCGCCGCCTCCGCCGGCTCGGCCGCCGCGGCTAAGCGCTAATCGGGAATATCCATGGCGTCCAGCGAGCGCGACGCCTCGGCTGTCGCGAGACGGCGCTCGTCCGGCAGGGCGATCAGCCCGCGCTCGGAGAGATAGCCGAACGGTCCCCAGGCCTCTTCGCTGGTCAGTTCTTCAACAAACTCACGCAATCCGGGCACGACGCCCTCGTGCTGCGCCTTCACATAGACATAGAGCGAGCGCGACCCGGGATATTGTCCCGTGGAGATCGCCTCATAGGTCGGCATGACGCCATCGACCCGGGCCGCCTGGATGCGGTCGCCGTTCTGCTCCAGGAAGGAATATCCGAAAATCCCAAAGGCGCTGGGGGCGTTGGACAGGGTCTGGACGATGGCGTTGTCGTTTTCGCCCGAATCCACCCAGCCGCCATCCTCGCGGATGCGCGCGGCGATTTCGTCAAAGCGCGACGGGTCGCTCTCTTCGATCGCCGCGAGACACTCAATCCGTCGGGCGCCGTCAATCATGTCGAGCTCGACAAAAGCGTCGCGCGTGCCGCTCGTGGGCGGCGGCCCGAAGACTTCTATGCGCGAGGGCGGCAGTTCAGCATTGACGTCCGACCAGCGCGTGTAGGGATTGTCCACGAAGATCGAGCAATCATACCCGCTGACCTGTGAGAAGCTTGCGCCATCCAACAACCGGCCGGCGTCGGTCAGAAGCGGTGCGCCGGCTTCGTCGACAGGCATCGGCGTTCGGGAAGCCAAGGCGAGGAAAAGATCCCCCTTGGCGATGTCCATGGGGTCGGACTCGACTGAGTTACCCAGCACGATGCCGTCAAAGCCGATTGGAATCTCGGTGATCGCCGTGACCCCGTTTTCCTGGCACATCTGAAATTCGCTCGCCTTCATCGGGCGAGAGGCGGCGGTGAAATCCGGGTGGGTCATCCCAAGACCCGCGCAGAACAAATTCATGCCACCGCCGGTGCCGGTGGCTTCCACCACCGGCGTCGGAAACCCGGACCGGGCGCCGAAATTTTCCGCTACGGTGGTGACGAAGGGAAAGACGGTCGACGAACCCACGACCCGCAAGCCTTGCCGCCCCGTGGTCGAGGGCGCACGGGTTTGCGCTTCGGCCGCGCCGGTCGAGCGCGACACCGCCCCCTCGACGCGATCGGACAACACGATCTCTTCAGCCGGCGCGCCGCAGGCCGCAGCAAAAGCGCAGAGCGCGGCGGCGAAGCTTAAACCCAGGGGCATACGTAACATGGCCAGTCTCATGTTTGCGAAGCTCGGATAGTCGCAGGCGCGCAGCGGGATGGCGCTGCGCAAACAGACGATGCGCGCTCGATCCGAACTCGGTCAGCGCGGCCGCTGGGCTGCTTATCTCACCGCATGGAAACAGTTTTGTGACACGGCTCTATCGCCCTGCGGACAAAGGCTGCGCATCAGATCAAGGCGCGCGTCGATTTTCGCTTTACAGCGACGAAAACACGCACTATGTCCGCGCCTCCCGGCGGAGGTGACGATGCCGGATTGGGTTAACAATCTGCAGGGGGTTTCGTGCGTTGCAACGTTACCATACGCCCCTGGACCTGGTCCGCTCTCGGCCTGTTGAAGGCCCGGTCGCCTGCGCGCGGCCTGATCGCCTAGCGATTGCGGCGACCTGGTTCCAGTCCAATTTTCCTGGCGAAGTCTTGTATGCGGTGAAGGCCAACCCTTCCCCGTGGGTGATTGATGCGCTCTATCAGGCCGGCCTGCGCTGGTTTGATGCGGCCTCCCTTCCCGAGGTCGAGCTGATAGCAGAACGCTGCCCGGACGCCACAATCGCCTTCATGCACCCGGTCAAAAGCCGGCACGCCATCCGCCGCGCCTATTTTGATTACGGCGTGCGCATCTTCGTGCTCGATTGCGAGGCGGAGCTGGAGAAGATCCTCGCCGAGACGGATAACGCTCAGGACCTGACGCTGGTCGTCCGGCTGGCGGTGTCCAATGAAGGCTCCGCTCTGCCGCTCGCCGGCAAGTTCGGCGCGGGCGAAGCTGAAGCGCCGGACCTGATCCGGAAGACACGCGCCCATGCCAACGAGCTGGGCGTCAGCTTTCATGTCGGCAGCCAGTGCATGGCCCCGGTCGCGTTCCGCGCCGCCATGGCGGAGGCCTCGCGCCTGATCGTGAAGGCCGGCGTCACCGTCGACATCGTCGATGTCGGCGGCGGTTTTCCTGCGCCTTATCCGGGACTGACCCCGCCGCCGCTGGCGGACTATGTGGCGGCCATCGAAGAGGCGTTCGAGGACATGATGGTCCTGGAAAACGCCGAGCTCTGGTGCGAACCGGGCAGAGCCCTGATCGCGGAAAGCGTCTCGGTGCTCACCCGGGTGGAGCTGGTCAAAGGCGAAGCTGTTTACCTCAACGACGGCGCCTATGGCTGCCTGTTCGACATGGTTCACGCCAAATGGCCCTTCCCGATCCGGGTGCACCGGGCCGATGGCGAAGCCAGCCTTCAGACCACAGAGTTCACGCTCTACGGGCCGACCTGCGACCCCATCGACACCATGCCGGGCGTGCACGCTTTGCCTGCGGACCTGGCGGAAGGCGATGTGATCGAAGTGGGCATGCTGGGCGCTTATGGCACCGCCATGGCGACCCCGTTCAATGGCTTCGGGGCCGTTGAGACCTGCCAGGTCGAAGATTACCCCTGGGCTTCGCTTTACACCGACGGCGCGGCGACACCGCCTGCCGTCCTTCCCGCGGCCGCTGCGGATGATCGGGTCGTTCCCTTCAAACCCGCCCAGCGCCGCCGCCGTAACCGTTTGATCAAGAGGCGCGGATGACCGAGACGTCCAACCGTAAGGCCGAGCTGCTCTCCAGCCCGGTGGAACATATCGATATCGCCAGCTTTGACGGCCGCGTCATTATCGACGCCTGGGAGAAGATGAGCTTTTCCTCCCGCGACGCCGCGCGCGCCGCGCGGATTTTGCAGGCGGCCCAGGAAGACAAAGACTGCGCGGTGATCCTCACCTTGGCGGGCTCCACCTCGGCGGGCGGCTGCATGCATGTCTGGCGCGACATGGTGCGCAACAACATGGTCGACGCCATCGTCGCCACCGGCGCCTCCATCGTGGACATGGATTTCTTCGAAGCCCTGGGCTTCAAGCACTATCAGGCCAAGGACATCCCTGACGACCGGGTGCTGCGCGATCTTTATATCGACCGTATTTACGACACCTATATCGATGAAGAAGACCTGCAGGCGTGCGATCACACCATTGGCGAGATCGCCGACAGCCTGCCCGAAGGCCCGATGTCCAGCCGCGCCTTCATCCACGCGATGGGAAAATGGCTCGCGGACGGCAACGCCAAAAAGGACGGCTCCCTCATCGAGGAGTGCTACAAGCACGGCGTTCCGATCTTCGTGCCGGCCTTTTCCGACTGTTCAGCGGGCTTTGGCCTGGTCAAACATCAGGTCGAGCGCATCAAGGCGGGCAAGAGCTATGTCGCCATCGACAGCGTCGCCGACTTCCGCGAACTGACCGAGATCAAGATCAAGGCCGGATCCACCGGCCTGTTCATGGTCGGCGGCGGCGTGCCCAAGAATTTCGCCCAAGACACCGTAGTGTGCGCCGAAATCCTCGGCCACGACGATGTTGAGATGCACAAATACGCCGTGCAGATCACCGTCGCCGACGTGCGCGACGGCGCGTGTTCCTCCTCCACGCTGAAAGAGGCGTGTTCATGGGGCAAGGTCGATGTGGCCCTCGAGCAGATGGTCTACGCGGAAGCCACCACCGTGGCGCCGGTGATCGTCTCCGACGTCTTCCACCGGGGCGCTTGGAAAGTGCGCCCGCGTCGGCGCTTCGCAGACCTGGTTGAAGACGCCGGCTAGGCTCCCAGGCCCACCCCAATCAAAAAGGCGGCCGCGAAAGCGACCGCCTTTTTCTTGCATATCAGACGCTTAGGCCGCCAGCAGCCGCGCCACTTCGGATTCCAGCTTGGATAGGTCGATCGGCTTGGTGACCACGGAGTCAAACCCTGCGTCTCGATAGGTAGCGTGCTGAGCCTCATACGCATTTGCGGTGCAGGCGATCGCGGGCGTTGGCCGCTGTTGTTCCGCCAGCTGGGCTTCGCGGACTTCCCGAAGCACTTCATCGCCGCTGCGGATCGGCATTTGAATATCCAAGATCATCAGATCGAACGATTCTTTTGCGGCCATCTCCAGCGCCTCCGCGCCGTTTTCCGCAAACACCAGTGTGAAGCGGTCACCCTCCAGCATGGCGGCGATGGTTTCCCGGTTCATCGCATTGTCTTCGGCGACCAGGATGCGGGCTCCAGGCTGGCCGGACTCGATCAAGGCGGGCTCGACCGCCGAGGCGTCATCGACATCAGGCTTGGCCTCGACGGCGGGAAGCGGAAGCTCGATGGTGACAGTCGTGCCTTGGCCCGGCGCGGAGATCAGCTCAATGGAGCCGTCCATGGCGTCAACCAGGCCTTTGGAGATCGATAGGCCGAGCCCAACCCCTTCATGGCTGCGGGTCGCTGACGCATCGTTTTGTGTGAAGCGGTCAAAGGCCTGCTCGGTAAAGGCTTTGGACATGCCGATCCCGGTGTCCTCGACTTCGATCCGCAGGCCGTTCCCGCCCGCACCGGGGACCAGGCGCAAGTCGATCGATCCTGCCTGGGTGAATTTCACGGCGTTCCCGAGCACATTCGAGACCACCTGACCGATCCGCTTGAGATCGCCGAAATACGCCAAGTGTGAAGAATATCTGCACGTGAAGGTCAGTTTCTTCTGGCTCGCCTTTTCCTCCAAGGGCGAAACGGCGCTGTCATAGAGCTCGCCCAAGGTGAATTCGGCAGGCGTGATGCTGGCGCGGCCCGAAGACAGCGTCTCAAAGTCCAACAGGTCTTCCACAAGCTTCAAGAGCGTTTGACCGGATGACTTTGCGATCCCCACATAGCGCCCGGCCTTCTCGTCCAGGTCTTGCCGGGAGATCAGCTCGAGCATGCCCAACACGCCGTTGAGCGGCGTTCTTAGTTCGTGGCTCATATTCGCCATGAATTGAGACTTGGCGACATTGGCCTGCTCGGCCAAGTGCTGCTGCATGCGAAGATGGGACTCGGTCTGCTTCTGGGTGCTGACATCTTGAATCACCGACAAGCACAAATCTTCGCTGTCACCTGATGTGAGCCGCACTGCCTCAACGCGCACCGGAACAGGGGTCCCGTCGCTGCGGCGATACTCTTTTTCGAAGGCGTTTAAGCGGCCGGTTTGATAAAGCTCATGGATGGCTTCGGTGTCTTTAAGATGGAAGCGTGCCGGCGTGATGTCGCGCAAGCGGCGGCCGGCCAATTCTTGAGGCCGATAGCCGATCATTTTCCAAAGCGCTGAATTGGCCTCAACGACCGAGCCGTCCTTCATGCGGGTGATGATTAAGCCGATCGGCGCCAACTCAAACACGGCACGGCGCATTTGCTCGGTCAGCTTAAGCTGCGCTTCCGCCCGTTCGGCTACGGTGTTAGCCGCATTGCGGATCGCCTCGTCGAAAGAATTGAGCAGCAGCAGGACCGCTCCGGTCAGGGTCAGAGCGCAGATCCCGCGCGCGACGAGCGCGGACACCCCGGTCACCGATTCAAAGACAGCGATGTTGAACACCGTGGCGGGAAAGAAATCGCTGGGCGCGGTGAAGAGTTGCAATCCGGCGTAAACGAACATCACCCCGGCGGACAGGCGGCTCAGGCGGTGCGCCTTCTCGCTTTCCGCGCGCAACGAGGCATCCAATAGAAAGGCCAAGCCAGCGGCGGTCGCCACCGGAACGGCAAAGCCCCAGCGAGTGACAAGTTCAACCATCACAGGATCCGGCGCCGTCATCGCCGTCGCAAACCAGGAGACAAGGCCAACCAGGCCGGCGCCGGCTGCGATCAGCGTCACGCGGCCTCGACCGCCCACGGCGAAATAAAGCAGGAATAAGAAGCTGATCGCGCTAAGCAGCTGGCGCGTCACGGACGTGTTCGAGTCGAAAACCTGGAACTCGGACAGATGAAGCCATTCATAGACGCCGTGCAAAAGCCCGAACATCGCCAGGGCGAGAATGCGCAATTTCACAATGGAATTGGCCAACGGCGCCGCGCGCGCAGCGACGGCGACTCCCAGCACAAAAAAGCCGAGACCGTAAAAACCATAAATGATGTCTGCAGCACCGCCCGTTGGCATTGCCGACTCCCTATCTGACCCCAAGGAATAAAAATATCGTTCGGGTTAATGCGAGGCGAACCATCGGGGCGAGTTTATTTTCGATTCGCGCATGGCCGATCTGCGCAAGCGCGCCATCGCCACCAGCGCGGCAAGATGATAGGGCCTGGTGACCGTACTTTTCACCGCCAAGCGGAGGCCCGCCATGGACGCCCTCGACCTCACCCTTTTGACCGCATCGCTCGTCACCTTCTTCGTGGTGATCGATCCGATCGGCGTCGCGCCGATTTTCGCGGGTTTGACAGAGGGCTCGTCGAACAAGCATCGGCGCACCATGGCGATCAAATCCGTGCTGATCGCTACTGTCGTCCTGTTCGGCTTCGCCTATCTGGGCGAGTGGCTCCTGAATGCTCTGCATATCTCGCTCGACGCCTTTCGAGCGGCCGGCGGCGTGCTGCTTTTCATGATCGCGCTGGACATGATTTTCGAAAAGCGCACCGAGCGCCGCGAAGAGCGGGCCGAAGCGCTCAGCGACGCCGACGAGACCATCCCCGGCACCCACGACGACATCTCGGTCTTCCCCATGGCGATCCCGATGCTCGCCGGGCCGGGCGCCATCGCCTCCATCATGCTGTTCATGAATGAAGCGCGCGGCAGCCTGTCCGGTCAGCTGATGGTGTTCGCCGGTATGGGCGCGAACCTGCTGCTCTGCCTGGGACTGTTTCTGGCGATCGGGTTTATCATGAAGATTATCGGCGACACGCTGGCCGCCATGATCACCCGCATCCTAGGCGTGATCCTCGCCGCGCTGGCGGCGCAATTCATCTTTGACGGTATTCGCGGGGCGTTGCTGGCGGGCGGTTGATAAGCGCTTCGCTGCGACGCATCTCAGGTCGCAGTGGCGCCGGGGCCTTGCGCGCGCTACCTATGCACCACACCAAGCGCGCACTTTGGCGCGCTGCAGCATGAAGAGCCGTGCCCTGCAATGACTGATGACGCGCTGACCGCCCTCACCCCAGACACGCAAGCGGATTGCAAAGCCCTGTTCGGCTTCGATCCAGGCTTTAAGGTCCCCGCATTCTCCACGCGCGATAATCACGTGCCGGAGATCGACGAAACCTATGTGTTCGACGAGGCGACGACGCGCGCCATCCTCGCTGGCTTTGCGTTTAATCGCCGGGTGATGGTTCAGGGCTATCACGGCACCGGTAAATCGACCCATGTCGAACAGGTCGCCGCGCGCCTGAACTGGCCAATGATCCGGATCAATCTGGACAGCCATGTCAGCCGGATCGACATGGTCGGCAAAGACGCCATCGTTTTAAAAGGCGGCAAGCAGATCACAGAGTTCCAGGAAGGCATTCTGCCCTGGGCGGTTCAGCGCCCTGTCGCCTTGCTGTTCGACGAGTATGACGCCGGCCGCCCGGACGTGATGTTCGTGATCCAGCGCGTCCTGGAAGCCTCCGGCTCGCTGACGCTGCTGGACCAGAACCGGGTGATCAAGCCGAACCCCAACTTCCGCCTGTTCGCCACCACCAACACGGTCGGCCTGGGCGATACGACGGGCCTCTATCACGGCACCCAGCAGATTAACCAGGGCCAGATGGACCGCTGGTCGATCGTCGCGACGCTGAACTATCTGCCCACGGACACCGAGCGTGAAATCGTATCCGCCAAGCTGGGCGAGCACGCCGAGACCGAAGCCGGCGAGAAAATGATCGCCGACATGGTCAAGGTCGCCGACATGACCCGCGAAGCCTTTATGGCGGGCGACTTGTCCACCGTGATGAGCCCGCGCACCGTGCTCACCTGGGCGGAGAACGCCGCCATCTTCGCTGATGTCGGCCAGGCCTTCCGCCTGACTTTCCTGAACAAGTGCGATGAGATGGAGCGGCCGGTGATCGCTGAAATGTATCAGCGCGTGTTTGGCGAAACTCTGGCGGAAAGCCCTGTCAAGCCTGGGCAGGCTGCCTAAGAGGGCCAGGACCCATGTCCAACGCCTCTGACGATAGCGCAGAAGCTTTTCGCCGCGCCTTGGCCGCGACGACCCGGGCCATGTCCGGTGAGCGCGAGCTGGAGGTGACCTTCGGCGGGGATAGCGCGCGACTGGCTCAGGGCCGGGTCGTCCTGCCCAATCCATCCGACTCCATCGGTGAAGCGGAAGCCGCGAAGCTGCGCGGCCGCGCCGATGCATTAGCGCTGCGCGTGGCGCTGCATGACAGCTCGACCCATCAGCGCGGCTTGCCGCCAGGCTCACTCGCCCGGGGCGTGTTCGACGCCGCAGAGCAGGCGCGCTGCGAGGCGCTCGGCGCGAAAGCGATGAAGGGCGTGGCGGACAATCTGGACGCCGCCCTCACCGATCGCTGCCGGCGCGAAGGCTGGAATGTCGCCGAAGACCGCCAGGCGGCGCCGCTGGCCGACGCCATCTCCATGCTGGTGCGCGAGCGGGTGACCGGACGCACCGCGCCCGCCGACGCCAAAGGCCTGATGAAGGTCTGGCGCGATGATCTGGAAACCGCCGCCGGCGATGCGCTCGACGCGCTCGCCGACGCGGCAGGCGATCAGACCAAGTTTGCGGAAGCCCTGCGCCAAGTGCTGCGTGATCTCGACCTGTCTGAAGAACTCGGCGAGTTCGACCAGGAAGAAGAGCCCGACGAGGACGAAAACGACAGCGGCGTCGAGCAGGAGCCTGAGGCCGGTGACGACAGCGGCGACAGTGATCCCGACAGCGGTGAGGATGACAGCGACACGGACGCCCGCGGCACCGCGGCGGACACTGACGACATCTCGTTTGCTGAAGAAAGCGCGGACAAAGTCCAGGCCGATGACGAGCCGGGCGAGTCCATGGAGGCCGCGCGCCCCAATTGGACCCCGCCCCAAGGCGGCGAGGCTGAGCCTTATAAGGTATTCACGACTTCACACGACGAAATCATCCAAGCCAGCGATCTGTGCGACCCGGACGAGCTGACGCGTCTGCGCCGCACGCTCGATCAGCACCTCAAGGGCCTGGAAGCCGCCGTCGGCCGGCTCGCCAACCGCCTGCAGCGCCGCCTGCTGGCGCAGCAGCAACGCGCCTGGTCGTTTGATCTGGAGGAAGGCGTGCTGGACCCTGCCCGGCTGACCCGCGTGGTCACCGATCCCACCTCGCCTCTGTCTTTCAAGCAAGAACAGGACATGGAGTTCCGCGACACGGTGGTGACGCTGCTCCTGGACAATTCCGGCTCCATGCGCGGTCGGCCCATCCTGGTGGCGGCGGCCTGCGCGGATATTCTCGCGCGCACGCTGGAACGGTGCGGCGTGAAGACGGAAATTTTGGGCTTCACCACCAAAGCCTGGAAGGGCGGGCGTTCCAAAGAGGATTGGCTGGCCAACGGCAAGCCGCCCAATCCCGGCCGCCTCAATGATTTGCGCCACATCATCTACAAATCCGCAGACGCGCCCTGGCGGCGCGCGCGGCCCAATCTGGGCCTGATGCTGCGCGATGGCCTCTTGAAAGAGAATATCGACGGCGAAGCCTTGCTCTGGGCGCATCAACGCCTGATGGCCCGGCCGGAGCAGCGGCGGATCCTGATGGTGATCTCGGACGGCGCCCCCGTCGATGACGGCACCCAGTCAGCGAACTCCCCGGCTTATCTGGAAAAGCATCTGCGCGAAGTCATCGAGATGATCGAGACGTATTCGGAAACTGAGCTTCTCGCCATCGGCATCGGCCATGATGTCACACGTTATTATCGCAAGGCTGTTACGATCGTGGATGTCGAGCAGTTGGCTGGCGCGATGACCGATCAGCTGGCGGCGCTGTTCGATGAGGGTCCAGGACCAGGCGTGCGCCGGGCGGAACGGGACCGGCCCCGCCGGGGCGCGGCCGGGCTGTCCGCCCTTAAACGCGCAACCAAAGCCGCTGTCGGCTCTTAGATAGGACACGCCCCATGTTACTCCGCCTCGCACTCGCCGCTTCCACACTCCTGGTCGCCGCCTGCAGCGAGGCGGAGACGGGCTCGACGCTCACCGCAGAGCCGGTCGCCCTCTTCCCGGATGATCCGGGCCGCGAGCGCATCGGCGCCCTGCGCTATACGGGCGGCCTGGTGCTTTCCAGCGATGATGCGCGCTTCGGAGGCTGGTCGGCCATCGAGGTCAGCGCAGACGGCGCCCGCCTGCTCGCCATTTCTGACAGGGCCAGCTGGATGACGGCGCGCTTCGCCTTTGATGGCGAGGGCCAGCTGTCCGGCCTGACCGACATCGACATCACGCCCATGCTCGACAGCGACGGCCGCGCGCTTGAGGGTGAAGCGGCGGATGCCGAAGGCCTCGCCCCGCTGGGTGGAGGATCGTTCGCGGTCAGCTTTGAACGCCAGCACCGGATCGACCGCTATGAGGTCGGCGCTGATTGGTCCGCGACGGCGACGGCGGTCGCTTCGCCCCTTCCGGCCCCGCCCGGCGCCGAGCGGCTGCGCAATAATGCCGGGATTGAAGCCCTCGCCATGTCCGGCGAGGCTCTCTGGGCGGGCGTGGAATACCCCCTTGTGGAGGGACAGCCCTATACACTTTGGCGATTTGACCCAGCGGATCAGGCCGCCGCGCCCCGCGCGCTCGCGCTGGCTCTCACTGCGGGCTTCGGCTTGACGGCGCTGGCCCCGGATGGCGAAGGCGGGCTGTTTATCGTGGAGCGCTTCTACTCGCGCAATATCGGCAATCGCATCCGCATCGGCCGATTAAGCGTTGAGGCTTTAAATGAGGGCTCCGGCCCCATCACGCCCGAGCTCGTCGCGGAGATTACGCCAGCTATGACCGTGGACAATATCGAAGCGATCGCTGTCGCGGACGTCGGCGGCGAACCGCGGCTGTTCCTGATGTCCGACGATAATTTCAACGCCCGCCAGCGCACGCTGCTCTTGAGCTTCGCCGTGACGACCGCTCAGCCCTAAGCGGTCAACCGATCGGCGATTTCATCGAAGCCGCCCGCCCTGGCGAAATCGGACGGCGTGCGACCGTCATCGGCTTTGGCGCCCGGATCCGCCCCGGCCGCAAGCAGCGCCTCAACCATCTCCGACAACCCATGCGCCGCCGCGCTCATCAGCGGTGTGAAGCCGCCAGCCTGCGCCGCATTAGGGTCCGCACCCGCCTCCAGAAGCAGGCGAACCGGCTCGGCCTGGCGCGAGGCGGCGGCCGCATGGAGCGGGCGCATGGCGGCGGGCTGGCGGGCGGCTTCATTCACCGGGGCGTCCCGCGCGATAAGCGCCGCGAGCACCGGTGAGGCCGCAAAGAAGGCTGCGAGGTGAAGCGGCTGGAACCCATCGGGACCAAAGGCCCGCGCCTGCCCAGGCTCCTTGTCGAGCAGCGCTTCAACCTCGTCCAGCCGACCAAGAGCGGCAAGCGCGTGCAGGCCAGTCGACGCGCCTTCCTGCGCCAGCGCGTCGCCCAGTTTTGCATGGCCATGATACAGCGCGATCAACACCGCCGGGACGCCGTCCGCATCCTCTACTCCAGCCAAACCAGGATCAGCGCGCAGATCGTCGACGCACTGCATATCGCCCTGCTTGATGCGCTCGATAAAGGCTCCAGCTTGCATGAATCCACCCAATCATTCTATTAGTTAGATAAACTAATTAATAGAATGATGGCCTCAATGCGCAAGATTGAATCCCCCGACGATTCCGCGATGCTCGCCGGGCGGCTCAACAGCGCCGCCATTCACTTGCTGCGACGCTTGCGCCGGGAGGATGACGCGAGCGGTCTCAGCGCCCCGTTGCTGTCCGCGCTGTCGGTGATCGTCTTTGCGGGACCGCTCAGCCTCAAGGCCCTGGCGGCCCAAGAACAAGTGCGGCCCGCGAGCATGTCGCGCACGGTCGACGGATTATCCGATCAAGGCTTGGTGGTGCGCGAGCGCAACCCGGACGACAGGCGCGCCGTAAGACTGGTTGCGACGCAGAAGGGGCGCGACTTGATGAATGCGGGGCGCGACCGCCGGATTTCGAAGCTGGCTTCGGAGATCGAGACTTTGCCCTGGAGCGCGCGGCGGAGACTCACCGAAGCCCTTTCAGTCATCGAAGCCCTCGCGGGCGGATCAGCGCCAAACAAAGGCGGCGCTACTGACTCAGGCGCAGGCGATTGATGTCGGCTGCGATGGCGGCGAAGGCCACGCCGATATCGGTGTTTTCGATCTGGAAATAGTTGTCCGGCTGGCTCGCGCAATTACGCATCAGGTTCCGATTGGTGTTGCCGTTGAGCTGGAAGGCGATGGTGTAAATCTCCACCCCCTTGCCTTCGGCCTCATCACAGGCCGCCGCCATGTTGTCGCGAGCGGTGCGGGCGTTGTAGAGCGTGACATTGCGCCAGCGCCCATTGCGCATCTCCCGTCGGGTTTGGGCGGTCGCCGCGCCGTCGGTCATCACAACCAGAACTTTGATGGTGTCGTCATCCGCATAGCTCGCAGGCCGCGCTGCGAAGTCGCCGCCGAGGCGGCCGCGCCAAACCGGGTCGAGCGCCCGTGCGCCCCAGGCGGTGGCGATGTCGAGGCCGGTGGTCCCGCCTGCATCCAGGCGACGGATTCGGTCGATCAGGTCTGCACGGTCATTCGACAGAAAAAGCGAGGCTTCATCCCGCTCAGGGCAAATCGAAGAGGACGCCCCGGCGATCATCGGCTGGTTGCCCCACTCCAGCAACTCCAACTCCACATCGGTCAAGTCGATCTGAGTGGGATAGGTGCGCCCATGCTCGGCGCAGGCGGACTGGCGCAGCAAGCCGGGCGGCAAATCCATCAGGCCGGAGCTGATCACCTCAGACGGCAAGCGGACACCGCCATTATACGGGATCAAGGACACGCTGGTGCGCTCAGGATTGTCGACCAGCACCGTGTTGACGAAGTCTTCCGCCGCCTGGCGCATTTCCTGGATCTTGCTTCCGCTCATCGACCCGGAGATGTCCAGCACCAGCGAGATCTCAATGTCGCGGACTTGTTCGATGGCGCTCGATTGGCGCTGCACGGTCAGGACATTGATTCCAGCCAAGCCGAGCAGTGTGGTCGGCATTCGCAGTTGAGCGGTAGCGGTGACCTCTCTGGAATTGAAGTTGTTATCGCTTGAAACTTCGAGCACGAGACTCTCTGCAAGTCCCCCATGATCGGCGAGCGCAGCTTCCACATAGGCGCGCACGACCTGTTCAGCCGTGCGGTTCTGGGTCAGCGACGCGGCGGCCAGAACCCCGGAATCCAGCGCGGTCTGCAGTTCGGAGCCGATCGCCACCGAGCGCGAGTAATCCAGCCCGCCGCCAGCGGCGGCGCCGATCACGCCGAAACACAGCGCAAAGCTCATGGCGATATTGGCGCGGGCGTCGCGCGCGAACTGGCCAAGAAGGGCTCTGAACCGTTTGAACACTGTGGTGCACCGTGCTTGTGGGTGTCCATTTCATGGACGCGTCACGCACACCCTGCAGGATCAGTGCCAAATATCACGTTAAATCAATAGTTTACAAACCGTAAACGGGAAGCCCTAGCGGCTCAGCCGTAGACTGTTGAGGTCGGCCGCGATGGCGGAGAAGGCCAAAGCGATATCCATGTCCTCCACTTCGAAATAATTGTCCGGATGGCTGGCGCAATTGCGCATCAGATTGCGGTTGGTCGAACCGGAGAGCTGGAAAGCGATAGTGTAGACATCCACGCCTTGCGCGTCCGCCGCATCGCAGGCGGACGCCATGTTCGCGCGCGCCGTGGAGGCCGGATAGAGATTATAATTGCGCCAGCGGTCATCATCGTCGTCCCAGTAGTTACGGATCTGCGCGGTCGCTGCGCCGTCCGTCATCACCACCAGCGCCTTGATGGTGGAGGGATCATCATAGTCCACCGGGCGGTCCGGGAAGGCGCCGCCCAAGCGCCCGCGCCAGCTGGGATCGAGCGCCCGCGCGCCCCAGGCGGTGGCGATATCCAGACCGGTATTGCCGCCCGCATCCAGCGTCTCGATCAAATCAAGCAACTGGCTTTGAGAATTGCGCAGGAAGATCGCCGCTTCGTCGCTTTCCGGGCAGAAAGACGAGCTGCGCGAGCCGACCTGGTCCCGGCCCCGCCATTCCAGCCAGTCCAAACCATTGGCCGGCGGATTAAGCGTCGTGGGGTGATCGGTTCCATACTCGGGACAGCCCACCCGCTCCGCATTGGAGGCGCTTCCTGAAATCAGTTGCGCGTTGACATAATCGGGCAGGCGCACGCCGCCATTATAGGGAATGATGGAGATGGAGGTCATGTCGGAGACATCGCCCGCCATCACCACCTGGACGAATTCCGCAGCGGCCTCGCGCAGAGCCTCGATCTTGGAGCCGGACATGGAGCCGGACACGTCCAGGACCAAGGCGATCTCAAGATTGCGGACCTGTTCGGTGGCTTCGGACTGGCGGCTCAGGCTCAAGCGGTCAATGCCCGCCACGCCCAAGAGCACAGTCGGCACGCTGACTTCAGCCTCCGCATGCACCTCCCGGGCATTGATCGCCACATTGGGCGTCACCGTCACGACAAGGTTTTCGATGACGCCATCATGCTCCGCGATGGCCGCCTCGACATAGGCGCGCACCACCGCTTCCGGATCGCGGGTCTGGGACAACGACGCCGCCGCAAGCACGCCGGTGTCGAGCGCCCCCTGAATTTCCGCCCCGATCGTATAGGTGCGCGTGTAATCCAGCGCCCCGCCGACGCTGGCCACAATGGGGGTGACGGCGATCGCGAAGCTGAGCGCGATATTGCCCGCCTGGTCGGCGAAAAAGCTCGAAAAGCGCCTGAACATGGCCCGTCTCCTGCATGACGCACTAGATCGGGACAGACTCCGCCTTGCGCATTAACGCATTGAAAATAAACGTGGTAAGCGTGGTGTTTACCCTGAGGAAACATCCTTTCTCGCCTTAAGCGGCGAGCAGCGCTTATGTCTCCCGATCGGCGTGATCGACGCCTCCATGGCCTTGGAAATCGCTCGAACCCGCGACGATCTGACCGCTAGGCGACATTATCCCTAGTTTTATTGTGTATTTAGGAGGCGATAATGATGCGGACAATCATTTTGATGGCTGCGCTTTGCGCATTCGCACTTGCACCCGCCGCCTACGGCTCAAGGCACAGCGTTGACGACTGCAATGTCGAGCGTGAGCAATATGCTGCTGCGCTTCGAGCCTGGCATGCCAGCGGGCGGGATGATGTGCACCGGCGCATCATGCTGACGGCACGCGCGGCCTATGAAACCTGCAACGCGCAATCGCAGTCGCAGACGCTGTCATCGCTTTGGGTGACGCGCGGTCTAGAAGGGCGAGACTGGGATGTGCGGGCCGAGCTGACGCTGGCCGGCGGTCATGTGGAGATCAATGCACGCACCTTCTTCCAAGGGGCTTGGCGTCCATGGCGCGGCTCAGGCACAGTGACCGGCGAAACCCTGCGCTTCACCTATGAAGTCGAAACCGGAAATACCTACGGCTGGCTCAACGGCGCCGGGGAGCTCACATTCCAAAATGAGCAGACGGTTCTGGTCGGCCATATGCGCGCCATCGACGGCAGCTGGTTCAGCCCGGTGATGTTGTTTCGTTCCTCGCCCGACAGTGCGGCCTCACCGGATCAAGCCATCGTGGGTTCTTGGCGGCGCGACGGCGCGCGCGTAACCTTTCAGTCTGACGGCGTGGTTATCTGGACCTATTCAAATGGCTCCACCAATCAAGGCCGATGGGCGCATCTCGATGGCACTGGCTTCAACATATGGCCGTCACAGTCGAACCCAAGCCATGTGATCCTTATCCGCATCTCGCCAACCGGGGACTATATCTACAATGGTGATGAGCGCTGGCTCAGAGAATAGCGCTCGACGAATCGCTGCGCGTTTTGATGCGCGAAGGCTGACAGCCGCGGCAACAATCAGGTGCGCAAGGTTTAGACTTGTCATGTGAGTGTTCGGGTTGAGCCCTCAATCAAGCCCGCTAGAGCCGCCTATCCCATCCCGACGCTTTTCAGGATTTGGTAGGATTCCACCACCTTGGTGAGCTGCTCTTCCATGGAGCGATCGCCGCCATTGGAGTCCGGGTGGTAGGTGCGCACAAGCTCGGCATAGCGCTTTCGGACGTCCGCCTTGCTGGCGTCGGGGCTGAGCCGCAGGGTCTCCAGCGCACGCTTTTGAAGGCGGCCCATATTCGCCATGGGATCATCGGGTTGCGCCTGCCTTTGTTCCGAACCCGGCGGCGGCCGGTCGCCGAACAAAGAGAAAGGATCGACAAAGCCGTCGGCGAAGTCTTTCGAGGCCCGCTCGGCCGCCTTGCGCGCGCCAGAGCCGGAAGCGAAATTCCAGGTCGGGCGATGGCCGTAGGCGTCGGCTTCGCGATGGGCGCGCGCGGCGTCCTCGCTCATGCCCTCGAAGAAATTCCACTGTTTGTTGTACTCAGCCGCATGCGACTGGCAAAACCAGTAGAATTCGCCGGGCGTATTGGCACTTTTAGGAGAGCGCGCGGTGGCCTTGGACCGGCACTGGGGATGCTCGCACACTTTGTCCTTGGACGCGGGAGCATCCTTGGGCGGCTTGATGCGGATATCCACAAAGCGCGGCTTATAACGATAGGCGCGGTCCATGCGGGGAAGTATGGGGTGCGCCGGGTTGACCGGCAATGAAAGGACGCCAAGCCATGGCAGAAGTCGCTGAAAAAATCGAAGCTGCGTTGACCGAGGCGTTTGCGCCCGAGCATCTGATCATCAAAGACGACAGCGCCCTGCATGCCGGTCATGCCGGCGCGCCCGACGGCGGGGAAAGCCACTTCACGGTTGAGATCACGTCACAGGCCTTCGCGGGTAAGAATCGCGTCGCCCGCCACCGCCTGGTCAATCAAGCGCTGGCGGAGCTTCTCAAATCCCGCATCCATGCGCTCGCCATCAAAGCCAAGGCGCCGGGTGAATAGCGCGGTGTCGTCGACGCTCACCCTGCCCCATGAAACCGCCCCGCAGAGCGCTTTGCACACGTGCTGGCCGGCGGCGGCGGATCTTTGGGAAGAGGATTTGAATCCGGCGCGGGCGGAGTTCGCCCGCTTTTTGACCCTGACCGCGGCCGCGGGCCCGTCCGGACGCCCCCTGCCCCTTGTGATCTACGCCGCCAGCGATGAAGCCGAAGCTGACGCCCGCCAGCGCCTGGGCCGCCTCGCACGGATCGTGCGGGAGCCCTATGGCGATGTCTGGGCGCGCGACACCGGCCCGGTCTTCGTCAAACAGGACGGCGTCCTGAAGGCCGTGCGCCTCACCTTCAACGGCTGGGGCGGCAAGTATAAGCTCGACGGCGACCAGACCGTCGGCGCGCGGATCGCGGCGGAGGCTGGCGCCGACATCATCGCATCCCCCTTCGTTTGCGAAGGCGGCGCGCTGGAGTTTGACGGCGACGGGACCGTCCTCACCACCCGGCAGTGCCTGCTTAATCCCAATCGCAATCCGCGCTGGACTGAGCAAAAAGTTGAGGCGGAGCTTGAACGCCTGTTCGGCGTCGGCAAGGTCATCTGGCTTGATGAAGGCCTGGCAGGGGACCATACCGACGGGCACGTAGACAATATCGCCCGCTTCGCAGCCCCCGGCGTGGTGGTCTGTCAGACGGCAAACGGCGCAGACGATCCCAATGCGAAAGTCTTCGCCGACATCGCCCGCGCCCTGCGCGCAGCCACCGATGCGCAGGGTCGCCGTTTGACGGTGATTGAAATCCCCTCGCCCGGGCGCGTGGACGGCCATGACGGCGGGCCAGCGGCCGCCTCGCACATGAATTGGGTGATCGGACCGCGCCATGTCGTGATGCCGGCCTATAACCGCCATGCGCGTGAGGCGGTCCGGGCCTTGCAACGCGCCTTCAAGCACCACACGGTTGTCGCCAGCGACGCTAACCATATCCTTACCGGTGGCGGCGCATTTCATTGCGTCACCTGCCACCAGCCGGCCTGAAGGAGGCTTCCGCCTTGATTTCGCTGCTCGCGCTTGCTTTGGCCCTGTCGCCTGATCCCAACCCGGACGGGTTTGAGCCGCCAATGACGCCCGCTCAGACCTCGGCGCAACCGCCCGCTTGGCTGGACACCTTTGAGACACGCTTGGACCAGGTCGCAGACCATGAGCGCATGGTCGGCTTCGCTGCCGCGATCATCGAAAACGGCGAGGTCGTCGCCACCTTCACCAGCGGGGAAACCGCGCTGGGCTCGGGTGAAGCGGTGACCGAAGACACGCTGTTTCGCGCCGCCTCGGTGACCAAAACCTTCACCGGCACATTGCTGGCCGCCCTGGAAGCCGGCGGCATGGTCGATCTTGATCAACCCGCACCGAACGACCTGATCCGCCTGAACGGCGCACGGCAGCCCACCTGGCGCGAGCTGGTGAGCCATCAGACGGGCCTGCCGCCGAACGCCTACGACAATCTGATTGAGGCCGGTCAGGACGCCGATCGCGTCCGCGCGCGCCTGGCGGATGTCGATCTCATCTGCCAGCCGGGCCAGTGCTACACCTATCAAAATGTCGCCTTCGCCGCGGTTGAAAGCCTGATCGAGAACGCCACCGGCCTCTCCTACGAGGCGGCGGTGGAGACCTATCTGCTCGACCCGCTGGGCCTGGACGACGCCGGGTTCGGTGAAGCGCATCTGTCCAACTCGGAAAGCTGGGCGCGGCCCCATCGCGGCCGTTTGCGGCGCTTGGGCGGGGCGGCGACCGACTATGACACCCTGCCCGCAGCGGCCGGCCTGTCCGTCAGCCTCAACGACATGATCGCCTGGGCGCAGGCGCATATCGACGCTGAGTCCGGTCTGCCTCAAGATGTCATCAATCGCGCCTTCACACCCCAGACCCGCAGCGCGCGCGAGACGCGCAATCTGCGCCGCCTGCAGCGGGTGGACGACACCGCCTATGGGTTGGGCTGGCGCATATATGAGTGGGATGACCGCACGCTGGTCGCCCATGGCGGCGCGCTGGCGGGCTATGGCTCCCATATCGTGCTGGAGCCGGAGACCGGCTTCGCCTTCGTGGCGCTGTGGAACGCGGATTTCGGCCTGCCGCGCTTGTTGTGGCCGACAGCGATGGATTTGCGCACCGGAGACGGCCCTGGCGATTTCATCGACCAAGCCTTGGAGCGCATGCGCCAATGAGCGAGACGCTCAACATCGCCGTGATGCAAGCCGCGTTTGGCGCGGACATGGCCGCCAATATCGACAGCGTCATCGGTCTGGTGGAAGACGCGGCCACGAAGGGCGCGACCATCATCCTGCCGCCGGAGCTCTTCCAGGGCCCCTATTTCTGCAAGACGCAGGATGAACAATGGTTCGCCCACGCCTACCCCGCGCTGGAGCATCCCTGCGTGATGGCGCTCAAGCCGGTCTCCAAGGCCCTCAATGTCGCGATCCCCGTTTCGATCTATGAGAAGGACGGGCCGGAGTATTACAATTCGATCGTCATGCTCGACGGCGGCGAGACGCTGGGCGTTTACCGCAAGAGCCATATCCCAGACGGGCCGGGCTATCAGGAGAAATTCTACTTCCGCCCGGGCGATACCGGCTTCAAGGTCTGGGACACCCAGCATGGCCGCGTCGGCGTTGGGATATGCTGGGACCAGTGGTTCCCGGAAGCGGCCCGCGCCATGGCGCTTCAGGGCGCGGAGGTGCTGCTCTACCCCACCGCGATCGGCTCAGAGCCCCATGACGACAGCCTGGACACCGCAGCGCGCTGGCGCCGCGTGATGCAAGGCCACGCCGTCGCAAACGTGATGCCGATCGCCGCCGCCAACCGGATCGGGGATGAGGACGGTCAGGTGTTTTACGGCACGAGCTTTATCGCCGACCATACGGGCGCCATCGTCGCAGATTTGGACCGGGACGCTACGGGCGTTCTAACTGCTGAGTTTGATCGGGATTTCCTCACGCGCCACCGGGCGGCGTGGGGCTTCTTCCGCGATCGGCGACCTGAGTTCTACCATTAGGGTTGGCGGCCGCTTACTCGGCGGCTTTGTCGCGGCGGCCCTCATCCAAGAGCTCGTCGAGAATTTCGCGCGTATGCTCGCCCAGCATGGGCGCGCGGGCGCTGCTGGGACGTTCGCCATTTATGGTGAAGGGCTCGCGCAGCAGCTTTAGACCTTCCGGCTTTTCCGGGTGCTCGACCACCTCGACCATAGACTGGGCGTGCTCCGCCTCGAGTGCTTCAGACAAGGTATGCACTGGCGCCACCGGCACTTTGCCGCCCAGCCGCTCCATCCAGACCGCCGTGGGTTGAAGCGAGAGGAATAAATCCAGCTCGGTTTGGAGCTGGTCGCGATGCTTTCGGCGCGCGGCCATGTCGGCATAGTCGGGGTTGGACAAAAGGTCCGGCCGCCCGACCTGCTCGCAGAACTCCACCCAGAATTTGGGCAGCTGGCACATCACGAAAATCCAGCCGTCCTGGGTTTTGAACAGCTGGCTGGGCGTCGCGGCGGGATGAGCGGAACGCTGCAGGCGTTCGGTCTCGCGACCCTCATTGAGATACCAGGTCGCCGGATAGGAGAGTTGATGCAGCGCCGTGTCCAGGAGCGAGGTGTCGATATCGCAGCCCACGCCCGTCTGACGGGCGCCGAGAACAGCAGAGACGAGGCCTGTGGCCATCATCGTGCCGGTCATCAGATCAACGACCGACAAGCCAAAGCGCGCCGGCGGGCCGTCCGGCTCCCCCGTCAGCGACATGAAGCCAGCTTCCGCCTGGGCGAGATAGTCATAACCCGGCCAGGCTTCGCGCGGCGTGCCCCGTCCATAGGCCGACAGGTGCGCGCAGACAATTTCCGCCTTAATCGGCGCCAGCGCCGCGTAGTCGACTTTCAGCTCAGCTGCGAGATCACCGCGGAGATTATTGGCGACCGCGTCCGCGCTTTCCACCAGGCGCTCGAAGATGCGGTGATCGCCCTTATCTTTCAGGTCGAGGGCGACCGACTTTTTGCCCTTATTGAACGTCTGAAAATACTGGCTGTCATGATCTCCAAGAAAATGAGGTCCGGCCTGGCGCGCGCTGTCGCCGCCAGCGGCCGGGTTCTCAATCTTGATGACTTCCGCCCCCAAGCTGGCCAAGAGCTGGGTGCCGTAAGGACCGGCCCCATACTGCTCAATGGTCAGAATTCGAAGCCCGGACAGCGGCCTGTGCATGTCGCTCGTCGCCCCTTGGGAGAGATGCTCAGTCTGCGCGCCTCATTGAACGCGCCCTAACCATACCGCAATCATCGCCTAAGCGCCAAAATTTTCGACCGAAACCCCTGTCGCCGCTTCTGGACACAGGACAGGACGCTCAATCTGTACGGGCCGCCAAGCTAAAGGCGCGCGAATTTCAAGCGCCAATGATCGACCTTCGCGGGCCGGGCCAAGAAAAAAGCCCGCCGGATACCGGCGGGCTTTTCAAATTGAAACCATGAGGTCGCTCTTAAGCGGCGGCCTGGGCTTTCTTGATGTCGCGCTTGATCTTCAGCGCGTTGGCCGACAGGTCGCCGTCCCGAGCCTTGAGCAGGAACTGGTCCAGCCCGCCGGTGTGGTCGACGCTGCGCAGCGCCTTGGCTGCGATACGCAGCTTGAAGGAGCGGCCCAGAGTTTCAGACGCCAAGGTCACCTGGCACAGATTGGGCAGGAAGCGACGCTTGGTCTTGTTGTTGGCGTGGGACACGTTATTGCCCGCAACCGGACCCGTACCCGTCAATTCGCAGCGGCGCGACATGGCTTCCACCTTAATATTCGTCAAAACGGATGCGCCTGCGTGAGCGAAGCCCCGCAGCGCAAGAGCGGGCGAATTACCGGAGGCGATCCGCCCCGTCAAGGCGAAAGCGGCAGCCAGCGCACCTGATCTTGCAGCGCAGCGCTTGCCGCAGCAGGGTCCGGCGTTCATCTTGCAGACAGCCGAAGGGGCGTTTCATATCAAGCCCGATTGTGCAGGAAAGACCGCAATGCCTTCAGCTCGCCTCACCCTGTGTGCGCTCGTCTCAGCCTTGGCCATCGCCAGCCCGGCCGCCGGTGACGGCGCTGACCACGTACCTGGTCAGGGAACAGACTTCGGTCAGCTCTATGTGGAATACGTCGGATCGGTGTTTTTCCTGTCTGTCGCCGATATCACCGTCAATGCTCGTATCGGCGCCGACGATTATTCCGCGGCCGCGAGTTTCCAGAGTGCGGGACTGCTGCGCTGGTTCGACGACACTGACATTCAGGCCACGACCGTCGGCTATGTGAACGGCCAAGGACTGGAACCCTGGCGTTACGAGCATACCAATTTCGCCAGCAACAAAGGCCGCGTGGTCGGCATTGATTTCCGCGATGGCCTGGCCTCGCCCGATGTGAACCCGCCCTTTGGATCGATGGGCGAGCCGCCGGCCAGTGATGAGGAGCGCCAGGGCGCGCTTGATCCCATCACCGTCTTGCTCAATGTCGTGCTGGCTCTGAATTTCGAGGAAGACGGTCAGACTTGTAACGGCCGCTTGCCCGTGTTTGACGGCAAGGCCCGCTATGACCTGCGCTTTGAAAATGTCGGCCCGGACGAGGTGCGCACCCGGGCCTTCCGCGGTGAAGCGACCCGCTGCCAGGCCTTTCTGGAGCCGATTAGCGGGTATGACGACGGCGACCGTCCGACAGAAGCGGAAACCCGTCGGCCGGTGACGATCTGGCTGGCGCCGATCGACGGCGTCCACGTGCCGGTTCGCTTCCGCGCCAGCACGCAAATCGGCGACATCAACATCCAAGCCCTTAGGGTGAGCCATCAGCGCGTCGCCGAGTAGTCTGCGCCACGCCTTAAACTTTCCCCGACTCAGCCCTAAATCAGGACAGGCCTGTAATGGGCGATTGAGGAAGGACGGAGCCCATCATGTCCCGCGCAGCGGTCGACAGCGCCATAACGGCGGTGCTGGGGCCCACCAATACCGGCAAGACCCATCTCGCGCTCGAGCGTATGATGGCGCGCGCCTCCGGCGTGATGGGCCTTCCCCTGCGCCTGCTTGCACGCGAGCTTTATGACCGGGTCGTCAAGGTGAAGGGTCCGGCGCTGACCGCGCTGATCACCGGGGAAGAAAAAATCGTCCCGCCCACCGCGCGCTACTTCTTGTGCACGGTCGAAGCCATGCCGATGGATTTGCGTCCGGCCTTTGTCGGGATCGACGAGATCCAGCTGGCGGCGGACCCTGAGCGCGGCCACATCTTCACCGACCGCCTGCTGCATTCCCGCGGGACCGAAGAGACCATGTTCATGGGCGCCGCCAGCATGGCGGGCCTGATCCGGCGCCTGGTCCCTGATGCGGAGATCGTTGAGCGCGAGCGCTTCTCGACGTTGAGCTATGCCGGCGCGAAGAAGCTCACCAAGCTGCCGCGGCGCTCGGCCGTCGTGGCGTTTAGTGCGGACGATGTCTACGCCATGGCGGAGCTCGTGCGGCGCCAGCGCGGCGGCGCAGCGGTGGTGATGGGCGCACTTAGCCCGCGCACCCGCAATGCGCAGGTCGAGCTTTATCAATCCGGCGAAGCCGACTTCCTGATCGCCACCGACGCGATCGGCATGGGTTTGAACATGGATGTCGACCATGTCGCCTTCGCCAGCTTCTCCAAGTTCGACGGCCGCAAGCGCCGCCGGCTCTTCCCACACGAAATTGGCCAGATCGCTGGCCGCGCAGGCAGGTTCCGGACGGACGGGACCTTCGGCGAAACATCCGACGCTAGGCCGCTGGACGCCGAAACGATCGAGCGGGTGGAGGAGCATCGCTTCGACGCCGTGACCCGCCTGACTTGGCGCAATAGCGATTTGGATCTGACCAGCCTTCACGCCTTGCGGGCCAGCCTCAACCTGCCCTCCCCCGATCCGGTGCTGGAGCGGGTGCGATATGCGGTGGATGAGGAAGTGCTGGACCTCGCCGCCAAGGATCCGGAAATCCGCGACAAAGTCTCCAGCCGCACCGGGCTCGCCCGGCTCTGGGATGTCTGCCGGACGCCGGATTTCCGCAAAGTCTCGCTGGATGAGCACACCCGGCTGGTGAAGACCCTGTTTGGCCATTTGACCGGCAAATCGGGCTATCTGCCGGACGCCTGGCTGGAGGCTCAGCTGGAGCGCTTGGCCAAAACCACAGGCGAAGTCGACACGCTCGCCCAACGGCTCACCCATGTGCGCACCTGGGCCTATGCCTCCCATCGCAGCGACTGGACGCGCGACCCCGCCTATTGGCAGGAGCGCACCCGCGAGGTGGAGGACCGGCTCTCTGACGCCTTGCACGAGCGGCTGACGGCGCGCTTCATCGACCGGCGCACCAGCGCCTTGATGCGCGGGCTGCGCGAAAAAACCGACCTGGCGGCCGGCATCGACGCGGCAGGCGACGTCGTTGTGGAGGGCCACCATGTGGGCCGGCTGTCCGGCCTGCGCTTTGAGGCGGTCAGCGAAGGTGGTCCGCTCGCCCGGCGCGCGGTCGCCAACGCCGCTCTCAAAGCCGTACGCCCGGAGGTGAACCGGCGCCTGGGGGCGTTGTCCCAGACGGAGGACGCGGCGCTGCTCCTTGAGGCTGACGGGTCTATTCGCTGGCAAGACAGCGTCATCGCCCGCCTAAAGGCGGCAGACGATCCCTTCACGCCGTCCGCCACGCTGATCGGCGGCGAGCTGGGTTCCGCAGAGGCGATAGCCCGCGCCGAACGGCGGATCGAACGCTTTGTGGCCGACCAGGCTGGCGAGGCGCTCAAGCCGCTGCTGGCGTTGAAAGCCGATCTGCGGGGCGCCTCGAAACTCAGCGGGCTCGCGCGCGGGGTCGCCTATCGCCTGGTGGAGAGCTTCGGGGCGGCGCCTCGGCGGAGCCTGGCGGCCGATCTCGCCAATCTGTCCACCCAGGAGCGAAGGCAATTGCGCCAGGCCGGTATCCAGATCGGCGAGCACGCTGTTTTCATGCCCGCGCTCCTAAAGCCAAAAGCCGCCCAGATGAACGCTCTGCTCAGGGCGATCAAAGCCGGCGATGCGAGCGCGGCGCTGACCCCGGAGCCGGGGCGGACCAGCGTGTCCGTCAAGCCTGGCCGGTCGGAAGCGGATTACGCTGCGGCGGGCTTCCAGCGGTGCGGTCCGCGTGCGGTGCGGCTGGATATGCTGGAGCGCTTGGCTGATCTCATACGCGAGAGCCGCGCCCAGCATGGCAAGGGCCGCTTTGAGCCTGATGCGGCCATGTGCAGCCTGCTGGGTTGCTCCAACGAGGAGCTGCGCCAGGTGCTCAAAGCGCTCGGCTATCGCCGCCTGCAAAAAGCCTCCACACCCGAGGACGGGGACAAGACCGAGGCGGCGCCGGAGCTATGGGGCGGGCGCTCGCGTGCGCTTAAGCCAGAGGCCAAGCCGGAACCCAAAGCTGGGCCGAAACCGGATTCGCCCTTCGCCGTGCTGGCCGAATTACAATCTGCGCCAGAGCGCCGCCCTGCGAAGAAGAACCGCCGGCGCAGAGCCAAGCCAAAAGCTCGCAAGGCGTCGTCATGAGCGAGACGGCGCAGCGCTGTGATGTTTGGCTGTTTCGAGCGCGCTTGTTCAAATCCCGCGCCCTGGCCACGCAATTTATTGAATCCGGCAAGCTGCGCATCGACCGGACCGGCCGTGTCGAGCGCCTGAAGAAGCCCTCCGGCCTTGTCAGACCCGGGGATCGGCTGATCTATATGCGCGGGCAGCATCTGGTCAGCCTTGAGGTCTTAGGGCTCGGCGAACGGCGCGGCCCCGCCGCTGAGGCGCAGGCCCTCTATCGATTGGAAGAGACCGGTGATGGGACCGGTGAAAGGTGATCCATGATCAAAGCGCTGAAAAACCTGTTTTCAGGCAATCAAAGTTCGGACGCAAACGCCGACGCGCCGTCAGCCGAGCTCGCCACCGCCGCCTTGATGGTGGAAGCCGCGATGACGGACGGGGTTTATGCGGATGTGGAACATGACCGGATCATGGAGATCCTGACCGGGAGCTTTGAGCTGAGCCAGGCTGACGCTGAAGCCATGCTGAGCCAGGCGGAGGACTTGGCGGAGCAAGCGGTCGATCATCACCGCTTCACCAAAATCGTCAAAGCTTTGCCCCATGACCAGCGCATGGTCATGATGACCCATCTGTGGAGCGTGGCCTTGGCCGATGGTGAGCGCGACGCCCATGAAGACGCGTTGCTGCGCCGGCTCGCACCGCTCCTCGCGCTCAGCGATCGCGACCGCGCCGAGGCGCGCCAAGCGGCTGAAAGTCGCGCGTCAAAGCGTTGACAAACGCCGCTGTCCCGGCCAAATCCAGCGTCTTACTCCGCAAAGCCTGAGAGCTGTCAAAGCGATGACGTATATTGTCACCGACGCCTGCATTCGCTGCAAATTCACCGACTGCGTCGAGGTCTGCCCCGTCGATTGTTTCTATGAAGGCGAGAATATGCTCGTCATTCATCCCGACGAATGCATCGATTGCGGCGTCTGCGAACCGGAATGCCCGGTGGAAGCGATCGTCCCGGACACCGAGGATGATGCAGATGGCAAGTGGCTGGCGTTGAATTCTAAATATGCGGCTGAATGGCCCAATATCACGATTAAAAAAGATCCGCCTGCGGACGCCGAAAAATTCGAGACGGAAAAAGGCAAGCTTGAGAAGTATTTCTCATCCAATCCTCCGTCCGCTTAGTTTTTTGCCAACGCGTCAATAGGTTAACGCACTATTATCCCTGTTCCGCACGCGGACAGGTTTCGCTTGTGCAGCAAATTGCAATTATGCAGTTTTTGTGATAGGTTCTCATTCTTCTGATTGCGTTAGTCGCTCTCGTTTGGGAATTGTCTCGACCTTGATCTAGCCCGTTTTACACCTGAATTCTGATCGGTCTTTGTGAAGTCCGGTCTAGGTGTATGCGCGCTTTATTTGTGTCTGGCGCCCCAGCTGTGGGGAGAGCGAATAAGCGTTTTCGTCGGGTGTGCATCCCGACGCCGGCGCGCTGGTTTGAGAGGGCCTCCATGACCAAAAAGACCGCCAACGACAACAAGAATTTCAAAAAAGGCGACCACATCGTTTATCCGGCCCATGGGGTTGGCCGTGTAACCGGCGTGGAGAAAGAAACCGTCGCGGGTTTCGATATCGAGGTCTATGTCGTGTCCTTTGAGCAGGACAAAATGACCCTGCGTGTGCCGACCGCGAAAGCGACCTCCGCCGGTATGCGCGCGTTGGCGAATGACAAAATCCTAAAAGACGCGATGAACACCCTGAAGGGTAAGCCGAAGATCAAGCGCACCATGTGGTCGCGCCGGGCTCAGGAATATGAAGCGAAAATCAACTCCGGCGACCTGATCTCCATCGCGGAAGTCGTGCGCGACTTGCACCGACAGGAAGACCAGTCGGAGCCGAGCTATTCCGAGCGCCAGCTGTATGAAAGCGCGCTGGACCGCATGGTCCGTGAAGTCGCCGCCGTCGAGAAGCTCGACCGTGAAAAGGCGCTTGAAATGCTGACCCAGACGCTGACCAAAAAAGCCGCCTAAGCCTTCTTCAGCTTTGGCGAAAGCCGCTAAGTCCAAGCGCCCCGCTAGGAATTTCCTGGCGGGGCGTTTTGTATTCCGCATGCGGTGAAATAATACGGCGACAGTGTGAACCGGTTTCGCTGCGTCTGCGTAAAAAGTCAGGACAAATTCAAAACCGTCCCCTGACCGCAGGAGAGTGTCGCCATGGCCACCTCACCCACCCGCACTGCCGATCCGGACCGTCGTTTCCTGAAGCGCGCCATGGACGCGCCGCTTCTTGAACGCGAAGAGGAACTGGGTCTGGCGACCGCCTGGCGGGAGAAGGGTGATGAGCGCGCGCTGCACAAGCTGACGACCGCTTATATGCGCCTGGTTGTCGCTGTGGCGGCCAAGTTTCGCCATTACGGCCTGCCCTTTCCGGACCTGGTGTCTGAAGGCAATATCGGCTTGATGCAGGCCGCCGCCCGCTTCGAACCGGAACGCGGCGTGCGCTTTTCCACCTATGCCAGCTGGTGGATCCGCTCCTCCATTCAGGACTATGTCCTGCGCAACTGGTCGATCGTGCGCACTGGCACGACCGCCGCGCAAAAATCGCTTTTCTTCAATCTGCGCCGCCTGCGCGCGCTGATCAAAGATGTCGGCTCGGGCGCTTTGACGCCGGAAAACCGCGCCTATGTGGCCCAGGCCCTGCGCGTCGGAGAAGACGATGTCGACCAGATGGCGTCCCGCCTCGCTGCCGTCGACCGCTCGCTCAACGCCCCCTTCACCGAGGACGGCGATGGGGAATGGCAGGACCTTCTGGCGGACGATCGCCCCTCGCCTGAAGCCAACGCTATGGATAAGCGTGACACCAACAAGCGGTCCGAATGGCTCGGCGAAGCCATGGGCCGCCTGACCGACCGCGAACAGCTGATCATCCGTGAGCGCCGTCTGCGTGAAGACAGCGTCACCCTGGAGAAGCTCGGCGTTCGCCTGGGCATCTCCAAAGAGCGCGTGCGCCAGATCGAGCACCAGGCGCTGACAAAGCTCAAAAAAGCGCTGACGGAAACCGTGGGCGACCCTGAAGAAGCCGGCCTGATCCCGATGATCTGATCGGGATCGCTTAGCGCGAAATCGTGGATGCAGTTGGGGCGTCCACGATTTCAAGCTGGGCGGGATGATTGAGCGCGATCGTCGGGCCATTGAGCTCGAACAGCCAGCCGCGAATCCGGATCACCGCGCCCTCCAGAGATCCTAAATCGACACCCGCCTCGGCGAAGCGCTCGACCGCTTCCTCGTCAGCGACCGCCGTGAAATCGGTGCGCCAGTCCAACCCGAAATTCAAGAAAACGCGCCCGTCCCGCGCTGCGCCGGTGGACACGACGCGCCCTTCGACGATCTGCGCGGAGTCCAGCTGCTGAGCCAGTCCGTTCGGATCTGGGTCGCGCACCGCGAACGCGCCCTCCCCCCAGCCGCCCGCCTCCGCCGCTCGCGCACGCGCTTCGGCCCCAAAGAGGGCCGCAAAGTCAGCGTCCTGGCCCAGGCGCGGCCAAACCACTAACCAGCCGGCCTCCACCAGGGTGATCGCCAGATCATCTCCGTCCGGCGTGCGGACCACGGAAGGGATGCGGCCATAGCGGTCTCGATCACCGACAGGGAGATGAGTCAGCACTGCTGATGCAATCTCAGCCTCGAGCGCGGCTCTTGCGCGCCGGGCCGCCTCTGGGGCGGCGTCCAGGTCTGGGCCGGTGACCCCGGCCAGGAGAAGGGTTTGCGCCTGACCCGCGTCATCAAGAATGGTGACGGAATGCGCTGAGCGCACCTGCTCTATGGCCGCGGTCTCTGTGGGCGGCGCCGAACCGCAAGCCGCGAGAAAGATCAAAGAGCTGAAGCAGAAAACGCCTGACGGGTGCATGGGAAGACCTTACACCCGTCAGGCGCGATGACTACAGCAGAAGATCTGCCGCGAAGAAGGCGAAGAACGCCCCGACCGCCAACAGGAGCGTTGCGACCCAAAGGGTCACGCCCCCAAAAGCGCGCATCCTGCTGCAGGCTCTGGCCTTGGCGGGATCCGCCGGGCATGACGCGTTGCGCGTCGCCCAGCGGGCATACCAGGCCGCTGACAGCAGCAGAGCCGAGGCCGTGAAGACCCACCCCTTATGCTGGGACAGGAAGACCAGTCCCGGCACATTGGAGGCAAGGCCCGCCATCACCGCGCCCGCCCCGATCGTGACCAGCAGCGCCGGCAAGGCGCAGCAGATCAGCGTCGAAGCGCTGGCGAACAACGCCAAAGCGGGCGCCGCGGTTTCTCGAACGGCCAGCCGCATCAGTCCGCGGCGCCGCGGCGGATCGCCGTGGTCTCATAGCCGGACCGGGTGACCAGATCGCGGATCGCCTCGTCGCTCAGGCTCTCGCCGGCTTTGACGACCACCTGCACCACCTTGGTGTCGAGATCGACATGAACCGCGGCGACTTCATCGCGGCGTCCAAAGGTGCGGGTCATGGCGGTGGCGCAAAAATCGCAAACCATGCCGTTGACTTCCGCCGAGACCAGCGAGCCGCCGGCCGCCAGCGCGGCGGCGATGTCGTCATTCATCGGTGCATCATCGCTTGTGTGCATGGCGTGACCGTCATGGTCATGCCCGCCGTGTTCGTCAGCCAGAGCCGGAGCGAAAGCGAAAAGCGAAGCCGCAGCGGCGGCGATAAAGATGTGAGTCATGGATGTCTCTCCCTGAGACTTAGAAACGGTAGATGAAGCTTGCGAACGGCTCGTCGTCAGCCGGCGTGTAGCCGATCTCGAACAGGGCCGAGCCTTTGAAGAAGCGCAGAAGCGGGGTGACGGTGACGGGCTCGCCGCGCTCGGGGCGTTGATCCACCTCCAGCATCAGCCAGGTGTGCAGATCGCCAAAATCGCCCACATAGGGGGCGACGCCGACCCGAGCCGCCTGCAAGGCGTCACCGCCCTGGCCGAAATCCGCCAGGCGGGCCTCATAGCTGACGAACCAGCGCCGCGTTTCCCAATCCGCCATGACACCGAGAAAGCCAGCGGCTTCAGCGTCTTGCGGATTGCCGTCAAGGCCTTGCGCAATCCCCGCGCCGGCATAGGCGTAGAGATTGCCCTGGCTGTCGGGCCGGAAGCGGCGATGGACCAGATGAGTGGCCTGCACCCCGGTGAAGAGGAGGTCAGCATCCCGCATCCATTCGGTGCGGGCGCCCAGCGACCACTCATAATGGGGCGTGTAGTGGACCAGGAGCGATGTCGACGCCCGGTCGGTGTCCGCCATCACCGTCCAGCCGCCCTCATAGGAGACCGGACGGGCTTCGGCGGCGGCCGCACAGACCAACAGGCCTGCGCCGACCGCAGTAAATCTAAGCATGGGTATCCCCTGCCAAAGTTGAACCGATAAACTGTTAAGTCGGTTCAGGCTTTGGGCGGGGGCGGGTCAAAAGCGAGCGGACGCACGGGCGCGACAACACCCAGAGACGCCTTATGGCGATCCGCAAGCGGCGGAGCGGCGGCGTCGAAGGACGGCGTTTCGGCCGCCGTCAGCAAGGCGCATTCGCCGCAAGACATGCCGCCGGAGCATTCGGTGCAGACTTCAGTCTCAACCGGGGCCAGCTCGGACGTGCCGTGGCACTCCGGTGTTTCCGACTGCAGTGCTTCAGAAGACATGGCGCCGTGATGATGGCCGTCTAGCGCAGTTTGCGCGCTGTCAGCCATGGCGTGGGCGTGCGCAGCCGGGCAGACCGCCAAGCTAGCTTCGGTCAGCGCCAGGAAGGCGAGCAGAGCCATAACCCACTTCATGGTGAAGAATCTTAGCGTTGCACGCCATCCCTAAGCAAGGCGGGCCTAGTGCTCGCCGTGCCCGCTCTCGGAATTGTGATGGACCGCCAGGATCAAATCGATCTCGCCTAAATCCTCAAACACCAGCGTCAACGATTGCAGCGAACCCTCGGTTAGCGGCGCTTCGAGGCCGAAAAGCATCACGTGCAGGCCGCCGGGCTGGAATTGGATCGTTTCCCCCGCCGGGATCACCACCCCGCCTTCAACGACACGCATGCGCATGACGCCGTCATCATTGATGTGGGTGTGCAGCTCGGCGGCCTGAGCGAAATCGATGGGCCGCGCCTCGATCAGACGCTGATCGGTGTCGCCGTCATTGCGGATGGTGAAATAGGCAGCGCCGGGCTGGCGCGTGGTCACCGTGGGCCGCGCCCAGGGATGGTCGATGGTCAGATCGCCGATGACATAGTCATGGGCGAAGGCCGGAACGGCGAGCACGGGTGAAACAAGAAAGGCGGCGGCGGTCAAAAGAGTGCGGATCATAAGTCAGCTCCTTGGAAAGCTGGTCGGCGGCGCGAGCCTCGCCCGCGCCGCTTGAAAACAGATAGATCAGAAGCGGGCATTCACGCGCAACCAGGCGCCGGCGCCCGGCCCCGGCAAGCGGTCGCCGACCGGGATGCCGAGACCCGCATTGCGGTTATACCCGCCCAGATGCTCGCGATAGCGATGGTCGAGGATATTCTCCACCCCCGCAGAGACCGTCACCTGGTCATTGACCGCCCAATCGCCAAAGGCGTTGAGCAGGACATAGCCCGGAGTTTCGATCTCGTTGTTTGCGGCGGAGACGTCATCCTGTTCGGCGACAGCCAGGGTTTCCAGCGTGGCTGACCAGGCCGGTTGCTCATAGGTCAGCCCGACACGCAGGCTGGCGGGCGCAATGCGATAGAGATCATCGCTGATATCGGTGCGCTCGCCGCGGACATAGGAGACCACGCCGTCGACCCGGAAATCACCCGGCAGGTCGGCGCCGAAATCAGCGTCGAGCCCATAAAGCCGCGCCTCGACATTGGAGAAGCGCAACGGTGTGGGATCGCCATTCATCGCCGAGACCATCTCCAGCGGCGTGTCGACCACGCCGGGCGTGTTCGGGTCGGCGGGTACGCCCTGAATGTAATCATCGATCCAGCTGACATAGGCGGTCGGACGGAAATAGACCTGATCCGAAGCGTAGTCGAAGCCGGCTTCCAGCGCGGTGGCGACTTCCGGATCGAGATCAAGCGTGCCGACATAGATGTTGCCGTCAGCCAGGCCGCCGCTCGCGGAAATCGGCAGCCAGCCGAAGCGCTCCACATAGCCGGAGACGCGGGATTTGCGCGACAGGGCCGCGCGCAGCGTCATCGCGTCGGAGACCGGTCGGGCGATGCGGATGAGGCCGTCCACCGTCACCCCATCCCAGCTGCGGTCCGCTGCGACAAAGGCGCCGGCCAGCATTTGAGGGCCCATCGGCAATGCCGGGCCGAATCTCGCCTCGCCGGCCTCAGCCTCATGGCTGTCGATGCGGGCGCCGAGATAAAGCTCAAAGCCGCTCAACGGGCCTTCCCATTCCGCAAAGGCGCCGGTGCGGGCCATTTCGATATCCGGGAAGGGCGTGACGAAAAAGTTGGCATTCATTGGATTGGTGATGGTCACGTCATGGCGCGTGTCCATCGTGTCCGCGCCAATCCGAAACATGCCGCCATTCAAGGCGCGCTCGGCGGAGATTTCCGCCATCAAGGTTTCCGAGCTGGCGAAGGTTTCGCGCTGGCGCATCATCGCCGGCTGGGGCGACGGGCGCTGCTGGAAATTATTCATCGCATGGTCGACCCGGCCATGGCTGAGCATGACGGAGACATCCCAGTTCGCCAGTTCGGAGCTCAGGCCCAGCCGCGTCGTCGAGGTATCCATGAAGCGGATATCCATCGGGAAAGGCGGATTGCCTGTATCATCGACTTCCTGGCGGCGGTAATCGAGGGTGATTTCCGTCGTGTCCGTGAGGCGCAGGCCATAGCCGACACCATAGGCGAAGCGATTATGATCCGTGCCGGTCAGGGTTGCGACTGGCGTTTCGGTGTCCCCGCCCTCTTCGATGGAAGCGAGGATCTGGAGGCGGTGACGATCGGTCGCCACGCCCGCGACCCCGCCAAGGGCGTAGCTCTCATTCACGCTGCGCGCGATCGCGGTCAGGTTGGCGCTGAATTCCGGCTCGGCGCTGCTCGCATACCCGATGCGCTTGAACACGGCGTTGACCGAGGCGGTCAGGGCGGGGCCCTGGCTGACCGGCGCCGGGCCGCGCGTCACTTCCAGGCTCTCCAGCAAGGGCGACGGAGCATAGTGCAGCGGCGGATCCATCAAGTTGGGACCGCCCGAAGCGAAAGCCTGGCCGTCAATGCGGGTGGCCACGCGCGGTCCGAACAGGCCGCGATACTGCACCTGGCCGGACAAACCGCCATTGTCGATCAGCGCGGCGCCCGGCAGGCGGGCGACCAAGCCGGCGGCGTCGGCGGCGATGGCGGGCGCCTTATCGACAAGCAGTGCGTCGGTGTCGCCGTCACTGGCGACGCCGGTCACCACGATGACGTCGGTCCAGGTCGAGCGCGGCTTGTTATGGTCGGCGGCGCCCTCGCTGGCGGCGGCGAGCGGGACGAAAACCAGCGCAGCAGCGCCGGCGAGAAGCAGGGATTTCATAAGGTATCCGTTCAATCTGATCAGAAAGACGCCGTAGCGGCGCAGCCGGACCGGTCAGGTCCGTCGAAGGGGATCAGAGAGATACAGGTGGTGCGCGCAGACCCACAGGCGGGCCGGTGGTTTGGCGATGCCCCACCGCATCGGCGAACAGGCCGATCTGGCGGTGCGATGAGCGAAGCATCTCGCCCGGCGCGGCGACGACAGTCGCCGCGAGCGCCGGGGTCTTGGCCAGCGAGCAGCTTGGACACTCATTGAGATCGAAGGCTGGATCTGGCGCCTCGTGCCCATCCACCAAAGCCGCGAGCTCGGCGAGCTGAGCGCGCGCCTCGGCCGGCAGCGCCAGCTGGGCGCACATGAAGCGGGCTTCGTCCACGCCTGCCGCATAAGCCGTCGCCGCGATGCCCGACCACAAGGCTTGCAACGCCACCAGGGCGGCGGCGAGCGAGGTCAGGATGCGGCGCGTCGACGTCATACCCATCAGGTAGGCCAAGCCGCGCGCCTTGAAAAGCGCTCGAACCTCATCGCAGTGCGATTTAATGCGCCCGAAAGGGACTACCAATGCTCCTTCCACGGTCGCAGGTCGAGTTCCTGCGTCCAGGCCGAGCGCGGTTGTTTGTGCAGCCAGACATAGTTCTGCGCGATGGCTTCCGGGGACAGCACGGCGTCTTCGGCGCGCGCCTTGTCCATGTCGGGGATGAATTGGGCGATGAATTCCGTGTCGATCGCCCCGTCGATAACGATGTGGGCGACATGGATGTTTTTCGGGCCCAGTTCCCGCGCCATGGATTGAGACAGGGCGCGTAGGGCGAATTTCGCGCCGGCGAAGGCGCTATAGCCCTTGCCGCCGCGCAGGGCGGCGGTGGCGCCGGTGAAGAAGATCGAGCCACGCTCGCGCTCGATCATGCGCTTGGCCGCCTCCCGTCCCGTGAGGAAGCCCGCAAAAGCCGCCATTTCCCAAACCTTGCGATAGGTGCGCGCGGTCGTCTCTTCGATCGGGAAATTGACGTTGGCGCCGATATTAAAGACCGCCACTTCGACCGGGCCGATATCGGCTTCGATGGTGTCGAAGAGCGCGCTCATCTCCTCTTCCTCGCGGGCGTCGACGCCAAACGCGGCGGCTTTCCCGCCCTCAGCGCGGATGCTGTCGGCGAGCCCTTCGAGCTGATCGAGATGGCGGGGCCGGCGCACCACGCAAGCGGTCAATCCCTCCCTGGCGAAGGCTTTCGCGATGGCGCCGCCGGTGGCGTCGCCTGCGCCGATGACCACACAGGCGCCGCTCATGCGTTTTGCCTTTCAATCTCCGCCTCGACCTGCCCCAGGCGCTCTTTGCCGAAGAACATCTCCTCGCCGATATAAAATGTCGGAATGCCGAAAGCGCCGCGCTCGACGGCGGCGGCGGTGTTGTCGATCAGGCGCTGCTTGATCTCCGGCTCGACCGCGCGGGCGAACAGGGCCTCGGCGTCGAACCCGGCCGCGTTGAAGACTTCGTAGACGACGTCTGGATCGCCGAGATTTTGTTCGTCTTCCCACAGCGCTTTGAGGCCCGCTTCGATATAGTCCATCAACCGGTCGGGCTGGTCCGCCTCGAGCGCGCAGGCGCCGCGTTGAATGAGCACGGTGTTGACCGGGAAGTGCGGGTTCATCTTGAACTTTGTGAGCTGGTGCGCCTCGAGAAAGCGCTGAAACTCCAGCATGTCGTAGTCGAGCTTGTTCTTGATATTGGCGAAGGCGAGCATCGGGGCTTGATTGCCCGTGGTCTTGAATATCCCGCCCAGCAGGCAGGGGATGTAGCGGAAGGTGACGCCGGTACGCGCCTCCATCGCCTTTACCGCGTGGTGGGCGAGATAGGCGTTCGGGCTGGCGAAATCGAAAATGAAGTCGGCTTGGGGCATCAGCTCTTCCCTGTTTGGCGCGCTTTGAGCGCGGCGTATGAGTCTTGGGTGATTTTCGGCGCGGCGTCGGTGGCCGCCATTTCCAGGTCGGCGAGACTAACGGGCGTGCCGCTTGTCGTTTCGATCTGAACGGGCGCGAGGGCTTCATGGGTGTCCCGCGTGCGCACCGTGACCGGCGACCGGCCAGGCTCGAACGTCCAGCGCTCGCCCCATTGCCACAGCGCGATCAGCGCCGGCGACAGATCAAGGCCCTTCTGCGTCAGCGCATAATCGACACGCGACACGCCGGGCCGGGTCGGCTGACGGCTCAAAACGCCCGCCTCCACCAGAGTGTTCAACCGCTCGGTGAGGATGTTGGTGGAGACGCCCAGACGCGTCTTGAAGTCGGAGAACCGCCGCACCCCGGCCAGGGCGTCGCGCAGGATCAGCAAGCTCCACTTATCCCCCACCGTTTCTGCAGCGCGGGCGAGAGGACAGGGATAGCGGGCGAGCGAGGTCCGGGTCATGGACCAAGCCTGGTCCATTTAGTTGCTTTAAGCAAGTCAATTATGAGACCAAACAAAACCCCCAGGGACAGGCGTCCCCGGGGGCTTCGGTTTGACAGTCTGTGTCCGCTTAGTTCCCGAAGGTGTAGCGGAAGCCGAACTGGGTCTGCCAGCCATACTCTTCATACTGGCTGTTCAGAGTGCCGGCGCTGTCGCGGAAGGCCGCGACGAAGGGCTCGTCGAAGACGTTCTTGAAGTCTGCGTAGAGGCGCAGATTGTCAGTCACGTCATACTTGGCCGAGACGTCGAGCTGGGTGTGCTCCAGCACGACCCGGTCTTCGTTCGCGGCGCCGCCGAACTCATCGATATAGCTGTCGCGGTAGGACACCGCAGCGCGCAGGTCCAGATCGCCGTCATCATAACCCAGGATCAGGTTGAAGATGTTTTCCGACTGCAGCGGCAGCGTCACGTCACGGCCATCGCTGAGCGTGGCTTCGCTGTCCACATAGGTGTAGTTGGCGCCCACGATCAGGTGCCGCAGAACGCTCGGCAGCTGGGTGAGAGCCTGCTGATAGTTGATCTCGAAGCCCAACAGATCGGCCTCGTCGATATTGGCGAAGGTGGTCAGTTCATTGATCGCCGCGCCGTTGATCGTGCCCGGATTGGTGTCCACGAAGGTGGCGATCAGGTTGTCGATCGACTTGTAGAACACGCCCGCCGACAGAACCGCGTCGTCATTGGGGTAGTACTCCACCGAGGCGTCGAAATTGTGCGCCTGCTGGCGCTCAAGGTTCGGGTTGCCGGCTTCGGCCTCATCATCATCGTCGATGACGATGCGCGGCGCCGTCTGAGCCAGGTTCGGACGGGAGATCGAGGCGTAATAGGCCGCGCGCAGGATGACCTGGTCATTGGCCTCATAGCGCAGGTTCACGCTCGGCAGCCAATCCGTGTAGTCATTATCAGCGCTGACCGCGGTGACGGTTTCAGCATCTTCGTCAATCTGATTGCCGGTCGTGTTAAACTGGGTGTCTTCCACACGCAGACCGCCGACAATGCGCAGACTGTCGATATCGACCGAGCCCATCAGATAGGCGGAGAAAACGTCTTCTTCAGCCGAATAATCATCCGCCGCGCTGGCGAACAGCGTGTCGGTGTCGTCCAGCTCGAAGCTGGAGCGATTGGCGTTGAAGAAGTCGCGCACGGCGAACGGGTTCGCCGCCGGGCCGAATTCGCCCAGATTGAAGTCGACCGTGGAATTAAAGCTGGCCAGCGTCAGGTCATTGCCCGAACCATCGTCGAAGTCGCCATAGACCAGGGTGGTCGCGTCATAACCTTTTTCGCGGGTGCGATACTGAACACCGCCCTGCAGATAGCCGAAGTGGCGGCCGAACTGCATCTCGCGCTGGGCGTTGAACTCCAGCGACCACTCATCGTCGGTGGCCTTGCCGTTGAGGAATTCAGCGCCGTTGAACTCGTAGTTCGAGGCGTCGAAATAGGCGTTCTGCGCGCCAGCGTCGGCGAAGATGACCTGCGGAACGATGCGGTCGTTGACGTTGACGCCGAAGACGCCGGTGTCGAACTCGGCGCGGAAATCCGTGTCGAGACGGTTCGGCTCGGCTTCTTCCGCATAGGCGTAAGCCAGCTGGTAGTCGAAGGTCCAGGCGCCGGAGAAAGTCTCGCCGCCCACGGCGATGGCGTAGATTTCCTGGGTCTCCAGGCGGTCCTTGATGTCGCGGTCCACTTCGAAGGGATCACCGGTGGAGGCGTCGAAGAAGGCCCCGCCGCCGCTGGAGTTGGCCAGGAAGTCGGGATCTTCAAACTTGTTTTCGACCCGGGAGCGGTATTCCTGGTCGGAGAAGTCCGAATAGGTGGTGCGCAGGTAAAGATTGGTGCTCTCGCTCGCATCAAAGTCCAGGTTGAAGACCACCGAGGTGCGCTCGCGGACGATGTCGTAATTGCGCAGTTCGAACTCACCCGGATACGGCACGCTGCCGCCGGTTTCCCAGCCGCCGTCGACCTCCACATTGTCGGAGCCGAAGGAGCGTTCCTGGTCGGAGATTGACAGCGCCACGCCCAGGCGGCCGTCCATGAACTGGTCCGCGAAGGTCAGCGAGCCGCGATGGCCCCAGTCTTCCACGATGTCGGCATAGATGCCGCGCAGCGAAAATTGCAGCAGGCGATTGTCCTGGTCGAGGCCGGACAGGGTTTCAATCTCGATATTGCCGCCAATGGTGTCGCCCGGCATGTCCGGGGTCAGCGACTTGGAGATCACGATTGAGGACAGCACGTCGCTGTCGATCACGTCGAGCGGAACCTGGCGATTGTCGGCTTCCGGAGACGGGATGCGCACGCCGTTGATCGTGGTGGTGTTCAGGTTCGGGTCGATGCCGCGCACCGAGACGAAGCGGCCTTCGCCCTGGTCGTTCAGCACGTTGACGCCGGCGATGCGGCGGGCGGCTTCAGCGACGTTTTCATCCGGCAGGCGGTCGATGGCGTCCGCGGACAGCACCGAAACCAGGCCGTCGGCGGCGCGCTGGCGGTTCAGAGCGCTGGTCAGCTGACCGCGCTGGCCGACCACCAGAATGTTGTCGGTGACCGCGACATCGCCGCCGAGCGAGAAGTTCAGATCCGCCGTGGACGCGTCGCTCGCCAGCACCAGCTCGCGGGTCTGCGCGTCGGCGCCGAGATAGCTGACCTCAACGGTGTATTCGCCCGCCGGCACAAAGGCGAAGCGGAAGCTGCCGTCGCGGCCGGACGCCACGGTCTGGCCGGTTTCCACGATCCGGATGATCGCGCCTTCCAGGCCCACCTGGCCGGTGGATTCGGTGATGCGGCCGGTGACTTCACCGGCTTGAGCAGCCGCAGCCAGCAGCGCAGCGGCGCTGGTTGCAGTCAGAAGAGTGGTCAGGCGCTTCATGGCGTCCCCCGCTAGATGATCAGGCAAAGTGAGTCCCCCTCACAGCGCGAGGCTGCGAAGGCCCGACTGGCCTTATGGGTAAGCGGTGCGACGGCGCTGTGACGTTAACGTTTCGCTCTCGCGACAGTTGAGTAATGCTTTGGTGACACTCCCGGAAATTCCTTGCCAGGACTAAGCCTTGCGGGCCAAACTAGCGCCGAGATTAGGCTTGGAGATTCAAATGCGTCCGATCGTCGCCCTGACCGCCGCCACCGCGCTTGCCGCCCTCACCGCCTGCCAGTCCGCGCCGGTCGGCCTGGCGCCGGTGGCCGTGCCGGCCAGCGCGGAGACCGCCTCGGTCGCCGGCGCCGGAGATGCGGCGGATGATCCGGGTTTCTGGCGCGCCAGCGACCCCGCGCAAAGCCGCATTCTGGGCACTGACAAGCAGTCCGGGCTTTATGTCTACGATCTTGGCGGCGAGACGCTGCAATATCTCGATGTCGGCCGGGTCAATAATATCGATGTGCGCTACGGCTTTACGGCCGGTGAGCGCACGGTGGACATCGCCGTGGCCACCGACCGCACGCGCCTGGGCCTGATGGTCTTCTTCATTGATCCGGACACCGGCGAGGTCGAGGCCGCGCCCGGCGGTTTCCTGCCGCACTATTTCGACGATCCGTACGGGCTTTGCCTATGGTCCCATGAGGCGGGCGTGGACGTTTTCTTCACCGAAGACGACACCGGCCGCTTCAGTCAGCTGCGTCTGGGCTTTGAAGACGGCGCCATGACCGCCACAGAAGTGCGCCGCTTCACCCTGGGCACGATCACCGAAGGCTGCGCCGTCGATGATCGCACAGGTCTCGTTTACATGGCCGAAGAAAATGTCGGCGTGTGGCGCTTCAGCGCCGATCCCGGCACCGGCGATTCCCGAGAGATGTTCGCGCCGATCGACAATCGCGCCTTGGTCGCCGACGCGGAAGGCGTCGCCCTCTGGCCCAGCGAGGCGCACCGCGACCTGCTGGTGGTCTCCAGCCAGGGCGACAACGCCTACGCCGTGTTCGATCTGGAGACCGCAGCCCTGGTCGCCCGCTTTGAAATCAGCGGCGGCGAGATTGACCGCACCACGGAGACCGACGGCATCGAGGTGCATGCCCTACCCTTGCCCGGCTATCCTGAGGGCGTTTTTCTCGCCCAGGACGATGCGGAAGACAGTGGCGGCCAGAATTTCAAGATCGTCGACCTCGCCGCCGTGCGCGCCGCGATTGAAGGCTGGAGCGCGCCAGCGGAGTAAATGCTGGCGGCCTCGATCATTCGAGGAGCCACTGTTAGGCGGCGTCGCGCGACTCTTGCGGGCGGGTGCCGGGCCCAGCCTCGTCGCTCTGAGTCTCGTTGTGGTCCGCACTGGTGTTTCGCCGCCAGTCTTCAAAGAAGTCGACCATCGCGCTGACGCGTTTGCGGGTTTGTTCCACCTCACGGCTGGCCTGCGCGCGCAGGCCCGGCCAGGCGGCGCGGTCGCCGCTCTTCATGGTCTCAAGATGCTCGGAGACCCGGTCAAGGGGTTTGAGAAAATCGGTCTCAATCAACGAGACAAAGCGCTGTTTCGAGGCGTCGAGGGACGCCTCGACCCGCAGAGCGTCTTCGGCCTGCTGGCGCGCCTTGATCTCCACCGCCATGGCGGCGAGCAGCTTGTGCGTCAGCGGCCAGAAGATGAACAGCGCCTCGCCCACCAGCACCACGATGATCACCAGAAGCTGGATCATGTGTGCGGCGGCGATGGCCGCAAGACCGGCTTCTGCATCGGATTGGAATAAGGTCACGGCCTCATCAAGGCTGCTAAAGAGCGCGCCATACGCCATCGCCTCAAGGGCGTTCAACTCCGCCGGCGTCAGCGCCCGCTCGACGGCGGGCTCGGCCAGCGCGACGAAGGCCGCCATCTGAGCGTCCAGGCCCTCCGGCCCGGAAAACAGCGCCGTGAACTGGCTCGTCAGCGCCGGGCTCATCGGATGCGATTGCGCATAAGTTCGCAGCTGAGTGTGCGCCGCCTGAAACCGGTTCAAGGTGATCGCGAGACGCTCAATGCGTTCCGGCTCGCGCCCGTCCGCCTGGCTTAGCGATTGGCTGAGCGCCAAGGTGCGCTGGCTCAACATGCGTTGGGCGCCGCTCTGATTGACCGTCTGCGCCGCCTGGCGCTCAACCACGAGCGTGCGGTCGATGTAAATATGGGCGCCCAAAGACACCGCCACCAAAAAGAACAGCGCCACGCCGTAGCTGGCGAGGAAACGCCGCTTGATGATGTCCGCCGCAGCTGTATCGGTCATGGAAAACGCCTCGAAGCCTTCGACACCGCACCCTAGGGTGGGTGCGTTCAGTTTATGTATTCAGCCGGCAATTTGGTTACCGCTTCATGAACCATTGCGCGCCGTAGCTGCGCTTCCTGCACCCAAACGGGGCAAGCGATCACCAAAGGGCTGATCACGCAAAAATGCCGCAGAGGGTTGCGCCCGAAAAAAGCGTTTGATCGCGACACGGTGCGTTCGCGCCTCGATGTCCTGGGAGCTTCGTCTTCGCCATGGCAAAGTGCCCGGAAAGATGCGGAACCACGCCATGATTGACCGCCGCCATATGCTTAACACCTCCGCCGCCGCCGCCGCGTCTTTGGCGCTGCCCGGTGGCGCGCATGCGCGGCGGAGCGAAACGCTGTCGCCCTTGACCGGCGCCTTGATCACCCGCTGGCGGCAGGACCGCTGGGCGAAGGGCAGCTATTCCTTCCCGGCCCGAGGATCGAGCCGCCAGGACCGCCTCGCGCTCGCCGAACCGGTCGGCGACCGGCTGTTTTTCGCCGGCGAAGCGACGGAGCCTGACAAGCCCTCAACCGTGCACGGCGCTTACCTGTCCGGCCGTCGCGCCGCTGCGGAGATCGCCGCACTCGGAGCGGGATCGGTTGGCGTGATCGGGGCCGGGGTCGCCGGCCTGACCGCCGCCCAGGCGCTCAGCCAAACCGGTCATGCCGTCACGGTGTTGGAGGCGCGCGGCCGGATCGGCGGCCGGGTTTGGACCGACCGCTCTTTGGGCCATGGCCTGGATCTGGGCGCGAGCTGGATCCACGGGGTGGACGGCAATCCGTTGACCCAGCTGGCGGACGAGGTCGGGGCGCAGCGCGTCGTGACCCCCTGGTCGGATATCCGCATTTTCGACGCCACGGGCCGCCGGCGCCGCTATCTCTTCTTGCCGCGCAAGTTTCGGCGCTTCCTCGATTATGAATGGGGCTTCGCCGCCGATTATGACGCTTTGGCGCAAGACGCGCTGGACTTCTCCGACAGCTATCCCGGCGATGAAGTCATCTTTCCCGGCGGCTATGATCAAATCCTGCCTGCGCTGGGCGGCGATTTTGACGTGCGCCTGGAAACCCCGGTCGCGCGCGTCGACTGGACGGCGGGCGGCGTCAGCGTCGACACCGCCGGCGGGGAAAGCCTTGCCTTCGACCGCCTTTTGATCACAGCGCCGCTGGGGGTCTTGAAAGCGGGCGACATCGCCTTCTCCGCGCCCTTGCCCGACGCGAAACAAGCCGCGATCACAAGGCTGGGCATGGGCCTGCTCGACAAGGTGTATCTGAAATTCGAGCAGGCCTTCTGGCCCGCCGATATCGACGCCTTCGGCTATATGGGTGAGCAGCATGGTCAGCTGGCGGGCTGGCTGAACCTCTACAAATACACGGGTGATCCCGTCCTGCTCGCGTTCTCCTCAGGCTCGGGCGCGGACGCCTTGGCGCGACAGTCTGACGCCGACATCCTCGATCAAGCGCTGAGCGCTGTCTCCACGATGTTCGTGCGTTAAGGCGCGCACCCCGCGCGCATTGGCGTGATGAGCCAAAACTCTGTCGCCTGAGGGCAAGAGCGCCTAGCGCCCCTCCCTTACCCATGAGCTTGCAACACCAACACGGAGCAAGCCCATGCAAACCCAAGACCTCACTCTCGTCCTCGGCGGCACCGGCAAGACCGGCCGCCGGGTTGTTGAAGGCCTCAAAGCCAAAGGCCGCACCGTGCGCGTCGGTTCGCGGTCGAACGTCCCGTTCTTTGACTGGGACAATGAGAAAAGCTGGGACGCCAGCCTGGACGGCGTGACGGCGGCCTATGTCACCTACGCCCCAGACCTCGCCATTCCCGGCGCGGCGGACGCCATCGAAGCCTTTTGCCGCAAGGCCAAAGCCGCTGGCGTCAAGCGCCTGGTCTTGTTGTCCGGCCGCGGCGAAGAAGAGGCGCAAGCCTGCGAGCGCATCGTTCAGGCCTCGGGCCTGGAATGGACCATCGTGCGCGCCAGCTGGTTTAACCAGAATTTCTCTGAAGGCGCCTTCATCGACATGGTGATGAAAGGCGCGATCACCCTGCCCGCCGGCGACACGCTGGAGCCGTTTGTCGATGTCGATGACATTGCGGAGGTCGCGGTCCTGGCCCTGACCGAAGACGGTCACAATGAAGAAATCTACGAAGTCACCGGTCCACGCCTCATGACCATGGCCGATATCGCCTCGGACCTGTCCGACGCCATCGGTCGCCCCATCGCCTATGAGGACATCCCCCACACGGTCTTTGTCGACGTGATCGCCCAGTCCGGCGCGCCGAAGGACGTCGCCTGGCTGCTCGATTATCTGTTCGCGACCGTGCTCGATGGCCGCAACTCAAAGCTCTCCGATGGGGTGCAGCGTGCGCTCGGCCGTCCGCCGAAAGACTTCGCCGACTACGCCCGCGACATGGCGGCGGCCGGCGTGTGGAACAAAGCCGCCTGATCTCGGCAGCCGCTGCGCGTTCGGCGACCCCGAAAGCGCGGCGGCCAGCTTTCCTCCCCTCATTTAAGGAACACGATCATGACGTATGACTGGATCCTCTTCGCCATCCTCTTCCTCGCGCTCTGGAGCGCGATTGTCGGCGGCATCTTTTGGGCCTTCTCCGACTTCATCATGAAGGCGCTTGTTCGCGCAGAACCGGCGGCAGGCATCGAAGCCATGCAGCAAATCAACAAGACGGTGATCGGCACCCAATTCGTGATCGGCATCCTGCTGATCCCGGTGCTGTCGATCGGACTGGCGGTCTACGCTTGGGGCTCGCTGACCGGCCTGCCGCTATTCGCCCTTCTGCTGGCCGCCGTGGTCTTCGTGCCGAGCGTCTTTCTGATGACCCTCGCGGGCAACGTGCCGATGAATAACCGCCTCGCAGCGCTCGATCCGACCAGCGAGGAAGGGGCCGCCTACTGGGAAGTCTATGGCCGCCGCTGGACCCGCCTGAACCACATCCGCACCTTCGGGAGCGTCGCCACCGCCGGGATCTATCTGGTCGCTGGCGTCGCCCTGATCCAACCCGGTCAGGTCTGATGGGCATCCTTATCTCCACCCTGATCAAGCTGCTCGTGAGCCTGATCTTGGGCCTAAGCTTTAGCCTGGGCGCGCCTTGCAGCGCCCAGGCGTTCGCCGTCCAGACTGCGAACCCTCTGGTCAGGCCGTACCAGCCCGCTACTTTGCGTATCCATGGGGCAGATCACGTCGCTATACGTCTACAAGGTCGTCAGCCAGGCCACGCCCGGCGTTGAAACGCGCGACCTGGTCGAAGGCCTGGGCCTGGACCCGGACGGCCCGATTGATCCGTCTCAGATGGTCTCCTCGCCGGCATATTATCAGTTCTTCGCCGATCTTGAGGCGCGCGATCCGGACGGGTTGACCCTGCCGCTGCGCATCGGAGCCTCCATGCAAAGCGATGAATACGGCGCCTTCGGGCTCGCCTGGAAGTCCGCGCCAAATTTGCGTGGCTCTTACAATCGCGCCGAGCGCTATGCCCGCGTCCTGTCCAGCGTCGAGGTCTATGAGCTGGAGCCCACTAACGGCGGCGCCTTTTACAAGCTCTTGAAAGAGGGCGACGGCAGCCGCGGGATGCAGCTCTCCAATGAGGCCAGCATTTCCGCGGTGCGCGAGATCAGCAATCAGGTCAGCACCGTCCAGTTCAAGCCGGACGCCATCTTCTTCAAGCACGCCCCGCGCGGGCCCGTTGAAGCCTATGAAGCCCATTTCGGCTGCCCGGTGCATTTTGAAACCGAGCGCGACGCGCTGCTGGTCAGCGACGCGATGCTGAATGCGCCCAACACGCTGGGCGACGCCACCATCGCTCAGTTTTTTGACCGTCATCTGGAAGAAGAGCTCGCCGCGCTCGCCGACGACACCGGGTTGGAGCAACGCGTGCGGATCACCGTCGCCAAGGCGCTGAGTGAAGGCGTGCCTGGCTTGTCGGACATCGCTTCAAGTCTGGGCATGAGCGCGCGCACGCTGCAACGCCGGCTGGCCGACGAGGGCCACTCCTTCCAAAGCCTGGTGGATCGGGCGCGCCAGGACTTGGCGCAGCAGCTCTTGAAGGAGACCGATTACAGCCTGGCGGAGATCGCCTTTCTGACCGGATTTTCCGAGCAAAGCGGCTTCACCCGCGCGTTCAAGCGCTGGGCGGGCCAGACCCCGAGATCCTATCGCCTGGGATAAACAAAGCCCGAAGGCGGTCGCTCATCATTAGGCGCAAAGGGCGCTCGCTGGCGGAACCTCGCTCACAAGCCGCCCGCGCGCGAGGCGCACGATCTCATCAGCCAGACCGGCCAGCTGGACCGGTTTACTCAAAAAGCTCGCCGCTCCGTTCAGGAACAGGGTTTCGCGCACATGGGTCGCAACGTCCGCGGACATGATCATCACCGGGGGCACGCCGCCCAACTTGGCCGCGTTGGCGTTTAACGCCTGCAACACTTCCAGACCCGACAGCCGCGGCATGTGCAGGTCCAGAATGATCACGTCGAAAGCCGGCTCTTTCTCGATCGCCTCGAGCGCAAAACACCCATCTTCCGCCTCTACGATCTCCGCGCCGAGGTCGCTGAGATAGGTGCAGGTGAGGTTGCGGCTGATGTCATTGTCTTCGACCACCAGCAGCCGCAGGGCCGATAGGTCAGGCTCTGACGTGTCCACCCGGTCAAAGTCGACCTCGACCGCCTCGCCATCGTCCGCGGACTTCAGCGCCACCTCCATGCGAAAGTGTGCGCCCTTGACCGGTTGCGGGTCCACCAAGATGACATCACCGCCGGCCAGGCGCGCGATCTCGCGGCTGATCGACAAGCCCAGACCGCTGCCTTCCGCGCTGCGGGCGAGGCCTTCGGAGGCCTGGCGGAAGCGGTCGAAGATTCGGCCGCGCGCCTCCGGCGGAACCCCGCACCCGGTGTCGATCACATCGACCTTGAACCGGTCATTGCGCCAGCGCGCTTCGACGCGCACGCCGCCTGTCTCGGTGAACTTCACCGCATTACCCAACATGTTGAGCAGAATTTGGCGCATGCGCGATTGATCGCCGAGCACATGTTTGGGCATGGCGGGCGACACCATCACGTCCAGCTCCAGGTCTTTTTCCATGGCGATGCCGGAAATCGCGCTGACCGCCGTTTCAATCAAATCGCTCAGGGCAAACGGCGCGTTGACCAGGGTCATCGCCTCCGCCTCGATCTTGGAGACGTCGAGCACATCTTCGATGACGCTGAGCAAGGAAGCGCCCGATTGCTGCAGCGTTTGGAGATATTTGCGCTGCTTGGCGTCCAGGTCAGACAGCGACAACAGCTGCGCCATGCCCAGAACACCATTCAGCGGCGTGCGGATTTCATGGCTCATATTCGCCAGAAAGCGGGACTTGGCCTGATTGGCCTCCTCGGCGGCGATGCGCGCATCGCGCATCATCTGCTCGGCTTCTTTGCGCTCTGTGATCTCAATATGGGTGCCGGACATCCATTCCGGCTCACCGCCCGGCGTCCAGCTGACGACCCGGCCCAGCTGGAGCACCCAGACCCAATGGCCGTCCTTGTGGCGCATGCGTGACTCGGTTTCGTAAAACGCCGTTTCACCGCGGAAATGCGCGTCCAGAGCCTCCTTATTCTTCACCATGTCTTCAGGATGGCTATTGGAGGCCCAGGTTTCGTAGGAGGTCGGCCCCAAGTCTTCGAGCGTGGTTCCGATGATCTCCGCCCAGCGCTCGTTGAAATGGGCTTCGCCGGTGACGACATTCCAGCGCCAGGTCCCCGCATTGGTCGCCAGCAGAATGTCCTCCAGCTGACGCACCGTCGCCTTGTCCTCGGTGATGTTGCGTCCGACGCTGAAAACCTGGCCGTCATGCTGCTTGGCGGCCGAGGTCCACTCAATGTTCAGATAGCGGCCGTCCTTGGCGCGAAACCGGTTGGTGAAGACGAATTGGTTCTGCCCGTCTTCAAGCCCTTCGGTGATTTCATCCGTGCCCAAGATATCGTTGGGATGGACGAAATAGGCGTAGGTGCGGCCCTCGACCTCCTCGCGCGACCAGCCCAGAATCTCTTCCCAGGCTTTGTTGACGCGCAGAAAACATCCCGTCTCATCGGTGACGCAGAGAAGATCCGGAACTGTATCGAAAATACGTTCATAATCAAACATTTGGGATCTTCCACTCCCAGCTTTCCTACCCGCCGGCGACGGCAGGCGAAGTGTCAAAGTGTCGAAGAGCGTTTAAACTCCCCTAAAGCATGTGGCTGGGTGACAGCCGCCTGTCTCCAGCCGGGTCGGTCGCAGCGCGCGGCGCAGCTCTCCTTGCCAGCTATGGGTCAATCGATCAGAAAGGCTATCAGCGCGTCCCCGTAGCTCAGTCGGATAGAGCGCCGGATTCCTAAGCTCAGGGTCAAGACCTGAATAAGCGAAAAGATTCTTGTGCTTGGATTTCACAATGGTTCGAATTTCGGCGTCCGAACCGTGTTCCGAACCGTGCGGAAATCACGTGATTATAAGTGTGGCGGAGTGCATGCCTGTGCAATCCGATTGCTTGGGCTCTGACGTGCGGATGGTTTTCGGACCAGCATAAATATCGTAGCAACGGATGCTGGATGACCCCGTAGCTCAGCTGGATAGAGCAGCTGCCTCCTAAGCAGCAGGCCGCAGGTTCAAATCCTGCCGGGGTCGCCAGCCATAGTCTTTAGCCATAAATCACTGCCGGACAGCGCGGGCACATGCAAACCAGGTCCAAGTCTCTGCCTTCGACATCGCTAAGCAGCAGCACACAGCTTTCTCGGTCCGGAAATCACCGCGTCTCAAGCGCGTCAGCTCCCCCCGCTTTGGCCAAAGCCTCATTGCGAGGCAAGGGCAAGAAAGCCGAATGGCGAACGACCTCCGATTTCACGGTCGACTTCGCCCGAAGCTGGCGACGGCGAGGTGGGGCCAACCTTTGAGCTGACTGAGTCGTCTGGACATTCCAGCGTCCTTTCTAGGCTGCATCTCAGCGCGTGCGCAAACGACGCGCATTGTTCGAATACGGCGCAGACCGTTCAAGCCGTAGCCCGCCTCGGTGAGGCTGCGGCGGCATACGTCGGTCTTCCACGCTGCCTAAGGACGCTTTGGCGGCGGGCCAGACCTCATTGGGGCTGGCCGGCCGCGTCCAGTTCGACCAATTCGCCCGTTGCGTATACGCGCCCGCGGATCGTAACCGCGTCGGCGGTCACACAGCGCTTCAGCCGCCCATCGGGGTGGAGTTGGACGATGGCGGTGAGCGAGGCGCGACACGGCACGCCGCTGATTTCCGTGTCGCCTGCCGGGAAGAATTCGATCAGCCGACCATTCCAATCGAACACGGTCTGGGCGCCTTTCGAGCCGCCGGTGCCGCGACATATGAAATCGCCGCAAGGCGTGTCTTCCTCAAACGCGACGATGAGGCGGTCCTCGCGCGGCCTCACCCAAGCGTCAGCGGCCAGTTCAATGGCGCCGAATTGATAGCCGGCCGCCAGACGGCAGAGCTCAAGTGACCAATCGCTCCTGAAATGCACCCACTCACCCTCTGCGCAAATGAAGCCGTCGGCGGTAGTTTCTTCAGCAAGGACGCCGACATGGACGCCTGCGCCTTCATCAAACCTGTATTTGGAGAAGCTGAAACCGCCACGCTCAACGTCGTGCTCCCACGCGTGACACGCCGCGAGCATGATGGATGCAATGATGGGTAAGCTCTTCTTCATTTCACCTCCGAAAGGAAGGGCCGCCATCTATGCCGCGACAGACGGAGTTCGGGTGCGTTCGCTGTGAACCTGAGTATACACGACAGTCTGGGTCGATGGTCTCACCCCATGGGGCCATGATCGCATGAAGCGTCCCCTATCAAACAGACCCTGCCCGCGCGAAGAGCGCGTTGGCGCGCCCGTATTTTTGCGGACTAGAAACCAGGCCCGTCTAATGCCTGACTTAACTGACGTTCCGAAGTGCAAGGACGTGTGTTGGATTAGGAAGGACTGACCATGGCCCAGAATGCTCAGACTGCCCCAGGTGACGCCGGCGCCGCATCACCGAAGAAACCGGCGTCGAAAACCGACCGGAAGGGCGATCAAGATGCTGCACATGAAGCATTGAACGCTGGCGCCTCAGCGCAGGACGCTGTTGCACAGGCCGGCGCCACGATGTGGGAGAATTCGATATCCTTTGGCGCTGAAGCGGCAAGGTTCGCCGCTCGGAGGGCGGACCGGTATCGTGAGTACTATGAGGACCTGGCCTGTTGTCGCAATCCTGCGGAAGCCGGTCAGGCTGCAGCACGCGCCGCTCAAACCGCCATGCAAGACTATCTCGACGAGTTCAGACGCATGGGACAAATCACGGCTAGCGGAGGTTCCGGCGCTTCGAAAGCTGACACCCCGTCTCAAACATGAGGGCTATCCTTTGGCTGGGGCTGCGGGCGATCCAATCATAGTGACTGCGTATGCATCAACGACCTGAGCGCGCGCCTGAACAGATTGCGCGACACAGCGACGCATCAGAAAGGGTGAGGATTTCCCCCTGAAGGCGTCCTTTCTGGTATCCTTTCACCAGAGTCGGCTGAAGGTCTCAGCTGAGTGTTCGCGTCGTCTTCTGGTGAGTACCCCAGCTTGGATGTATCAAGGATATCGGGAGCGGATTGGGCTGAGGCCATTCAACAGGCGCTCGCCGCGTTTGCGAATGACGCCGATCTTGAGGCAGCGTTGTCGCCGTTGCTCGCAGTCGTCGAAGCCCTATCGCCGGGCTGGACCGCGCAAATCGACACCTTCGCCAAGCCCTCAAGGGCCACCGGGGAGATCGAGCCAGCAGTCCGGGCTCAAATGGGACAGGGGCGGCCACGCTTCACCGCCTTACCGACGGCCGACGGCGAATCCAAACAATGGGTCACGCCGTTGATCGTTTCGGATAGCCGGTTGATCGGGGCCGTCATTCTATCCGGACCGCCGCACGCCGAGCCGCCGCGCCTGACGGACGATGTTTTGGCGCTCATCCGGATCATCGCGCTAATGGTCGATGATCGGGCGTCTCAAATACGCGAGCGCGCGCGCGCCGACGAACTCCACGCCGTTCTCGAGGCGATCCCGGACGCTGTAATCATGGTGAATGCTGAAGGCTTCATGACGGGCGGCAACCACGCTGTCGAAAGGCTGTTTGGACGCCAAATAGAGGACCTTGTCGGCGCTCACTTCTCACTCTTTGCACCTGGGTTTTCAACAATCAAGGCGTTAGAAAAAGGCACCGAGAGCGGCGCCCAGGATGTCGTCGCGACCGCGAAGCATGCGAATGGATCCACATTTCCCATCGGACTAAGAGCCCGGGATTTGGATCTCGGTTCTGAGCTACGCTTCGTCGTCATCATTCGTGACCAAACAAGACAGGCCGCAGAGAAAGCGCGGATTGACGGGCTGCGCGCCGCTTTAGAAGACGCGACACGCGCCAGCGCGTTGGGAGAAATGGCCGCCTCCATCGCCCACGAAACAAATCAACCTCTTACCGCCGCGGGCAATTATGTCGATGCGGCGATAGCGACACTGGACCGCGGCGGCGACAAAGAAGAAATCCATGCGTTAATGACCTCGGCGCGGCGGATGATTTCAGACTGCGGCGTGATCGTGGTCAGGCTCAACCGCCTCGTTCGCCATGAGGCTGCCGAGAAAGCGCCGACTGAAGCCAATACCGTGATCAGCGAAGCCGTGGATTCGTTCAAGACGACCGCCGATCGCCTCGGATGCGTCATCGAGTGCCGTTTCGATCCGGACCTGCCGATCATGGACGTTGATCGCATCCAGCTCCAGCAGGTGGTGAGCAATCTGGTTCGCAACGCGCTTGAGGCGGTTCGAATGTCGGAGGACAAACAGATCACGGTGACCACACAAGCCGCGGGCGATCACATTCACCTGACCGTCAGCGACACCGGTCCAGGCGTGCCGGACAATCTCACTGAAGATATCTTTGAGTCCTTCGTCACCCATCGGCGCAATGGCGCCGGGCTCGGTCTGTCCGTGACCCGCCGCATCATCCAAGTGCATGGCGGCACCATTGAAGCGGGCCGGGCCGATGAAGGCGGGGCTCGCTTTCTCGTAAAGCTTCCGATCCGGAGTTAGGCCATGACCTGCACCAATGAGCCGGGCCTTTACATCGTCGACGACGACGAAAGCGTCCTCGCCTCACTCGTCGCCCTGTTCGACGCCCATGGCCGACCAGTCGAGACATTTCCGAGCGTTGAGGCGCTCTGTGAGAGTCTGCCTGAAACGACGGTCGGCTGCGTATTGCTTGACAACCGCATGCCGGGAACCAGCGGCCTGGCGGCTCTGCCGATGCTGCAGGTTCGCTTTCCGGCTTTGGCCGTGGTCATGATCACCGCCTACGCCGATGTCGACACGGCGCTCTCCGCGATGAAGGCGGGCGCGGTCGATTTCGTTCGCAAACCTTGGGCGCAGCAGACGCTTTTCAATGCAATCGATGATGGCTTCGATCACGCCCGAAGGCTCGCCCAATCAGCGCAGGTCCGCGCACAGGCGAGAGGCAATCTCGCCCGTCTGACCCAACGTGAGACCGAAGTCTTCAACTCGCTCACGAGCGGCGCGGCGAATAAAGTCGTCGCCCGAAAACTCGGCTTGAGCCCGCGAACGGTCGAGCATTATCGCGCGCGCATCTTCGAGAAGACCGGATGCAGTTCGGTGGCGGAACTGGTCTGGTTGAAAGCCGCAGACCGTGACGGCGTTCAGCCGGGCTGAGGGGCCGAGGCATTTCGCCGCTCAGTATTACCACGGACTTGAGCGGCCGGCTTTCATGACGCCATCGTGGGTCATGACTTCAACCTCATCGACCCAGAACGCCCCGGAGGCGCAGGCTCAGAACGGACCCTCCCCGACCGGCTCCGGCCACACCACCATGGACCGCGCGGCACGGGCGGCTGCCGCGCGGCTGACCCAAGGCTTGGCGCCGTCCGCCATCCTGGAACCGTGGTGGGATTGGGCGGCTCATCTCGCGATCTCGCCGGGTCGTTGGCTCGACCTTGGAGAAAAAGCGGTCAAAGACGCAAGCGCTCTGACCGCTTACATGTCGGCAAGTGCGCTTGGGGGAAATCCCTCTCCCCCCTTTGAGCAAGTCTTTGAAGACCCACGTTTCAAAGATCCGAGCTGGCGCATGCCGCCTTATGACATGTATGCGCAAGCCTGGGCGGCGGCGGACGACTGGTGGCGGGCCGCAACCCGGCCGATCCGCGGCATGCGCAAGCGGGATGCGGACCGGGTCGCGTTCATGGCCGATCTGGCGCTCGACGCCGCTTGTCCGGCGAATGCACCCTGGTCGAATCCGGTCATTGCTCAGCGGACGCTGCAGACGGGCGGAGCCAACCTCGTCGCTGGCGCGCACAATCTTCTTGAAGACGCAACCAGGTTCGCGCGCGGCGATGACGATGCACGGCTCTCAGCCGAAGCCGTGGGAAGCACGCTCGCCACAACACCGGGCGAAGTGATTTTTCGCAACGAAATCATGGAGCTCATCCAGTACGCGCCCACCACCGATGAAGTGCGCGCCGAGCCGATCCTGATCGTACCGGCGTGGATCATGAAATACTATATCCTTGATTTGTCAGAGCATAACTCTCTTGTGCGCTGGCTGATCGAACGCGGCTTCACAGTCTTCATGATCTCGTGGATCAACCCGGGACCGGAAGACAGCGCCCTCTCCCTTGACGATTACAGGCTGAAAGGCGTCATGGCTGCGCTGGACGTGGTCGGCGACGTCGTCCCGGACGAGAAGGTCCACGCCTGCGGCTATTGCCTCGGCGGCACGCTCTTGACGATCGCCGCCGCGGTTATGGCCCGCGAAGGCGACGATCGACTGGCCTCCCTCAGCCTGCTCGCCGCCCAGGTCGACTTCGCCGAAGCCGGCGAGTTGATGCTGTTCGTCGACGAGCCGCAGATCGCCTATCTGGAAGACATGATGTGGGATCAGGGCGTGCTGGAGGGCGACCAAATGTCAGGCGCCTTCACCTTGCTGCGCGCCGACGAGCTGGTGTTCTCCAAATCCGCGCGTGAATACTGGCTCGGCGAGCGCGACGCGCCGTTCGATCTCGCGGTCTGGAATTCGGATCGAACACGCATGCCCGCCCGCATGCACTCGCAATATCTGCGCAGTCTCTTCCTGGAAAACCGCCTGACCGCCGGTCGCTTCGCCGTGGACGGGCGCGTGGTGGCGCTGTCCGACATCACCGCGCCGATCTTCCTCGTGGGGACAGAGAAAGACCACATCGCGCCCTGGCGCTCGGTTTACAAGCTCCACCTCTTCACGTCAGCTCCGATGACCTTCGTGCTTACCTCCGGCGGCCACAACGCCGGGATCGTCTCCGAACCCGGTCATGCCGGGCGCAGCTATCGCATCGCAACGCGCGACCCAGAGGCGCTTTATCAAAGCCCGGACGCCTGGCGCGACAGGGTTCGCGAACAAAACGGGTCCTGGTGGACCGCCTGGGGCGATTGGCTCGCCGAACAGGGAGGCGTCGAGGCGACACGCGCGCCGTCCATGGGCGCTCCGGCCAAGGGCGTCAAATCGATCGAACCAGCCCCAGGGCGATACGTTCATATGCGTTGACCTAAAGGAGGCGATGATGCTGACCACCGCGATTTTCCCGGGCCGCTATGTGCAAGGCGCGCATGCGCTGGATCAACTTGGCGAGGAGGCGCACCGGCTCGGCGCCAAGCCCCTGGTGTTGATCGATCCCCATGTGGACGACTCCTTGCACGACGCCATCAGCGCCGAATTTGAGGACCGCGAGCCGCTGATCTTGCGTTTCGGAGGCGAATGCAGCCAGGCCGAGATTGACCGCGTCGTCGAAGCGGCCCGCGATGGCGACGCAGACGTCATCGTCGGGGTGGGAGGCGGCAAGACGCTGGACACGGCCAAAGCCGTCGCGCACGCACTGGCCCGCCCGGTCCTGATCGCGCCGACGATCGCCTCCACCGACGCGCCCTGCTCCGCCCTCTCGGTGATCTATACCGAAGACGGCGCGTTCGAACGCTATCTTATTCTTCCGAAAAACCCCGACGTGGTTCTTGTGGACACGGCGGTTTGCGCCAAGGCGCCGGTCCGTTTCCTGGTCGCGGGAATGGGCGATGCGCTGGCGACCTGGTTTGAAGCGGAGAGCTGCCGGATCAAGGGCGCGGCGAACATGACCGGCCGGCCTGGAACCATGAGCGCCTTCGCGCTCGGCCGGCTATGCTACGAGACCTTGATGGCGTATGGCCGGCTCGCAAGAACCGCCGCTGAACTGGACGTCGTGACTCCCGCCCTTGAGCATGTGGTGGAGGCCAATACGCTTCTATCAGGCCTCGGCTTTGAATCTGGCGGATTGGCGGCCTGTCACGCGATCCATAACGGTCTGACCCGGCTTGAGGAGACGCACAGCTATTGGCACGGCGAGAAAGTGGCGATCGGAGTGCTCGCCGGCGTGTTCCTCTCCGATCAACCCGCCGAACGCGTGGACGAAGTCTATGAGTTCTGCCTGGATGTCGGGCTACCGGTCACCTTGGCCCAGATCGGGCTGGCGGATGCGAGCGATGAGGCGCTGATGCAGGCCGCCGAAGGCGCCTGCGCGCCGGGCGAGACGATCCATAACGAGCCGATCGATGCAACACCTGAGACCGTGTTCTGGGCGTTGAGAGTCGCCGATGCGGAAGGTCGCCGTCGCATGGAGGCGCGCGGTTAGGCGTCAAGCGAACTCCGATTTTGCACACCCTTATTGTCCCGAAAGGTCTTAATAGCGCGTCGTCGGGTCACGAAGCGCTAAGCGGACACTAGGCCGCATGGGTCAAGAGGAGGCTTCTGATTAGACCTTGATCAAGGCTAACCTACGGTTTAAGCCGCTAAGCGGATCTCAGCGCCTGACCATAGCGGTGACGCTTGATGCTCCTGCGTAGACTTTGGGTTTAATCCATGAAAGCACCGGCGGGCCTCAAAGCCGACAGACCTCTTTGGCACAGCGCTGACGCTGACCGCGTTGTCTCGACGCTACAAAGCGATCGCACGACAGGGCTCAGCGCCGATGAAGCTGAAGACCGCCTCGACAAATACGGTACCAACCGGCTTCCCGAACCCAAGCCACGCGGCGCACTCGTCCGGTTTTTTTCGCAGTTTCACAGCCTGCTGATCTATGTGCTGCTGGCGGCGGCCGGCGTCACCGCTCTACTGGGCCACTGGATCGACACCGGCGTGATCCTCGCTGTAATCCTCGTCAATGCAGTGATCGGCTTCATTCAGGAGGGCAAGGCAGAAGCCGCTCTTGCCGCCATCAAGAATATGCTGGCGCCCAAAGCCAGCGTGTTGCGCGACTCACGGCGAATTTCGGTGGCGGGTGAAGCCGTCGTCCCGGGCGACATCGTCCTTTTGGAACCCGGCGACCGAGTCGCCGCCGATCTGCGGCTGATTGAGGCGCGCGGGGGCCTTCGCATTCAAGAAGCGGTGCTGACCGGCGAATCCGTCCCAGTTGAAAAATCCATTGCGCCTGTTCCAGAGATATCAGCGCTCGGAGACCGCCAATGCATGGCGTTCAGCGGCACGCTGGTCACATCTGGGCAAGGTCGCGGCGTGGTCGTCGGCACTGGCCGGCAGACCGAGCTTGGACGCATCAGTCACCTCATCAAGGACGTCCAGCGCGTTCAAACGCCTCTTACACGGCAGATGGCGGTCTTCTCGCGCTGGCTTACAGGCTTCATCCTAGCCGCCAGCGCGTTGATCCTGGCTGTCGGGCTCACCGTCGGCGGTTATGGTTTCACCGAGCTGTTCATGGCGGTGGTCGGCCTGTCCGTGGCGGCCATTCCCGAGGGCTTGCCGGCGATCCTGACCGTGACGCTGGCGATCGGCGTGCAAGGCATGGCGCGCGGCTCCGCCATCGTGCGGCGGCTTCCTGCGATTGAGGCGCTGGGCTCGGTCTCAGTGATCTGTTCGGACAAGACCGGCACGCTGACCCGTAATGAGATGACGGTGGCCGCCGTCGCGACCGCCGAGCGGCTCTTCGAGGTCTCAGGCGCGGGATACGCCCCGCGCGGCGGGTTTCGTTTGAACGGAAGAGATATCGCCCCCGGGGATTACCCGTTGCTCGCTTCACTGTCCCGGGCTGCTTTGCTTTGCAGCGAAGCCGAGCTTGTCCGCCGGGGGGAAGACTGGACAGTTGTCGGTGATCCCATGGAGGGGGCGTTGCTCACTCTGGCTGCGAAAGCCGGACTGGATCCGGATGCAGAACGGCGCAGCCATCCACAGACCGACGCGATCCCCTTTGATGCGCAACACCGCTTCATGGCCAGCCTGCACCATGATCATGAGGGCGCGGCGGGCATTTATGTGAAAGGCGCGCCGGAGCGCATCATCGAGATGTGCAGGACGCAAGTCGCTGAAGCCGGCGGCGTTGTGGCTCTCGATGGGGATTATTGGCGGTCCAGCGCCGAAGCGATCGCCGCTCGAGGTCGCCGCGTGCTCGCCATCGCCGTCAAATCCGGCGAGCGCGACCAAACCGTCCTCGATTTCGGCGATGTGGACGGCGATTTGACGCTGGTCGGGCTGGTCGGGCTGGTCGATCCGCCCCGCGAAGAGGCGGTGTCGGCGGTCGCCGAGTGCCGGGCGGCCGGCATAAGCGTGAAAATGATAACCGGCGATCATGCTGGAACGGCCGGCGCCATCGCGCGTGAACTGGGTCTTGAGCGCACCGACCGCGTCCTGCAGGGCGTTGATGTCGAAGGCGTTGACGATGAGGCGCTGCGCGGTTTGGCGGTTCAGACGGACGTGTTCGCCCGTATGAGCCCGGAGCACAAGCTGCGCCTTGTCAAAGCTCTGCAGGCGCAGGGCCAGGTCGTCGCCATGACCGGAGACGGCGTCAATGACGCGCCGGCGCTAAAACGGGCCGATATCGGCGTCGCCATGGGCTTGACCGGGTCGGAAGCCGCCAAGGAAGCCGCTGAAATCGTGCTCGCCGATGATAATTTCGCGACCATCGCCGCCGCGGTGAAAGCCGGCCGAACCGTCTACGACAATTTGAAAAAGGCGATCATCTTCCTGTTGCCGGTCAATGGCGGTGAAAGCCTCAGCCTGGTCGCCGCCATCCTCCTGGGTCTAACCCTGCCCATCACCCCGGTTCAGATACTCTGGGTCAATATGGTCAGCTCCGTCGTGCTGGCCATGACGCTGGCCTTTGAGCCGTCTGAGCCCGGGGTCATGCGCCGGCCCCCGCGCCCGCCGGGTGAAGCCATCCTTTCACGTTTTGTGATCTGGCGCGTCGGCTTCGTTTCAGCGTTGTTCTGCGCGGGCATTTTCGGAAAGTTCGCCTGGGCTCAGGCCCAAGGCGCAAGTGTTGAAGAAGCGCGCACCATCGCGGTCAACACGCTCGTCGTGATGGAGATCTTCTACTTGTTCTCCGTGCGCTACCTCCACGGTTCATCGATGACGCTGCGCGGCGTCCTCGGCACACGGCCCGTGCTGATCGCCGTGACGGCGGTGACGGCGCTCCAGTTTCTCTTCACCTACGCGCCCTTTATGGAGAGCTTCTTCGGGACCCGCCCACTCAGCCTTGGCGAGGGCCTTCAGGTGATCGTCGTCGGTCTAACCGTGATGGTCATCTTGGAGCTGGAAAAGCGGCTCGTCCGCACCGTCTTTTTGAGACCGAAGCCAGAAAGCGCCAGCGCATGACGGAAACCATCGCGGGATATCTTTTCTACGAGGTCGCTTCACTGCTCGTGTTGGCCGCTGCAGTAGGGTTTCTCGGCCTCATGCTGCGTCAACCGCTCATCGTCAGCTTCATCGCTGTCGGCATACTCGCCGGGCCGTCTGTTCTCGGGATCGCTCGGTCCGACGAGCATATCGACCTCCTCGCCGAACTCGGCATCGCTGTTCTGCTCTTCCTGGTAGGGCTGAAGCTAGACTTGAAACTGGTGCGCACGCTCGGCCCCGTAGCGCTCACCACAGGCCTTGGCCAGGTCGCGTTCACGACGGTTTTCGGATTTCTGATCGGCGTCGCGCTCGGACTGGACGTCATCACAAGCCTTTATGTGGCGGTGGCGCTGACCTTTTCCTCCACCATCATCATCGTGAAGCTGCTCTCGGACAAGCGCGAGATCGATTCCCTGCACGGGCGGATCGCGCTGGGCTTTCTCATCGTCCAGGACCTGGTTGTAGTTCTAGCGATGATCGTCTTGTCCGCGCTCAGCGTCGGCGCGGGCGGCGACGGTGCGATCGGCGACATCACGCGCGTGTTCGCATACGGCGCGCTGATGTTGATCGGGGTAGGAATTTTCATTCACTTCATCGCCGATCCGTTGGTCGAACGGCTGTCTCGCGCGCCTGAATTGTTGCTGTCCTTCGCCATTGGATGGGCCGCGCTGCTGGCCGCGCTGGGACATTATCTCGGCTTCGGCAAGGAGCTGGGCGGGCTCCTCGCCGGCGTTTCGCTCGCCTCCACCCCGTTCCGCGAAGCGATCGCCGCCCGCCTGGCCTCGCTGCGCGATTTCCTGCTGCTATTTTTCTTCATCGCCCTTGGCGCGGCGCTTGACCTGTCCATGCTCGGCGCGAGTGTCGGGCCAGCATTGGTCTTCTCCGCCTTCGTTCTGGTCGGCAATCCGCTCATCGTGCTCGCGATCATGGGCGCAATGGGCTACCGCAAGCGTACGGGCTTTCTCGCTGGGCTCACCGTCGCCCAGATCAGCGAGTTCTCCCTGATCTTTATGGCCATGGGCGTCGCACTCGGCCATGTCGGCGAAGGCGCACTCGGACTGGTCACGCTGGTCGGACTGATCACGATCGCGGCTTCAACCTATATGATCACCTACTCCCACCCGCTCTACGAGCGGCTCCGCCCGCTGCTGGGCGTCTTCGAACGCAAGCGCATCGCGACAGAGGAAAATGGCGAGAGCCAGGCCGCGCAGGGATATGACGTAATTGTATTCGGCCTCGGCCGCTATGGTCTGGCCGTCGCCGAAGCGTTGCAATCGGCAGGCAGGCGAGTACTCGGCGTTGACTTCAGCCCGGGCTCGGTGCGCTACGCGAAGGCCCGTGGCGTTAATGCCCTCTTCGGCGACGCGACCGACCCGGAAGCCGTCGCGCACCTGCCTCTGGACGGTGTCCAATGGGCGATTTCCGCAGTGCCTGAACATGACACCGGCATCACCCATGACGACACGAGGCGCTCGCTGATCCGCCACCTGCGCGATCTTGGCTTCACTGGCCGGATCGCCGTTGCGGCCCATCGCGAGGATGCGATCGCGCCGCTGCAGGCCGCGGGCGCCGATCTTGTGCTGCTGCCGTTCCGGGACGCGGCGGTTCAGGCGGCGGACTGGGTGCTCGAGGAGCAATCGCCCGCAACTGACCTCATCACAGACCCGACCGGTCAAAAGGAGTTGAGCCCATGAGCGAAGATATCACGCGCCAATCGCCGTTGGGGGGCCCTATTCTCGCGGTCTGCCGTGCTGACGGCTCCGATGAAGCGCTTTTGAAACGCGCCGCCCGTGTCTGTCGTATGATGCGGGCGCCGTTGATCGCAATGGCGGTTGAAGAGCCTCCGGCTGACTTAAAGGCGTTGGCGAAAGTTATGGGCATCAGCAGTAAATCCGCTAAAGCGCGGCTTGAAGAGGAGCTGAAACAGCGTCTCAGCGAGGCGTGCGAAGGCGCCGGGCTTGACCAGCCTGTCCCCCTTATCACCCGATTGGGAAAACCCTTTCTTGAGATCATTCGCCTTGCGATCAAGCAGAAAGCTGGCCTGGTTCTTAAGGCAGCTGAAGAGCTTACCGGGCCACGCGGCGTCTTCTTCGCGAGTACCGATCAACACTTGCTGCGCAAATGCCCAAGTCCGGTCTGGCTGATCCGCTCCAATCTTCAGCAGACCCCGCAAACCATACTCGCAGCGGTAGACGTCGATCCGCTCACCGCAGACCAGCCCAAGACCCAAGCGGCGCTCAATTTCAGCATTCTTGAAAAGGCCGCGCGCATAGCGGCGCTCTTTGGCGCCGAACTCCATATCCTTCACGTCTGGGAAGCGCCTGGAGAAGGGCTAGTACGCCTTTGGTCCAATGAAAAGGGCGATGTTGATCGCTATCTTGACGAGATTCGAGGCCATCACCGCGCGGCCTTGGAACGCTTTCTGCGCGAAGCGCGTCGAGGCTTGGCCAAGCTAGATCTTTCCGAGATCCAGCTCGAGTCTCGCCTCGTGCGCGGCGACCCCCGCCAGAAAATACCGTCAGAAGTCGCCGCCTTCCAGGCTGACATACTTGTCATGGGCACGATCGCGCGGACAGGGGTGCCGGGTTTCATCATCGGCAACACAGCCGAAGACGTGCTCAACAGCATTGAATGCTCTATTGTAACAGTGAAACCACCAGGGTACGTGAGTCCGGTGCGTTGACGCTGTTAGCTCGATTTGGACGCGGTTCGCGCGACTGCATTAAAGCGGGCTTTGGAAAAAGCCGGTTAATAATCGCCCGCCATTCCTAGCCTGTAACAATTCTCAAACCCCACTGCATATCATCAGCTTTCTTACAAAGCTTGACAAATGCCCAGACTTATTATGGATGACGGGTGCGCAAAAACCTGAACGGGAGCACCTTGCCGCAATCAGGCGGTGGGAATTCACGCATAAGCTCTAGCTTTCGGGCATCGAATGCCATCGAGGGCTTAGTGCGGATTTGCGGGACTGTAGAGATTCACGATCTCGTTTAGGAATGTCTTCGTTTGCGCCAAGAGTTCGTCAAAGGCGGGGCGCTCGACAGGTAGATGAGACCCGTTGCTCAGTTCGTAATAGCGTTTGTCTGCCGCGACTTTCTCAAAAACCGAAAGGCTCAGCTCGGCCGGTGTCCATTCATCGGCGCCAGGATGGACTAGTAAGAGTGGGCAATCGAGCTTCCAGCTCTGAACATAATACTGGTGAACCGTTCTGAAGAACCGCGCCGATTTCCAGCTCGCACCAATAAGAGGATCGGTGCGGAAATAGCCTTGCATGCGCCTGTTGCTGCTCATGGCAGCCAACGGAGTGGCAAGCGACAAGGGCATGAACAAGCGGTCGAACACCCATGGCATCACCGTCATGCTGAATAGGCTGAGGCGGCCTAGCCATGGCCACCGTGCTGCCTGAACAAAGACGCTTGGCTCGGAAAGGTCGAGTAGAGTTGTAGCGACCACACCACAAACCTTGGCGCTTTGCTGGGCGGCCAGAAAGGCCGTGAGCCCCCCCATCGAAAAGCCCATCATCAAGACCGGGTCCGGTTCGGCATCAGCAATCTCAGCCAGTACGGCCACCCACTCGGAATACTCGCCACTATATCGCCGGGCGGGTCTAGTCAGGCCATAGCCGGGCAGGTCCGGCGCAAGGACTCGCCAGCCATCGCGGGCCATTGGTTCGGCGAGCGGCGCGAGAATGCGCCCATTCCCGCCACCGCCATGGACCAGGATGAGCGTTCCCTTAGCGGGGCGATCTGCCGCCCACTCATCGATGCGTACCTTATGGCGGCGAACCTCTCGCCAGAGTTCGCGCGGGTCCATAGACAGCACAAGCCCAAATTCCGCATCGAGTATGTCCTTGTAGCCGGTCCATGAGAGCGTATTGTCAAAGCTGATCATAATCGATTTATTGAACAAGTATTCGAATTCTGAAACTCGGATTAGCGATGGCGAGATCCAAGGGTAAGAAGGCGAGGAAAAACCCCGTGAGAATAGCGAGGCAGGCGCGGTCAAAGGCTACTGTCGATACTATCATTGAGGCGGCTACTCGGATTCTGGCGGAAGCCGGATGGCCCGCGCTCAACACCAACGCTATCGCAGTCCGCGCCGGTGTTTCCGTCGGATCAGTCTATGAGTACTTCCCAAACAAGCACGCCATTATAGACGTGATCATCGACCACCACTTAGAGGCTGCGGAAGCGTTGTTAGCGGACGCTGCAGGCGAGATTAAAGGCCTGATCGCGCCGGACCGGGTCGTTGAGGTCCTAGTAATCGGCTTCATTCGACTTCACAGTGATAATCCGCGCCTGCATCGCGCTTTGTCGAGCGAAGTGCCGATCTCAACTGCACAGCGAGCCCGTGTCGAGGCATTGCGTGACAAGATAGTGACCCTAGTGGCGCTTGCGCTTGATCCACATACCGAGGAGGCTTGGCTTAAATCCGCTCTCCTAGTCGATACAGCAGATTCCTTGGCTCACCGATGGCTTGTTGATGAAGTTGGGCTGCCGTTATCGGCAGACCAAATGGCCGCGGAAGCAATTAAAATGCTCAAAGGATACGTAGAGGCATGATTGTGACAGCACGCAGGTCTGCGCAACCTACGGAAACATGGTGATCGGCGACTGGTAGGCATCGTTTCGCCATGATGTTACCGAACTTCTAGTCTAGCTCGACGGCGAGCTAGACTTTGGTTCCGTCCGCCTTCAACGCCCGCGCATCTTACGCGTTTAAAAGCGTTGCAGCTCTGTTTGAGCTGTTAACCGTGACTCACTTTTGCGGCGCTTCAGCGTCTGGCCCTTTGGCACCTGGTCATAACCCCAGTCGCGCATAGCAAGCTAGAGGCACGGGGCGTAGCGCGTAACACACGGCTGGAGGCTGTTACTATGTTTGGTCTGCATGGGGCTGTTGATCGCATCAATGGTTGGATAATCTCGCTACGAGACCAGGCACCGGTTTCTTGGCATCCCTGCGATTTAATGGAGTTTGAATCCGCAGAGCCCTGGGGAATTCACACGCCCCCCGCGCCGGCAGCTCTCAATGTGGAAGCTGACGTTTGGGACGACAGGATCACCTTCCACAGTCCAGCCCCCAGCGGTGATGCAAGAAACGATATGGTGCATGCGGTCCGATGGCGATGCGGACCTAGGCCCAGCACGTGTGCAGCCCTGATGCTCCATGGCGGTTTCGCAACTTCGTTCGCGGCAGAAAAGCTGATCGCCAAGCCATTTTTAAACGCTGGGGTCGACGTAGTTGCGCTGTGCCTACCGTATCACATGCAGCGCAGCCCAGAAGAGGCGGCCTATAGTGGACAGTACCTCCTCAGTGGCGATATTCCGCGACTTGTCCGCGGTTTTGCGCAAGCCGCTCAAGACGCTGCCGCCCTTACGTTTAGTCTGCGGAACCATGGATACACGCGTTTGTTTGCCGGCGGGATCAGCCTCGGCGGCAATGTCGCCGCGCAACTCGCCATACTGGCAAAGCTTGATTTTCTCTACATGTTGATCCCCGCGGTCGACCCGTTTGAAACTCTTTGGAAAACACCAATTGGCGCAGGCATCTTTCGAGCAGCTCGCGCGCAAGGCATCGCAGATTCAACGGTCGAGGCCGCCATGCGCTTGATCACGCCACGACTTTTGGGGGCTCCCAAGACCCAGCCCGAACGCATTCGCATCGTGTTAGGGGAGTACGACGTTATGTGTCCGCCCAAACCCATCGAGGCTCTGGCACGCGCGTGGTCGGTCCAGGACATAGAGCGGTTATCCTGCGGGCACCGAACATTCGCGTTTCATCTCTCCGGCGTTGTTCAGAGGCTTGTCGAAACCACCCAACGCAGTCAATCGATCAAAGGGCCCAGGCGTGACCGTTGAAACGCTTAAGACTTCCCCCGTCCATCGACTGCTCAAAGGGCCGTTCGGTTGGGTCATGACGACGGGGTGGTTTGATCGCGTCAAGATGGCGATGTTACCGCGCGAATTCCGGATGGCGCGTGCACGCGCTTTGGCGTTTGTACATCCAAAGCCGGATGGATTTCTCGATGCCCTGGGCGTCACGGAGGCTGCACGGAAGAGGCTAAGCCGTCCAACTGAAAAAGCCCTGGCCGAGCTTGTTCAGCGGCGCGCCCGGTTGAAGCCGGTGAAGGCGCGTTTCGAAGAAGCTCTATGGCATGGAGGCGAACGCGACCCGGCAGCGCTTGTCACGCTTGAACAGGAGCACCGGCGCTTATCCGCAGCGGCGATCAAGCCAGGTATGCTTTTCCGGTTTCTGTGGAATGAGGCCTCTTTTGCGCCCACCGGGTTCGCTGTCCCCGAGCCACAAGCGGCGCTAGAAGCCGCTCAGCCCTGGCTTGAAAACCCCGCCTCACTCTACGCGGCGCCACCAATGCCAGACAAGGTCGAACGGTCCACCCCGGTTCCAGGTCCTTCTGGGCCGGAGTATCTGATCCGCTTTTCCTCGCCTTCTAGGTTTACCAACAACGATTGCGTCACGGCCCGGGTCTACGAGCCGGCTGAGGGGTCAGCAACCGCGCCCACACTCATCTACGGCAGCGGGCTAGGCATGGTCTACGATCTGATCCCTTACTGGCCCGAGGAGGACTACCTAGCAAGGCGTCTCGCAGCTCAGGGCGTCAGAGTGGTGCTGCCGGAGTCACCCTGGCACGGACGCCGCGAACTTCCCGGTCATTTCAGCGGTGAGCCGTACCTTGCCCGTGCGCCGGTCTCCATCTACGAGCTGTTTTCAAGTCAGGTGCAGGAGACAGCTCAGATCATTGCCTGGGCCCGCGACCAAGGTTCTCCTCGAGTTGGGGTTGGCGGAGTGAGTCTCGGCGGGCTCGTCACTCAGCAGATCGTCGGTCATTCTGCGGGCTGGCCTAAGGCCATGCGTCCCGACATGGCCTTCATCGGCGCCGGCTCCGGACATGTGGATAATGTTGTAGTCCGAGGCGATCTTTCTGAACGCCTAGGCATGGGTGCGGCGGTCTTTGACGCCGGATGGACCGATGAGCTTCTGGCCCAAATGCGCCCCCTTCTGGACCCACCGGACTCCCCCAGTATCCATGCAGATCGTATCCTCGCCTACCTCGGCCGCCGTGACGAAACCACTCCGTTCCGTCTTGCCAATGCGCTTCTTGATAGCTGGGGCGTGCCATCGCGGAACCGCATCATATATGACGCCGACCATATAGCGCTTTATACGCGTTTGATCCGCGGCGACATGGCCGTTCCGCGCATTTCTGAGATGTTGAGCCGACCAACGGCAGCGTAGCTTAGTATACAGCGCTGATGGGGATATCGACTTCCGCCGAGAGCCGTATCTAGTATGTGTTAGGTTGTGATTTCCCACTGAGGCATTGGGGCGACAGCATCGACTCAGCGGTTGCCCTTGAACACACAAGAAATTGAGAATCGAAGCCGCACCTAACATTCGTATTCGCGTCTTAAGACTGCTGCAGGAAGGGGTCCCAGTGAAGCAGAGCAGCCCGTTCAGCCGCCCCTCGAAACCAGTGCGCAGTATCGCCGCCCTGACCGCTTCCGCGCTGCTGTCGATGTCTGCTTCAACCAAAGCCGTGGGCGAGACACTTGAAACGACTGTAGAACGCATCGTGAGCGAGGAGCGCCTCGCTGCAGGAGCTCCAGCTCTATCGGTGCTCGTGATGCAAGATGGCGAGGTCTTGGCGCAGCTCGCAGAAGGCATGGCAAACCCTGCGCTTGGCATCGAAGCTGACATTGAAACCGCGTTTCCCGTAGG
>CAZAGE010000003.1:0-127925 GCA_964484345.1 uncultured Oceanicaulis sp. | reverse complement strand
GCGAGGTGGATGGCGAAGAGGCGGCGTTCAACCTGGTGATGGCGGCGCTGCATCTTGATCATTTCCGCGGCGCCCCGGACCTGGATCTCACCGTCTATGAAGTCACCGGCCGGATCGAGATCGCGCCCGACGCCAGCTTCGCCTTCGAGCATGGGGCGAGTGCCGATCTGGAATTGCCGCCGAAGCTGGAGAATTGGAATTTCTTCGAGCGGCCGGAAGGCTCCACCTTCGCACGCCGGCTCACCGGGCGGCAGGTGATGACGGTCTATGACGATGACCGTAATGACGTCACCGAACGCTTCTTCCGCATCGACGGCGACCGCGTCATCCTCACCCGCACGGCGACGCCGGCCATGCTGACCATGAGCGAAGCCGCGATCCGGGCCGATTGCCTGGGCTATTTCATGGAAAAACGCGACGCCTAGCGCGCCCTCGTTCAAATCCACAAAAAAGGTCCCGGAATTTCATCTTCCGTCCATGATCTCTGGGCGCGCTTGGCGCGTATTGATCAGGGACCGTCGCTGTCGGTCGAAGATGAGGGGTTCCGACATGCTCGCATTCGCCGCCGCCTTGGCGCTCGCCGTCCAGCCTGCCGATTTCACCGCTGAAGAAGCGCTGGAAGATCTCGCCGTCGCACGCGAGGCGTTGGAGCGCATCCATCCGGGCTATGAGCGCTATGTCGAGCGCGCTGATCTGGACCGCGCCTGGACCAGGATGCAGGCGGCGGCGCAAGACGGGGCGGATCTAAACGAGCTCTATCTGGGTCTGTCCGGCCTGTTGGCGGACATCCGCTGCGACCACACCAAAGCGGAGCTGCCCGCCAGCGTTGAGGCGGCGCGGGAAACCGACCCGGTCTATCTGCCCTTCCGCTTCGTGTTGTTTGACGGGCGCATGTTTGTTGATGCGGCCACGCCTCAGAGCGGCCTCCTGCGGGGCGAAGAGGTCCTCACCATTGACGGAGATCCTGTTGAAGAACGTCTAGCGGCCGTCCGGCGCTTCATGCCCGTGGACGGCTTCACCGATCATGTGCGCGACAGCCAGATCGAGAACTCCGGCGAATTCTTAGGCTCGGGCTTTGATCAGTTCGACCCGCTGCTCAATCCGGTCGGCGGAACCGTCGCCCTTACCGTCCGCGGGGAAAACGGCCCGCGCACCGTCAGCGCCGAGCGGATCGGCTTCGCCGCCTTTCGCGCGCTGCGCGGCGAAGCGCGCCGGCGTAATTTCTCCGACGAGGACGGCGTTACGGTCGAGCGTCCGGCTCCCGGGGTCGCGGTTTTGAACGTCGAGACCTTCGTAAACTACCGCACGCCGGTTGATCCCATGACCGTGTTCTCTCCGATTTTCGAACGGCTCAATGCGGACGGCGTTCAAACCCTGATCGTCGACCTGCGCCGAAATGGCGGAGGTTCAACCGATGCGATGATCGGCCTGTTGGCGCACCTCACGCGCGTCGAGCAGACGCGCATCAATAGCGAGGTTTGGGTGACGACCTACGACTTCGACGGTTTGCGCGACTATATCGAGACGTGGGACCCCTCCGCGCTGACCCCGGATCCGCGCGGGTTCCGGGAGCGACCGGACGGCCGGTATGATCGGTTGCTCGGCGTCAGCGACTTGATCAATCCCTTTGCGCGGGCCGAGCACGCCTTTGCGGGCGAGGTGATCATCCTGACCAGCCGCCGCAACGCCTCCGGCGCGACCCAGCTGATCGGCGCGCTCAATGGTCAGGATCATGTGACTTTGGTGGGCGAAGCCACGGGCGGTTCCCAAGAGGGGCCGACGGCGGGCGTGATCTGGTTTGTAAACCTGCCCAACTCAGAGATCGTCGTTCGCGTGCCCTGGTTGTTCCAGCGCTCCAGGGTGCCCGAGCCGGAATTCGGCCTCGGCTACGCCCCGGACATTGAAGCGGCCGACACCTATGACAGCTGGATGGCGGGGAGGGATCCGGCGATCGAGGCGGCGCTGGCTTATGCGACCGCGAACTAGGCGCTGCGCGCTTCGGTCACGCAGCCGCTGGATGGCGGCGGGGTTAGGCTCCGCGCCATGTTGGACCGTCCCCATATCGAGTTTATCCACGCTCAGATGCTGCCCTGGCGGCGCATTGCGCCGGGACTGGCCCGTCCCGACGCCGAGTTCAAATTCCTCAGCCGGGACGAGCGCGACGGCGCCTGCTCTATTCTGATCCGCTATCCCGCCGGCTGGCGCCGGGAGGGCCCGGAATTCATTGAGGCGGCGGAGGAGTTCTACGTGCTGGACGGCGCGTTGGAGGTTAATGGCCATGTGTTCGCGCGCGATCATTATGGCTATCTGCCGGCGCGTGCGACGCGCACCAGCATGGCCGCGCCAGCCGGCGCGGTGGCGCTCACTTTCCTGGATCGCGAGCCGGTGTTGCACGCCGGAGCGGGGGCGCCGGCGGCGCTGACGGCGATTGATGTGCTGCATACCCCGTGGGACATGACGCTGAACGATCCAAAGCTCGCCCACTTGGGCATCAGCCGGAAAGACCTGCGCCAGGACCCGAAGACCGGCGAGCGTACGTTTTTGTCGATGGTGCTGCCCCATTCCGAACCCCCGGGCCGCAAGGGGCCGACCGAGCACCATCCGGTGGTCGAGGAAGCTTATGTCATTAATGGATCGCTGACCGGTCCCCAGGGCACGATGGGGCCCGGCGCCTATTTCTGGCGGCCGCCGGGAATCGCCCATGGGCCGTTCGGCACGCGCTGGGGCTGTGTGATGCTGATCCGCTTTGTCGGCGGCGAGCATGTCAATGTGTGGAGCGAAGGCGAAGCGCCGTTCGACTTTGAAGCGCCCTATGATCCGATCCTGCCCGAAAGCCTCAAGCCGTTCGCGGCGCCGTTCAAAGGTGAGCCGGGCTATTAGACCGCCTTGCTCTGCCGGTTGGCGTAGAACCAAACAACGGCCGCGCCGGCGACAAGAAGAAGCGCGATCAAGCCGCCCAGGATGCCGAGTTCGAGCTGCCCGGCAAGCACCAGAACAATCGCGGCGAAGCTCCAGAAAACCGGGGCTCCGTACTTCCGGATCATCTCCACGATCATCACAAAAGCCGGCAACAACATCAGAATGGAGACCGCTGCGAACATCAGCCCGGCGCCCAGCGACACCGCCATGGGCACCAGGAATTGCGCCTGGGGGCTTTGCTCTGAGATGATCGGCAAGAGGCCCAGCGCCGTGGTCAGCGTCGTGATCAGCACCGGCCGGAAGCGCCGGGCGGCGGCTTCGGCGATGGCGTCTTCCGGATTCAGTCCGCGCTCGTTGCGATTGATGTTGTAGCGATCGATCATCACGATCGAGGCGTTCACCACCACCCCTGACAGCGCAACCATGCCGAAGATGGAGGGGAAGGACAGATCAAAGCCCAGCAGCATATGACCGATGATCGCCCCGCCGATGCCGAAGGGAATGGCGATCAGAATGATCAGCGGCTGGACATAGCTGCGCAGCTGGGTCGCCAACAGGGCGTACATGATGATCACCGCGATCAACAGACCCCGGCCCAGGCTGGCGAAATCCTCCGCCTGCTCCCGCCCGGCGCCCGCCAGCGTGGCGCGCAAGCCCGGATAGCGTTCGACCAGCTCGGAGAGGATTTCGTCTTCGGCCCGGGTACGGGCGTCGCCGGGGGTGATGAGGGTTTCATCAACATCGGCCGTCAGCTCAATGATGCGGCGCCCGTCAATTCGCTCAATCCGTGTAAAGCTTCGGGTTTCCGAATAGGTCGCGGCGACCGATAGCGGCAGCGTCGCGCCATCCGGCGTGCGGATGCGCAGCTGCTCCAGCGCGGACAGGTCGTCGCGCATCTCTTGCGGATAGCGCACAAAGACCCGGACCTCGTCGCGGCCGCGCTGAATGCGCTGAACTTCTTCGCCGAAGAAGGCCTGGCGCACCTGGCGGGCGATATCCGCAGGGACCATGCCGGCCGCTTCCCCAGCCGGGGTGAGCGCAAAGTTGAGCTGGCGTTTGCCCAGGTCAAAGCCGTCGTCGATCTCGGTCACGCCTTCGATCGCTGACAGGCGTTCCGCGAACTCGGCCACCGCCGATTCCAGTATGTCATTGTTCGGGTGTGACATCTCATAGGCGATGTCGGCGTCTTGCGGCCCGGCTGAGGACACGATGGAGAGCTGCTCGACACCGGCCAACCGGCCGATGCGCTCGCGCCATTCCGCTTCCAGCTGCGCGGAACCCACGCTGCGCTCGGCCGAGGGGGTGAGCTGCAGCTCCACCTGGGCCAGGTTGGAGGCGACAGTCGTATTGGTCGTCGAGCCGGGGCCGCCGAACAGGCTGGTCCGCCCGCCGATGGTGGCGACGATGCCGCTCATCACCGGCTGGCCCTGGGCTTCATACTCCGCCTGCAGCGCTTCGGCCGCAGCGATCATGCGTTCGGCGGCTTCTTGCGTGGCTTCAAACGGTGCGCCTTCCGGCAAGGATAGGTCTGCGGTGATCTGTTCGGATTCGATGGAGGGGAAGAAAATGAAGCGAACGGTCCCGCTGGCGGCGATCGATAGAGCGGCGATCAGCACCATGACGCCGGCGGTCGCCACCAAAAAACGATGCCGCGCGGCGAAGTGGGCCCAGCTCGCCACGGGCCCGTCGGAAAAGGCGAACAAGCCGCGCGCCACCGTGTCTTGAATGCGCGCCAGCGGGCCTTTGGACCAGTTGCCGCCATGGGCGAGGTGAGCCGGCAGAATGAAGAAGGCTTCCACCAGCGAGATCGCCAGAATCGCGATCACAACAATCGGGATGGGCCGCGTGATTTCACCGAATGTGCCGCCGGAAAACACCAACGGTCCAAAGGCCGCCATGGTGGTCAGAACGCCGACCAGCACGGGGGCTGCGACCCCGGTGACGCCGGCGATCGCAGCGTCTTCCCCGCTTCGTCCCTTCGCGCGTTCCCTATCGGTGTTTTCGCCCACAACGATGGCGTCATCGACCACGATGCCCAGCACGACGATCAGGCCGAAGGTGGTGATGAAGTTGAGCGTCACGCCCGCGGCGCCGAACAGCGCGAAGCCGCCGAGGAATGAGATCGGCACGCCCATGGCCACCCAGAAGGCCAAGCGCAGGTCGAGCATCAGCACCAGCAGCAAGAAAACCAGGGTGAAGCCGATAATGGCGTTGCGCGCGAGCAGGGATATCCGGTCTCGGAAAATCTGGCTCTGATCGGTGACCAGGCGAACTTCGACACCGGGCGGGAAGGTGGCTTCTTCCAGCCAAGTCACCGCGCTATTGCGCACGCTTAACAGGTCTTCACCATTGCGCGTCTGGACGTCGACAAAGACGGCGGGCTGGCCATCATAAAGCGACAGCAGCGGTTCCTCCTGGAAGCCGTCGGTGACCGTGGCGACATCGCCCAAGCGCACCCGGGCGCCCGACTGGGAGGCGCGCAGGATGATCGATTCAAAGGCGTCGCCAGTCTCGGCGCGCGCGTCGGTGCGCAGCAGGATCTCGCCGCCACGGGTTCGGATTTCGCCGCCGGACAAGTCGAGCGAGGACCCGCGCACCGCCTGGGCCACTTCAGAAAAGGTCAGGCCATAGCGGCGCAGTGCATCCTCATCGACCGAGATTGCGATTTCATAAGCGCGGATTCCGCGCAGAATGACCGAAGAGATTTCCGAACGTGACAGCAAATCCCGCTCCGCCGTCTCGCCGGTCTGGCGCAGAGCGCGTTCGTCGACCGCGCCGGTCACCGCGAAGGTGAGCACGGTGGTCACCGGTTGCGGGATACGGATTTGAACCTGCTCGGCCTCTTCCGGCGGGAAATCCGCCAGCCCGTCCACCGCCGTCTCGACATCATCCTTGACCACTTGGGCGTCGACAAAATCCCGCAGCTCCACCGTCACCGTGCCCCGGCCTTCGGACGCGACGGACCGCACGCGGTCGACGCCCTCGAGCCCCAGCACGGATTCCTCCACGCGCCTCGTGATGCTTTCCTCGACCTCGCCGGGCGTCGCGCCGGGGTAAATCACCGACACCTGGATCGACCGCGCCGACAGGGTCGGGAAAACCTCGGTTGGGATGGTGATCGCCGTCAGCGCGCCGCCGAGCAGGAAGAGCACCATCAGCAAGTTGGCCGCGACCGGGTTGCGGACAAACCAGCTGACCAGGCCTTTGCCGGGCCAGTCGGAGTGGATGCTGGGTGGGATCGGCGCCTTGTCACTCATCGCGGGAGGGCTCCGGCCTAGCTATCGGACACGATGTCGGCGGGGCGGCCGATGGCGCCCTCCGGCACCGGGGACACGATCACACCGTCGCCGAACTCGAACGGGGCCGCGATCACCGCGCCCCGGGACCGGTCCAGCACGGTGATGGAGCGCTCGACGATTTCACCGTCTTCGACGATGCGAACCTGATCCAGGCTGGGCGCGGCTTCGGCCGGGAGAATGAAGACGCCGGTCAGGGCCGGGCCCTCAATCTCGATCTCGGCAAACTGGCCCGGGCGCAGGCGGGCGGCGGCCTCGCCCGGGTCCAAAAACAGATCGATAAAGCGCGTTCGCGGATCCAGCTGGGCCCCGACGCGGGCGATGGTGGCGGATACTGCGGCTGCTTCGCCTTCCAAAGACACTTGAACGTCTGCCTGCTGAACATCGCCGAGCCGCACCAAGTCAGCGGGGGCGATCGGAGCGACAATCTCCAGCGTGGCGAGGTCATAAACCGCGCCATAGCGCTGTCCGGCCGCCACGAGCAGCCCGGCCTCGACGCGGCTGTCGGAGACACGGCCCGCGAACGGGAAGCTGACTTCTGTTCGCTCCAGATTGAGCTGGGCCTGCGCCAGGTCGGCTTCCGCGGCCAGCTGCCGGGCCCGTGCGGCGGCGAGCTGGGGCTCGCGCGCAGCCAGCGGACTGATCTCCCGGTCCGGATAGACTGCGACCCATTCTCTGCGCGCGATCTCGGCATCCGCTTCGGTTTGTTGCAGGGCTGCTGCGGCGTCCGCCAGCGCGGCGCGGGCGCGGGTCACCGCGACGCGGTAATCGCGCGGGTCGATTTGGAACAGCACTTCGCCCGCTTCAAACGCGGCGCCTGTGCGCGCGTTGGGCGATATCTCGACAATGCGCCCGCCCACTTGGGGAGACAGGTCCACCAGGGCGGTTGCGGTGACCGTTCCTGTGACGGTGAGAACAACGGTATGACTAGACGCTTCCGGCGTGATGACTCGCACCGGCGTGTTCGGCCGTCCCGCGCTTTCACCGACCGGACCCGAGCCCCCGGACATCAAGGAAAGGGTGATCAGGCCTGCGCCGATGATCACCGCGATGATCACTCCAATCTGGATCCAGCCGATCCAACCTTGCTGGTAGCGAGGGTCTGGCGCGCCCGGTTCAGTCTCTGCTGTCATGGGGTGAAAAAATCCACTCAAGGTCGTCGAAATTATGCCTGTCCCAAACGCAAACTAGCCTGCTTGCGAATTAGGGCCAGTAGGCAAACGTCCCATACGCGGATTTTTCTCGCACCCGTCGCAGCTCGGTCCGGGCTGCTTCGCCTAGCCGAACAGCGCAGCGCCGACATCCGGCCACTGACCGGTCGCCAGGAAGGGCAGGCTGAGCGCCATTGCGACAGAGACCACCAGGCCGATACCGGCGCGGACCACATCGGTGACGACGTCGAATACGGCGTCGCCGGTGGTCCGCAGCCTTGTGATGAGCGCAATGCCGATTTCACGCCCGGCGAGCAGGCCCAGGAAGACCCAGGTGGTGCTCATCGGGATGTCGTTGATCTCCTTGAAATACATCAGGATGATGCCGAAGGTGAAGTCAACGATGGTGGCCGCCCGCACGTCGACCGTGTTGGTTTTCGACAGGACGATTTTCTGAATTTCACCGCCGCGGATCGCGAAGATGATGGCGTGCAGGCCGACCATTAAGAGCGTTGCGAAAATCAACAGGCCGATTGAGAAGGTCACCGTCACGTCGCCGGTCGTCGGGTCCACCAAGGTCTGGCGCGGCAGGTAGACGAAGATATTCGCCAGATCCTGCATCAGCCATTGCGACCACAAGAAACCGGTCGACAGCCATTGCAGCACGAACCAGGTGTTGAAGTTCCGCGTGGCGAACGCGATGCCCAGAGCCACCACCGCGGTGATGCCCACCCACATCCAATTGGCGTTCGCGATGTCGGGCAGAGTCGGACCGGCATGGAGCAGATAGGCCAAGAGCATGATCAGACCGGCGACTGCGGGGATCGCCCAAGGCGGCGAGTGCTCGTCTTCGGCGTTTGTCTTGGCCACCCACGTCTCGAACATCCGCGCGATGAGCAAGAAGATCACGGCGCCCGCGCCGAAGGCGACCAGATAGCCCAAAAGGCTTTTCACCAGCATCTCGCCCAAAACGCCCGCCGTCGCGGCGCCGCCGGTCAGCGTAAAAATCGTGAGTACAAGGAAGGTGGTGGAGACTGGTATGCCGAAATAGGTCAGCGCAAGCAGCACCAGCGGCGGCAAGACATGCCACCATTGAATTCCGGTCTCCGGATAAGGAATGCGGTTCAGGCGATCAAAGGCGATATCGCCGCCATAGCCGAAATAGCCATACAGCATGACGCCGACGATGATGGAGGCGGCGAACGCCCACAGCACAAACCAAGGGCGTTTCGAGTTCGAGGCCAGGAAGGTTCCCAGCGTCTGGATCACGTCGTTTGCTACAATGGCGTAGGACGCGAACATGAAGCCGACAAGCGCCAGCAGCGGAACACCGAAGAGCGAAAGCTCGGTCATCTATGTCTCCCAGACGGACCCCGTACGCGCCCGCCGGCGCGGTTTGGGGGTGGTTAGCAAGCCCGCCCGCCCGGTCAAGGAAAACCGATCAGCCGCCGCTGCCATTTCACGAAAGTGACATATGGGAATGCGCCGCGATTGCGGAAGGTGCGCAATTTTCCCTCTTACAGCCCTTGTCTATACCGTCTGGACGGTTTATCTCTTGCAAAACCGTCCAGACGGTATAGATGCAGTGCAGCAAATTGGTCGAGAGTTCGGTTCAAAGCCGCAATCGGCCTAGACGACGTGGAAAAGGCGTCACAGATCATGGCCGAACAGATCACAAGCGACGGCGAGGATCGCGCCAGCACCCGGGATTTGATCCTGGATGCGGCCGAGCGCGTGGTGGCGCGTGACGGCGCCCGGCGTTTGACCATCGACGCGGTGGTTAAAGAGAGCGGTTATTCTAAAGGCGGGGTGCTTTATAACTTCCCGTCCAAGCTAGACCTGATCAAAGGCATGGCGGCTCGGATGATCGATGCGTTCGAGGTCAAGCACGCCACCGCGATCGCCGAGGCGGACGCCGCCGGCAAGCCGCCGCTGCCCGCCGTGGTCAAAGCGCTGGTCGGCGAAAAAGAGATGGATAACTCCGTCTCGATGGGCTTGCTCGCCGCATTGTCTGAAAACCCAGAACTGATCGACCCGATCCGCGACGCCCATGCGCGCATGCGCGACGATTTGCTGGATCGCGCCGCGGACCCTGACCTGGTGCGCCTGGTCTTACTGGCGGTCGATGGCCTGCATTTCTCCGAAATTCTCGGATTGGATATTTTAACCCCGGATGAGCGCGACGCCGTAGAAGCCCGCCTCATCGCCCTGGTCTCGGAGCCTCCCCAATGAAGACCCTCCCGCCTCTCGCCCTGGTCGCCAGTGCGGTGTTGGCCGCGTGCAGCGCGCCGCCCGTGGGTGAAGACGACCCGATTCGGTCCGCCCGGATCGAACAGGTTCAACCGGCTCAATCCGCCGCCGTGCGCGATTTTGTCGGGCGCGTTGAGGCGCGTTTGACGGTGGACCTCGCCTTCCAGGTGGGCGGCCGCCTGGCCGACTTCCCGGTCAGCGAAGGTCAGTTGATTGAAGAAGGCGCGCGCGTCGCCGGTCTTGAAACCCAAGACTTTGAACGCGCGCTGCGCGAAGCCCGCGTGCAGCTTCAGCAGGCCCAGCAGGATCTGGACCGACAACGGACGCTGAACCAGCGCGGCATCGCCTCTGACGCGGCCTTGGAAGATGCGCAAACGGCTTATGATCTGCGGGCTGTGGCGCTGGATAACGCGCGCCAGAACCGTGAATACGCGGTGGTCGAAGCTCCGTTCGACGGTCTGGTGAGCCGGCGCCTGGTGGATAATTTCACCACGGTGTCGCCGGGCCAGCCGGTGGTCCGCTTGCAAGATGTCAGCGAGCTGCGCGTCGCCATCCAGGTGCCTGAAAGCGTGCTCGCCTTGGTCGACGAAAGCGAGCCTACTGAGATCGCCGCGCGCTTCCCCTTCCTGCCCGACCAGACTTTCCCGCTGGAATTCCGCGAGCTTGTGGCCGAGCCCGATCAGGCGAGCCAGACCTATACCGCCCTTTTCGCGCTTCCGAACGACATTCCCGCCAACATCCTGCCTGGCATGACCGCTAATGTGCGGGTGATCATCGAACCCATCGCCGTGGCCGAGAACCCAGGCGTGCGCGTGCCCGTCACCGCGCTGGCGACGGCGCCGGACGGCGGCTTCCAAGTCTGGGTGTTCAACCCTGCGGCTGGGGAAGTGAATGCGCGCCGCGTCGCGATCGGGCCGGTCACCGGCGACACCGTTCTGGTCGAAGACGGGCTCGCCGCTGGTGAGCAGATCGTCACCGCCGGCGTCACCGCGCTGCATGAAGGCATGGCGGTCCGTCCCTTAGAGCGCGCCGTTCGCACCGGTTCGGCCTCAGGCCTGTTCTAATCAAGATCTGACGGAGCGCGCACGATGAGCGAGACGCAAGACACCACCGCCGGCGCGCGGGGCCAGTTGGCGCGCGTGTCCATCGAAAAGCCGGTGCTCACCTGGCTGATCGTGTTGGCCTGCCTGTTCGGCGGCTGGTGGGGCTTTGAGACGGTGGGCCGTCTGGAGGACCCCTCCTTCACTATCAAGGAATCCATCGTCTTCACCCCTTATCCGGGCGCCAGCGCGGAAGAGGTGGAGGCGGAGGTGTCCGAACGGCTGGAGACCGCGATCCAGCAAATGAGCCAGCTCGAAGAGGTGCGCTCTGAAAGCTCGCCGGGCATGAGCGAAATTCATGTCCTGATCCGTGATGAGTATGACGGAGCGGAGCTGCCTCAGATCTGGGACGAGTTGCGCAAGCGCGTGAACGACGCCCAAGGCACGCTGCCGCCGGGGGCGGGGCCCTCCCAGGTGTTTGACGATTTCGGGGATGTTTACGGCATCCTCTATGCGGTCGCGACGCCAGGCTATTCCGATGCGGAAGTGCGCGATATCGCCGATTATTTGCGCCGTGAATTTCTGACGGTGGAGGGTGTCTCCAAGGTGGAGATCGCCGGCGTTCCCGAAGAGCGCATTTATATCGAGCTGCCGCAGGAAAACCTGGCGCGCTTGGGCTTGCCGGCGAGGCGCGTCCTGGAGGCTCTATCCAACGAAAATGCGGTCGTGGAAGCCGGCGAAACGCCCGCGGGCGGCCGGCTCTTGTCGATTGAGCTGCCTCAGACGATCGGCGGCGTGGTTTCGATCGAAAACCTCCTGATCAATCCCGGAGACGCCGGCGGGACGCTGCGTCTGTCCGATATCGCCGAGGTGCGACGGGCGCCGGTGGAGCGAGCGGACAGATATATCTACCACAATGGCGAGCGCGCCTTCACCATCGGCGTGTCCGGCTTGGCCGACGCCAACATCGTCGATGTCGGCGCAGGCGTGGAGGGCAAGCTCGCGGACCTGATGGTGAATCTGCCCATCGGTGTGGAGCTTCAGCCGATTTATGAACAACACATCGTGGTCGATGAATCGATCAACGGCTTCTTGATCAATTTGATCATGTCGCTGGCCATCGTGATCGGCGTGCTCTGCGTCTTCATGGGCTGGCGCGCGGGCGTGACGGTGGGCGCGGTCTTGCTGCTGACCGTGCTGGGCACGCTGGCCTTCATGTCCGGCTTCGACATCACCATGCAGCGCATCTCGCTGGGTGCGCTGATCATCGCCATGGGCATGCTGGTGGACAACGCTATCGTTGTGACCGAAGGCATGCAGGTCGCCGTGCAACGCGGGGTGAGCCGGATGAAGGCGGCTCAGGACGCCGTCGCCACCACCCAATGGCCGCTTCTGGGCGCCACCGTCATCGGCATCATGGCCTTCTCCGGCATCGGCCTGTCGCCGGATTCCACCGGGGAATTCCTGTTCTCGCTCTTCGCTGTGATCGGGATTTCGCTGCTCTTGAGCTGGCTCTTGGCGATCACCGTAGCGCCGATGATCGCCTACCATCTCTTCAAGGGCGAAAAGGGCAAGGCGGACGCCGACCCCTATGCCGGACCCGTTTACGGCGCCTACCGCGCCATGCTGACCGGGGCGTTGAAACGGCGCTGGCTGACGGTGGCCGTGCTCTTGTTGATTACGATCGCGAGCTATGTCGGCTTTGGCCAGGTGCGCCAGTCCTTCTTCCCAGACTCCAACACGCCGATGTTCTACGTGAACATCATGGAGCCCCAGGGCACGGATATCCTCACCACCGACGAGACCCTGCGCGACATCGCCGCCTATGCCGGCGCCCAGACCGAAGCTGTCTCAGTGGATGCCTTCGTCGGCCGCGGCGCGACGCGCTTCATGCTCACCTATGTCAGCGAGCAACCCAACACCGCCTATGGCCAGCTCTTGGTGCGCACCGAAGGCCTGGAGGAAATTCCGGCGCTTGGTGACCGCATCCTTGCTTACATCGCGGACAACTATCCTGACGTGGAAGCGCGCGTGGACCGCATCGTCTTCGGCCCGCCCTCCGGCGCCCAGCTGGAAGCGCGCTTTATCGGGCCGGACGCCAATGTGCTGCGCGCGCTCGGTGAAGAGGCGATCGGGCGCTTGCGCGCAGAGGGCGACGTTCGCGATCTTAGAACCGATTGGCGCAATCGCGAGCTGGTCCTCCGGCCTCAGATCGTTGAAGAACGCGCGCGCACCATTGGCCTGACCCGCGCTGATATTGGCGACGCGCTGAGCTATGCGACCGAAGGGGTGAATGTCGGCGTTTACCGGGAAGGCGATACGCTGATCCCGATCATCGCCAGAGCACCGGAGGCCGAACGCACGATCGCGGACAATCTCTCCGACCGCCTGATCTGGAGCCCGGCGCAAAACACCTATGTGCCGTTCAGCCAGGTCGTGGATGGATTTGCGTTAGAAGCCCGCGACACGCTGATCCAGCGCCGCGACCGGGTGCGGACCCTGACCGTGCAGGCCAACCCGCCCCAGGGTGAAACCGCCGCCAGCGCCTTCGTGCGTTTCTCCGCCATCGCCGAGTCGGTGGAGCTGCCGCGCGGCTACCGCCTGGAATGGGGCGGGGAGCACTATGCCAGCCAGCAAGCCAATGAGAGCCTGGGCGGGGTCTTGCCCTTCTCCCTCCTGGTGATGGTGGTGACCTCCATTCTCCTCTTCCAGACCGTGCGCCAGCCCTTGATCATCTGGCTCGTCGTGCCGATGAGCGTGATCGGGGTGACGGTGGGGCTGCTCACAACCCAGGTCGCCTTCTCCTTCACCGCGCTGCTGGGCTTGCTGTCGCTGTCGGGCATGCTGATTAAGAACGCCATCGTCCTGGTCGATGAGCTTGATCAGCGCATTGCGGGCGGGACTGAGAAGCTGACCGCCGTGCTGGAAGGCTCGGTCAGCCGGATGCGGCCCGTGCTGCTGGCGGCGGGCACGACGATCCTCGGCATGACGCCGCTGATCTTCGACGCCTTCTTCCAGGGCATGGCGGTGACGATCATTTCAGGGCTCGCCTTCGCCACGGTGCTGACGCTGATTGCGACGCCGGTCTTCTATGGGTTGTTCTTCCGGGTGAAGGCTTAGCGAACTGAAATCCCGGACCCCGCAACGCGGTGATCCGGGGCCTTGGTCAGACTTAGCGCTCTAATTGGATCAAGGCCCCGGCTTCGCGGCTTCGCCTTAGCCGGGGTTTCAAAGCCTAACCCTGCCGAGGCTTCTGCGCCTCAAACGCCCGCTCGGCCTTGTCGCTGGGATAAATCAACGAAAGCGTGGACCCCAGCGTGTAGTAGGAGCGCAGGAAGCGAAAGCCCATGTAAAGCGGCAAGACCCATAACAGGTCGAGGCGCCGCCAGATCGCCAGTACGGTGGTCGCCAGGACGAAGGGCATGCCCAGAACCACCGCCACCACGGTGGCGAAGTGAGGATGGCCATACACCCCGCCGAAAATGAAGAAGACGATGACGCCGTAGATCAACAGCGGCGTCATCATCGCCCGGCGCGCACCGTTCAGCAGCGTGAACGGCAAAGACACATTGCCGATCACCGAGCCGTTGGCGAACAGCGCCGAGCGGTTATGCGCCGTGACGTGATAGAGCGAGCGGAACCAGCGGGTGCGCTGCTCGCGCAGAAAGGCGAGGGTATCCGGCGTTTCGGTGAAGAATTTCGCGCGGGGTTCCGAGACATTGCGATAGCCGATGCTGGCCATGGCGAGCGTGATATCCGTGTCTTCCCCATTCATGCCTTCGGTGAAACCGCCCGCCGCGTCCAGCGCGCCCTTGCGGTAAATCACGAACATGCCTGGCAGGCCGAAAATACCGCCGAACGCGCCGAAGCCGACCTGCACGAAGCCATGGCGCAACAGCACTTCGATGGCGCGGACCTTGGACAACAGGCCTTCATCCTCGTGCGGCATCGGCAAGCCGCCCACCGCGCCGACCTGCTGGTTGGCGAAATGGCGCATGGCGATGTGGATGGCGCGGTCGGTGATCTCGGTGTCGGCGTCGATGCGGACGACGAAGTCTTCGTCGATCAGGTCGAGGCCGCGATTGAGCGCCTTGGCCTTGCCGGGAATGGGGCTGGCGTCGACGACATGGCCGGCGATGTGCTCGCATGCTGCAAGCGTGGTGTCCGCCAGGCGCGCGGTTTCATCGTCTGAGCAGTTTTCCATCACCACCACGCGCACCGGGCCCGCATAGCGTTTGGCGGCCGCGTCAACGGCTTTCAGGGTTGCTGCGATCTGGTGGGCTTCATTATGCGCCGGGATGAGCACGGCGACCGGCGGCGCGAACTTGCGTCGGCGCGAGACCATGTTGCGCAGCCAGCCGACCAGGGCGAGCTGGCCGCCCATCACTTGCTGGGCGAGAAAGACGCCCGGACCCATACCGCCCAGGATCGCCACCGAGCGCAGATAATCCGCTTCCGCCTCAAACCGCGTGGCGACGAGGATCGCGACCAGCGCGGCGATCGTCATCGTCACAAGCAGGACGACATATTCATAACTCTTGCCGGTGCGCAGGTTGGGCACGCCGGAATCCACCGGCAGGCGCGCGTTGGAGATCAGCGTGTGCGGGAAGATGGCGAGCCCGGCGATGCCCACCAGGAATTGCTGGAAATGGATTGGCCAGACCGCGTCGGCATAGCGCCAGCTCGCCCAACTCGCCCCGTCCACGATGGCGCACACCACGGCGAACTTCGCGAGGAAGAGCGCTGCCAGCTTGAAACGCACCCCGATCGCACCGTAGGCGAAGATAGCGTAGGTCAGGAAAAAGCTGATCAGGAAGCTGCGCACCGGCAACACGGCGTTGAGCCGGTCGGCGGTGAAGCCGATGAAGTCGCGCGGAATGGCGAGCCCGAAGCTTGACCGGGCGATTTCCGGCAGGGCGAGTAAGATCACGGCGAGGAAGGCGAAGCCGACCAGCGCCGTGTCTTGCACCACCCGCGGGCGGGCCACGGAAACGCCCTTCGGCGCGGAATCCACTGATCGAAAGAAATCCTGGTTGCGGCCTTGAGGATCCAGCTTGGCGGCGGCCAGCTTGGCCTTGGCTGCGACCGTATCGGGCCGCGGCGGCGCTGGTGGTGCGTCGGTCTCGTCCAGCATAGATTTAGGCCCCCGCCCGAAAATCGCCCGATCTCAGCCCTTTTGGGCCCCAAAACCGGGCTCAGCTTCCCGTCAGGACGTTTTAAGCCTGCGAATAGGGCGCTGATATGGTCTAAATGGGGACCGTCCGGCGCCGGGGGCGTGAAGGGGGACGAGAATGAGTAAATCTGCATGGACGCTGTCAATGGCGGCGCTGGCCGCCACCGGTGCGGGTGCGGCTTTGGCGGACGAGGGCCGGTTTGAGCTGCGCAGCGACAATATGATCGCGCGCTCGGATCCGTTCGCGCCGGATGAACAACTGATCGTCGGCGTCGGTGCGCCGTTCGATCTGGAGCCGGGCTTTGACAGCAACACCTGGGCGCGCTGGGTGCAGCCGCTGGAAGGCCGCCAGGTCGTCCGTTTCGAGCAGCAGGTGCGGGTGCGCACCTATTTCGATCGCGACGAGCTCAACTCCATCCTGCTCGCCCCGCGCGCTCAGTACTGGAACACCTCCGCCGATAATCGCTTTCAATTCCGCCTGTCCGGCGCCTGGTCGCACCTGTCCCGCGACGGCGACGCCCAGTGGAGCCGGCCGGAAGCAGAAGCCCAGCTGCGCTACCGTCATAAGGGCCAGCGTCGGCTTGAAACCGTCGCCCGGGTCCGAGTGAATGCTTACGATTATGAGGATGCGGCGCTGCAGGGGCTGGATTCCAACCGCGTGCGTTATGGGCTGGAGCAATTCTTCCGGTCCGAGGATGAGCGCCTGCAACTGCGTCTTTCCGCTTTCTTTGAGACAGCCGACGCGGACGAAGACCGCTTCAGCTTCGATGAAACGCGCCTCGGCGCCGAGGTCGCCTGGCGGCCGTATGACAAGACGCTGATCGTCGCCGGGCTGGATTTCCGCGACCGCGATTACGAGGCGCCGTTTGCGCCTTTGATCGCCAGCCCGCGGGCAGACCAACGCTTCACCGCCGAATTACAGGTCGAGCGAGAGGTTTCCGAGCGCCTGACCGCCTTTGCCGCGGCCGGTCATTTGGACAATAGCTCCAATGTCGCGCTGCGCGATTATGGCGGTGGAACCTTCAAGGCCGGCTTCCGGCTCAGCTTCTAGTCCAAGCCTCGATCCGCCCCATTTCGGCCACACCCCAATCATCGGTTGGCCCTATTAACCGCCGACAACTTGCACGGTGAAGGAGTCGTTAACGGCTCTTGGGCGCGCCAGGGGAGTACGGCGCGACGAGACATTCGGGGGACTGATCCGATGCAGACCAATCGCGAATACAAGCGGCGATTTCCTTGGTTTTCCGCCTCGCTCGGCGTCATCGCCGTGGCGAGCGTGGCCACGCTGGTCGTCTCCGGCCAGCTTAATGCCGGACAGGGCGATTTCGGCCTCTTCGTGACCCGGATGATGGAGCAGATCACCACCGCCCACGCCGATCTCAGCAGTGAAGGCCGCCACACGGTCAGCTTCGCGGATGCGGGCGAAGACGACGGGCTGGTGGTGTCCGGCTTTCCCTCTTACGCCGCGACCGATCTTGCTTTGGTGCGCGATCAGCGCCCGCGCGCGGTGCGCCTGGTGCTGTCGGGCGAGCAGGACATTTCCAGCGACGCGGTCACCGCGCTGCGAGTGACGGTGAATGGCCGCCGGGTAATGGAGCGGGTGCTCAGCCCGGGCCGGCGCGAGTTTAACTGGGTGTTCGACCTGACCGAGGAATTGGCCGAGGAGCCGGGCGCCCGCATCGCCTTCCAGCTGCTGGGCGATTTGCCGGAGCATCTTTGCCACAATGACCGCTCGGTCGGCGCCGTGATCGCCTTTGCGCCGCGGTCGGGCTTGGAGATCGAGCTCGACAGCCCGGTCAGCTCGGTCCGCGACGTGCTGGCGTTGACCCCGCGCGAAGTGACCATCGCGGTGGGCGAGGGGGAGGCCTGGTTTGAAATGGCCGCCCGTCTGGGCGCGCGGCTGTCGCGCAACGGCTATGCGGTGGAGATGGTTAGCCTGGACGAGGCCGCGGGTCTCGCTGAGCCGGGCTTGCGGGGTCTTTTCCTGGCCGCGCCCGTCGAGGCGCTGCAGCGCGCCGGCTTCGTGCCGGTCGCAGACCGAGCGCCGGCCGGCGCCGGCCTGTGGCGGCGCGCCGGCATGACCATGGTCGCGCTCACCGATGCGGAGCGGTTTGAAACTATCCGCTTCTTGACCAGTGAACTCTCCGCGATTGCACGCGGTGAAACGATCGACCCGGTGGTGTTCAACGCTGGAAGCGCTGATGCAGCCTTGAGCTCGGTGGCGCAATTCGATGTCGACACCTCGATCCAGCGTATCGCTGATAATCGCGACTGGCGCTTTGAGTATCAGCTGGCGGAGGTGCCGGGCGGCGTGCTGCCTGAAGCGCTGGCCGTGGACTTGCGCCTGCCGGAAGGTCCGGACGGCTTCACCAATATCGCCCATGTCGAGCTGAACGGTGAATTCATCGATTCCCGTCGTTTGGCGGCGGGCGCGGACAATCGCTACGCGGTGGCGTTGCCATCAAACCTGCAAGCGCTCAACAACGACGTCGCCGTCGTCTTACAACGCCACCGAGACGATGGCGGCTGCGAAATCAGCCAACAGCGCTATCCGGTGCAACTTACCGATCAAAGCGGATTGATCTTCTCCCGCGGCGCCGGGGCGGAGGGCTTCACGGCTTTGCCGCAGGCCTTCGCCGAAGGAGTCGTGGTGCGCCTGCCCGACGTGATGATGAGCGAGGAACGCTTGATCGCCGCGCGCGTGACGGCGGAGAGCCTGGCCGCCTTCGTCCCGGCCGACGCGGCCATCCGCTTTGAATTCGCGCCGTCTGAAAGCGGCGAGACCGGCCCGATCACCACACCCTTCCTGGCGGTGAATACCCAGCCGGTCAATGTCGGCGCGCCGCTGCGGGTTTACGCGGACCGCTTGGTGATGGACAGCCGGGCGGGCCGTGACGCCGACGTGCGGGCGTTGTCCGATCTGGCCCTGGTTCAGGTCGCTTATGCCCGCCTCAATCCGGACGCCCCGACCGTCCAGGCGCGCTTCGCCCCGGGATTGATGGTGCACGCCATCGATGATGCGCCGTCGCTCGCCGGCGCCCGTTTCGGACGGGAGGATGTGGCGATCGTCCACGCCGACGGCGAAGCCGTGGCGCCCGCCACGCCCACCATCGCCGCGCTTGATCGGGCGCTGCCGTAAATCTTCCTTGCGAAGAGGTTAACCCTTTCGCAAGGGCAGTCAGGCGATTGCTGGAGGTAAGTAGGCCTTTTAGGGAGCGTCGTATGATTCGGCGCGCACGCCATGCAATCTGTCGCGGTCGATCACGCCAATCCTGAATCGGGCGAAGAGGCTTTTGTTCTGCAGCTTCGCCTGCCTGACGCACAGGGAGCGGATGGCGGCGCGCTGATGGACAAAATCGGTAATTTTGTCGGCCTTTACCTTTCCGCCGCCGAGCCTGACTCCGCGCGTTTCGCCCAGATGGGCGGTTTGACCTGGGTCATCGCTGCGCCAGCCGACACCGCCGCGACGCTGGATCAGGTGCGCGCCGATCTCGCCAGCACGCTTTATGGCCAGGACGACGGGACCCAGGTTCAGTTGGAATGGCCCGAAGGTGTCTTCCCTAAGGCCTCCGATACGCCGGATGCGGACGCGGCCAGCGATGTTGATGAAGCGGACGACGATGTTTGGGCGATGAATGATACGTCTGAACCCGGGGACCAAGCTGATACCGAAACCGGAATAGAGCCGTGGGCCGACCCGGAGACCGTCGCCGATGATCAAGATGAACCCGCGATGGAGGCGGTCGCGGACGATGTCGATTTGGACATTGACGCGTTTGAGCTCGATGAGCCGTCAACGGAGGTGATCGCCGAACCCGCCTTGGGCGCTGAGGCGGAGATCGAGGCGGACGTCGGAGCGGACGACGTCTTTGTTCTTGACGACGCGCCTGAGGATCTTGGCGAGGACATTTTCGACGTCGAGTCAGATCTTCCGGCCCCGGTGTCTGATGCGCAGACCGGTCCGGCCGAAGATTACGCGGCGTCTGATGACTGGAACGTCGCCTCCGCCGCCCAGCGGGCGGCGTTTGACGACAGCAATAGCGTTTTCGAGATCGACGCATTGGATATCGACATTGTCGACGGGCCCGGCCTGGCGTCTGATCCTGCTGAGGATACGCCGATTGATCCTCTCGATGTCGACCTGAATGCGCCGTTCGAGATCGACGGCCTTGATGATCTCACTGAAGCGCCGGAACGGCCGCAACCGGCGGATATGGCCGCCGAGCTGGCCGCCTTCCGCACCGAAATGCGCGAGATCGCCGCCGGCATTCCCGGCGCGACCAGCGATGAAACGCTCGCCGAGTTCCGCGCGGAACTCGACGCGATCGCCGGCGCCATGGGCCAGCGCGTCGACGGCGCCGCCCAGCGAATCGAAGCGGCTGCTGATCGGGTGATTGAAGAGACTTCAGGGCTGAATGGCGAGCGTTTGGCGGCCGCAGCGGAGCGTGCAGAGCAGAGCGCGAAGCTGCTTGAGACCGGTGTCAGCGATGCGTTGTCGGTGCTCAGCGCGGCCGCTAGAGCCATGTCTGAGCCCGCTTTTTTGACGTCGTCAAAGACCAACAGCCAATAAATCCGGACATGTCCGGACATTAACGCTTGTTCATGACGAGACGGTAATGCTAGCTTCCCTGTGCACAACGGCTTGGGGAGGCTGAGATGCGTATTGTTTTTGGAATCGCCGCAGTGGCGATCCTTCTGGGCTCATATGTCGTTTGCCCGGATGAAGTGCGGGCGTCGATCGCCGACACGGTGACGCCGAGCGAGCAAATTGTTTCAGACGTCCAAGACGGTCTTGACGCTTTGGCCGATTATCTCAGCGGCCCTGAAGACATCCAGCCTGAAACTCCGCCGGTCTAAATCGGCGTTCGCCTTAGCCGCGCTTCGGCGGCCAGGGGATGAAGGCAGAGACGCGCGCGACATAGTCCGCGTAGCCAGGTCGCGTATCCGCCAGACCTTTTTCCAGCAGCGGCGCCCCGGACCATCGGGTCAGGGTGAAGGTCAGGAAGAGCGGGCCGGCGATCGCGATGAGGCCGGGTCCGGTTTCCGCGGCGATCAGCCAAATGCCCCACCACGTCACTGCTTCCGCAAAATAATTGGGATGGCGTGACCAGGCCCATAGTCCTTGGTCCATGACCTTTCCTGCGCTGTCCGGCTTGGCTTTGAAGCGGGCGAGCTGCCAGTCGGCGACGCTTTCAAAGACAATCCCGAAGACGGCGAGGCTCATGCCGATCCAGGCCATCAACCCGAAGCCCGGCTCCACCGACACCTGACCGAGCTGGGCGGGCAGGGACGTCACCCACAGCAGGACGGCTTGCGGCAGAAAGACGAATAAGGCGGTCGTGCGCCCAAAGGACCAGCCGCGCTTCTCTCTGACATCGGCCAGCAGTCTTTCATAGCGGCGATCTGCCCCCTCATGGCGCCAGCGCAGATACATATGCAGCCCGAGCCGTAGGCCCCAAATGACCACCAGGGCGGTGATGATCTGCTGCCGCGGCTCCCAGCCCTGGGCAAGCCAGAAGCTCGAGATCGCCATCAAGGCGATCCCGAAGGCCCAGAAAGCGTCAACGAAGCTGGGGTCGCGCGTGATTTGAGCCAGCCCCCACAGTCCTGCAAACAGCGTCAGCGCAAGGGCGAGATTGGCGAGTATCAGGGGCAGGGCGTCCATGGAAAGTCCTTTAGCATTGCGGACTCTCTACGAAAAAGAACGCCGCCCGGATGGCTTTAGCGCACCCGAGCGGGTCTTGTCTTGCACGCTTGGTCTCGTCAGGTTGCGGCTTGAGGCGTGAGCCATCCGGCGATCAGCCAGCGCCACAGACCGATCCCGGCGACCATCGCGCCAAGGAAGATGTAGACCGGTCCAAGGCCCAGCGCCGCCGCGCTGATCGCCGGGCCAGGGCAGAAGCCGGCAAGCCCCCAGCCGGTCCCGAACATCGCTGAGCCGGAGATCAGGCGCGGATCAATGTCCTGACGCGTGGGCCACTGGAAGCTGGCGGCGAAGAGCGGCCGGCTGGATTTGCGCAGCACCGCAAAGCCGACGCCAGTCACGACCAAGGCCGCGCCCATCACGAAGGCCAGGCTGGGATCCCAGCTGCCGGTCACGTCGAGGAAGTTTTGAACCTTGGCCGGATTGATCATGCCGGAAATGACCAGGCCCAGTCCGAAGATCAGGCCGGCGATGAGGCTGGAAAGCGCTCTAAGCATTGTCTGACCCTCCCTAGATCACGTGGCGGATGACGAAGACAGCTGCAGCGCCCGCCACCATGAAGGTGATCGTCGCCACGATGCCCCGGGCGGAGAAGCGGGAGATGCCGCACACGCCATGGCCCGACGTGCAGCCCGAGCCCAGCTGGGTGCCGACGCCTACGAGCAGGCCGGCGATGATCAACAGCGGGGTCGAAGCGGGGATAGCCACGTCGATCTCCCGGCCCGTCGCCATGTAAGCTAATGGCGCGACGACCAGGCCGATGATGAAAGCCAGCCGCCAGAGGCGGTCTCCGCCTTCGGGGCCGATCAGCGATCCGGCGATGCCGGAAATCCCGGCGATGCGACCGTTCGCCGCCATCAGCCAAAGGCTCGCGATGCCGATCAAGCCGCCCCCGATCAGGGCGGATATCGGCGTAAAGTCAGTGCTGTAGTCCATGGTGCCTCCGTGGGTTTCAGAGCGTGTCAGGTCGCCGCATGGGCGATTTGTCGTATGGAAAATAGGGATATTTTGCAGTTAGGTCCGAAAAAGCAGCTTGCGTTTTCCCATTCAATTATCAATTATCAAAAATGATAAATGTTTGGATCAATGGCAAGCCCTTTTTCCATGGCGCCCGGACAATCGTTCGGGAGGATCGGATTTCGGGCGCCGGTTTTTCGGGAGTGCAAAGCGCGCCGTGGTTGAAGGATTGGACCTGGAACAATTGCGCGATCGCGCCGGCGAGGTGTCGGAGCTGTTAAAGCTCCTCGCCCATCCCAACCGGCTCTTGGTGGCGTGCGAATTGATGGAAGGCGAGCGTTCGGTTTCCGAGATCGAAGCCGCGACCGGCGTGCGCCAGCCTAATCTCTCCCGCGATCTCGCCCGCCTGCGCGAAGCCGGCCTGGTGAGCCCGCGCCGGGAGGCCAAGCAGGTCTTCTACCGCCTGGCCGATAACCGCATCGAAGCGCTGATGCGCGCCATGTGTGCGGCATTCGGCGCCGATCTTAAACCGCATCTCAGCCCGGGCGCAGACCCGGCCAATGACAGGGAGCAAGTGCAATGACGCAGACCCCGGACGTGAAAGCCTTTTTTGACGAGGCGACCTTCACCATCAGCTATGTGGTCTCCGACCCGGCGACCAAGAAAGCGGCCATCGTCGATTCGGTGCTCGACTATGATCCCAAATCGGGGCGAACCACCACCGATAGCGCCGACGCTGTGATCGCCTATGTGCGTGAGCAGGGCCTGGATGTGGACTGGATATTAGAGACCCATGTTCACGCCGATCACCTCTCCGCCGCGCCTTACCTGAAGGAGCAGCTGGGCGGCTCGCTGGCGATCGGGCGCAATATCACCGTTGTTCAGAATGTGTTCGGCAAAGTGTTTAACGCCGGGACCGAGTTTGAGCGCGACGGCTCTCAATTCGATCACCTGTTTGAAGACGGCGAGCAATTCGCCATCGGCTCCATTCAGGCCAAGGCCATGCATACGCCCGGCCACACGCCGGCTTGCATGACCTTTGTGATCGGCGACGCCGGCTTTGTCGGCGACACGATTTTCATGCCGGACTTCGGCACCGCGCGCTGCGACTTCCCCGGCGGGGACGCCGCGCAGCTCTACGAGTCGATCCAGAAGATCTTCGCCCTGCCGGACGAGACCCGGCTATTCATGTGCCATGATTATAAAGCGCCGGGCCGGGACGAGTACGCCTGGGAGACCACGGTGGGCGAAGAAAAGGCGCGCAACATTCATGTCGGCGCCGGCTCCAGCCAGGACAGCTTTGTGAAAATGCGCACCGCGCGCGACGCAACGCTGGACATGCCGGTGCTGATCCTGCCCAGCGTGCAGGTGAATATGCGCGCCGGCGAGATGCCGCCGCCGGAAGATAATGGCGTCCGCTACATGAAGATCCCAATCAACGCGCTCTAAAGACGCGACGTGGGCGGTGCGCGGCTGCGCGCACCGCTCAAACAAAGAACGCCTGGGGAGGCTCCGCTATGGATTTGAAACGCATTTCACCCTTCTTTACGGTGAGCCCGCAGCTGTCCGTGCCGGATGTCGGCGTGGCCGCCAGTCTGGGATTTCAGGCGATCATCAATAACCGCCCCGACGGCGAGAGCGATGATCAACCCGCGAGCGCCGAGCTGGAGCGGGCCGCCATCGCCCAGGGGCTGGATTACCGCCATGTCCCGGTGCGCGGCGGTCAAATCTCCGACGCCGATATCGAAGCGTTTAAAACCGCCATGGATGAGGTGACCGGACCGGTCCTGGCGTTCTGCCGGACCGGCACGCGGTCGACGACTCTGTGGGCGCTGTCTGAAGCCGATCATATGACGACCGCCTCGCTGATTGAGGCGGCGCAAGAGGCGGGCTATGACATCTCCAGCCTGAAGCCGCGCTTGACCGCCCGGCTGGAAGCGCGCCCGACGCGCGGCGGTGCGGCGCCCCGGGCCGAGGCGCGCGCCTTTGATGTCGTCGTTGTGGGCGGCGGCGCGGGCGGCATTGCGACAGCCGCGAGCCTGCTTAATCGCCGTCCCGATCTTAACCTCGCCATCGTCGAGCCCAAGGACGAGCATTACTACCAGCCAGGCTGGACCCTGGTCGGCGGCGGCGTGTTCGACCGCAAGCAGACCCGCCGGCCGATGGCGGACTTGATGCCCAGCAAGGCGACCTGGATCCGCGCGGCCGCGTCGAGCTTTGAGCCGGACCAGCGCATGCTCGTGCTCGAAGACGGCTCGCGCCTGTCTTATGACGTGTTGGTCGCCGCTCCGGGCATTAAGCTGGACTTGGATCAGATTGAGGGCTTACGCGCCTCGCTGGGCCGCAATGGCGTGACGTCGAATTATCTGTTCGATCTGGCGCCCTATACTTGGGATCTGGTGCAAGCCACCAAGCGCGGGACCGCGCTGTTCACCCAGCCGCCCATGCCGATCAAATGCGCGGGCGCGCCGCAAAAGGCGATGTATCTGTCTTGCGACGCCTGGAAGCGGGCGGGCGTGCTCGGCGATATTGATGTCCAGTTTCACAATGCCGGCCCGGTGCTGTTCGGCGTCGCCGACTATGTCCCCGCCCTCATGGAGTATGTGAAACGCTACGGCATCGATCTGAATTTCGGCTCCAAGCTCACCGCGGTTGATGCGGACAGCCAGACCGCCGTGTTCACAGAAACAGGCGAAGACGGCGAGGCGCGCCAGATCGAGAAACGCTTCGACATGATCCATATCTGCCCGCCGCAAACCGCGCCGGATTTTGTGCGTAATAGCCCGCTCGCCAATGAGGCCGGTTGGATTGATGTGTCCCCGGAGACGCTGCAGCATACCAGCTATGGCAATGTCTTCGCCGTCGGCGACGCCAGCTCGGCGCCCAACGCCAAGACCGCTGCGGCGGTGCGCGCCCAGGCGCCGGTGGTGGCGGAGAACGCCCTGTCCGTACTCGACGGAAAGGCGCCACGTGCGATCTATAACGGCTATGGCTCCTGCCCGCTCACCGTGGAGCGGGGCAAGATCGTGCTCGCCGAGTTTGGATATGGCGGCAAGCTTCTGCCCACCTTCCCCCGGTGGTTGGTGGATGGCTTGAAGCCGACGCGGCTCGCCTGGTTCCTGAAAGAGCAGATGCTGCCGGGCATCTATTTCGACGCCATGCTGCGCGGCAAGGAGTGGATGATGAAGATCGACCGCCTCGACCATGATCCCACCCACCATGACGCGCCTGAAGCGCTGTCGGATAAAACCAGGGCCGACAAAGCGGCCTGACTTGAACTTCAGCAGCCCGGTGCGTTTGTTTCAGGTAAGCGGGCCGGGCTGCACAGCGTCTAGAGGGCTGACCTTCCGTGCGTGTTTCCAAATACCTGCCCATCCTGGATTGGGGCCGCCGCTATGACGGCGCGACGCTGTCGGATGATTTGCTGGCCGCGGTGATCGTCACGATCATGCTGATCCCGCAATCTCTTGCTTATGCGCTGCTGGCGGGTTTGCCTCCGGAAGTCGGGCTTTACGCTTCCATCCTGCCGTTGGTGGCGTACGCGATTTTCGGCACCAGCCGGGCGCTCGCCGTCGGGCCGGTGGCGGTGGTGTCGCTGATGACCGCCGCCGCCGTGGGCCAGGTCGCAGAGGCGGGGAGCATGGGCTATGTCACGGCGGCGGCGAGCCTGGCTTTCCTGTCCGGGGTGATCCTTCTGGCGATGGGGGTGTTCCGGCTGGGCTTTCTGGCGAACTTCCTGTCCCACCAGGTGATCTCCGGCTTCATCACCGCCTCGGGCCTTTTGATCGCGGCAAGCCAGCTCAAACATATCCTGGGGGTCGATGCGAATGGTCACTCTCTCTATGACCTTGTCCGCAGCCTGATCGAGGCCGCCGGCGACACCAATCTGCTCACCCTCGCCATCGGCGCGTCGACGATTGTGTTTCTGCTTTGGGTGAGGAGCGGGCTCAAGCCGCTCTTGATCGGCCTGGGCGCGCCGCCGCGTTTGGCGGATACGATCACCAAGGCGGGCCCGATCCTGGCCGTCGGGGTCTCCATCATGGCGGTGATCGCCTTTGATCTTGAAGCGGCGGGGGTCGCCATTGTCGGCGCCGTGCCCCAGGGCTTGCCCGCCTTCGGCTTGCCCAACTTGGAACCCAGCCTCTTGAGCCTATTGGCGAGTTCAGCCTTGCTGATCTCCATCATCGGCTTTGTCGAAAGCGTCTCGGTTGGTCAGACCTTGGCCGCCAAGCGGCGACAACGCATCGACCCGGATCAGGAATTGGTGGGCCTGGGCGCCTCCAACGTTGCGGCCTCGGTTTCCGGCGGCTTTCCGGTGACCGGCGGTTTCGCGCGATCTGTGGTGAATTTCGACGCCGGCGCGCGAACACCCGCCGCCGGAATTTTCACCGCCGGCGGCATTGCGCTGGCGACGCTATTTCTAACCCCGCTCCTGTATAATCTGCCGGTGGCGGTGTTGGCGGCGACGATCATCGTCGCGGTGTTGAGCCTGGTGGATTTCGGTGCGCTGCGAAGGGCTTGGGATTATTCCATCACCGACTTCGCCGCCATGGCGACCACCATCGTCATCACCTTGCTGATGGGGGTGGAGACCGGCGTCACGGCGGGCGTGGTGCTGTCGCTAGCGATGTTCTTGTATGAAACCAGCCGGCCGCATTCCGCCGTCGTCGGCTTGGTGGCCGGCACCGAGCACTTCCGCAATATCGACCGCCATGACGTAATCACCTCGCCGCGCGTGGTGACGTTGCGGGTCGATCGCAGCCTGTTCTTCGCCAATGTCCGCTATCTGGAAGATCGGGTTTACGAGCTGGTCGCCGAAAGCCCCGATATCGAGCATTTCGTGCTGATGTGTCCCGCGGTCAACGCGATTGATCTGTCTGCGCTGGAGAGCTTGGAGGCGATCAATCAGCGGCTGGGCGATTCCGGCGTCAGTCTTCATCTTTCTGAGGTGAAAGGCCCGGTCATGGACCGCCTGCAACGCACGCATTTTCTCGATTCGCTGTCCGGCGAGGTTTTCTTAAGCCAATATGCGGCGATCTCGGCCCTGGCCCCTGAAATCCTGACCATCGCGGCGCAAAACCACGCAAATTCGGCCGCAGACGCCTAGGTATGCCGCACCAGTCTGGCTGACCGTCATTGAAATTTCATATTCTTAATCGTGCGACCGTGCAGGGATGCAACAGGGGCTGAATTGTCTTGCCAGACGGGACTTTCCGCGCCTCGCGCAGGTGATTTACCCGCCGGTTACACACTGCCGCCTGAGCAAAATTGCTAGCGTCACCAATCCGTCACCAAATTGCGATCCGGCCGTAACACTTCTCGGGTCTTTTCGCATTCCAGCGACCGCCCGCTGGAGGAGCCAGCGCAGGCGGCGTGTTCGGATTTGCGCCAAATATCCTCCCGGGGGGTTCTGAAATGACGTCCAACCTGTCCAAGCTCAAGCTGTTGCTGGCCGGCGCCTCGTGCGCCGTTATCGCGGCGTGCTCCAGCGCCTCGATTTCTTCGCCTGGCGAAGAAAACCAAGTTCCGCCGCCAGACAATACCGGCGGCGGCGGCGGCAACCAGTCGCTGTCCCTGCTGCCGGCGGGCGGCTGCCCCTCGGGCACGTCGGTGACCACCAATACTTATAACGTCAACGGCAACTCCGTTGACGTCACCGCCTGCCGCCTGACCGGTAACGTCCTCAGTGACACGACGCTGACGTCGGACGGTGTGTACTTCCTTGACGGTCCGGTCTTCGTTGGCCAGGACGGTGGCGCAGCCCCCGGCGGCGCGAGTGGCCCGACCCTCACCATCCCGGCTGGCGCAACCATCGTTGGCGCAACCGGCGGCGACTACATCGTGGTTTCACGCGGCGCTCAGATGAATGCCGTGGGTTCTGCGACCAACCCGATCACCTTTACTTCGGCGGCTGACGAGCTTGCCGCCCGCATCGGTACGCCGCGGGCTGGCAATACCACTGATCGCGGCGAGTGGGGCGGCCTGGTCATCAACGGTCGTGCTCCGATCAACGCTTGTATCGACGGTACGGCTGTCGGCGGCACGGTTGACTGCCAGAAGTCTGGCGAAGGCTCTTCGGGCCTGTTTGGTGGCGCGACGCCGACCGATAGCTCCGGCGCGCTGCAGTATGTTCAGGTCAAGTTCGCCGGCTTCCGCGTGAACGCGGACGACGAGCTGAACGGTATCGCCTTCCAGGCCACCGGTTCAGGCACGACGGTGTCTCACGTCCAGGTTCACAATAACGAAGACGATGGCATCGAGTTCTTCGGTGGCGCAACTGACGCGAAATATCTGGTTCTGACCGGCATCGCCGACGATAGCCTCGACTACACCGACGGCTGGGTTGGCCGCGCTCAGTTCGTCGTGGTTCGCCAGGGCGCTGACGACGGCGACCAGGGCTTCGAGTTTGACAACAATGGTGACGAGAACTCGGCTCTGCCGCGCTCCAACCCGACCATCTCGAACTTCACCCTCGCCGGCGTGCGCACCTCGACTTCGTCGGACACCGGCATGCTGCTTCGCGAAGGTACCGCGGGTACGTTCATGAACGGCATCGTGTTCGATTTTGAAGGCGACTGCTTGGATGTTGACCAGACCGAGACCTTCGGTCAGGCCACGTCTGGCAACCTGACGGTCTCCTCGACTTTCTTTGATTGTACGCCGAACGCCTCGACCGACGATGACGGCTTCTCCGAAGCTGACTTCATCGCCGGCACCGGCTTCCCGGGCAACGTGAACAATGTTGAGGGCTCCAACACCATGTCGGGGCTGTTCTCCGGCTCCGCCGAGCAGGCGGTCACCCCGACCGCTCAACCGGCTGACGGCTTCTTCGACGCTGTGAACTATATCGGGGCCTTCTCCCCGGCCGAGAACGAAGCATCTAACTGGGCCATCGGCTGGACCTTCGGCTTGTTTCCGGAACCCGAGTGCCCGGCTGGCACTTCGGCGACCGGCGAAGTGATCAACCAGAAGCGCGTTTGCCGCCTGACCGGCAACGTGACCACTGATCTGCGCCTGTCCGGCGGTTCGTCTCTGGTTTACGAGCTGGTCGGTCCGGTCTTCATCGGTGAAGATGTCGGCGCCGAAGGCAATGGCGGTGACCCGGCCGTTCTGACCGTCGACGCTGGCGTGACCATCGTCGGGTCCTCAGGCGCCGACTATATCGTCGTCTCGCGCGGTTCTGAGATCCGCACGAATGGTACGGCGAACGCGCCTGTCGTGATGACCTCGCGCGCTGACTTCGCCGGCGCCAACCAGTCGCCGAACGATGACCGTGGTCAGTGGGGCGGCCTGGTGATCAACGGCCGTGCGCCGATCAACGCCTGTATCTCAGGCACCGCCACCGGCGGCACCGCCGAGTGCGAGAAGTCCGGTGAAGGCTCGTCCGGCCTGTTCGGCGGCGCTGTCGCTGACGACAGCTCGGGCTCTTTGGCTTACACCCGTGTCCAGTACGCCGGCTTCCGCGTGAACGCCGACGACGAGCTGAACGGCATCGCCTTCCAGGCGACCGGTTCGGGCACCTCGGTGAACTATGTTCAGGTCCACAACAACGAAGATGACGGCATCGAATTCTTCGGCGGCGCGACCAACGCCAAATATCTGGTCCTGACCGGCATCGCCGACGACAGCCTCGACTACACCGATGGCTGGACCGGCAATGTGCAGTACGTGATCGTCCAGCATGCGGCTGACGATGGCGACCAGGGCTTCGAGTTTGACAATAACGGCGATGAGAACTCCGCTCTGCCGCGGTCGAACCCGTCCATCTCTAACTTCACGCTGATCGGCGTTCGCGGTTCGACCTCGTCGGACACCGGCATGCTGCTGCGCGAAGGCACGGCGGGCACGCTGGTGAACGGCATTGTCGTGGACTTTGAAGGTGACTGCCTGGACGTCGACCAGAGCGAAACCCACGCCCAGGCGGCCGCTGGCGCCCTGGTTGTGGCGTCGACCTTCTTCGACTGCACGCCGAACTTCTCCACGGACGGCGACGGCTTCTCCGAAGAAGACTTCGCCCTTGGCAACGGTTTCCCGGCGAACACCAATAATGCTCAGGGCACGACGTCGCTTTCAGGCTTCTCCTTCGTGACGGACTTCTCCTCGCTGGGTAGCGGCTTCACCCCGAACAACGCCACCGGCGTGGTGCCGTCTGCGACGGGTCCGGAAAGCATGGTCACGGTCTTCGACCCGACCACGCTGGATGCGACCTTCTTCGACAGCGTCGACTATATCGGCGCCGTCCGCGACGCGAACGACACCTGGTACCAGGGTTGGACCCTGGTCCAGCAGTAAGGGCCGACGGGGCCTGGCTAACCGCCAGGCCCCGCCACCTCTCTGCAGCGATGCAACCGAATTGGGGAAACTTATGAAAGCCAACCGCATCGCGCTGACGGCGGCCCTGCTGGCAACAACCGGATTGATCCCGGTCAGCACCGCCCTCGCGCAAGAAACCGAAACCGACGACGTCATCGTTGTTCGGTATCAATTCGTTCCCGACGACAAGCGGGTCACCTCGGAAGTCTCCAGCTTCGTGTCGGTGGAAGATATCGCCATCACTGGGGATTCCGACATCGCCTCGGCGCTTGGCCGTGTGACCGGCTTGTCGGTCCAGGATGGCCGCTTCGTCATCGTGCGCGGTCTGAACGAGCGTTATTCTAATACGCTGATCAACGGATCGCCGCTGGCTAGCCCGGAACCGTTCCGCCGCGCCGTGCCGCTGGATCTGTTCCCGACGGCTCTAATTAGCAATGTGCTGGTTCAAAAAACTTTCTCGCCGCAATTCCCGGGTGAATTCGGCGGCGGTCTTGTCGAAATTGAAACCTCCACCCTGCCGAATGAGCGTTTCTTTGAAGCGTCGCTAGGTCTGTCCGCCAACACCGAGACCAGCTTCGACACCGGCCTCATGCATGATGGCGGCAATTTGGACTGGACTGGCTTCGGCAATAGCACGCGCGACTGGCCGCGGGGCTTCGAGGACGTGTTCGAAACCCAGAATATCGGTCCGGCCGAGCAGGATCCGATCACCCTGGCGAGCATCGGCCGTGGTCTTGAAAACTCCAAGCTTTGGGTGATTCAGGAAGGTGATATCCCTGGTGATGTGAGCTTCTCCTTTGATGCGGGCGACCGTTTCGACTTTGATGGTTTTTCCATCGGCATCCTGGGCGCTGTCGGCTATGACAACAGCTGGGAGACCCGGATTGGTCAACGCGGTAAAGCGCGGATCACCAACGGGCAGCTGTCGCCGCGGACCTTGTTTGACCGCGTGCAGACCACCAACACCATTGAAACCAACGCCATGGCCGGCGTCGGTTTTGAAACCGGTGAGCACGAAGTGCGCGCGCTCGCCTTTGTGCTGCGCTCCAGCGACAAGGATACGCAAATCCTTTCCGGCCGGGACGATGACCGTGATGCCGACCTGCGCATCGACTCGACTGCCTGGTATGAGCGTCAGGTCTACACCTATCAGCTGTCCGGCGATCACACCTTCGACATCGGCGGGGGTCTGAATCTGGAATGGCGCGCCTCCACCTCGGACGCCTCTCGCGAAGCACCGAACGGTCGTGAAGCTATCTATGAAGACGAAGACGCCGGCGAAGGCGTCGACTATCGCCTGCTGAACTCGATCGACGGCAACTCGATCACCTTCTCTCGCGTGGACGACGTCACAGATGATCTCGGCTTCGATCTCGCCTTGCCGGTCAACCTGTTCGGGTTTGATTGGGAGTGGAGCGCAGGTTATTCGACGATGAGCAAAGAGCGCACGGCCTTCAGCCGTGAGTTCGGCTTTGAAGGCTCAATTCCGGCCGATCTCGCTGACAGCCGGATCGACTACATCTTTGCGGATCAGAACATTCTCGACAGCCGCTTCCGCTTGCGCGAAGTTGGCGGCGTTCTGACGCCGGAGGCCTATCGCGGCGAGCTGGACGTCGACGCCTTCTATGTGGGCACGGATGTCGAGCTGGGTCCGTATCTGCGGGCAGCCGTCGGCGTGCGCTTTGAAGACGGCGAACAAACCGTCGATACCTTCGGCTTCCCGATCGAGCCGACCGATACCGGCTTGGTCGAAACGCAGATCAGCGAAGACTATGTCCTGCCGGCGGCGACGCTGACCTGGACCTTCGCGGATAACCTGCAGCTGCGTCTGGGCTATTCGGAAACGATCACCCGGCCTCAGTTCCGTGAGCTTGGCTTTGCCGAGTTCTTCAACACGGAGACCGATGAGCGTTTCCGCGGCAACCCGTTCCTGGTGAACACCGAGATCACCAACTATGACGCCCGTCTGGAATACTATTTCGGTCGGGACCAGTTCATCACCGCGGGTGTCTTCTACAAGCAGCTCGACAACCCGATCGTGGAATTCATCCTGCCTGAGGGTGAAACGCTGGCGACCTCGTTCATCAATGGTCCCGAAGCCACGCTCACCGGCTTCGAGCTCGAATATGAGCAGACCTTCTCGCTCGGCGACATGTATCCGGGTGAGTTCTGGGAAGACGCCGAACTGTTTGTGAAGGCCAACTACACCTTCACCAACAGTGAAATGACCGCCGGCGCCAATGACACCGTGATCGTGGCCAACCCGTCGGCGGGTCAGCCTGTGGCGGCTGAAGAAAACGCTGCAGGTTACATCCGCGACGGTCAGGCCCTGCAGGGCCAGTCCGAGCATCTCGCCAATCTTCAGATCGGGTGGGAAGACAGCAGTTCGCGCACGGCGGTGTTGTTCAACTACACCGGCGAGCGCACGCGCGCTCTGGCGAACGTGGCCCGTGGCCTGCCGGAAGTGGTGGAGACTCCGCCCTTCCTGGTCGACCTGGTCCACAGCCGCAGCTTCGAAATGAATGACGGAGGCGTCTTCGACGTTCGTTTCGCGGTTCGAAACCTGCTGGGTGAAGACTACACCGCACGCCAGTCGTCCGGTGGAACCGAGTTGATTGTCGATGGCTATGACATCGGCACAACATTCTCCCTGTCGTTGACGCGGACCTTCTAAGGCCTGTTTCAAACGCCAAGCGGCGAGATAATGGGGCGGGTCCTCCTTCAGGATTGGGGGATCCGCCCTTCGCCGTTTATTCTTTAGGGCTTAGCGCGGCGCCGGGCGGGCGCGCTGGAATGCTTTCCTTCCGAGCCCGGACGTGTTTCAACACAAGTTCATGGCTTCAGATCACTCAACCACAGGGTCAATCCCGCCTCGCATCCGCGCCGGTTCGCCGCTGCGCTGGGCGGTGCGTTTGACTGAGCTGGCTCTGATCGCCGTCATCGCATTTCTTGCGGCGCAGGCGGTCTGGTTTGTGATCTATGGCGACGCGGTGCGCCCGCTCGCGCTTCAGACCGATGCCGCCCTGAGTGCTGGCGCCTCCCAGAGCGTGACGGATCTATCGTCGTTGAGCGGCGCGGGGCTATTCGCGGCGCGGACGGGCCAAGTCGCCGCCGGCCCCCAAATTGCGCCGGAGACGCGGCTGAACCTGACCTTGCGCGGGGTGCGGAGCGGCGCCAATCCGCAATCGGGCGCGGCCTTTATCGAAGCGCCTGGCGCTGGCCAGCGCTCCTTTGGCGCCGGCGATGAAATCGCCGACGATGTAACGCTGGAAGAGATTTACGAAGACCGGGTGATCATCAATCGCCGCGGCGCGCGCGAGAGCCTGTTCCTGACGGAAGAAGCCGCGCGCCGGGCGCGATCGGGCGCAAGCGCCCGACCTGCTGGCGCGGTTCAAAGTGCGACGGCGGCGACCCAGGCGAGCCCGCTCTCGGGGGCTCCGGATCTGACGCTTGCCCGATCGCTGGATTCCGAAGACTGGATCGAGGGGCTACGTTTGGCGCCGCAAATCGAGAATGGCCAGGTCACCGGCTTCCGGGTGCGCCCGAATTCGCATCTGGAAGTCATGCGCGCCGCCGGATTGCAGCCGGGTGACCTCGTAACCGTCTTAAACGGGGTCCGTTTGACCGGACCGGAGGCGGCGTCTGAGGCGCTGGCCTTATTTGAAACCAGAGACCGATTGGCGATGACCGTTGTTAGAGACGGCGGCGCCATTGAAATCGACGTGGCGCTCAACTGAGCGTGAGGGCGGGAGCCAAGGACGATGGCCGTTTTGAATATCTCTTTCAGCCTCAAGCTGCTGGTCGCTATCTTGATCGGGGTGGTCTTGGCGATCGCCAGCCCGCAGGCGCAGGGCCAAAGGGATGGAGGCCAGACGCTGAATTTCCGCGATGCGGAAATCGCCGCGGTGATTGATGATGTCTCCCGCCTGACCGGTTTCACCTTCATTGTCGATCCCGATGTGCGCGGCCGGGTGACCATCACCTCGCAATCGCCTCTGACCTCTGAAGAGGTTTTCCAGGTCTTCCTTTCAACCCTGCGGGTCAATGGCTATGCCGCCGTGCGCACCGCCCCGGGCGTCTTTCAGATCGTGCCCGAAGCGGAAGGCGCGCGCGCCGGAGCGCCGGTCAGCGCGGCCCGGGACGGGGAGGTTTTCCTGACATCGGTCATCCGCCTGACCAACACGTCCGCCCGCGATGCGCTGCGCGCTCTGGGTCCGATGATCAGCGCCTCCGGCGCCGCGAACGCGGTTGAGAGCGGCAATCTGATCGTTGTGGTGGATTTCGCCTCCAATGTTGATGCGGTCGAGCAAGCCCTGCGGGCGATGGACATTGACCGGTCCACGGTGGAGATGCTGGTGCTGGAGAATATTCCTGCCGAAGACATGGTCGGCATTGTCGAGCGTCTTCGCACCCGCACCGCCCAGGGCGAGGACGATCGCGCCTTCGCGGTCACCGTCGCCGCCGTGCCGGCCTCCAACGCCCTGCTGCTGCGCGGCGAGCCGGGCGCGGTCGGCGAGATGGTCGCGCTTGTGCGCCGTATTGATGCGGTCAGCGCGTCCAACCAGTCCTTCCGGGTGATCTATCTCGACCATGCGGAAGGCGAAGACCTGCTGCCGATCCTCGAACAATTCGCGGAGGCGCTAACGCCTTCGGAGAGCGCCAATTCCGGTCGTCCAGTGGCGATCGCCCACCATGCGCCGACCAACGCCATCATCATCAACGCCAACCCGGATATCTTGCGCGAGCTGGAGCAGGTGATCGGCCGGCTGGATATTCGCCGCCCGCAGGTTCAGGTTGAAGCCATCGTCGTGGAAGTCTCCGATCAGGCCGCGCGCGATCTCGGCGTTCAATTCCTGCTGGCCGGCGACGGGTCGGACGCCACGCCCTTCGCCTATACGCGCTATGGATCCGCAAGCTCGCCCGACCTGTTGGCGCTGACCGGGGCGCTGATCACCGATAGCCTCGATACGAATGGCGGCGACGGCGCGGTGGATTTGCGCGATCTTGCGATCGGGTCGCTGCTTGGCGCCCGGGGCGGCGCTTTCGGGGTCGGCGGCCAGATCGGTGATGACGGCGCGTTGTTCGGCGTGATCTTGAATGCGCTTGAAGCCGATGCGGACAGCAATGTCCTGTCCAAGCCGCAGGTCATGGTGCTCGATAATGAGGAAGCCTCGCTGATCGTCGGGCAGGAGATCCCGATCACCACGGGTGAAACCTTGGGGTCCAACAACACCAACCCCTTCAGGCAAATTGAGCGCGAGGATGTCGGCGTCCAGCTGATTGTGACGCCGCAGATCAATGACGGCGATACGATCCGGCTGCAGATCACCCAGATCGTCTCCTCCATCGCCGGGCCGGTCAGCAGCGACTTCCAGGAGCTGATCACCAATAACCGGGAGATCACCACCACTGTGCTCGCTGATGATGGTGAGATCATCGTGCTGGGCGGATTGATAGAGACCGACGAGCAGATCGCCAATGACTCGGTTCCGGGCCTGTCGCGGATTCCCGTCGCTGGCCGCTTGTTCCAGAATGAGGCGCGTTCTGAGCGCCGCCGAAATCTGATGGTTTTCATCCGCCCGGTGATCGTCCGGAACGCGGCGGATATGCGCGAGGTCACCCGCGGCGCCTATGACTACACCGTCAACGCCCAGCGCCAAGCCAATGAGGGGCGCTCCAGCCTGGATGACATCGTCACCATGATGATGGATGGCGGATCGGCCTTTGATCGGCCGCTGCCGGCTGCGGACCCGGAAGGCTAGCGGGGTGAAGCCGCTCGCATACGCCTTCGCCCGCGAACATGGCGTCGCGCTTCAAACCGGCGATACGCCAGCCTTCCTGTTTCGGGAGGGCGCCGACCCGCTGCGCCTGATTGAAGCGCGCCGGGCCGCCGGCGCGCCGCTCGAGGTCAAGACCTTGGACGCCCGGCGCTATGATCAGGCCTTGTCGGATATCTACGCCTTTGACGGCTTGGCCCAGTCCGCCGCCGACGAGCAAGATGACGACGAGTTCGCCAGCCTGACCGAGCTGATCAACGAGATCCCCAAGACCGAAGATTTGCTCGACAGCGCGTCGGACGCCCCGATCATCCGCCTGATCAATGGCTTGATCGCCGAAGCGGTGCGCTCCGGCGCGTCAGACGTCCACGTGGAGCCGTTTGAAGAACGCGTCTCGGTGCGCCTGCGCGTTGATGGCGTGTTGCGGGAGACCGTCAGCCTGTCCGCCAAGCTCGCCCCGCCGCTGATCAGCCGGATCAAGGTGATGGCGCGCCTGGACATCGCGGAAAAGCGTGTGCCCCAGGATGGCCGCTTGACCCTCAGCCTCGGGGGCAAGGCGGTGGATGTGCGCGTCTCGACTTTGCCCTCGCGCTATGGCGAGCGGGTGGTGTTGCGCCTTCTGGACAAGGAGAGCGCCCGCTTCTCCATGGAAGATCTTGGCATGGGCCCGGAGCAGCTCGCCGATCTGCAACACGCTCTGGCTCAGCCCAACGGCATCGTGCTGGTCACCGGTCCCACCGGCGCGGGCAAGACCACGACGCTTTATGCCGGGCTTAATCTGCTCAACGACCAGACCCGCAACATCCTCACTGTCGAAGACCCGGTGGAATATGCGGTGGAAGGCATCGGCCAGACCCAGGTCAACACAAAGGTGGGCATGACTTTCGCAGCGGGCCTGCGCGCGATTTTGCGCCAGGATCCGGATGTGGTGATGGTCGGTGAAATTCGGGATCAGGAGACCGCCGAGATCGCCGTTCAGGCGTCGCTCACCGGCCACCTGGTGCTGTCCACCGTGCACACCAACTCCGCCGTCGCTGCGATCACCCGCCTGCGTGACATGGGCGTGGAAAGCTATTTGCTGGCTTCGACGCTGACGGCCGTGCTGGCGCAGCGCCTGGTCCGCCGCCTCTGCCCGCACTGCAAACAGCCCTATGAGGCCGACGAGGCGGAGCGCCGCATGTTGGACCTGCCCGAAGGCGAAACCGCCACGCTGTGGCGTCCGGTGGGCTGCGACCAATGTGGCGGAATCGGCTATCAGGGGCGCCGAGGGGTCTATGAGGTTGCGATCATTGACGATACATTGCGCACCTTGATCCATGATAACGCGCGCGAAAGCGCCATGGCGCAGGCCGCCTTTGAGGCGCGTGACACGCTGTGGCGCTCCGGGGTGAAGCTGGCGCTGGCGGGCGAAACCAGCCTTGCTGAAGTGATGCGCGTATGCCGGGAGGACGCCGAACGCGATGGCGGCGTTTGAATATGAAGCTCTAGACGCGGCGGGCAAACGCACCCGCGGCTTGCTGTCGGCGGATTCTGAAACGGCGGCCCGGCGCGAGCTGCGCCGCAGACGCCTGGCGCCGCTGTCGGTCAGCCGGGCTGGCGAAAGCGGGCCGTCGCAAAGCCTCTTCTCCCGTTTCACCGGTCCTGCGCCCATGAAAGAGCGCGAGCTGATGGGCGCCACCCGCCAGCTTGCAACCCTGATCAGCGCGGGCATGCCGGTGGAGGAAGCGGTCGGCGTCGTCGGCGGCCAAGCCTCCGGCACCGCCACCGCCCGGGTGCTGATGGGCGTTCGCGCCAAGGTCGCCGAAGGCGAGCGGCTGTCCGACGCCATGACCACCCATGAGCGCAGCTTCCCGCCGGTCTATCGCGCCATGGTCGCCGCCGGCGAGGGCGCGGGCGGATTGGGCCAGGTGCTCGACCGGCTCGCCGACTATCTGGAAAAGGCTGACCAGTTCAAACGCAAGGTCGGCTCCGCACTGATCTATCCCGGCGTGCTGGCGGCGATGGCGGTGTTGGTGGTCAGCTTTCTTCTGGCCTTCATCGTGCCGCGGATTTCCGAGCAATTGACCTCGATGGGCCAAGAGCTGCCGCTGATCACCGAAATGATGATCGGTCTGTCCAGCTTCCTGGCTCAGAGCTGGCCGATCCTGACCGGGGGCTTGGTCACGCTGGCGGTCGGCTCAACGCTGGCGTTGCGGCGTGAGCCGGTGCGCCAGGCCTGGGATGGCTTCCTGCTGCGTTTGCCGATGATCGGTCAATTTATTCAAAAGGTTGAAGCGGCGCGGTTCGCTCGAACGATGGGCATTCTGGTCGCCGCCGGCGCCGTGCTGCCCGATGCGCTTCGGGCGTCTCGCCGGGCCGCCGGCAATCACGCCTTTCAGGCCATCCTGACCGGGGTGATCGAACAGGTGGAGACCGGGCGCGGCTTGGCGGACGCGCTGCGCGCGACCAAGAGCTTCCCGTCCATCCTGGTTTATATGGTCGCCGCCGGCGAGCGTTCCGGCCGCCTGGCGGAAATGTTCGACCGGGGGGCGGACCATTTGGAAGCCGATGTCGATGGGGCGGTGAGCACCGGGCTGAGCCTGCTGGAGCCGGGCATCATCATCGTGATGGGGCTGGTGGTGGTGACCATCGTTTTATCCATCCTGCTCCCCATCATTCAGCTGAACACCGCTCCGATGTTGTGAGCGGATATCAAGAAGGAAGACCCGTCATGGCGATCCAACATTATGACCGCGAAGCGATCGAAGAGCGCGAAGCAGGCCTGTCGCTGATCGAGGTGATGGTGGTCGTGGTGATCATCGGCATTTTGGGCACGATCATCATGATCAACGTGCTGCCTTTGCTGGGCAATGCGAACACCACCGCCGCCCAGACCCAGGTCAGTCAGCTCGAGCAGGGTGTGGAGACCTACCGGCTCATCATCGGCCGCTATCCCACCACCGAAGAAGGCCTGGAAGCGTTGGTGACCGAACCGGACGATCCCCGCGATGCCGCCCGCTTCCCCGAGGACGGTTTCATCAACGAGCTGCCGCTCGATCCCTGGGGCAATCCCTTCCAGTATCTCTATCCTGGTGAGAACGGCCGGTTTGATATCTGGTCCTGGGGCGCCGACGGACGCCCGGGCGGGGAAGGCGAAGACGCCGATATCGGCAACTGGACGTCTGAGGACGGCTAGTGACCCGCGCCGCCTTAACCCAAGACGCGGGCGTTTCGCTCATCGAAGTGCTCACCGCCATGGCGGTGGTCGCGGTGATGGCGGGCGCGGTGGTCGTATATATGGGCGGCGGCGAGACCCCGGCGCGCGAAGCGGCGGACCGCCTGGCGACCCGTCTGGCGGAAGCGCGCGAATATGCTCTGGTTTCCGGAGGAGCCATTGGATTCGCTGCTGATTTTGACGCGCGCGGCTGGCGTTTCTTCCATGCGCCGGATGGGACATGGCGGGTGATAGACGACCACCCCGCGCTCAGGCCGGAGCGGCTGGAGCCGGGCGTCACCCTACTGCTCGCTGAAGGCGCGCTGCCCCGTCGGGAAGAGGCAGGCGATATCGAAGCGCCGGAAGTCCTGTTTGATCCCACCGGCTTTGATCAGCCCTTCCTCTACACCCTGCGCGATGAGCAGCAGGTGTTGGAAGTGCGGCGCGGTGATGATGGCGAGCTGACGATTCTTGCGGCGGATATTCGCCGGGAGCGCGCCTCATGACCCGGCGTCAGGACGGCTTCTCGCTGATCGAAATGCTCGCCGCGCTCACCGTGCTGGCGGTGGCCGGGGCGGCGCTGACCAACGCCATGACCACAAGCATCCGCGCGGCGTCCATCGCTCGGGATGTCAGCCTCGCCGGGGTCGCGGCCGATAATGTCTTGGCGCTCAATATCGCCGGAGAAGGTCGGCAATCCCTGCGTGACCGAAGCGGCGAGTATGAGCTGGCGGGCGTCGTCTATGACTGGCGGCTGGAGCTGGAGGACACCGCTGACCCGGACCTTCGCCGTGTGACCTTGGTGGTCGAACGCGAGAATCGCGAAGCGGCGCGCCGCGTCACCTTTGTGAGGCGCCGGTCATGAAACGCGAGCACGGCTTTTCCCTTGTTGAAGTGCTGGCGGCCACGGCGGTTTTCGCTCTGGTCAGCGCGCTGTCGGTCGGTCTCCTCATGGGCGCCTTGCGCACCGAGGAGCAGGGCGAAGCCGTTTTGTCGAACCTCTCCGACGTGCACCGCATCGCGGCCTTGTTGCGAGAGGATATCGGACAGATCGCGCCGCGTCCGGTGCGCACGGCTGAAGGCTTGGATGACCCCCGCGTTTTCGCCGCCGATATCGAGGGGACCGAAAGGGTGCGTACGCGCGCCGGCGGACCGCGCGAGATCTTGGTGCTGACCCGGACCGGCTGGGCCAATCCAGGCCGGCTGCAGCCGCGGTCCAGCCTGCAACGGGTCGCTTGGGTGCTGGAGGAGGACCGGCTCTACCGCAGCGTCTGGGCTTATCCCGACGCCGCCCGTGACACCGAACCGCGCCGCCAGCTCCTGGCCGACGAGGTCAGCGCGGTGGAGCTGGATATCTTGCAAGACGGCGTCTGGGTGAACACCGCCCGCGTGCTCGCCACGTCGGACGGCCTGATCGCCTCGCCCGACGCCATCCGTTTGCGCTATGTGCTGCCGGGCCTTGGCGCGCTGGAACATGTGGTTCTCAGCCCTGCGGCGGAGCCGTCATGAGCAAGCCGGTGAAGCCTTCCGAGCGCGGAACCGCGCTGATCGCGGCGCTCCTGCTGGTGGCGCTGATGGCGGCGGTGAGCGTGCAGCTGGTCGATATGTCCCGCTTCGCCATGTTCCGTACCGGTCATATCGACAGCCGGTCCGAGGCGTACTGGCAGGCGCTGGGCGCGCGCGAGTTCTCAGAGGCTGTCTTGCAGCGCGGGATCGAGGGCGAGGTGATGCGGGCGGATTTGACCTGGCTGGGCGAGCCGCAGGTCTTCGCGATGGATGCTGGTTTGGTCTCAGGTTTGATCGAAGACTCCAATAACTGCCTGAACGTCAATGCGTTGGCTTTCACGGGCCAGGAGGAGCGCGAAACCGAGACCGCGAGCCAGCTCGAGCGTGCGCGCAATCGATTTGACGTATTGATGGACCGGATCGGCGCGCCGCCGGGCGAGGCGCGCCGCCTTCGCGCCCAGATTATCGACTGGATCGACGCCGATAACCGCCCTGAACCCGCCGGCGCAGAAGATCAGACCTATCAGGCCTTCGACCCACCTTACCGGACCGCCAACCGCGCGATGGCGGAGCTTGATGAGCTGTTGGCGTTACCGGCGATGACGCCGGCTTTCTTCGCTTTTCTGGAGCCTTGGCTTTGCGCGTTGCCAAGCTCGACCCAGCCGCCGCTCAATCTCAACACCCTGCGCCTGGACCAAGCGCCCTTGCTGGCGGCTGCGTTTTCTGGGCGGATGGATGTCGCGGACGCCGAAGCCGTGCTTTTCCGGCGCCCGCCGCAAGGCTATGACGCTCTGGAACAATTCTTCGCCGATCCGATTATTCAGCAGCTGGAGCTCGATGCCGTGGACCAAGCCGCCGTTACTTTGCGCAGCCGCTGGTTCGCCCTGCAAATCGAGGTCCGTTCAAGCGAGGCCCGCTACACGGTGCGACAGCTTGTGGAGCTGGCCGAGGGCGAGCGCATCATCCGTCATCGCCAGCGCTTCGGGGCGATGTGATGCGGGTCCTGGTTCTCACCCTTCCCGACAACGCCGACGCCGCGAGCGCAGACTGGGCGCTGGTCGACAACGAGGCCGTCTTGGCGGGCGGCGCTCTGGCGCCTGGAGACGCACCGGAACTGCCCGCAGGCGCTGCGCCTGACCATGCCGTCGCGCTTGCGCCGGCTGAAGCCGTGTTCTTGCGCCGGGCGCCAGTGCCTGGCGCGAATGATCGCGACGCTCGCCGCGCTGCGCCCTATCTGATTGAAGAGCAGCTGGCCCAGCCTCTCGACGAGGTGGAAGCCGCTGTCGGCCCTGCGGGCGAAGACGGCGCCCGCTTCCTCGCCGCGGTCGATGCGGATCTGCTCGCCGGCTGGCGCCGCTTTGCGGCCGGCCTCGGCGTCAAGCCGATCCACTTGGTTCCCGACGCGTTTGTCTTGCCAAGCGTCGGCGCCGATCTGGTGGCCTTCGCCTATAATGACCGGGTGCTGGCCCGCACGCGTAGCGCCGATCTCGAGGCGACAGATGGCGATCGCGATGTCGACGCCGCGCTCGCCGAACCCATCGCCTTCGCGGTCGACGCCAGTTTCGCCGCAGACCTGCTGCCGGCGCTCGCCAACCATCTTCATCCCAAACGCATCCTGGTGAGTGAGGGTGTCGATCCCAACCTGACCGCCCCGGACGGAACGCCGGTGGCGCTCAAGCGCATTCCTGCGCCAGACTTGCGAGTGCTCGCCGCGCAGGCGTCAGCTGAGAGCCTGACGCGCCTTCCAGCGCTTCTGGGCGCGGGCTTTCTCAGCGCGCTCGACTGGGCGGGACTCCTCAAACCTTGGCGCACCGCCGCCATTCTGGCCTCCGTGGCGATCCTCGGCGCCGCGGTCTTCGCGGCCGGTGAAGCCGCCTATCTGGAAAACCGGGCCGACGCTTATCGGGCCGCAGAGCTGGACACCTTCCAGGCGGCTTTCCCGGACACTCGGGTTGTCGATCCTCAGGTCCAGCTGCGCCGGGCTTTGGCCTCGGTCGGCGCTGTAGAGGATGGCGCCGGCTTTCTTGAGCTGGCCGCCGCGCTGGCTGACATCATGGACGGCAATGAAGATATTCGCATAGACGCGCTGCGCTATGACGCCGACCGCGGCGCCCTGTCGGTCAGCGCGCTCTATTCCGGCTTTGATGACTTTGAAGCGCTGCGCACGTCCGCGGACGCCCGCGACATCGTTCTGGAGGATGGCGGCGCCCGCCAATCGGCCAGCGGTGTGGAAGGCGAGTTTACAGTGAGGCTGCCATGACCGGCTCGGACCGTCTCACGCCCATCAAGGCGGCCTGGACCGAACGCACCGTGCGCGAGCAAGCCATGCTGGCCGGGCTCGGCGCCCTGCTGGTCGGTGTCATCGTCTGGTATGGCGTGCTGTCGCCGGCGCTGTCCTGGCGAAGCGACGCGCGCGCCGATCACGAAGCCGCCGTGGCCCGCTATGAGACCATGTTGGCGGGCGTCGCGCGCTATCGCGCCGAAGTCGAGACCGCCGCCCAGCCACGCGCCGGCGCGGCGTTGCGGACCGTTGTCGGGACAAGCGCAGCTGAGCGCCAGCTGGCGATCAGCCGGGTCCAGCCGCTGGACGATGGCCGGCTCGGGGTCTGGATGGAGGGGGTCTCCGACGACGCTCTGTTGGCCTGGCTGGTCGCGCTATCGCGCGATGAAGGCGTGCGTGTCGACCAGATCAGCCTTGATCGCGAAGGCGACCGTCTGGTGCGTGCGCAAATGGTCCTGGTGCGCGGGGGCGGCGCATGATGCGCTTCGTCTTTCCGCTCGTCTTCGGCTTGGTCTGTTTTCTCGGCTTTCTTGTGGCGGCGACGCCGGCGCGCCTTGTGTTTGATCTGGCGCTGAAGCCTGCCGGCATTGAGGCGGGCTTGGTCCAAGGCCGGGTCTGGGAGGTCCGGCTTTGGCGTGTCCAAGCTGGTGATCTCACCATCGCTGACGCACGCGCTCAGCTGGCTCCGGCGAGCTTGCTTACAGGCGCCGCCAGATTTGACGTCGTGCTCGCCGATCCGGCGCTGCGCGCTGATGGTGTTGCGGTGCTACGCCCCGGCGGTGTGCGGATCGAGAACGCTCGCGGCGTCATGCAGCTGGACCGGGTGATGCCGGAGCTGGCGGTGCTCGCGCCGGACGAGGTGCTTCAGTTCGATATCGAAATGCTCGCCCTGGACGATGAGGGACGCTGCGAAGCGGCGTCGGGCGAGGCGCGGAGCGCAGCGCTGATCACGCTGGGCGAACGCTATGAGGTCGACCTGCCGGTGCTGCGCTTCGACTTCACATGTGCGGGCGATCGTGTGGCGGCGGACCTGTCCGGACGCTCCGAGGCGGTTGCAGTGAGCGGCCGGTTGCGCTTTGGCGATCAGGGTCTGGAAGGCCGGGTCGAAGCGCGCTCCACCGTCAATAATGTCATTGCCGCCTTGTCGTTTGCAGGCTTTGATCAGGCTGATCAGGGCGTTTTCGTGCTAACTCTGCCATTGCCCGGGGAGGGGTGATCCATGCGCGGGCTTTGGATTGGGATTTTGGGACTGGCGGCTGCGGCCTGCGCCTCAGGCGGTCCCCCGCCGCTAAGTGAGGTCGCTGCGAATGCGGCGGTGGAGCGCGCAGACGCTGGCTCTGTGACCAACCTTCCGGCGCGGCGTCTGGCGCCGGGTCAGTGCGGCGTTTTCCTGTTCGAGGCGCGCCCGCCCAATCCCTTTGTGGTGTTTGAAGACGAAGCCGCTCGCCGCGTGCACATCGTCCATGATGGTGACGTGTATGAAATGGCGGCCACCCCGCAACCGGGCGGCTTCCTGACGGGCGACGCCTTTATCAGACGCTATCCGGCGGCGGCTGGCGGCCGCATCTTTTCTCTCGAGGGCCGCGTGGGTGACGACACCCCCTCCGGCCAGCGTCTGGTCGACGTTATTTTGACCACGGTCGAGCCCGACGGCTCCCGCGTTGTGCGTCCGCTCGGCGGCGTCAGGCGCTGCGGCGACAGCTAGGGCATGTCCGACCAGATCGCGGCGGCGTCCTCATTGTCGGGCTCGGAACCCGCGGGCACATAGCGGCCGATAAACCAGATATTCCAGGCCCCGGTTTCAGGATCTTGCTGTTGAAACTCCTGCAGAACCGTCCCGTCATCGCGCAAGGTCCAGGCCCCGCGAAACGGCGCGCTGAGGCCGGTGGCGGGATAGTTGATCAGGCCTTGCAGCCGCATCACGCCGGCCTCGTCCAACCCTCCTGAATAGTCGATCTGCGCGCCCTGGCTGACCCAGACTTGGCGCCAGGAATCGCTACCGACTTCAAAGAAATTCATCGAGAAACCGGTCGATCCGGTCGAGGAGCGCCAATTCTCCCGAATGAGGCATCCATTATCGGTCTTGGTGATGCGGTTGACACCCGCCAGCGTCCCATCGCCCTGGTAGACATTCCAGTCACCCAGCCAGAAATCGAACTCGTTGAACTCCGGCTCGGTCTCGCAGGGATTGGGCGGCGGGTTTTGTTGCGCCAGGGCCGGCGCGGTCAGCGCCAGCGCGGCGGCCCCGATCAAAACGGCTTTCATGGTGACCATCTCCCCATGGTGTTGTCCCGTTCCAAGACCGCCATCATAGCCGAAGAGCGCGCTGATCCCCGCATTATGATTTGGCAAGGCTTAAGCACGCCCCGCGCAACACCCAGTCCGATGCTTGCCGCACGCGGCGTAAGGGCGTAAGGCTCAGGCCCGGTATTTACACCGGTTCACGGAGCTTTCTGTCATGTCGAATGTTGTGGTCGTCGGCGCCCAGTGGGGCGACGAAGGCAAAGGCAAAATCGTGGACTGGTTGTCCCATCGCGCCGATCTTGTGGTGCGCTTTCAGGGCGGTCACAACGCCGGCCACACCCTGGTGGTCGACGGGGTCGTCTACAAGCTCTCGCTGATGCCCTCCGGCGTGGTGCAGAAAAAGCTCTCCTTGATCGGCAATGGCGTGGTGGTGGACCCTTGGGCCTTCATCAAAGAGGTGGAGACCGTGCGCGAGCAGGGCGTGGACATCAACGCCAAGCTGGTGCGCATCGCCGAGACCGCCTCGCTGATTCTGCCCGTCCACCGCGAGCTCGACGCGCTGCGGGAGAACCGCGATGACGGCATGAAGATCGGCACCACCCGGCGCGGCATCGGCCCGGCCTATGAAGACAAGGTCGGCCGCCGCTCGGTCCGGGTGATTGACCTGGCTGACGAAGGCCAGTTGCGTAGCCGCGTGAACGAGATGCTGCATCACCATAACGCGCTGCGCCGCGGCATGGGCGTTGAGGAAGCGGACGCGGAGAGCTTGGTCGCCGAGCTTTTGGAGATCGCGCCGAAAATCCTGCCCTTCGCCGATCCGGTCTGGAAGACGCTCAATGGCAAGATCGCTGATGGCAAGCGCGTGCTGTTTGAAGGCGCGCAAGGCGCTTTCTTGGATGTCGATCACGGCACCTATCCCTTCGTGACCAGCTCCAACACCGTCGCCGGTCAAGCCGCCGCCGGCTCCGGCGTGGGCCCGGGCGAAGTGGGCTATGTGCTGGGCATCGTGAAGGCCTACACCACGCGCGTGGGCGAGGGGCCGTTTCCCACCGAACTCAATGACGAGATCGGCCAGAAGATCGGTGAGCGCGGCCATGAATTCGGCACCGTCACCAGCCGCCAGCGCCGCTGCGGCTGGTTTGACGCCGTGCTGGTGCGCCAAAGCGCCAAGATCAACGGCATCAGAGGCATCGCGCTGACCAAGCTCGACGTGCTCGACGGCTTTGACGAGCTGAAAGTGTGCGTCGGCTATAAGCTCAATGGCGAGCTCTACGACCGCCTGCCCGCCGGCGCCGCCGCCCAGGCTGCGGTCGAGCCGGTCTATGAGACGCTGGAAGGCTGGTCCGGCTCCACCGCCGGCGCGCGCAGCTGGGCGGACTTGCCCGCCGAAGCGGTTAAATATGTCCGCCGCATCGAAGAGCTGATCGAAACGCCGGTGGCTCTGCTCTCCACCAGCCCGGAACGCGATGACGTCGTGCTGATGCAGGATCCGTTTAGGGGCTAGGTGGAAGAGGGCGGAGGGGGCGTTACTCCGATTTAACTCGCCCTCGCAGCTTGCATCCCGGCAAATAGCGCCATGACGCCTCTCGCGCCCCGCCGCCGCGTGCTGTTGTCCTCGACGGACCGCCGCATCGCCTTGACCTGGTATCCGCCCGGCCACGCCATGGCGGCGCACGACCATGACGAGGATCAACGCTCGGTGCTCTTGGCGGGCGCGCTGCAGGAGCGGGCCGGGCGCGTGACGTCCGAGCTGAGCGCTGGCGTAACCGGTTTTAAGGCGGCCGGTGTTGTCCATGCCAATGATTATGGACGCGATGGCGCGCTCATCCTCGCCATGGACGGCCCAGCGCCGCGCCGCGCGCGCGCTCAAGGCGAGTGGGCTTGGCGAGGCGGCGTTGGTCTGGACGCCGTGCGCACCGTTTTGGGCGCAGCCGTGTCCGGCGCCGCGCCGATGAGCGATGCCGCCAATGATCTCGACGCCCTGCTTGAGGGTGTTGCGCCAAAGGTGAAGGCGAGCGATCGGCCGCCGCGCTGGCTGATGCAGGTTAAAGCGGCGGTGGATGAGGATCCGGCTTCGGCCCGCGCCGAGACGCTTGCGGCGGACGCTGGCGTGCACCGGGTTCATCTCAGCCGGCGCTTTGCGGCCGCGTTCGGAACGCCCTTCAGCCTCTATCGCCGCCGGGCGATGATGGCGAAGGCCGTGCGCACCCTGCTCGATGACCGGGACGGCGCGGGTGCGGCGGCGGTCGAAGCCGGCTTCGCCGATCAAGCCCATTTCACCCGGGTGCTGAAAGCCGAGACGGGATTGACCCCGGCCCGCCTGGCGGCTGCGCTGGCCTAAGCGCGTCCGCGTTACATGCGTTCAAGACGACGCTCTGCATCCAAGGCACACCGGATGCACATCTTGTTTGTGTTCAGTTGGTTTTGCGGAGCTCTCCCCATGCGCACCCTTTTCGCCGCCAGCGCCGCGGCGCTCGCCCTGTCTCCACTCGCCATCGCCCAGACGCCAGAGGCCGCCGCCGAGCGCCTTGAGGCTTTTCTGGGCGGCTTTCCCGATCTCGGGCCCGGCTACGCGGTCGTCGCGGTGACCGCCGACGATGTGCTTTTGACCCATGTCCAAGGGGAACGCCGCGCCGTCACCGGCGCGCCGCTCACCGCCGACACGCCGGTTTATATCGCGTCCCAGACCAAGGCTTTCATGGGTCTGCTGGCCGCGCGGTTGGATGCGGAAGGCGTGCTGAGCCTGGACAGCACCATCGCGGATCATTGGCCGGACGTGCAGTTTCCCGACGGCGTTGATCCTGCGGCCTACACCATGCGCGATTTGATCTCCCATCAGGTGCCGATCGAAGCGGATCAGATCGTCATCCTGGACGCCTATGTCACGCGCATCGACCCGGCGGATTACCCAGCTCTGATCGCGGCGCTCGCGACCGCGCGGGAGCCAGGCTTCGACTACGATAATCTTGGATTCAATATCTACGGCGCGATCCTGGAGACGGTCACCGGCAAGACCTGGCAGGACTGGCTCGACGAGGGCGTGCTGGACCCGCTGGGGCTTGAGCGCACCTCGGCGCGCACCTCTGATTTTGATCTCGGCGACCAGGCCTGGAGCCATATCTGGACCGAGACCGGCTGGTTTGAGGTGCGACCCAAGACCGACGCCCAGATGCAGTCGGCGGGCGGCATGACCATGTCACCGGCCGATATGGGCGTTTGGCTGCAGACCCAGCTGCGCGGGGAAGGTCCCGCCGGCAGCGGTTTGACCGCCGAAATCATCGCGGACGCTCACGCCCCGGCCGCCATCACCGACCCGGAAACCCATTCGGCGGTCGAACTGCCCTGCTCGGGGTATGCGCTGGGCTGGAATATCTGCGATTTTGAAGGCCATACGCTTTATGTGCATGGCGGCGGCTATACCGGCGCGCGCACCATGATGGCCTTCTCGCCCGATCTGGGCGTGGGGATCGGGGTTTTCTCCAACTCCGACAATATGACCGGCTGGCTGACCAGCCGGACCACGGTGATGTTTTTACAATTCGTCATCGACCATGCGGACGCCGAGCGCTGGGTCGCGCGTCGCCAGGAGCTGTATCCCGAGCGCATCGAATGGCTGCTCAACCAGCGTGAGAATCAGGTGACAGGGACCCGGGCGCAGGATGTCTGGGGCGGCTGGAGCTGGGCGCCGGAGGCGAGCGCGTTGAGCGAATTTGAGGGCGTCTACGCCAGCGAGGCGATCTATGCGCCGATCCGGATTGAGGCCGAGGGCCGTCAGCTTACCGGCGCCTGGGGAGATTTGCCCTTCACCCTGGAACCCGCCTCGGAAGATCTGTTCGGCGCCGCCCAGCATCCGCTTGATCCGCCGTCGCCGGTCCGTTTCGAACGCGATGCGGACGGGACGGTCGTCGCCGTGATCTGGGAAGGTCAGCGCGCCGAGAAACGCTAAGGCGGGCCGCGCCGATGGGCCGCAGCTTAAGTCCATGAAAACAGGAGTATAGTCGGGTCCGATAAATGCATTCAGGAGGCCTTCATGGACGTTTCCGTCTTTCTCGCCTGGCTTATCGGACCCACTTTGACCCTGGTCGGTTTAGCGATCCTGCTCAGGCGGGAATACTACCGTGACATGGTCGAGCGCTTCTTTGACGACCCGCAGGATTACTTCTTTTCCGGGGTGGGATTCCTGGTCATCGGTCTCGCCATCGTCGCGTCCCACAATATCTGGACCGCCGATTGGCGGGTGATCATCACGGTGATCGGCTGGGCGTCTTTGATCCAGGGCGCAGTGCGGATCCTGATGCCGCAATTCGGCCGGAGCCTGTTTTCTTTCGCGTTTAAATCCCACAGCTATCTCGTTCTGCCGGGCGTGGTCATGGTGGCCTTCGGTCTGTGGTTGACTTGGGCCTCGTTGACTCAAGGCGGCGGGCTCTAAAGCCTGCCACGCCTGCAGCGCTTTATAATCCTTTTCGCCGGCGCTTCCTTGGGACTGAGGGAGCGCCGGTGTGTTTTGAGTCTGCGGCTTGACTCTGAAAAGCTCTGGAACAAAAATAGAACAAAGAGGCGCTGAGCGGCCTCGCCTAAGGATCAAAATCAGGAGTGTGTCATGCCGCGCGCAGCATCCCGCCGCGCGAGACCGCCGACTTGCGCCCCGCCTTCGCGCCGGGCGGATTTGGAGCGTTTGCGCAGCCATATCGCCGCGTTGGAGGGCGAGGGCGCAGGACAGGTGCGCGCCCGCGCTCGCCTGGCGACGCCTGAGGCGATGCTTAAGACGACGCCGGAGGCTGCGTCCGGCGATCACCCGCTGGTCGCTTTCCGGTCTCAGGCCGGGCTGCATGACGTGCGCCCGGCGGATTATCTCGATGCGCCGGCGGCCTACGCTTTCGCGGCGCGCTGGTTGGCGGGTTTGCCGGGCGACCGCCCGTGGGTTTGGGTGCGCGCGCGCGGCGATGTTCGGCTCGATTTCGGCGCGCCCTGTCCCGACGGCCTGGCGGAGATCGGGCTTGATCCAAGCCGCCTCATCCGCGTCGATGCGCGCGCGGGCGCCGACGCCCTGTGGGCCATGGAGGAAGCGCTTAACGCCGGGGCGTTCGTGCTGGGCGAAGCCGGCGCGGCGCGCGCCTATGACCTGACGGCCTCGCGGCGCTTGCATCGGGCGGCGCAGGAGAGCGGCGGGCAAATTCTGGTCTTGCGCGCCCATGACGCCGACGGCGCCAGCGCGGCGCTGACCCGCTGGCGGGTGTCGTCCGCCCCGGGCGGCGCCGCGCCCTGGCGCGGGGCGGGCGGGTTGCCGGGACTGGGCAGCTTGCGCCTTCACGCCGTGCTGGAACGCCGCCGCGGCGGCGCCCCAGGCGTTTTGGATTTGGAGTGGAAGGATGATGCGTTACGCGGCCTTGAGCCTGCCGTATTGGCCGACCGAGCGCCTCAAGCTCTCGCAAGTTGACAGCGCGGAGCGCCCCTTTGTCCTCACCCAGACCGGCGCGGGCGGAGAGCGGCTCTATGCGCTGACCCCGGCGGCGGAGGCGGCGGGGTTGCGTTCGGACATGGGCGTCGCGGATGCGCGCGCCCTGGCGCCGGCGCTGCAAGCCCGCGTAGCCGATCCAGACGGGGACCAGGCGGCGTTGAAGCGTCTGGCGCGCTGGTGTGGGCGGTTTTCGCCCTGGACTGCGCCGGACCCCGGCCTGCCAGGTCTGGACGGCGTGCTGCTGGACATAACCGGCTGCGCGCAGATTTTCGGCGGCGAGGATCAATTGCTGACCCGTTTGGTGAGCGAAACCCGCGCGCTGGGTTTGACGGCGTCCGCCGCCGCCGCGCCGACATTGGGTCTGGCTTGGGCGCTGGCGCGGTTTTCCGCGCCGAAGGTGAAGCTTGGCTGGGTCGCGGTCGAGGATGTGAGGGCGACGCTGCCCGTATTACCGGTGGAGGCGCTGCGCATCGGTGAGACCGCGGCGAAGCTGCGCCGCTTTGGTTTGACCCGGATCGGTGATCTTCAGGCCTTGCCGCGCGCCTCGCTCGCCAAGCGGTTTGGCCTGGACCTGGTGCGCCGCCTGGATCAAGCCAGCGGGCGGGAGCGTGAGAGCCTCATCCCGTTAAGCCCGCAGGCCGATTTGCGAGCGCGCGTGCGCTTTCCCGAACCGCTGCAAACCCTCGACGCCATCACGGCGGCGGCGGGCGACGCCACCGCGCGCTTGTGTCAGGTTTTGGAGCGGGAAGGGCTGGGTCTAACCCGCCTGCGTCTCACGCTTTACCGGGTCGATGGCCGGGCGCGTGATCTTCTGGTGGGCGTGGCGGCCCCTAGCCGGGACGCCGCCCACCTCCACCGCCTGCTGCGTGAACGCCTGGCGCGGGCGGAAATTGATATCGGCTTCGGCGTCGATCTGGTGGAGGCGGGCGCCGCGCTGGCGCGGCGGCTGGAGCAGGCTCAGGGCGATATGGCCGGGCGCGGGGTTGACGCGGTGGAGGCGGCCCGGCTCGCGGACCGCCTCAACGCCCGCCTGGGCGCCGGCGCAGTGCAGCGGCCTGAGCCTCATGACAGTCATGTCCCCGAACGCGCCGCACGCTGGTCGGCGGCGATGGGGCCGCGCCACGCCTGGCCGAAGCGGGCGGAGCGCCGCCCTTTGCTGATCCTGGAGCGGCCCGAACCGGCCGAAGCGGTGGCGGAAATCCCCGACGGGCCGCCCCGGCGCTTCACCTGGCGGCGGGTGCGCCACGACGTCATGCGGGCCGAAGGCCCTGAACGCATCGCACCGGAATGGTGGCGATCGCCCGCCGGCGCCGGTGCGGGCCTGACCCGGGATTATTTCCGCGTCGAGACGGAAGCCGGCCGCCGCTTCTGGCTCTATCGCGACGGGCTGTACGCCAGCGAGACGATGCAACCGGCCTGGTATGTTCATGGGGCGGGATGATGGGAAATGATGCTCGACGACACCCGGTGTCCTCCCCCGTTCACGGGGGAGGTGATCCCGAAGGGAGCGAAGGGGGACGTAGCGGAGGGACGTCATGACCCGCTTCGCTGAACTGTGCGCCGTGTCCAACTTCTCCTTCCTGCGCGGCGCCAGCCATCCCCATGAGATGGTGGAGGCGGCGGCCGCCCTGGGCTTGGACGCGTTGGTGGTGGCCGACAGCAACACGTTGGCGGGCGCGGTGCGCACGTTTCTGGCCGCCAAGGATCATGGCGTGCGGGCGCTGGTGGGCAGCCGGCTGGTCACGCAGGAGGGCGTCGAGCTGGTGTGCGTGCCGCAAACCCGCACCGCCTATGGCCGGCTGGCGCGTTATCTCACCGATGCGCAATTTGCGGGCGAGCCCAATGAGCCGGTGGTGCGGCTTGAGGGGGCGGGGGCGGCTTTAGGGACGGAGCAGATTCTTATCCTGATCCCGCCGCTTGATGAAAGCCCAGCCTGGTTAAGCGCCGTTGAGGCTTTCTTGGAGGAGGCTCAAAGCCCGGTTCACCTGGCGTTGGTGCGCCGTTTCGACGGCGGGGACGGCGCGCGGCTGATGCGTCAAAGCCGTTTGGCGCACCGTCTGGGCGTTGAGACTGTGGCGAGCACGGACGCGCTTTATCACGCGCCCGAGCGCCGCCTGCTCCAAGATGTCGTCACCTGCATCCGCGAGCATGTCCGCATTGATGACGCGGGCCGCTTGCTGGAAGCCAACGCCGAACGCCACCTCAAGGCGCCCGAGGAGATGGAGCGCTTATTCGCCGGCTATGAAGACGCGGTCGCGCGCAGCGCGGCGCTGGCCGAGACGGTCGCGTTTCAGCTCGATCAGCTGGTCTATCACTATCCCGATGAGGTGATCGGGAAGGGGGAGACCCCGCTTGAAACCCTTCACCGCCTGGTCGAGGAGGGGATGGCGCGGCGCTGGCCGGATGGCGTTCCGGATAAGACGAAGGCGGTTATCGATTACGAACTGAAGCTCATCGAAGAGCTCGATTACGCCAGCTATTTTCTGACCGTTTACGACTTGGTCCGTTATGCGCGCAGCGAAGGCATTTTATGCCAGGGGCGCGGCTCTGCGGCCAATTCGGCGGTGTGCTACACGATCGGGATCACCGAGGTGGACCCGGTCAAAGTCGACTTGCTCTTTGAGCGTTTCATCTCCGCCGAACGCGGCGAGCCGCCTGATATCGATGTCGATTTCGAGCATGAGCGCCGCGAAGAGGTGATTCAATATGTCTACCGCAAATATGGCCGCCGCCGGGCGGGCATGACGGCGGTGGTCCACTGCTACCGGCCGCGCGGCGCGATCCGGGAGGCGGGCAAGGTGTTCGGCCTGTCCGGCGATGTGATCGCGGCGCTGTCCAAAGCGGTGTGGGGCTGGCGCGAAGGGATCACGCCGGAGGTGATCCGCAAGGAGCTGGGCCTGGACCCCGACAGCCCTGCGCTCAAACGCGCGCTGGGCGCCGCCAAGGCGCTGCAGGGTTTTCCAAGGCACCTGTCCCAGCATCCCGGCGGCTTCGTCATCACCTTGGGCCGGCTCGATGACATCGTGCCGGTGCGCAAAGCCGCCATGCCGGAACGCACCGCCATTGAGTGGGACAAGGAGGATATCGAGGCGCTGGGCCTGATGAAGGTCGATGTGCTGGGCCTGGGCATGCTCACCGCGGTGCAAAAATCCCTCGATCTCATCTTGGAGGCCTATGGCCGTGATCTGCCCATCGCGGCGATCCCGCCGGAGGATCAACGCGTCTACGACATGATCTGCAAGGCGGATACGCTGGGCGTCTTCCAGATCGAAAGCCGGGCGCAGATGACCATGCTGCCGCGGCTAAAACCGCGCTGTTTTTATGACTTGGTGATCGAGGTCGCCATCGTGCGGCCCGGTCCGATCCAGGGCGATATGGTCCACCCCTATCTGCGCCGCCGCGAGGGCAAGGAGCGGGTGGAGTTTCCCTCCAAGGCCCTGCGCGAAGTGTTGGGCAAGACGCTGGGCGTGCCCTTGTTTCAGGAACAGGCGATGAAGATCGCCATTGTGGCGGCCGGCTTCACCCCGTCCGAGGCGGACAAGCTGCGCCGGTCCATGGCGGCGTTTCGCCGGTCGGGCACGATCCAGGAGATGGGCGAAAAACTCATCTCCGGCATGATCGCCAACGGCTATACGCCCGATTTCGCCGAGCGCTGTTTTAAACAGCTGGAAGGCTTTGGCGAATATGGCTTTCCGGAAAGCCATGCGGCGAGCTTTGCGCTGATCGTCTACGTCTCCTGCTGGATCAAGCGGCATTATCCCGACATGTTTCTCGCCGCCATGCTGAACTCTCAGCCCTTGGGCTTTTACGCCCCGGCCCAGCTGGTGCGCGATGCGCGCGAGCATGGCGTGATCGTGCGCCCGCCCGACATCAATCATTCCGACTGGGACTGCACGCTTGAGCCGCTGGCTGAGGGGGAGCGCGCACGGGTGACGCCGGAAGGCGGCGGGCGTTTTGCGGTGCGCCTGGGGCTGCGCCAGATCAAAGGCTTGTCTGAAGTCACCGCTGCCCGCGTCATGGCGGCGCGTTTGGGCGAAGGCGGTTTCGCCAGCGTGGAGGATCTCGCCCGGCGCGCCCGGTTGCAGCGCGCGGAAGTGGACCGCCTGGCCTCCGGCGACGCCTTTGGCTCGCTGAACACGCCGCGCCGGGAGGCGGGCTGGCGGGCGCTGGCGCTGTCCGGGCCGGACTTGCCGTTGTTTGACGCGGCGGGCGGGGAAAGGCGCAGCGCGCCGGACCTGTCCGGCGCCCGCCTTCCCGCCATGGCGCTCAGCGAAGAAGTGGCGCGCGACTATGTCCACCTGTCCTTATCGCTGAAGGCGCACCCCATGAGTTTCCTGCGCGAGGATTTCTTCCAGATGGGCTATCGCCCCTGCAAAGAGCTGCTGACCGCGAAAAACGGCGCGCGCTTTGGCTTGGCGGGGCTGGTGCTGGTGCGGCAGCGGCCCGGTTCGGCCAAAGGCGTCATCTTCGCGACCCTGGAAGATGAAACCGGCGTCGCCAATGTGATCATCTGGCAAAGCGTGTTTCAGCGCTATCGCAAGACGGTGATCGGATCCAAGCTGTTAGGCGTGACCGGCCGGCTGCAGCGCGAAGGCGAGGTCATCCATCTGGTGGCGGAGCAATTGGTCGATTGGACGGCAGCGCTCTCCAGCCTCAGCGACGGCGGCTTTGATCCCGCCCTCGCCCATGCCGATGAAATCGTCCGCCCAGGCGCCGATGCGCGCCAAAAGCCCAATCGAGCCCGGGGCCTCACCGCGCCAGGCGCGGAGATCATTCCGGCGAGCCGGGATTTTCATTGAGGTTCAAACCCTCGTCACCCCGCGAAGGCGGGGGCCCAGACTCAAAAAGCTTGGCGCTTCGTGATCTCTGGGTTCCCGCCTTCGCGGGAATGACGAAGGATCAGAACAGGCGCGCCTTAAGCGTCTTCCGCCGGCGCCAGGCCGCGCTCTTGGGCGAGCCGGACCATTTCGCTCTGCAGCTTTTCAAAGGCGCGCACTTCGATCTGGCGGATGCGTTCGCGGCTGACGCCGTAGACCTGAGCGAGATCTTCCAGGGTTTTGGGCTCTTCGGTGAGCTTTCTTTCCTGGATGATGTTCTGTTCCCGCTCGTTAAGCGCCCCCATGGCTTCCTGAAGCAGGGCCATGCGGGTGTCGAATTCATCGCTCTCCGCCAGCTCTTCTTCCGCAGAGCCCGCGTCATCATCTTCCAGCCAGTCCTGCCACTCGCTCTCGCCGTCCGAGCGCAACGGCGCGTTCAGCGAAGCGTCCGGGCCGGACAGGCGGCCATTCATCGAGATGACGTCGTCATGGGTCACGCCCAGCTTGGTGGCGATTTCCTCGACCTGATCGGGGCGCAGATCGCCCTCGTCCAGAGCCTGCATCTGACTTTTCATCCGGCGCAGGTTGAAAAACAGCTTCTTCTGAGCCGCCGTGGTGCCCATTTTCACCAGCGACCAGGAGCGCAGAATGTACTCTTGGATGGCCGCGCGGATCCACCACATGGCGTAGGTCGCCAGGCGGAAGCCCTTGTCCGGGTCGAATTTCTTCACCGCCTGCATCAGGCCGATATTGCCTTCGGAGATCACCTCCGCGACGGGCAGGCCATAGCCGCGATAGCCCATGGCGATCTTGGCCACGAGACGCAGGTGAGAGGTGACCAGCTTGTGGGCGGCTTCGGTGTCTTCATGCTCGGCCCAACGCTTGGCCAGCATGAATTCCTCATCCTTCTCCAGCATCGGAAACTTGCGGATATCCGCCAGATACTGAGACAGGCCGCCTTCCGGCGACAGCGGGATCATCGCAGTGTTGGCCATGGGTCCTCTCCCCCTCAAAACGTGCGGACAAATCTGCACCGGCTCACCCATGTAGGTAGCCGATCTCGCGATTGCGAGCCCGTCACAACACGGTGAGCGTTTCGTGTGGAATATGTGTGATCTTATAGTCGCGGCCTGCGGCGTGATTAAGGCGCCGGATGGAAAGAATGGGTTTCCGCAGCGGGCGGATCGGCGCGGCTTGCGCCGCGCCCCTCGCTGCCTTACCCGAAGCCCATGACCCACACCCTTCGACGCGCCACCCCCGCCGACGCCGACGCCCTGTCGGTGGTTGGAACCGCCACCTTCCTGGAAAGCTATGCTGGCCTGATCGACGGGGGCGGTTTGGTGCGCCATTGCGTGGATAAACAGTCTGCGCAGGCGTATGCCGCTGCGCTGGCCGAACCGGACCAGGCGCTTTGGATCGCCGAAGCGGATCCGGGCGGCGCGCCGGTGGGGTATCTGCATCTGACGCCGCCGGATCTGCCGATCGAAACCCGTGCGGATGATTTTGAGATCAAGCGGATTTACGTTCTGGCGACGCTGCAGCGCTCTGGCCTTGGCCGTTTGATGCTCAACAGCGCCGCGCTCTATGCCCGCGAGCACAAGGCGCGCCGCTTGCTGCTGGGCGTTTACAAGAAGAATGAGCGGGCGCTGGCCTTTTATGACCGGGTCGGCTTTGAGCGCATCGGCGAGCGCGCCTTTGACGTGGGCGGGGTGACCTATCAGGACTGGGTGCTCGCCAAGCGGCTCTAGATCACAGACCGGGCCGGGGCGTCGCATCGGCTTCCGGCTCGACGATCGCGCCCTTCACCTGCCGGGACATGAACATCAGCGCGATCCCGGAAGACAGGAAGTTCACGCCCACAAGTATGCCGAGCACAAAGAGCGAGGTCCCCGGCAGGCCGGACGCCACCATGAAGCCGAGCAAAATGCTGATCGCGGCGGAGAGCAGCATCCACCACCATCCCGACGCTGGCCGGAGTTCAAACGCGAAGAAAATTTCGGACGCGCCGTTGACGATGAATAAGATCGCCAAAACGATGGTTAGCGCCAAGACGCCGACACCCGGATTGGCCACCAGCCATACACCCGCGACCAGCGAGAGCAAGCTGAACAGGAGCGTGCCGAAGAACGGCCCAGCGCCGTGAATTTGGAACGAGGTGAACAGCAACACGAAGCCTGAAAGGATCAGCATCCAGCCGATGACCAGGGCGGAGACCAGCGTGCTGACCACCGGAAACACCAGCGCCACGATGCCGACGATCGCCAGAAGCAGGCCAAGCCAGAACAGCAGGCCTGACTTGCGTTTCACGGTGTTGATGAACTCCGGATCGCCCGAGATTTCCAGTTTTGGGTCTGACATAGGCCTGCACCCCAACTCTGGCTTGATTTTGAGAGAAGCATACGCCTGAAGGGCGATCTCTGTAAGGCGCCTGCGACGCTGGGCCACGCCGCCATGCATTTGCTGAACGGCGTATGAGGCGGCTCGCCGCGTTCACCCTTGCTGCGCTACTCCGGAACGGCGTCTTGTGCGGCGCGTTTCAGCTCGCGCGAAACGAGGACGAAGGCGACGCCGGAGGTCAGGAAATTGATCCCGACAACCAGGCCGATGAAGAAGGCCGCCGTGCCCGGCAAACCCGCCGCCAGGATGATGCCCAGCCCCATGCTGACCAGGGCTGACACCAGCATCCAGCGCCAGCCATAGCTGGGCCGCAATTCAAGCGCCAAGACCAGTTCGGCGGCCCCATTCACCAAAAACAAGACGGCGAGCAGGATGGTCAGGGCGATCATCCCGGAGGCGGGATTGGCGATCAGCCACACGCCGGCGGCGAAGGTGAGCAAGGCGAACAGAAAGGCGCCGAAGAACGGCCCGGCGCCATGCAGCTGCATCCCCCCGAACAGCAAGACGCCGCCGGCCAGGATAAACACCCAACCGATGATCACGGTGGTGACCGTCGCGCTAACGGAGGGAAAGACGATCGCCAGCACCCCGATGGCGATCAGGGCTAGGCCCACCCAAAACAACCGGCCGGCACCGGCTTTCAGGCGGTCGATAAAGGCGCCGTCGCCATAGACTTCAAGACGCGCAGCCGACATGAGGGCTCTCCCAGGCGAAACTCAAACAACGATAGTATGCAGTCTAGCAGACCGAGCCGTCCTTCGCCGTGCGGCTGAAGCGCGCAAGCGGTTAAAAACCCTGCCTGATTTGCGACTATCGCTGCGGCGTTCGCGCCGCTAGGGTCGCGCGCCATGGAAACGATCTTTGCGCAAATCATCCTGCCTCTGGCGCTGGCCTTCATCATGCTGGCGTTGGGCGTCGGCCTGACGCCCGGCGACTTCAAGCGGATTTTCGCGCAGCCCAAGGCCTTCCTGGTCGGCGCAGCGCTACAGTTCTTTTCCCTGCCGCTGCTGGCGATCGCCCTCGTCGCCTTCCTGCCCGCCCCGCCGATCTTGAAGGTCGGCATCGTGCTGCTGGCGGCCTGTCCGGGCGGAACCACGTCCAATCTTCTCACCCACATGGCGCGCGGCGATGTGGCGCTGTCGATCTCGCTGACCGGGCTGACCAGCCTTCTATCGGTCATCACGGTGCCGGTCGTGCTGACCATCGCGCTGGCCCTGTTCATGGGGCCGGAGGCGCCGGAGGTGGGCCTGGTGACCACCGGCGGCGTGATCTTCCTGCTCACTGTAGTGCCGGTGGGACTTGGTATGACCTTGCGGGCTTTCGCGCCAAAGGTCGCGATGAGTCTGGAGAAGAATTCACGCTGGCTGTCCGCCGCAGTATTCGCCGCCGTCGTGATCCTCACCATCCTGGCTGACGGCGTTGAGGAGACGATGCGCCGCTTCGCCGAGGCGGGCGTCTACGCCTTGGCGCTCAATGTCGCGGCGATGGCGGTGGCCTTCATCGTCTCCAGCCTGATGGCGTTCAAGATGAAACAGCGCATCGCGCTGACGCTGGAATGCGGCTTGCAGAACGCCACCCTCGCCATCGTGGTCGCCGGCGCGATGCTGGGCGATATCCATTATGCGATGGCGGCGGCGGTCTATGGCCTGCTGATGTTCGCGACGGCGGGCGTCTTCATCTTGTGGGCCCGGCGCTGGTCGAAAGCGGCCAGCCGGGCGCGGCGGATGACGGTCTAACTCAAATCAATATGGATATGATCATCGTGCCGAGCCGCGTTGCAGCCGGCGAACCGGACTTTGGGATGGCCCGCCAATCCCATCCGGTCGGCAAGATGCGGTTCGACGAAAATGCGACGGACGCGGGCGTCGTCGATTAAGGCCTGCACGAGGGCGGTCGTGCGCGCCTCGTCCCAGCGCCAGTTTCGGTCGTCGCGCGGATCGCCCAGATCCATGGGCCGTGAGCCCGCGCCGCAGGGCTGACGCTCTCCGGAGCGCGGCGGCTCATAGGCGAAATACCCGGACCAGACCGGCGGTCGGATCGGCTCGCCGTCGAGCGTTTCATAATAGAGCGACAGATCAACCTGCCTGCCGTCCTTGTGACTGCGATGCGGCCAAAGCGGCAGATTGAGCGGCCCGCTCGCATCCAGCCAGGTGACTGGGGAAGGCCCGAAAGCCGCCTCGACCGCCGCCTGGGCGTCGCGGACGACTTCAACCCCGCCTTCGCGGACATAATTGCGGCCCAGCAGGCAGTAGAGGACAAAGCTGCCGGCGCGCAGATCGCCATCAAAGCAGGGTAGGCGTTCGCGCCCCGGAATGACCGACACTGAAGAAAGCGCCGTCGCGAAAACCGCTAACCCTGCAAGCACGAGGGCGATGCGCTTCATCTAAAGCCGCTCCAGAAACCCGATCAGCCGCTGCATGTCTTTGGGCGGCTCGGTTTCAAAGCGCAAGCGTTCGCCGGTGACCGGATGGTCGAAGCCCAAAATCGCCGCGTGCAGGGCCTGGCGGCGGAAATCCTTGAAGTCTTTGCCGCTGTCCAGCTTGGCGAGCGGCGTTGAGCGGCCCCGGCCATAAAGCGGATCGCCCAGCAATGGACAGCCCAGATGCGCCATGTGAATGCGGATCTGGTGGGTGCGCCCGGTCTCCAGGCGGCATTCCACCAGGCTGGCGAGCGGCGTGCCGATCGACTTGCCCGGCTCCTGCCCGAAGGTTTTGAGCGTTTGATAATTGGTGATCGCGATCTTGCCTGCGGTGCTGGCGGGATCGTCAATCACGGCGAATTTCTTGCGGTCATAGCTCGACCGGCCCAGCCGCGTCTCCAGCCGGTCGGCCCGCGGCTTGGGCGCGCCTCGCACGCAAGCCAAGTACGCCCGCTCCACGTCATGCTTGGCGAAGGCGGCGCCCAGGCCCTGGTGCGCGCGGTCGGACTTGGCGACCACCATGACGCCGGACGTGTCTTTATCCAGGCGGTGCACGATGCCCGGCCGCTGGACCCCGCCAATGCCGGACAGCGAGCCCGCGCAATGGTGCAGCAGGGCGTTCACCAGCGTGCCCGTCCAGTTGCCGGCGGCCGGGTGCACGGTCATGCCGGCCGCCTTGTTCACAACGATAAGGTCGTCGTCTTCAAACAAGACGTCGAGCGGAATGTCCTCGGCCCTGGGCGTGGCGGGTTCGGGCTCGGGCACGGTCAGGACATAGCGCGCGCCTTCCTTCACTTTGGCGGACGGATCGGTGAACACCGCCCCATCCATGCTCAGCGCCCCGGCTTCCACCAGCGCCTTGCAGCGCGAGCGGGACAAGTCCTCCCAGACCTGCGTCATCCAGCGGTCCAGCCGCTCGCCGGAGGCGTCCGGGCTGGCCTCGCGTAGATCGCTGTTGGTCTCGGTCAAGATGAGGCGCGTCCTTTTGCGCGGCGGTGTCGCGCGGGGGCGACGTGATCAAAACGCCACGACCGGCGCCGTTTCAGCTTGGGTCAAATACCTGTCATCGCCGCGTCAGGGAAGTGTCACGTAATAAGCGTATGGCCACAACTTCCGCGCCGTCGCTGCGGTGCACAATCTTGCTTGATCAAAAGGATCTCCCCCATGCGCTTGAAGGCTCAACTGCTCGCCTGCGCCGCGCTGACCGCCATGTCCGCGCCGGCTGTCGCCCAGATTGACACCGACGAAGTCCCCACCACCGACGTCATCGTCGTGACCACCCAGAAGCGCGAACAGTCGCTGGCGGATGTTCCGATCAATCTGACCGCCTTCAACACAGAGCGCCTAAGCGCGCTCGGCATCGAGCAATTCGACGACTTGTCCGACTTCGTGCCGGGCCTGGAGGTCCAAGAGCAGTCGCCGAACAATCCCGGCTTCGTGATTCGTGGCATCACTTCGGACGACGGCGCCGCCAGCGGCGAAGCCCGCGTGGCGGTGTTCCAGGACGGCGTATCCATTTCTCGCGCCCGCGGCGCCTATATCGAACTCTTCGACATTGAGCGCGTGGAAGTCGCCAAAGGCCCGCAAGCGACCCTGTTCGGCCGCGGCGCATTGATCGGCGGCATCAACGTCATCCAAAACAAAGCCCAGATCGATGAGGTGTATTCCGGCGCCGTTGAGCTCACCGTGGGGGATTATGACCGCTATGAAGCGCGCGGCCATGTGAATCTGCCGCTGGGCGAGACCTTCGCCCTGCGTCTGGCGGGCGTGCACAAACAGCGCGACGGTTATGTGGAGAATGTGCTCGGCGGTGACGCCATGAACGGCGTTGAGCTCTCCGCTTTCCGCATCGCCGGCCGCTGGACGCCGAATGACGCGCTGAATATCGACGTGATCGGCAATTATCAGACCGACACCCCGGAAGGCGGCACCAGCTTTAAGTCGGGCGCCATCCTGCCCGCGCCGGGCGGCTCACTGGAGCCGTGGGAGCCTGCGGCGCTGAATACCTTCGGCAATTTTGAAGGCGGCGCCCCGCTGGGCATCGACCGTCAGGTCTATGGTGTGACCATCCTCGCCGATTACGTCATCAATGATGCCTGGTCGCTTAGCTCCATCTCCGGCTGGCGCGCCTTTGAATCGGTCGAAATCTTTGATCCGGACGGTTTCGCCGCCGAGCTTTTGACCGTCGCAGAGGACGCCTCCGGCCGTCAGTGGAGCCAGGAAGTGCGCTTCAATTACGACGCCGGCGGCCCGATCACCGGCTTTGTCGGCGGATCGTACTTCTATGAGAGCGGCTCCCAGCGTATCCCGCTGGCCACCAATGAAGTCGTCGCCCAGGCTTTCCTGCTAGGTCTGGACCTGGCGACCGCGCCGAGCTTCTCGCTGCCCTTCTTCCAGGCCACCGGCCAGATCCTGCCGCTCTCTGATTTCTATCTGGAAGAATCCGCCAACAGCGGTGAAACCACGGCCATCGATTTGTTCGGCGACGTCACCTACTCGGTCACTGACCGCCTGGACCTGACCGCAGGTCTGCGCTGGACGCGGGAAGAGAAAGAGTCCGGCCTATATGCGGGCGCGCTCAACGGCCCCAATAACATCACCTTTGGTACGACGCTCTTCCTGCCGGCGACGCCGAACGGTGCGCCGATCAGCTCAGGCACGCGGGAGTTCGACGACTTCACTTGGCGCTTTGTCGCCCAGTACGACGTCTCAGACACTTTGAATGTCTGGGCCAGCTATGCCCGCGGCCGCCGCCCGGATGTGATCAGCTTCGACTCCACCGCGCCGGATCTCTTCGTCGAAGTGCCCGCGGAACTCGTCGACAGCTACGAAGTGGGCGGCTTCTGGACCTATGACGCCACCACCTTCCAAGCCTCGATCTTCTACTCGGAGTATCAGAACTTCCAGTCGAGCCGGTTTGAACCGAACAATGCGGTCTTCATCACCGACAATGCCGGTCAGGCGACCCAGTACGGTTTCGAAGCCCAGCTCGACCACCAGTTCAACGAGTTCGCGACCCTGTTTGCGACCTACGCCTATAACTTCTCCGAATTCGACGACACGGATGAAAACGGCAACCCGCAGGAATTCGCCGGCAACACCTTCCGTCTGTCGCCGGATCACGCCTTCTCTCTGGGGCTCTTGTCGGAGTTCGATCTGCCTATCGGCCGCCTGTCCATCATCCCGACCTGGACCTGGCAGTCGGAAGTCTTCTTTGACAATGACAACGACCTGACCGACGCAGTTCAGGACGAAACCCAGACCGACTACGGCATCGTCGATTTGCGTGTGCGCTGGGATGCGCCGGGCGATCGCTACTACGCGGTGGCCTTCGCCGAGAACCTGTTTGATGAAGAATACATCATTGATGCAGGCAATACTGGCGACGCGTTCGGCATTCCGACCTTCATCGCGGGCTCGCCGCGTATGGTCGGTCTGCGCGTCGGCGCGGAATTCTAACACGGCGGCTTTCACCGCCTGACCGCTTCGTCCGGGGGGACGGGGCTGCGGCCGGCGCATAGGGGGAGGGGCCCTTGGCGCCGGCCGTTTACTTTTAAAACCCTCTTGCGGCGGTGCGGCCCTGCGCCCACCCTGCGCGCCAATAGGGCTTCTGGGGAGAATCCGGCCATGAAGAATGAGATCAAGCTGACCCGCCGCGCCGCCTTGATGGCGGGCGTGGGCGCCACGGCGGCGCTGGGCGCGTGCTCGCAGCCCAGCTTTGGGCCGCTGCCGCGGCCCGACGGCCCGTTCCAGCATGGCGTTGCAAGCGGCGATCCGGATCAGACCAGCTTGATGTTATGGACGGCGGTCACCGGCGCGGACGGCGCGCCGGTCTCGGTCGAGGTCGCGAGCGATGCGGAATTCTCCGCTCTCCTGTTTGAAGCCGAGGCGGGGCCGGCTGGGCCGGAAACCGCCGGTGCGACGCCATACAAAATCCTGGTCGAGGGTCTAACCGCGGGCGCGCGCATCCACTACCGCTTCCGCTTTCGCGAGTATGTCTCGCCGGCAGGCGCCGCGAAGACGCTGCCGACCGGCGCGGTGGAAGAATTTAGGATCGCGGCTTTCGCGTGCTCGAATTACCCGGCGGGCTTCTTTAATTCCTACCGCCATGCCGCCGAGCGCGGCGATGTCGATCTGGCGATCCATCTGGGTGATTATCTCTACGAATACGGCGCAGACGGCTATGCGACGGAGGATTCCGAGCGTTTGTCCCGGGTGCCCGATCCGGCCCATGAGATTGTCAGTTATGACGATTACGCGCGCCGCCACGCGCAGTATTCCGCCGACCCGGACTTACAGGCGCTAAAGGCGGCCGCGCCGCTTTTGCTGATCTGGGACGATCACGAGACGACGAATAATTCCTGGCGCGACGGCGCGGAAAACCACGATGACAGCGAGGGCGACTGGTATACGCGCCGCGACGATGCGCTGCGCGCCTGGCAGGCCTGGACGCCGACGCGGGAAACCGTCCCCATGCATGAGCGCTGGGGCACGCTGCAGATCGGCGATCTGGCGAGCATCATTTTCATTGAGACGCGTCTGACCGCCCGCTCGGAAGAGATTTTGCTCGACCCCTTCCCGGTCGACCCGGACACCGCCGATCCGGAAGATCCGGAAAACCGCCGCATCGTGGCGGAATGGCTGGAGCGCACCGCGGGCGCGGAAGACCGCACGCTCCTCGGCGAAGAGCAATTAGCCTTTGTTGCGGCGGCCCTAGGTGACAGCGTCGCCGCCGGTCAGCCCTGGCGGGTGTTCGCCAACCAGGTGATTATGGGGCGGGTGCCGGCGCCGAATTATCCGCAACTTCTACCCTTCTGGCTGCGCTGGGCGATCCAGAGCTCGGACCCGCTGGCGTGGAGCTTCATCAAGCGCTTCGCGTTCGGCACGCCGTTTAACCTGGACGCCTGGGACGGCTATCCGGCTGAGCGCGAACGTCTGTTCCAGGCCGCGCGGGCTGTGAACGCCGACTTCATCACCCTGACCGGCGACACCCATAATAGCTGGGCGATCGACTTAAAGACCGATGCCGGCGAGCGGGTCGGCACGGAGTTCGGCGTCACCTCGGTCAGTTCACCGTCGCGCTTTGAGCGCCTGGATCTGCCGGGCGTGGATTTCGGCGTCTACACCGAGGAGACCGCGCCGGACGTGATGCGCCACAACGCCTATGACCGGGGCTATGTCCACCTGACCCTGACGCCGGAAGAAGCGCGCGCCGAATTGATGGTGGTCGATACCTGCAAGAGCCGGGAATTCTCCGCCTATTCCGACAGCGTGTGGCGCATCCGGCCCGCGCTGGGCGGAGCGGTCAGCCAGGCCGAGCGCATCGCCTAGGGGCGCAGGCTACAATCCTTGCTGACGTTTAACCCGGTAATGCTGGACAGCGCGCGGTTGTAACGCCAGTTTGTTTACTGAACGCCGTTAAGGCTGGGGCTGTGTAATTGAGGGGCGGGGCTGAAGAAGTCTCTGCAAGGAACGCAATGTCTGACACTACGAGTAATCCGAACGGCCTTGCGCTGGTTTGGCGCTGGATCGGCTTGATCCAGCACGGAATCCTGCGCGTTTTCGGTCTGTTTTTGATCCTGTTCTTCATCCTGCTGGTGCCCGGCTGCATCGGCGCGATGATCGCTGGGGACGAGAAGTTCGAGCTCGCCGATAGCGGCGTGCTTTACTTCGCGCCAGCCGGTGTGATCGTGGAGGAAGAAACCTCGGTGTCGCCGGAGGATGCGCTGCCGGCCCTGCTGCTGGGCGGTGGGTCTCCGAACGAAGTGTTGCTGCGTGACGTGGTCGAAGGCTTCCGCCTCGCGGCCGCAGACGAAGATGTCACCGCGATGATCGTCAATTTCGACGATCTGGGCGGCGCGACGCCGGCCGCGATGCACCAGATCGGTCAGGAAATGACGGCCTTCCGCGAAGCGGGCAAGGAAATTATCGTCTATGGCGATTTCTTCGGCATGGGCTCCTACTTCCTGGCCGCCCACGCGGATGAAATTCACATGCACCATATGGGTGGTGCCGAAGTGAACGGCTATGCCGTTTACCGCACCTTCTTCCGCTCATTCCTCGACCGCTTCAACGTGACGGTGAACGTCTACCGGGTCGGTACGTTTAAGTCCGCGCTGGAACCTTTCCTGGGTGACGAAATGTCCGAAGCTGCCGCTGAAGCGAACCGCTTCGTATTCGGCGATTTGTGGGACGCCTATCAGGGCGCCGTGGAGACCGCGCGCGGCTTTGATCAGGGCGCGCTGCAGTCCTATGCGGACACGCTGCCCGCGCTGGTCGAGGGCGCCGAGGGCGACCTTGCCGCGGTCGCCCTTGAGCAGGGCCTGGTGGACGCCGCGGTCGGCCGGGGTGCGTTCCGCAATCAAATGCAGGAGCGCTTCGGCAAGGACGCGGACGAAGACCGCACCGACGCCAGCGGCTTCTTCGCCTATCTCAACGACCGCCGCGAGTCCGCCTCGGGCGGCGATGGCGACACCATCGCTGTGATCACCGCAGTCGGCGGCATCATTGATGGCGATGCGGACGGCGGGGCCATTGGCGGCGACGCCCACGCGGCGCTGATCCGCAAGGCGCGTCTCGATGACGATGTCCGCGCCATCGTGCTGCGCATCGACTCCGGCGGCGGTTCGGCCTTTGCGTCCGAACTGATCCGCGAGGAGCTGGAGCAGGCCAAGCTGGACGGTAAGATCGTCATCGCCTCCATGGGCGGCGTGGCGGCGTCGGGCGGCTATTGGATTGCGACGCCGGCCCATGAAATCTGGGCTGAGCCGACCACCATCACCGGTTCGATCGGCATTTTCGGCTTCATCCCGACGCTGGAAAACACCGTGGCGGAGTATGGCATCTTTGAAGATGGCATCGCGCTGACCGAAACCGCCCGCGGCCCGTCGGCCTTCGGCGGGATGCCGGAAAGCTGGGACCGCATCCTGCAATCCTCCATCGAGAACGGCTATGAGATGTTCCTCTCCATCGTTGCGGAAAGCCGCGGCATGACCCGCGATGAGGTTGACGCGGTGGCCCAGGGCCGCATCTGGACGGGCAGCCAAGCCTACGCCAACGGCCTGGTTGACAGCCTGGGCGGCTATGACGACGCCATCGCGGCGGCGGCTGAGCGCGCCGGTCTGGAAGAAGGCGAATATCAAGTCCGCCTCTTCGAGCGTGAACCCACTGAATTCGAAGTCTTCCTGGAAAATCTCGGTCTGGAGGCGCAGATGAATGCGCTGGCGGGCTCGGGCCTGGTCGGTGACGGCTGGTTCGGCGACAGCGTCCGCAATGCTGCGGGCGAGCTCGAGGCGATCACGCTGATGAACGATCCCAACCATATCTACGCCACCTGCTTTGAGTGCGAGGCGTTCCGCCAAGCGCGCTAGACGCAGGTCAGATTTGGCGACAATCAAGCCCGGGCGCAGCCGCGTCCGGGCTTTTTCGTCTCTTGAGGGCTTCATGCGCCCTGCGGAGCTCGCCTATCATGAGCGCCTGAGCCAAGAGGGAAGTCGGCAGCCGTGCGCACCTATCAGCAGGTCTATCCGTCCCAGCTACCTGATCGATAAGGCAATGGCACGGGCTTCCCAGTTGCCTGGCGCGCCGCCCAAAGAAAAAGCCCGGGAGCATCGCTCCCGGGCTTTTCCAATTCAGGTCCGGCGTCGGCTCAGCGCTTGGACTGTTCGCACAGGCTCATGAAGCGCTGGCGCAGTTCCGGATTGGCTTTGAACTCGCCGGTGAAGGTCGTGGTGATCGTCGACACGTTGGGATGGTGCACGCCGCGGGTGGTCATGCACTGGTGCTTGGCGTCGACGAAAATGGCCACGCCGCGCGGGCTCATCGCTTCTTCGATGGCGTCGGCGATCTGGGCGGTCATGGTCTCCTGCGTCTGCAGACGCTTGGAGAAGGCCTCAACCACCTTGGCGATCTTGGAGATGCCCACCACGGCCCGATCCGGCAGATAGGCCACGCAGGCCGTGCCGATGATCGGTGCGATGTGGTGTTCGCAGTGCGACTCCACGTCGATATGGGTCAGCATGACCATGTCGTCATAGCCCTGAACGTCCTCAAAGCGCTTGCCGAGGATTTCCTTGGGGTCTTCCTGATAGCCGCGGAACCATTCTTCATAGGCCTTGGCGACGCGCTTGGGCGTTTCAATCAGACCTTCACGGTTGGGATTATCGCCGGCCCAGCGCAGCAGGGTGCGCACGGCTTCTTCGGCTTCTTCGCGGGTAGGGCGGGTCACCTCGTCGGAGACGGCGGCGAGGGTGTTTTTATCGGTCATAGCGTCCATGGAACGCGGATCCTTTCGTTGACGGGCGTCGCTCCCAAAGGAGCGGCGAAGTGCCGGTTTCCGGATCCAGCGGGTCGGGGCATGCACCGCCCCCGGCACACGCCGGCTCTAGATCTCGTAGTACGCGCACACGGTGAAATGTGCGTCGGCGCTTAGATAGGGGCTCCATTGGAAATTCCAAATGGAAAGCCGTCCTTTTTTTAACCGCAGGTGTGTTGTAGACCGCCTAGACTCGGCCCGCAAACGTGCGGCCGGCGATCTCCCGCATATGTGAAAGCGACGTAATGACCGATCTTGTGCTCTATGACACCTCTGCGCGCCAAAAGCGCGCCTTCGTCCCAATCGATGAAAATCGGGTGACGATGTATGTGTGTGGGCCCACGGTCTACGCGCCCGCCCATGTCGGCAATTTCCGGCCGGAAGTGATCTTTGACGTCTTGTTTCGCGTGCTGCGCCATCGCTATGGCGCGGACAAGGTCTTGTTTTCCCGAAACTTCACCGACGTGGACGACAAGATCAATCATGCGGCGGCCGAAGAAAAGGTCGGCATCGAGGTGATAACTGAGCGATTTACTCGGATTTATCACGAAGACGCCGAAGCGCTGAATGTCTTGCCCAAGACGTTCGAGCCGACCGCCACCGGCGCGATGGCCGACATCATCGCCTTTATCCAGCGGTTGATTGACGACGGCTTCGCCTACGAGGCGGAAGGCCACGTGCTGTTCTCGGTGAAGGCCTATGAGCAATATGGCGAGCTGTCGCGCCGCTCGCTCGACGATATGATCGCCGGCGCGCGCGTCGAGGTGGCGCCGTACAAGAAAGACCCGCAGGATTTCGTCCTTTGGAAGCCGTCCAAAGAGAACGAGCCGGAATGGAAGAGCCCTTTCGGTCCTGGCCGTCCCGGCTGGCATATCGAATGCTCGGCGATGATCGAAAAAAGCTTAGGGACGACCATCGACATCCATGGCGGCGGGATCGACCTGGTCTTTCCGCACCATGAAAACGAAATCGCTCAGTCCACCTGCGCCCATGGCGGCGCGCCGCTGGCGAATTACTGGCTCCACAACGGCTTCCTTTCCATGGACGACGAGAAAATGTCCAAGTCGGAAGGCAATGTCGTCACCGTCCACGCTATGCTGGCGAAGGGCATTCGCGGCGAGGCGATCCGATATGGCCTTCTGTCCGGCCAGTATCGCGCCCCGCTGGATTGGAACGCGACACTGATCGAGCGGGCGCAGAAGTCGCTGGATCGGCTCTATGGCGTGCTGCGGCGTTTGAAAGACGTTAAGGCGGCCGATGTCGAACCGACTGAGGCGGTGATGAAAGCGCTGAACGACGATCTCAACACGCCCAAGGCGCTCGCCGCCCTGTTCGAGATCGCCGGACGTGCCAATAAAGCCGACACGGTGGAGGATCAGGCCCAAGCGAAAGGCGAACTCCTCGCGGCCGGCGCGTTGCTGGGCCTGTTTGAAACCGATCCGGACGCCTGGTTTGGGCTGGAAAGCTTAAGCGAGGCGGACAAGGCGGAGATTGACGGGCTGCTGGCGGAGCGCGCTGCGGCCCGCAAAGCCAAAGACTTCGCCCGCGCCGACGCCATCCGCGATCAGCTCAACGTCAAAGGCGTGCTGGCCGAGGATGGGCCGGAGGGCACGACGTGGCGGATGAAGGGGTAAGGCGCTCAGCCTTGCCCTTTTTCCGGCGCGCCTGCTTAACCACATAGCGTCCATGTCTGACCCCTACTCCAACGCCGTGCTCAAGCTCGCCGCCGACATCCCGCATATCGGCCGCCTTGCTGCGCCCGATGCGACCGCGCACAAGGTCTCGCGGATCTGCGGCTCGGAGTTGACGCTCGATGTCATGCTGGATGAGGCGGGCCGGATCGCGGATCTGGGCTTGGAGGTGCAGGCGTGTGCGCTGGGTCAGGCGAGCGCTTCGGTGTTCGCCAAGAACGCCATCGGCGCTACGCGCGAGGAGGTCGTGACCGGTCGCGATCAACTCAAGGCGATGCTGCAGGCGGGCGGGCCGGCGCCGACCGGCCGCTTTTCAGCGCTGGAGGCGCTCCAACCGGCGGCGGCCTACCGTCAGCGCCACGGCTCCATCCTCTTGGCCTTTGAGGCGGGGCTAGAGGCTTTTTCTCAGGCGAGGGCCGCGGTGCAAGACGGCGACGCCTGAGCGCGCTAAGCTACGCATATGAAGCCTGTTTCGGTCATAGGACGCGTCCTGGCGCTGATGGTGACCCTGGCGCTACCGGCGCCAGCGTCGGCGGATGATGCCGCTGAGCCGGTCTGCCGAAACTGCGAGCAGGTGGCGGCGTTTTACGCCGCCCGCGAGGAGAGGCTGGCCTGGACCGGCTGGGGTCATACGGCGCGTTATCTGGCGCTGATCGAGGCGATCCGCGATGCGGAAACCCATGGGCTTAACCCGCAGGACTACCATTTGGTGCGGCTGCTGGCCGGCAATCCCTATTGGCCGGACCGGGCGTTGGACGAAATTGCGACCGACGCCTATCTGAGCCTCGCCGCGCACCTCGAGTTCGGTCGCCTGGACCCGGTCAGCGTGGTTCCCAGCTGGAACGCGGCGCATCCCGAGACGGATTTGGGAATTTATCTGGAGTCCGCTTTATCCAGCGGCGCTGTGCGGGCGAGCTTGGAGGCGTTGGCGCCGTCCAATCGCGAATATCAGGCTCTGCGCGATGCGCTCGTACTGTACCGGGCTCTGGCGGAGACCGGACCCTTCCCGACCATTGAGGACGGTCCCTTGCTCCGCCCCGGCGACACCGATCCGCGAGTGCCGAGCCTGCGCGCCCGTCTGATCCCTGCGCTCCCCGCCCTGCCCGAAGACGCCGAGGCGGGTGAGGGCGAGGGCGACGCGCCGGACGAGGCCCCGGATCCCGACCTCTATGACGAGGCGCTGGCCGACGCGGTTCGCGCGTTTCAGGCGCGCTCGGCGCTGGAGGCGGACGGCCTGGTCGGCGGGCGGACCTTGGCCATGTTGAACATGACGCCGGCCGAACGGATTGACCGGCTCCGTGTCAATCTGGAGCGCTGGCGCTGGCTGCCCCATGATTTCGGCCGGCGCCATATCCGGGTGAATATCGCCGGCTTTAAGCTTGAAGCCTTCGGCGAGAATGGGATCGAGCAGCGCCACAAAGTCATTATCGGCTGCACCTATCGGCGCACGCCGGTCTTCTCCGGCGCCATCACCTATCTGGTCCTCAATCCCTGGTGGGAGACGCCCCACAGCCTGGCGGTGCGCGACAAACTCCCATCCTTCCGCCGTGATCCGGATAGAGTTGAACGGCTCGGCTTTCAGGTGCTGGATCGGGACGGGCAGGAAGTCGACCCGGAAACCATTGATTGGGATGAGGTCAGCGCGAGCGATTTTCCTTATCGCTTGCGCCAAGCTCCAGGGCCGCTCAACGCGCTTGGGCAGGTGAAATTCATATTCCCGAACCCGCACAGCGTCTATCTTCACGACACGCCCGATCAAGAGCTCTTCGAACACACGCGCCGGGACTTTTCCTCTGGATGCATTCGTGTTCATGACGCCGTTGGATTGGCGGGCTGGGTCTTGGCGGAAACACCCGATTGGTCGGCGGCAAGCATCGCCGAGGTGCTCGATAGCGGTCCTGAAACGCCGGTGGCGCTCACCGAGCGCCTGCCTGTCCACATCCTTTATTTCACCATCGAGATGGCGCCGGGGGGTGGTCTGCGTTTTCTCGACGACCTATATGAGCGCGACGGGGGGGTGCTCGCGGCCCTGGACGAAGGTCCGCCGCCCTTGGAGTGATTTGCGTCTGTGACCTTTATTGATTTGCCGCTTGTCCACGCGGCGCGAACCTTGGCTGCGGCGGTCGTCGCAGGCCTAGTCTCCGCCGCGTCCTTCGCCGTTGAAAACGCAACATCAGCCGCCGGCGCCGCTGTTGGTGCGTTCGACCCTGGTCGCAGCGGCTTCTTGCTGACCGTCGACGAGGACCTGGCCATCGAGTACGAGATCTTCGCGCTGTTCGCGCGGCCAGGACAGGTCATGGCGCTGGAAAGCGATGTGCCGACCCGCCGTGTCGGCGCCGCATCCCAGATTCTGCAAACCCGCCACACTCTGGAAGTCCCGGAGGCGCCCGGGCGCCATCAAGTCCAGTTTGAATCGGACACAGGAGAGATCAAAACGCTCAACCTGCTCGTCCTCCATCGGGCCGAGGCGGACAATGTTCAAGGCTATCATCTGGGCGTCTGGCCGAGCGAACTTTATCGCGGCGAAGAAAGCTATCGCGCGCCGCAATACTTCGCCGAAGTCTCCGAAGACATGCGCGACGTGGCGCTGTCCCCGCATTTCACGCTGGGCCAGTTTCTGTGCAAGCAGGACGATGACGCCACCCCGCATCTGATCGTCAGCGAACGCTTGATCATCAAGCTTGAGCGTGTGCTGGAAGCCGCCAATGCACGAGGCTGGCGCGCCGACACCTTCACCATCATGAGCGGGTTTCGCACACCGGCCTACAACGCTGCGATCGGCAATGGCGAGTTCTCCCGCCATATCTATGGCGGCGCAGCGGATGTGTTCATCGACGCCGACGCTGATGGCCGCATGGACGATCTGAACGGCGATAACCGGATCGACCGCGCCGACGCAGCGGCGCTTTTTGATCTGGTCGAGTCGCTTTCGGCGCAAACGGACTTCGCCCCTTATCTTGGCGGACTGGGCGAATATGGCCCCACGTCCTGGCGGCCGCCTTTCGTGCATATCGACGAGCGTGGCTGGCGCGCGCGCTGGGGCCGCTGATCCTGCGCTGGCGATCCGCGGCGCGAATGTGCGATACTGTCCCACGCGTGCGAAGCAGCTTGGAAAATACGCCTCTCGATAGCTATGGAGGGCAAAGATTCGCCTTATTGATGTCATCCGTCAGCTGCCCGCGCGTGCTGGACTTCTTTTGATCGGCGCGTACAAGGTCATCGTCTCGCCGGTCTTCTATGCCTTGGGCGTGCGGTGCCGGCACGAGCCGACCTGTTCGAGCTATTCGGCGGAGGCGATCCGATCGCAAGGCTTGTGGCGGGGTGGATGGCTGACATTGGGACGGTTGCTCCGCTGCCGCCCAGGGGGTAGCTGGGGCGTTGACCCAGCGCCGACACAAGCCAACGCGTCGCCATGGTGGAAGGTGTGGGCCCTCCGTGAGCCGATGCGGCGGGAACCGTGAGTGAGTATGGCCTGAAAGGACAGGCTAAGGGGGACTAGTCAGCGTGCCGACCGCCAAGCGACCATCTCTGGCCGTGATCATGGTCAGCTATCGCACCGGTGAGGTATTGTTTGATGCCTTGGACGCGGTGTTGGCGGAGCCGTTAGTCAACGAGATCGTCCTGGTTAACCATGACAATCCGCCCGAGCATGTCGAAAGACTGGTCACATTGTCCGAGGAAAACTCCCGCTTGAAGCTGGTGCATACCTTTGAAAATCAAGGTTTTGCCCGGGGCTGCAATCGAGGCGCTCGCGACGCCCGCTCCGACTATTTGCTCTTCCTCAATCCAGACACGCTCGTTCCACACGGTGCGGCCGCACGATTGTTGGACACCGCCGTGACGGTCAAGGAGCCGTCGGTTATTGGCGCGCGTCTGATCGGCGAGGACGGCGCTGAGCAGCGTGGGGCGCGCCGCGGCGAACTGACCTTCGCCTCCGCCATTGTCGGCTTCCTCGGGATCGCCAATCTTGTCCCAGGCTGGCGCGACATTCACCGCGAGGGTGAGCCCTTGCCGGATGAAGCGATGCCGGTCCCGGCCGTGTCCGGCGCGGCCATGCTGATATCCCGGCGCAGCTTTGATGAGCTCGCCGGCTTCGACGAGCGCTACTTCCTCCATGTGGAGGATTTGGATATCTGCAAGCGCGTTAGGGCGCTGGGCGGTGAGGTGATCTTTGAGCCGCGCGCGCCGGTGATCCATTACGGCTCCACCAGCCGGGTCAGCATGATCCAGGTCGAGATGTGGAAGGCGCGCGGCCTTGTGCGTTACTTCTATCGCCATGGCGGGGCGCTGGGCTGGCTTCAAGCGATGGTCCTGGCGGTGCCGATTTATGGCGCGCTTCTGGGCCGAACGGTGTTGCTGCACCTGCGCGGCTAGCGGGGAAATCCCCCGGCCTTGGCCAGCGCCGAGCTGATAGAGTGCTTCAGCGCCACCTCTTCCAGCCAGCGGGCGGTTTCAATCAGCGCGTCGAGATCCAGCCCGGTCTCATACCCGCCCTTTTCCAAGAGATAGACCACGTCCTCGGTGGCCACATTGCCGGTGGCTTTCGGGGCGAAGGGGCAGCCGCCAATGCCGCCGCAGCTGGCGTCGATGACGTCCACGCCTGCTTCCACGGCGGCGTAGACATTGGCGATGGCGGTGTTGCGGGTGTTGTGGAAGTGCAGTCGCAAGCGCGGTTTCGGCGCCGCTTCGCGCACCGCCGTGATCGCTTTGGCGACGTCGTAGGGCGTCGCGACCCCGATCGTGTCGCCAAGCGCGAGTTCTGACACGCCAGCGGCTTGCGCCCGGGCCGCGAGTGCGGCGACGCGAGCGGGATCGACTGCGCCATCGAACGGATCACCAAACGCCACGGAGATGGTGGCGGACAGCGGGATGCCGCAGTCATGGGCCAGAACCGCGATCCGGTCGAGCAGGTCGGCGGTCTCTTCCGGCGTGGCGTTCTGATTGGCTTTGCCGAAGCCGTCGGACGCCACCATGACATAGTTGATTTCATCACAGCCCGCATCGATCGCCCGGCGCATGCCGCGCTCGTTGAGCGCCAGACCGATATAGGCGCACTTGCCTTTAGGAACCGCGGCCATGATGGCGTCGGAATCGGCCATGGCCGGCACCAGCTTCGGGTTCACAAAGCTCGCCGCCTCCATCCGCTTAACGCCCGCCGCGATCAGCCGGTCGATGAAGTCCAGCTTCACCGCCGTGTCCAGCAGCGTGGGATCGTTTTGCAGGCCGTCGCGCGGTCCGACTTCAACGATATCGATGGCGCGGGTCATGGCGTGGGCTCCGTTTGAAGGGCGGGCGAGAGGTCAGGTTCAGGGCAAAGCGCATAGAGCGCGACCACGATCGGCTCGGGCCCCCGCGAATAATTCACGCCCGCCACTGCATCAGTCAGGCAGGCGGCTTCGCTCAGCTCTTCCAGCCAGGCGCGGCGTTGGTCAAGGCCGCCAGGCAGAACGCCCTCTTCAAGGCGGCTGACATCAATGGCGATTACAGCGGGGGCGGTAAGGGGCAAGCCGGTCAAGGCGGCGGGGTCGAGGAAAGCAACCTCGCCGCCCAGCGTGAAGGCGAAGCTTGGCTCGGTGAAGCTGGAGTGGACGACGTCGGCGCCGGTTTCCTGCTGGAGACGCTGTGCGGCCTCAGCTGCGGCGACAGACACAAACGCCTGCTCCGCGCTCGGCGCGAGCAGGCCGCGCCCGCCGATATGCCAGCTTAGACCCGATAGGACGAGCAGGGCGATCGCCAGCCCGGCACGGCCTTTGAGCCCCAAGACGATGGCGGTCAGCGCTAAGAGCGTAATCAATCCCGCGACCCACAGGGCGAGCGTCAGGTTCGCGCCGCCGACCTCGACCAGCCCGGCGAAGACCAGGACGCCGCCGAGAACGCCCATCAGGCAGATCAGCGCGCCGAGCAGCTTCCAGATCAGCGCCGTGCGCGTCCAAGAGGTCGCGCCCAGACCCGCCAGCGCCGCCAAAGCGGGATAGGTCGGCAGCACATAGTGAGGCAGCTTGGTCGGCGCGATTTCGAAGACCAGCCAGATTGGGATGGCGAAACACAGCGCCAGCTTGACCGCCAGCGCGCCGCGTCCGCCGCGCGCCAGCAGGCGGACGCCGGCGCGCAGGCCGGCCGGAAGAGTCAACATGGCCGGCGCGAACAGGATGGGTAACAGCGCCAAGTGCACGCCCGGCGGCGCGCCGTGGCTTTCATGACCGGACACCATTTTGGGGCCCATATCGCCCAGAAAGGCTTCGCGAATGAAGGCGCCGCCGGTGGCGATCTCCACCGCGATCAGCCAGGGCGCGACCAACAGCACCGCCGCCAGCGGTCCAGGCCACCAGAAGAGCGGCCAGACCCAGTTTAGGCGGCGTTCCCAGAGCACCAGCGTCGCGACCGCCAATCCCGCCGCTACAGGTGTGATCGGGCCTTTGATGAGAACGCCGACGCCCATCGCGATCCAGAGGCCCAGCGCGACCCAGCGCGCGTTTCCGCGCCCGTCCGCCAGCCGCAATTCGACAATCGCCCAGAAGGCTGCGGCCGCCGTCGCCGCGAGCATGGCGTCAGTCTTGGCGATCCCGCCTTCCGCGCCAAGCAGGATAGAGGCGGCCAGCAGGCTGGCTCCGGCCAGCCCCGCGGTTCGACCGAACAGGCGCGCACCGGCGGCGTAGGTGAAGAGGGCGGTCAGGATCGCGCCAAGCACAGAGGGCAGGCGATACGCCCAGATTTGCCGGGCTTCTTCCCCCGTGGTCACCGCCACGGCGGCCGCCTGCATCCAGTAAATGCCGATCGGTTTTTTGTGGCGGGGCTCGTCAAGGAAATAGATCTCGACGAAATCTCCGCTTTCCAGCATCTGGGCGGAGGCTTGGGCGAAACGGGCTTCGTCCCGGTCCAGAACGGGCAGGGTGAAAAGGCCCGCCGCCGCCGCGATCAGCGCGATCAGGGCCGCAAAAAGCGGCGCGCGCGATCCAGCCAGAGGGCGAGGCAGAGCCATCGTCAAAACGCTCCCAAGTGCTGTTGGGCGCTCGGATTTCGAGCGGCCGAGCCCGGGCCAGCGGAAAAAACCACGTGCACCGAGCCATATAATCGGTATGAAACGCCCCGTCCTGATCTGCAAGCGCGCGGGCTTAAGCATGACCGCATCTACATCTTCGTCAGACGGCCCTGAAATCTCCGTTGTCGCCCCGATGCATAACGAGGCGGGCAATGCCGCGCGCCTGGTTGAGGAGATCGCCGCCGCGCTTAACGGCCGCTCGTTTGAAATCCTCTGCGTCAATGACGCCAGTACGGATACGACGCTCGACGAGCTCAACGCCGCCAAGGCGCAGACGCCCCAGCTGCGCGTTTTGACCCACCGGAAGAACTCTGGACAGAGCCGGGCCATCCGCACCGGCGTCTTGGCCGCGCGCGGCCGGGTCGTATGCACGTTGGACGGCGACGGCCAGAACCCGCCGGAACATATCCCGATGCTGGTCGATGCGCTGATGCGCGGTGACGCGCCGGAGGATTTGGGAATGGTCGCAGGCCGCCGGGTCGGCCGTCAGGACAGCGCAGCGAAGAAATTCGCCTCTCGCTTGGGCAACGGCATCCGCAAGTCCATGCTCAATGACGACGCCGACGACACCGGCTGCGGTCTGAAGGCGTTCAAGCGCGAAGCCTATCTCCTCCTGCCCTTCTTTGACCACCAGCACCGTTTCCTTCCGGCTTTGATCAAGCGCGAAGGCTTCCTCATCGAGTATCGCGACGTCACTCATCGCGCCCGCACCGCCGGCCAGTCGAAATATACCAATCTTGGCCGCCTTTTCGCCTCACTCAGCGATATGGTAGGTATGATGTGGCTCAACAGCCGTGCGCGTCAGCCCGGCGGCTGGGACGAGTCCTAACGCGAACCCGCTTGGGGCGCATGGGCAGGGCTGAGGGGGAAGAGGAGGACCGGACATGTCCGGAACGACTGGTGCGGGCGTCGCAGTGGGGATTGCGAGCACTGACCCGCAAAAACCGCAAGGGGGGCTTAGCGTGTTTAATATTTTTCCAAAAATGCTGATCCCGGTGATCGTCTACGCGATCGTCGGCTATGTGGTGGTGTTCACCAATGGCGGCGATGTGAACGCCTTCCTGGGTGACATGGCGGCTTTTAGGGCCGGCGAATGCGCGGAAGGCGCGTCCTGCGCGGTCGGCGCGCTCAATGGCGGCCTGGTGTCCATCAGCCTGCCCAGCGGGGCTTGGTCGATCTCCACCGGCGACATCATCCTTATTCTGGCGCTGATCATGCTGTTCTTCGAGATGGTGAAGTCCTCCGGATCGGGCACCGCGACATTGCTCAATCACGGCCTGTCGATCACCGTGCTGCTGGTGTGCATCCTGCTGTTCTTGCTGGTGCCGGTTTTCGCCAGCTCGGTCTTCTTCCTGATCATCATGATGACGCTGATCGATGTGGCGGGTGGTTTCACCATCACCGCCGTCGCCGCGCGCCGCGACCTGGGCACCTAACGCTCCAGGCTGAGACCAAGCAAACAAGAGCCGGTCTGCTCTGCAGGCCGGCTTTTCTTTGTTTCAAGTACTCCCTCACATCCGTTCGGTCGGGCGCGATGTCAGCCCCCTCAGCCGTCATCAAACGCTCGAGACCATCGCTAAGCTCTTGCAACGTCGCAAAATTGGGCGCCTCGAGCGCGTAGCGCTCGCAAGGCGAAAAGCCGCCCGCATCGAAGGTGAGCGTGTCTCACCGAAAGCGAGGACCCGACCACACAGACGTGTGGGAGGACCAAGAAAGAGGGCCGGACTGCGGTGCAGGCCGGCCCATTTAGGCTTTGGCGGGTGATGAATATGTCCTGGCTAGATCACCAGGAAGAAAACTGTCAGGACGACCGCGCCATCCAGGCCGCGCGACGCCAGGGATTGCAGCCGAGCAAGCCTCATGCCGAACGCACCAGCTTTGGGCGCGGCGCGGGCGCGGTCGGCCGGCCGGCGGCTTCATAGCTTTCCCGGTAGCGCCGGCGCTCGACCGCGTCGGCGCGCAAGCCGCGGCGCGGGGCCGGAGCGTCGCACTGCAGCGAAAGCGCCGAAGACGCGCTGCGCGCCGCCGAGCTGGCCGGCGTGTGCGCACGGGCGGCGGGACGCTCCGCCGTGCGCGAGGAAGAGTTGACCGGAACCAGGTTGCGCTCGCGCCGGTCATCGCCGGCGGAGCCGGACTGACACGTGGGCGCAACACGCGCGTCCCGGCGGGTCGGGACGGGAAGGCCGAGACGGCGCGTATGCGGGTTGAAACCGATCATGGTTCCACCCCCGCAATGGCCGTGCCAGTCGTTTACGCCTTGTTAGGGTCTGTAAATGGGATGTTAACGCCCAAAACCGGACAGGCGCTCGCCGCCGGTGTTTCAGACCGGAACGCTTAGTCGCCGGCCAGCTTGTCGAGCTTGGCTTTCATCGCGTCGAGCTCAGCGCGCAGGGCGTCGACGTCCTGCTTGTCCTCCGCCGGCGCGTCTGCGGGCGTCGGCTTCGCCGCGCCGCCTGCGTCGCCGGCCTGGGCGAAGGGAGAGAACATGGACATCGCTTGCTGAAACATCGCCATATTGCGCTTGGCGGCTTCCTCCATGATCGCCATGGAGGCGGCCGGAGAGCCTATCGCTTCGGCCATCTGCTCGCGCATCTCGGCTTGCTGCTTGGCGAAGCTGTCCATCGACATGTTCAGATAACCCGGCACCATCGACTGCATGCTGTCGCCGTAAAAGCTGATCAGCTGGCGCAGGAACTCCACGGGCAGAAGTGTCTCGCCCTTGGACTCTTCTTCGAAGATGATCTGGGCGAGCACGCCGCGGGTGAGGTCATCGCCGGATTTGGCGTCCACCACCTGAAAATCCTTGCCGTCTTTCACCAGCTCACGCAGATGGTCCAGCGTCACATAGCGGCTCGCCGAGGTGTCATAGAGACGCCGGTTCGCATACTTTTTGATGACGATCGGACCTGAGGCGTTATCGGCCATTCTGTTTGCTCCTCACCCCTCCCCATCAGGGGTCAATTGGTATTAAGCGACGTTTCGCCGCTCGACTTCCGTCCCGCGCCCGGTCAAAACACGTCTGCAAGGCTTGTCAAAGCCGCGCATCGGGTTTGCTGCAGGCGCGTATAACAGCATTGCTGCGCAGCATATAGCTTTTCCCGCTCGGGGACAGGGAGGAATTACAATGGCCAAAACAGCGCTTGTAACCGGCGGCACTCGCGGCATCGGCAAAGCCATTTCGATCGCGTTGAAGGAGGCGGGTTATGCCGTCGCCGCCAACTATGCCGGCAACGACCAGGCGGCTGAAGCCTTCAAGGCGGAGACCGGCATCGAGGTCTTCAAATGGTCGGTCGCCGATTATGACGCCTGCGCGGCGGGCATCGCCAAGGTTGAGGCGGAGTTGGGGCCGGTCGATATCTTGGTGAATAACGCCGGCATTACGCGCGACGCGCCGTTTCACAAAATGAAGCCGGAGCAGTGGCGTGAGGTGATCGACACCAATTTGTCCGGCGTCTTCAACATGACCCACCCGCTGTGGAACGGCATGCGCGAGCGCGGCTTCGGGCGGATCGTGACGATCTCCTCGATCAACGGCCAGAAGGGCCAGTTCGCCCAGGCGAACTACTCCGCCGCCAAGGCCGGGGATCTGGGCTTCACCAAAGCGCTGGCCCAGGAAGGCGCGCGCAAAGGCATCACCGTCAATGCGATCTGCCCCGGCTATATCGCCACGGAAATGGTGATGGCGGTGCCTGAAGAGGTGCGCAACCAGATCATTTCCACCATCCCGGTCGGCCGCTTGGGCGAAGCCGATGAGATTGCGCGCTGCGTGGTCTTCCTGGTGTCGGATGAGGCCGGTTTCATCACCGGCTCCACAATCACCGCGAATGGCGGTCAGTATATGGCGAGCTAGGCGCCGCCGCTGGCGCACAGATTTGGGGCGTGTGCGGTTGATGTCGCGGGCGCCCCGATTTCGCCCCAGTGCGCTTTCATTGTGCCGCCATGTTCAGGGGAATCATCTCCTTGTTCGTCGCCACCGCCGGGGCTTGGGCGTTGATGGCGGCGGACGGGAACGGTCAGTCGAATCCATTCCGCCAACTGCTCGGGCAAGAGTCCGAGCAGCGCGCTGACACGTCGATTTGGTTCGAGCGGGCCGATGGGCGTGGGCGCTTTATTCTGGACCGAAGCGCCCGCCCGGCCCTGTTTTGGAATGAAGGTAGTCAGGAAGTCGTGGCGCTGTTTCGCTCGCCGGCGTCGGGCGGCGGCCAGGTTTGGCTCACCGACACCGACCGCGCCTTGCTGCGCGAGAGCAATCTGGGCGGCTGGACGTTTTTCCCCGACGATGTGCGAGACGGCGTGATCGTCGAGCCCGTGGGCCGGGCGCGGACCCTGGTTGCAACGCCCGCGGACGCCGAGCAGATCCAGGAGGCCGCCCGGGACATGGTGGATTCCCTGGCGCGCCTGTCGCGCAACGAAGTCAGCGCCCAGCTGACCAGCCTCACTCAGGATCAAAACCCCTATATCATTGACGCCATGCTGATGACCGTCATTGGCGCTGAAAATGCTTCGCGGCGGTCAATGCGGGGCCTTGAGGTGGTCCGCATCGGTGTCGGCGAAGCGCCGCGCGCCAGCTTTGATGGTCAGACTCTGGATATCTCCGTCGCGCCTCAGCTCGGATATGGCGGCCGGCCCAGCTCGGAATTCATCCGGCGCGCGATTGACACCGGCGCCCGCTAGGCGCGCGGCGGACCGTCAGGCCCGGGACGCCAGTCCGGGGGCGCCAGCTGAAACCCGGAAAACTCAAAGCCGGGCGCCACGACACAGCTGACCAGCGTCCAGGCCCCTAAGGACTCCGCCGTTTGCCACGCATGGGGCGGCACGATGGCCTGCGGGCGCTCTCCGGCGCGCAGGTCCGGACCCAGCCGTTGGGACCGCGCGCCATGGCCGTCCTCGCTGATCGTCAACGCCAAAGGCGCGCCGGCCTGCCAGAGCCAGATTTCGGTCGCGTCGACCGCGTGCCAGGCGGAGACTTGGTCGGCTTCGAGCAGGAAATAAATCGCCGTGGCCGCCGCCCGCGCGCCGTCCGCGGCCGCTGTGCGGTGGGTCTCCACATACCAGCCGCCCTCAGGGTGGGGCTGCATGCCTAAGAGACGTACGATTTCTTGCGCCCCCAGATCCCCCATTGGCCGCATCTGCTGTCTCCCCATTTCCGTATTGCCTTGAGAAATGCGTTGCGGTTAACCCAACGCTCACCGCCGCGCGCCTACCGTGCACGCTCACAGTGTCGCCGGGCTAGTACTCATGGCTAAAGATTCCTACGGGAAGCTGACATTTCTCAAGCGCGGCGGCTCGACCAGCCGCGTGATCGATCTTGTCTCGATCAAGGAGCGCTCCGGTGAAACGCCCGGCTGGGTGACCGATCCGATGTTCCGGATCTCGCGGCTTAATCGGGGCTTTGTCGTCAAGCACACCCTGCGCGCCTGGGAGCGGGAGCATTTGGGCGGGGAGCGGACTTCGGCCACCAAGGTCATCGTCCCGATCAGCGACAAGGACTTGGATCTAGGCGGCCACTCGATCTTCGTGGAGGACCCGCAGTTCGAACGCCAGCTGGCGGACCATCTGGGTGTGACGGTTGAGAATTTCGACTTCCGACAGGATGTGGCGCGCTTGCGGGCGCTCGCCGAATTGCCGTCCTTTGACCCCTATCTGCTGCATGAGTATTTCCGGCGCGCCGGCGAGCATATCGACGATTGTTACTTTGTCATTTCCGATGACGAGCTCCGGCGGATCACCGAATTCGTCGCCGCCCAGATCGATACGCTCGTGCGCAAGGCCGTCGGCGGCGGCGACGCGGCCACGCTGTCGCAGTCTAAGAAATTGGCGAAGGTTTTGTTCGAAGACGAAGATTCGCCCCAGCTAGTGGTCCTGCGCGATGCCCTGCGCATGACCGCTCAGGAGTATCGCGACGGCGTCTTTGGCTGGAAGGGAACGCTGTATTACAGCTGGCGATCGAGCGAATGCTACGCCGAGCTTGCCGCGTTCTTGAAGGATATCAAGAGCCTTCGGATCATCGGTCTTAATGGCGAGGATCGCGCGGAGATGCGCTCCATCCTCGCCTCGATCACCCAGCTTTCCCTGGGCCGCTGGAACCGGCTCAAGGCTCAGCTCGACGCTTATCACAGCGAGTTCAACACCTTCGTCCAGCGCGGCGACCCGGCGGCTCTGAAATCTTTCATGGTCCGCGCCCCGGAATTATTCGTGGAGATGGGCGAAGATATCGGCCGTCTGCAGCACGTCTCGTCTTATTGGAAATTCTGGACTAAAGGCCGCCGCGCTCAATCCATGTCCGCCCAAGAAGCCTTCGACCTCCTGCCGGACTTTGAAGCCGCCCTTCAGGTCACAGACATGCGCGACGCAGCCTAAGCGGCCGGTTTTCTATCATCGAGATTTTGGACTGGCGCGGCAGCGCCGAGAGCGCGTTTGAGTCTAGCCCGCCACGACCACTTCAATGCGCACTGCGTCATCCGGCGGGGCGGGCAGGGCGGCCTCAAAGTCCGCTGACGCTTCGCCGGTCAGGCTGGCCGCTTCCATAGCGATCGGCCAGGCGGCGAGTTCGGCGCCGTCCTCACCATAGGCGACCGCGCGTAGCGGCGGCGCCGGGCGGTCCTGACCGGTGATGTTGCGCACCGCGCCTGTAACGACCAGCACGGACTCGCCGTCCTGTGTCTCCAGCTGCGCGTTCAAGCCTTCGATTTCGACGCCATAAGGGTTCACATCTAGCCCGACCGCGGCATAGGCGCCGGCCGTGCGGGGCCAAACTTCAACGACGTCGACGCGGAAGATCACCGCAGCGCCCAAGAGCACCATGACGCAGGCGGCCACTCCGGCCCATCCCACGCCTTCGGTGGCCAGGCGCGCCTTGCGGCGGCGGGCGTCCTCGCGGGCGCGGATCGCCGCATGGGGCTTGTCGCGCAGGCTGGGTTGCGGTTCAGGTTCAGGCGCCGGCTCAGGGGCGGGCTCAGGCATGGCGACGGGTTCGCTGAGCGTCAGCGCCTCATCTTCCACGGTCCAGACATGGGCGCAGTTGGCGCATTTCACCTTGCCGCGGCGCTTTTCCAGGGCCTCGGCGCTCACGCGATACTTCGCCTCGCAGCTGGGACAGGTCACGATCATGGACGCACGCCTTGCTCATCCTGCATAGTCTTCAGCGAATCTTGCCGCCTCAGACAGCCTCGAGTGCCGCTTATATGAATTCCGACCCGCGTGCCCTGGACACCTCTGCGACGCCGAACGCACCGGCCGTGCGCTTTGATGGCGTCGGGATGCGCTATGGGCGCGGCCCGGAAGTCTTAAGCGACCTTAGCTTTGAGTTACCAAGCGGAAGTTTCCATTTCCTCACCGGACCGTCCGGAGCGGGGAAAACTTCGCTGCTTCGGCTGATTTATCTCGCCGAGCGCCCTTCACGGGGGCTTATCTCCATGTTTGGCCGCGACAGCGCGCTGTTGCCGCGGGAGGCTTTGCCCGGTTTGCGGCGGCGCATCGGCGTGGTGTTTCAGGACTTCCGCCTGCTTGATCACCTCACCGTGTTCGACAATGTCGCCCTGCCGCTGCGCGTCGCGGGCCAATCCCGCGCCAGCTATGCTGACGATGTCGCAGACCTTCTAAACTGGGTGGGGTTGGGGGAGCGGATGGGCGCCTTTCCGCCAACCTTGTCCGGGGGCGAGCAGCAGCGCGCCGCGATCGCCCGCGCTGTGATATCCAAGCCGGAATTGCTGATCGCAGACGAACCCACCGGCAATGTCGACCCGGAAATGGCCAACCGTCTGGTGCGTCTCTTCGTCGAGCTTAATCGGCTGGGCACCACGGTGCTGATCGCCAGCTACGATATAGCGCTGGTTCGCTCGCTCGGCGCGCCGGTGCTGGAGCTGGCCGACGGCAAGCTGGTCGATGACGGGGTGAGGGCGGCATGAGCAAGGCCGCCAAATCCGCGCCGCTCCTTCCGCCGGATTCTGGGCGCGACCGGCCGCTTTTGGCGGTGGCGGCGATCCTGGTGTTCCTTGCTTCGCTCGCCGGCATCGGCGCAGCCGGCGCCTGGCAGGCCGCGGAAGGCTGGACCGCCCAGCTCACCGATCAGATCACCGTTCAAGTCCTGCCTGGCCAGGGCCGGGACGCCGACGCGGATGCAGAAGCGGCGGCGGTGGAGATTGCCCGTCTGCCCGGCGTCGTGTCGGCTGAGGCGCGCGGCCGCGCCCAGTCCGAGCGCTTGCTGGAGCCTTGGCTGGGAACCGGCGTGCTGCCTGACGACCTGCCCGTACCGCGCCTGATCGCGGTGCGCCTTGACCCTGAAACCCCGCTGGCGCCGGGCGCTGTTGAAGCGCTTTTGGCCGATGCGCCCTATGAAGTCGTCGTCGACGACCATGCCCGCTGGGAGCGCGCGGTACGCCAGGCGGCGGCCGCCGTGCGCTATTTCGGCGTGGCGGTGGTCGCGCTTCTGACCCTCGCGGCTGCAGCGGTGGTGGCGTTCGCCGCCCGCGCCTCGCTGGCGGCGCGCTGGGATGTGGCGGAAGCCCTGCATCTCGTCGGCGCGCCGGACAGCTATGTCACCCGTCTGTTTCAAGAGCGCTTTTTCATGCTGGGCGTGAAAGCGGGGCTGATCGGCGCGGTTCTCGCGGGTCTGGCTGGATTGGGGCTCGCCGCGCTGGGCGGCGGGGCGGGAGCGATCTTCTTCTTGCCGCGTTTCGAGCTGAACTGGGTCAGCGCCGCCATTCCGGCCGGCGCCGCTTTGGTGTCCGGTGTGGTGGCCGCGCTGTCCGCGCGCATCGCGGTCGCCAACGAGCTTAAGGCGCGATGGTCATGACCGCGCCGCGTCTTCGCCATGGAGTCGTGTCAGGCTGTCTGCTGCATGGACAGGGAGCGTCATGGGCCGGTTGATCCGCACCCTCGCCTTCATCCTTCTGGTCGCCTTTCTGGCGGGCTTCGTGCTGTTCGTGCGCGAAGCGCGCAGCTTTGCGCCCAATGGCCCCGACAGTGCGGACGGCATCGTGGTGCTGACCGGCGGGCCGGGGCGGGTGGCGACCGGGGTTGCGCTGCTGGAAGCCGAGCGCGGCGACCGCTTGTTGATCTCCGGGGTTAATCCGGGCAGCCCGATCGCCGACATCGCCTCGGCGGCGGGCGCCTCCGAAGCGCTGTTCGCCTGCTGCGTCGACGTCGGGCCCACGGCAGCCGACACCGAAGGCAACGCGATCGAAACCGCGCAATGGGCCGCCGCGCTGGGCTATGATCGGCTTATCGTGGTGACCAGCGACTACCATATGCCGCGCGCGCTGCTTGAATTGCAGGCCGCCATGCCGGATACCCGCCTCGTCGCCCACGCCGTGCCCGCGCCTGCGCCCTGGCGCAATCTGGAGGAGGCCCGGCGCTGGCTGACCGAATATGTCAAATACGCCGCCGTCTATGGACGGGAGCGCGCCGCCGGTTTGGGAACCGCGCCTGGCGGAGAAGGGGAATAAACGTGGCGGCCATTGGTTCGACCCTCTTCGTGGTGTGGATGTACGGCCTGATGGTCGTGATGGGCATTCTATGCAGCCCCGCTCTGCTGGGGCCGCGCTCGTGGTCGAAGGGATGCCTGCGGCTCTACTTAACTCTGGTGTTCGGCGGCCTGCGCGTCTTGTGCGGCATCCGCTACGAGGTGCGGGGCGAAGAATACCGGCCCACGGGCGGCGCGCTGGTGGCGTCGAAACACCAGTCGATGTTTGAAACGCTGGCGTTCTGGAAAATCCTCGACGACCCGGCGATCATTCTGAAAAAGGAATTGGCGTATCTGCCCTTCTTTGGCTGGTACGCCATGAAGGTGAAGAATATCAGCGTCGACCGCTCCGCCGGGGCGAAGGCGCTGCGCGGCATGCTCAAACAGGCCCGGGAGCGCGCCGCCGAGGGCCGCCAGGTGGTGATCTTCCCACAAGGCACGCGGTTGGAGCCGGGGGAGGCGGAAAGCTATAAGCCGGGCGTCATCGGGCTTTACAGCGCCATGAAATCGCCCTGCGTGCCGGTCGCGCTGAATTCGGGGCTGTATTGGCCGCCCCGCGGCTTCATCCGGCGTCCGGGGACCATCATTGTCGAGTTTTTGCCGCCCATCGAACCCGGGCTCTCTAAGGGCGATTTCATCGCGACACTGGAAGAGCGCATTGAAACCGCTTCGGATGCCCTGCTACCGCAAGCCTCAACGACCGCTGAGCCAGAGGCCGCATAATGTTCACGTCCGACCGCGCACCGTCGCGCATGGCGCTGTTCGCGCCTTTCGTCATTGCGATCATCGTGGTCGTGCTGCACGCGGTCTATTGGACGCTGGCGGCGTCCCAGATCGAGCAGCGCGCGCTCGCCTGGGTCGAACGTCAGGAAGTCGCCGGCTATCAGGTCGATTATGAAAGCCTGCGTGTGGCGGGATATCCCTTCCGCTTTTCGCTGCGGGCCGAGGCGCCGCGCCTGATCGCGCCGGAGGCGGAAGGCGGCTGGTCGGCGAGCGTCGAGCGCCTGGCGGCCTCGGCGCAGTTTTATGACCTCAATCATTGGATCGTCGCGCCGGACGGCGCAGGCGAGATCGTCTGCGGTGAGGCGCGCTATCAGCTCGCCGCCAACGCCGCGCGATTATCGCTCCGCGCCCGCGACGGCGCCACCTCGCGCATCGGGGCGAGCGTCGACAATCTGACCGTGACCGGCCTGACCGGCCAGGAGCCATCGGTGCGGGCGATCAAATCGCTCGCTTTGACCGGCTTTCTGGATGAGCAGGATCAGCTGACCTTGCGGCTTCAGATCGATGGCCTGGCCCTCGGCGACGGGGAGCTCGACCCGGCTTTGACCGAAGCCTTTGGGGCGGAGGCCTCTCTCTTGCGCATGGACGCCAGGGTCACGCAATGGCAGGCGCTCGCCCGCTTGGCCGATCCGGCGGAATGGCGTCAGGCCGGCGGCGCCCTGGTGGTCAATCAGGCGCAGCTGATCTGGGGGCCCGCCGAGCTGTCCGGCGCCGGCGAGATCGGCCTGGACGCCGACCTGTTGCCGGAAGGGCGCTTGTCGGTGGTGGTCACTGATCCGGAAACTCTGATCGGCGGGCTTGAAGCGGCGGGTCTGGTGTATGACGAGCAGGGCGACGCGTTGCGGCTAGCCGCCCTGATGGCGCCGCGACGTGAAGGCGGCATTGCGCTGCCCTTCCGCCTGCGCGAGGGCGGCATCTTCCTAGGCCCGGCCCGGATCGGCGATTTGGTCGAGCGCGAGGCCCCGGCCGAAGAAAGCTAGCCCTTCACAAAGGCTTCCAGCGCTTCAACGACCCGGCGATTATCTTCGTCGAGGCCCACCGTGATGCGCAGCGCGTTCGGCAAGCCATAAGGCTGGACCGGGCGTACGATCAGGCCGCGCTCGGCCAGGAAGGCGTTCGCGGAGGCCGCGTCTTTGCCGGCCTCATCGGGGAAGTGGACCAGCACGAAATTACAGACTGACGGCGTGACTTCCAGGCCCAAACCGCGGATCGACTGGGTCAGATAGCCCAGCCAACGGTCGTTATGGGTGATGGATTTGGCGACGAAGTCCTGGTCCTTGATCGCGGCCACGCCCGCTTCGATGGCCGGCAGGTTGACGTTGAACGGGCCACGCACGCGGTGGATCACGTCGACGATCTCTTTGGGCCCATACATCCAGCCCAGCCGCAAACCGGCCAGGCCATGGATTTTCGAGAAGGTGCGGGTGACCACGGTGTTGTCGTAATCGTCGACCAGCTTGAGCGGATCGCCATAACCCGGCTCTTCGACGAACTCGGCATAGGCGCCGTCGACCACCAGCAGGGTGTCTTCAGGCAGGCCTTCGCGCAGGCGGCGGATTTCCGAATCCGGGATCCAGGTGCCGGTTGGGTTATTCGGGTTGGCGATGAAGACGATCTTCGCGCCGTCCTTGGCGGTCTCGATCACCGAGTCGATGTCCGCCGTATAGTTGCTCTCCGGCGCAGAGACGATGTGCGCGCCCGACTGCATTGCCACCAGGCGGTAGACCAAAAAGCCGTACTGGGTCTGCACCACCGTATCGCCTGGATCGAGATAGGCGCGGCCGATCAGCTGGAGCAGCTCGTCCGAGCCTGCGCCGCAGACAATGCGGTCCGCCTCAATGCCTTCCGCCTTAGCGATTGCATCTCGCAGCACGGTGGCGCCGCCATCGGGATAGACGTGCAGCTTGTCCGCCGCGTCCTTAAAGGCCTCAGCCGCTTTCGGGCTGCAGCCCAGCGCGTTTTCGTTGGAGGACAGCTTCACCGCCCCCTCCGGCGCAGCGGCGCCTGGGGTGTAGGGTTTGATGTCCAGAAGGCCGGGGCGGGGGTGCAGCGTCATGGCGCGTCTTTCTTCGAAGAGGTGGACGAAGCTTTCGAGCCGGGAGATAGCGCGCGCTTGCCTATGCCTTCAAGGGCTCTGACCCGTACATGCTGCGGCGTACCGCCTGGGCGCACCGCGCCGACATGCTTCACCGCCTCGGTGAGGATCAAGCCGCCGAACGCTGGATAGACCCGCTCGCCCACGGCTTCGAAGCCGTCGGCTGTGCGTTCTCCGCAGGTCATTTTCCAAGGCGGGGTGTAAAGCGCCTGGGCCCAGGCGGTCGGCTCAAACAAGGCGTCGGTCAATAGCCGGGTGAGCTGGGTGCGCGAAAACGGCCGTCCATGGCCGAAGGGCGTGGAATCCGCGCGCGCCCACAAGCCGCCGCGATGGGTGCAGATCACCGCGAGCCGCGCTTCCGGCGCCATCACGCGCCACAACTCGCGGAGCAAGCGGCGCAAGTCTTCCGCCTCTTCCAGCGCGTGGACCAGGATCACCCGGTCAAACAGGCTTTCGACAAAGGGCAGGCGGGTTTCATCGCCCAGCGAGGCCAGGCTCTTTTCCCGATCGGGCCAGGGCACGGCGCCTTGGGCGGCGGGCATATAGGCGACGGTGCGGCGGGCGCTTTCGTGGAAGGCGCTTAAATACGGCGCGGCATAGCCATAGCCGAGCATGTCCAGGCCTTCAGTGTTCGACCACAGCGCGGTTAAGCGGCGCAGCACCATCTCCTGCGCCGCCTTGCCGCGGACGCTGCGGTAGAACCGGTCGATTTCAAGCGCGTCGGTGCGCATGGCGAAGCCTTCCTGGCGCCGCGGCCTTATCGCGCGGCTTTTCTCAATGATAAGGTCGCGGCGACCTGGCGGTAAGACCGCCCCTGCAACAAAGGTGCGCCATGGCCTTGGAAATTCGTCAATTCCCCTGCCTGTCGGATAATTACGGCTATCTGATCCGCTGCAGCGAAACCGGCGCTTGCGCCGCGATCGACACGCCCGATCCGGCGGTGATAGAGGCGGAAGCCGAGAAGGCGGGATGGGACCTTTCCGAGGTGTGGAACACTCACCACCATTGGGATCATGCCGGGGGCAATGAAGCCCTTCGAGCCTCCCGAGGCGTGACCATCACCGCGCCGGCCTCCGAAGCGGCCAATATCGGCCATATCGACACGCCTGTGGCGCATGGCGATATCGTCAGGCTGGGAAACCAGACCGCGCAGGTGATCGATGTGGGCGGCCATACGCTCGGCCATATCGCCTATTGGTTTGAAGAGGCGGGCGCGGCCTTCGTCGGCGACGCGCTGTTCGCGCTGGGCTGCGGGCGGATGTTTGAAGGCACGCCGCAGCAGTTTCACGCCTCGCTTTCCCGCTTGAAGGCTCTGCCGCCGCAAACGGTGGTCTATTGCGCCCACGAATATACCGCAGCGAACGCCGCTTTCGCATTGTCGGTTGATCCAGATAATGACGCCCTTAAAGCCTATGCCGACATGGTCACCGCGAAACGCTCGCGCGGCGAACCCACCGTGCCCACGACCATCGCCGCCGAGCGCGAAGCGAACCCGTTTCTGCGCTGGAATGATCCCGCGCTTCGGGCGCGGCTGGGCTTGGAGCAGGCTGAAGACTGGCAAGTCTTCGCCGAGGTGCGCCGGCGTAAGGACGCGTTCTAGGCCGCTCTAGAAGCGCTCCAGAAGCCGGTCGATATAGTCGAGCTCTTCCTGCGGCCGGCCGCGCTCGGCGGCGCGGCGGCGAAGCTCCTCCAGGATATCGCGCGCGCGCTGGCGGTCGGCTTCGGTGGGTACGCCGACCTCCGTGCCTGGACCGCCGCCGCCGCCCAAGGCCCGGCCCAGCGGATCGGTTTGACCCTCTTCATCGCCGCCCTGTTCCGCTTCCAGCGCCTCGCCTGTGGCTTGCGCGGCGCCGCGCAAGGCGCCGATGGCGGCGTCCTGGGCCAGCAAGGCCGCGTCCGCATCGCCCTCCTCCAGGGCGCGCGCCGCATCCGCCATGGCGTCTTCAGCTTCCTCCAGCGCCTCGCGGGCCGCGTCGGTGGCCGCGCCGGCTTCGGGCAGCTGTTCGGACAGGCCGGGGATCGCGGCGGCGATGTCGGCCTGGCGCTCGGCCAGCTCGCCCAGCCCGATGCCGGCCTCTTCGCTGTCCTCCGGACCCCCGCCGCCCGGTTCGCCCTCCGGATCGGGTTCGCCAAAGCCTTCGCCAGCCCGCTCGCCCGGAGCCGGCAAGCTCCCGCCGGGCTCCTCGGAGCCGCCGGCTTGTCCGTCGCCCTGGCGCTCGGCTTCCTCGAAGGTGTCGTTCATGGTTTCGCGCTGGTCGGACAGGGTCTCGCTCAGCTCTTCCAGCGCCTCCTGCAGCGCCTGCGCCATTGCGCTTTGCCCGCCCTGGCCGCCGCCGCCTTGGGCCAGCGTCAGCTGCATATTGCGCAACAGCTCCATGAGCTGCGCCAGCGCCCGGCGCGAGCCGGCGGTGTCGCCCAGTTCTGCAGCTTCGCGCAACGCATCGAGCAATTCCTGCAGGGCGTCGGCGTTCATGCCGCCTCCGCCGCCACCGCCGCCGCCCTCGGTGAAGCGGCCCTCTTCCGCTGCTTCGCGGGCGAGGGCTTGCATATAGTTGGCCACCGCCTGATCAAAGGCGTCGAACAGCGCCGACAATTCCATCGGATCTGCGCCGCGGGCCATGGCGTCCATCAACGCTTGCTCCGCCGCGCGCAACGCCGCCTCGGCGTCGGCCAGGCTGCCAAGCTCGGCGCGCAGGGCGATCTGCCAGAGGTCCTCGTCGAGATGACCGAGATCGTCCAGCTCGCGGGCCCGGCGGACTTCATGCATGGCGGTGCGCAAGCCGACCCACACGATCGGGTCGTTGAAATACACTGAAGGCGCGTCGCTGACCGCATCCAGAGCCCGTGCGAGCCGCTGGACGCCGGCGGGCGCGCGCTCAAGCCGACGCGCCGGCTGATCGCCCAGAAAGCCGCCTGATAGGACGCGTGGCGCGCCTGCGGGCATGGCGGCGTAGGCTCGCTCCTCGCCAAGGAAGCGCTTGCGCTCCGCCGCTACCGAGCGGGCGAGCGGGTTCAAAAAGACCCGGCTCGGCAAGGTCACCGCTAGCGATCCGGAGACGCCGCGCTGCCCAGCGCCGTCAAGGGCCGCCATCCGGATCACCGCCCGCTCGCCGGCCAGCTTGTGGCGGGCGAGATCAATGCGCGCCGTGCGCACGCCGTCGGCGTCAGGCGGGCTGATGGCGCCGCCGGCCAGGGCGAGGAGTTCAAACGCGGTCTCGGCCGGTTCGCCTTCGTCGGGTTCGGGCGCGAATTCGAAGACGTAGGTGTCCACGCCGAAATCATCCTCGGCCACGAAGTCGAGCAGCATTTGCCCCTGGGCGTCGCCTTCCGGCTCGGCGGCCAGGCGGACCACGGGCGGGGCGTCGTCGATCACCGTGAGGCTCAACGTCTCGCGCAGCGCGCCGGAGCGGATGACGATGTCACCGCTTGCCTCCGGGCGCAGGGTCGCCAGACGGACATCTTCAGACAGCGCCTCGATGTCCGCCTCGGCTCCGGTGATGCGCGGGTTCCGGCGCAGGCCGACGATGCGCGCGGCGAGGATGGAGCCTTCCACCATCTCCGCCTCGCGCCGGTCGCGCAAATAGGCGACGGGGCGGCCGGTATAGGCGGGCGGTTCGATCCAGAGTTCGATTTCGGCGTTGGTTCCGCCGCCGGCCACCAGGCGCGGCGCGAAGGCGTCGCCCAAGCGTTCCAGGGCGCGATCGCCGGCCAGGAAGGCGGCGGTGACGATCAGAATGACCAGACCCGCGCGCAGACCATAGGGATCCAGCTTCGCCCACGCTGCGAAAGGACGCCGCGCGGCCGCGCTTTCCAGCCGAGCCGCCATGCGGGCGCGGTGAGCGGCCCAGAGCGCATCGTCTCCAGCGGCGGGGGCGTCCTGGAGAGCTTCATACGGGCGGTCGGTCAGCCCGGAATCCGCTTCAACCCGGCGTTCGGCCTCTTCTTGCGTCGGGGCGGTGAAGCTGGACCACGCCAAGCGCGAGATCAGGGCGGCGCCGATCAGGAGGGCGAAAAAGGTGAGCAGGCGGGCCGGATCGCCGACGCGTTCAAACAGACCGGCCAACGCCAACAGCACATAAAGGCCCAATGCAGCGCCTGGAGCGATCAGCAGCGGCGCCGCGCGCTCCCACAGGAGCGCGGCGCGGGCTCTAAGGATGGGCGCACGCTGGGTCATGGGATTGAGTGTAGCGCTCGTTCAGGCGCTTGCCACGTTACAGCTCAGCCAGTCTCGCCTTCGGTTTCAGACGGTGTGTCGTCCTCGCGCTCATGGGCGCGTTCTTCCTCGGTGCGCTGATCCTCGCCCCAGATCGGCGGCGGGCGTTCCAGATCGCCGCGCACCCCGCACGCGCTCAGCACACAGACAGCTCCCAGAGCTGAAACGACGCAAATCAAACGGCGCATGGCGCACTCCATACCCTCAAGCAGTCAGCCGGGCTTTCCAGGCCGCGATTTGTTCGCGCACCCGCACCGGCGCAGTTCCGCCATAGCTTAACCGGCTCTCCATGGAGGCGCGAGCCGATAACACGGCGAAAAGTTCGTCATGGATGCGCGGCTCGATGGCTTGATAGGTCGCGAGCGGCAATTCGCTCAGGGTCACGCCGTCCGCCTCCGCGGCTTTCACGGCGGAACCCGCGACATGGTGGGCGTCGCGGAAAGGCAAGTTGAGCTCGCGCACCAGCCAGTCGGCCAGATCGGTGGCGTCGGAATAGGCTTCTCCGGCCGCCGCTTCGAGTGCGTCCCGGTCAAAGCTCAAGTCCGCGGCCATGCCCGCCATGGCCGAGACGGCGAGGGCGAGGTCGTCAAAGGCGGTGAAGACCAGGGATTTGTCTTCCTGCAGGTCTTTGGAATAGGCCAGCGGCAAGCCTTTGCAGACCAGGATCAAGCCCTGAAGCGCGCCGGCGATGCGGCCGGGTTTGGCGCGCACCAGCTCGGCGGCGTCCGGATTGCGCTTTTGCGGCATGATCGAAGAGCCGGTGGAAAATGCATCAGTGAGCTGCGCGAAGCCGAAGCGGCGCGAGGTCCACAACACGATTTCTTCAGCGAAGCGGGACAGATTCACCGCTGTGATCGCAGCGGCGGACAGCGCTTCCAGCGCAAAGTCCCGCGCGCTCACCGCATCCAGCGAGTTCGCCATGGGCCGGTCAAAGCCCAAGGCTTTCGCTGTTTGATCGCGATCAATGGGAAAAGCCGTACCGGCCAGCGCGGCGGCCCCGAGCGGGCTTTCGTTGAGGCGCCGGCGGCAGTCTTCCAGACGCCCCTTGTCGCGCTCGGCCGCCTCGACCCAGCACAACAGGTGATGGCCCAGACTGACCGGCTGAGCGGTCTGCAGATGGGTGAAGCCGGGCATCACCCAGTCGGCATGGGCTTCCGCTTGAGCGAGCAAGGCGGCTTGGTAGCGGGTCAGGCCTTCTATGGCGCCGCTTAACGCCTCGCGCAGCCAGAGCCGGAAGTCCGTCGCGACCTGGTCATTGCGCGAGCGGGCGGTGTGCAGGCGGCCGGCCGGCGCGCCGATTCTCTCGCGCAGCGCCGCTTCGATATTCATGTGCACATCTTCCAGCTCGGGCTTCCAAACAAAGCGGCCGTCGCGGATGTCGGCGCGCACCTCGTCCAGTCCGCGACAGATCGCGTCAGCGTCTTCGCTTGAAATCACGCCCGTGGCGGACAACATCCGCGCATGAGCAAGCGAGCCTTCGATGTCCTGCTCGAACAAGCGCTGGTCCACATCCACGCTGGCGTTGATGGCTTGCATGATGTCGGAAGGACCGGCAGTGAAACGCCCGCCCCAGATATCGCTGGCGGCAGGTTTGGACGGGGTGTCGCTCATGAGGCGCAGGCTCCGGTTGGAACGGCAAAGGGACGACGACAGGTGAAACTTCCGAAACCGACATTGGGCAATGCGATCACCGGCATGTTTTTGATCGGCGTGTTGGCTGTTCTCTACGTCATTCTCTCCGCCCTTGTCACCACGGAGCGCGGCCCGATGGAAGCGGTGGCGGTGGGAACGATGTCGGATTTCCGGACCATCTCCGACGCGCCCGGCCAACCGCTGAACGAGCTGCGCACGGGGTCTGGGGAGACGATCACGCTGGCGGATCGGCGGGGCAAGGTCGCCTTGGTGAATTTCTGGGCGACCTGGTGTGCGCCCTGCGTGATCGAGATGCCCTATCTTAACGAGCTCCAGGGCCGCTATGGCTCAGACGATTTTGAAGTCATCACCGTCTCCATGGACCGCCAGTTCGAAGACGCCGAACGCTTCTTTGAAGAACATCAGCTGACCCATCTCGAGCTGTATTTCGACCCCTCCATGAGCATCGCCTTCTCGGTCATGGGGCCGGGCAGCCGGGGTTTGCCGCTGACCATTCTCTACGACCGCAATGGCCGGGAGATCGGCCGGGTGTCCGGCGAAGCGGAGTGGGCGAGCGATGAGGCCTTTGCGCTGATCGAAACCGCGATCGAGCGGTATTGACGGCCCCCATAGCGGCGGCGTTAGCATCAGGCCATGACGGGTTATGATGCGTTGCTTTTCGCCATGGCCGTACTCGGCGCCTTCAATGCCGGGCTACTGACCCTGATCTGGTTCACGCCGGATCGCCGCGGGGTTTTGCCCGATTACTGGCCCTTTCCCGCGCTCACCGCGCTCGCCGGCCTGGTCACCCTGGTCATCGGTGCGGACCATGCCGGTTTTTCCCCGCGCATGTCCGGGCTTGAGTGGGCGTTGGGCGCGATCAGCGGACCTTTATTGCTGCACGCCGTTAGAAGCGCCTGTGGGCTCAAAACCCCGCATCTCGTCTATGCCGCAGCGCCGTTGATTTTCCTGGCCGCGGTGTTCATCGCGCCGCGCTTCGCCGCGCCGCCGATCGCGGCGATCGTCGCTGCACAATGGAGTTGCACCGCCATTGCGGCCTTCAGCTGGGCGCGCGCCGTCGCGCGCCCGCCGGCGCGCCGGGCCGCGTCCTTGCTGCTTGCGTGCTTCCTCCTGCTTCATCTGGCCCAGGCGTTTCGCATGGCGTTTCCGGAGGTCATGCGCGATCTGGTGCCGCTGTCGCTGGCTCTGTCCTTCGTCGCCCTCACCTCCTTCCTCTTGCTTCGCGCGCGCGCCCTGGGCGGCTGGTTTCGGCCGCTTGATCGCAGCGCTGCGGCGGGCGCGGCTATCGCTCGTCTTGAGGCCTGGCTGCAGGACGGCGGTCACCACCGGCGCAGCGACCTACGTTTGGTGGAGGCGGCGGCGGCGATTGAAGTTCAGCCTGAGCTCCTATCGCGCTGGCTGAATGACCGAGGGCGCAGTTTCGGCGATGTTCTCACACAGGCGCGCCTGGAAGACGCGGCGCGGCTCCTGCGTGATCCCGCTGAGGCGCGGACTTCGATTGAGGCGATCGGCCTGATGGTCGGGTTTGCGTCACGATCAGGCTTTTACAAGGCCTTCACCAAGCAATTCGCTGACAGCCCTGGCGCCTACCGACGCGCGCGAAACTGTGCGTGAGGCCGTGTTTCCTGTCCGCTGAACTCTGAGGAGACAGCAATCGCGTTGTCCGTCGCGCGGTGAAGATCGTGGAATGACCGCCCATCACACAAGAGGGCGACCCCATGATGCGCAATCCACTCCCCACCATCCTTTTCACCACCCTTTTAACGCTTGCAGGAACCCCGGCTGAGGCGAGCTCCGATTGGCCAGCCTGCGGCGTGGTCAAGACCTATCCCGACGAAAGCTGGGCGCCGCGCCGGTCTGCTTTGGGCTGGAACGCGGCCCTGTTGGCGCAGGCGCGCGAAACTTTCCAGGCGAGCAATGCAGATTCGCTGATGATCGTTCATCGCGGCCATGTCGTGGCGCAATGGGGCGCGGTCGAAGAGCCGCGCACGGTCCAGTCGATGCGAAAACCGATGCTCAACGCACTGATCGGTCAGCTGGTCGAAGAAGGCGGACTCAGCCTCGACGCGACCTTAGAAAGTCTGGACATCAATGATTCCGATCCGGCTTTGACCTTAGAGGAGCGGACCGCGACGGTTCGCGATCTGATGTTGGCGCGTTCAGGCATCATGCATGACGCCAATTACGAGCATGGCTCTTGGCGCCGGTTGCGCGTCGCCATCCGCGAAAACGAACCTGGATCGCGCCGTGGCCTTTGGTTCTACAATAATTGGGATTTCAACGCGCTGGGTACGATCGTCGAAGACGCCGGCGCGGCGTCTTTGGCCGCCCAGTTCGATGCACGGATCGCCGAACCATTAGACATGGAGGACTATGATCCCGCCTTGGTGAGTTATTCGGGGCGCAATAGCGGGGCCCAACGCCATTTTGGCTATGGCTCGGATCACCCCGCTTACATGTTCGAGATGTCGACCCGTGACCTGGCGCGTTTCGGTTTGCTCTACCTTGGATGCGGGCGCTGGCGCGAGGCGCAGCTGCTGAGCGAAACCTGGGTGCGCGACAGTATGACCGGAGTCGACACCCGCCGCGGCTTGCCGGCCTCGACCCGAACCGGTTTTGACGCCTATGGCCTGCTTTGGTGGGTGGAGAAGAGCGGCGAGCACGCCCGCTTTCCCCAGCTGGCCCACGCCCAGCCTTACTTCGGCGGCAGCGGGTTTCGCGGTCACTTCCTGCTGGTCTTCCCGCGCTTCGACCTGGTCATCGCCCATCAGCCTCGCACCGTCGGGGGGATTGGCGATGCGGCCCAGCTGGCGCGGGTTCAAAGCGGCTCGCCGTCGGTGAGCGATCAGGAGTTCGCCCAGCTGGTCGAGTTGATCCTGCGTGCTCATCCTGGCGTCGAACCGGCGGCGCCGGCGCTCCATTAACGCGGCTTCATTTGATTACAGCGGGGGTTCGCGCTCCACTCCCTGGCGATAGACATGGGGAGAGGCCGTTATGAAGATCACCGTCCTGGCGTCCGCAGCCGCGCTTATTGCGTTCACAGCGCCGACATTCGCGCAACAATCCACGCCCGGCGAGACCTTGGAGACGCTTTACGACGTCATCTCCGGTCCCGTCGGCGAGGCGCGCGATTGGGACCTGTTCCGTCAGCTCTTCGTCGAGGGCGCTCGCATGACCATCGTGGTGCCCACCGAAGAGGGCGAGCGCCTGGTGACGTTAAGCCCGGAGGATTATATCGAGCGGGCCGGGCCAAACCTTGTCGAGAACGGTTTCACCGAAGTCGAGCTGGAGCGGCGCACCTATATCTATGGCGGCATGGCGACCGTGCTGAGCACTTATGAAGGCATCTACGCCTCGACCGGCGAGGTGATGGCGGTGGGGCTCAACACGCTTGTGCTGGTGAAAGATGGCGAAGACTGGAAGGTCGCCTCCATCGCCTGGCGCGCCGCTGATGACGATTGGCCGCTAACCCGGGCGTTTGAGAGCGAAGACGGTTGACCAGCGTGCCCAGCGTGGGGCGAGCGAAATCTTAGGCGGCTTTGAGCTCGTCCATCGTGGCGGTGAATTCCTGGAGCAGGAGCGGCTTGGCGAACACGAAGTCGCAGCCATGGGCGTCGTAAAAGCTCTCGTCTTCCAACTCGGACTTAGCGGTATAAAAGCCGATCGGGCAGGGGCAGCCGCCCGCCTTAATCTGGTTGAGAAAGCCCACGCTGGTGCCGTCCGGCAGCATCACGTCCAGCAAGATAAGATCAAAGCGCCCGCCGGCGAGCGCCGGCAGATCCGGCGCGGCGTCTTCCAGGCTGCGGCGCCAGACGACCTCCTCGAACCCGTAAAGCTTTAGGTATTCCTCTGCGACAACGGCGTTGGCTTCATCGTCTTCAAGCAAATAGGCGCGCTCGGTCTTGGTCAGCGGAGTCTTGGTGTAAACGGTGCGCAGCTTCGGACGGCCTGACGGCGCCTCGGATGGCGCGTCCGCCCGGCTCTGAGAAGAATCAAGGTGTGAGCTCGCCATTAGATTAGTGTGCCTTCTCGCACCCTTGGTAGACTCATTTATTAAATGCGTTCAGGCGGAAAATTGAAAGGGCGCATTTCTGTTCGCTTGGGAAAAATGACTGTGCATTAATAAATCAGAGGCTTAGGGGCGCGCAGCTGCAGGCTCCAGTTGCATAGAAAAAGCGCCCCGGCGACCGCCTAGGCGTATTCGGGCGCATCAATATCCATTGGTGGCCTGATGTCACCGCTTGGTCGGGTGGATCGACCGGATACTGCAGATTCAAGGCAGTGAAGTGACGGAGGTCTTTCCGCGCGATTTTTCAGTTGGCGCGATTCTAAATATGTGTTCACAATGAATATGGATATGAATTGGATGGCGTGTGTCATCCATGTGAGTTGCAATTCGGGGGAATGCATGATCCAGAAATTTCTTATCAGTACGGCGGTTGTTGCGGTGGGCGCATGCGGTCTGGGTGTCGCTGAAGCCCAGTCGAATGATGAACTGCGCCGCCAGCTAGAGGAAGCGCGCGAGCGCATTCGGGTGCTTGAGCGCGCTGGCGACCTGCCGCCAGTTTCCGACAGTGGTCTTGAGTGCTACGCGCGCGTGCTTGTGCCGCCGACACCGCAAACACTGACCGAGACCATTATCATCGCGGAAGCGCGCACGGAGACCCGGATTATTCCGGCGGAGTTCCGCACTGTGTCCGAACAAGTCATCGTCGATGCGGAGCGCACGGTTCGCCGCGTGATTCCGGCGCGGTATGAAACCGTCACTGAGCAGGTGCTGGTCGAACCGGAACGGGTCGAACGGCGCATCATACCCGCTGAATACCGCACCATCACCGAAACGGTCGTCATCCGCGAGGCGCGGCTTGAGCCTGTGGTCCAGCCTGCGGTGTATTAAGAGTATACCGAGCAGGTCTTGGTTCGCGACGCTTACTTCACCTGGCAGCCGTCCGAGCCGCTTTACCGGGCTGCCCGTACCGACGCGCCGAATGCCGAAGCTTTCGCGCGTGCAACCTTCGCGCCGGAGGATCTGCGCGAAACAGCCACCGGCGAAATCCTCTGCCGGGTCGAAGTCCCGGCGCAGTATCGCACGGTGACCCGCACGCGCCTGGTTCAGCCGGAGCGGATCGTCTACCGCGCCGCCGACGGCAGCCTGTCCGATACGCCAGTTGAAATCGAAGCGCTGACGGAAACGGTGACGCGCGAAGAGCTAATCCAGCCCGAGCGTGTCATCGAGGATGTGATCCCGGCGCGTTATGAGACCGTTACCCGCACGGTCGAAGTTGAGCCCGAGCGCATCGTTGAAGAAGTGATCCCGGCGCAGTTCGAGAACGTCCAGCGTCGCGTCCTGGTCACGCCGGCGCGTGAGGAAGTGGTCGAAATTCCGGCTGTCACCGAGACGGTGACTCGCACGGTGTTTGATGGCGCGAGCGATTTTGCTTGGCGTGAAGTGCTCTGTGAGATCAATACGACCCCGCAAGCCATCCGCACGATCCAGACGGCGCTGCTTGACGCGGGGTATAGCCCGGGCCCGATCGACGGCATCTTTGATGAGCTCACCTACAACGCGATGGTCAACTACCAAGAATCCAACGGCCTGCCCACCGGCAGCCTGACCCGGCAGTTTGTTGAGCATCTCGGTGTTCCGTTCGAGCCGTTGACCATCAATTTCTACGGCGCCCCCACCTGATCGGACAGGCGCCACAGACGATTGCGGCGAAGGCCAGTCTCTACGAGGCTGGCCTTTGCTCGTTTCAGGCGCCGGGATAACCGGCGATTAACTATGAAGGCGCACTTTGATCCGGTGTTGTCTGCAGGTCAGGGTGAAGCCGTGCGGAAAAAAGGCCCGAGCATGATCTTTGCAACTCGACCCCTTTTGGCGGCTGCGCTGTCTGCCACGGTGGTGGGCTGCAGCAGTTATGGCGGCGATGAACCTCGGTCCGCCGCGCCGATCACCATGGGCCTGCGGCAGGCTCAGCCCTCTGCCGTGCAGCAATCGAGCCCTCGTTTCACGCGGGCGGCGTCAGAGGCGGTCGCCGGGCGGAGCCATGTCGTGCAACCGGGTGAGAATCTTTATCGCATCGCCTTGCAGAACGGGCTGACCACGGAACAGCTCGCCTCGATCAATTCGATCGACGCGCCTTACGTCATTCATCCGGGCCAGCGCCTGCGCCTCTCGCCGGGGACGTTGAGTGCGCCAACCCCTCAGATAAGCAACGCTGTCGCGAGCCCGCGCAACTCGGCCCGGCCGGCGCCCATGCGTGCCAGCTATCAGGCTGCGCCGTCACCAAGTCCGAGCACGCTTGATCCGCGTCGTCCAGCCTTTAGCTGGCCGGTTGAGGGCGATGTGATTGCTCGGACCCGGGAGACGACAGATGGCTCCGCCGCACCCGGCTGGACGATCGCAGTGCGTCCAGGAAGCACGGTTCGCGCCGCTGCGGGGGGGACTGTCGCCTATGCGGGCGACGGCGTGCCTGGATTTGAGAACCTCGTTCTGATCCGTCACGACCACAATTGGGTGACGGCCTACGGTTACAATCGGCGCGTTCTTGTCTCACAAGGGGACGTGGTCGAGCGTGGCGACCCCATCGCCGAGGCGGGGCGTCGCGCCCAGGCGCGCGGCGGGCAGGTGTATTTTGAGGTCCGTAACGGTGTCACGCCAATCGATCCCGGCGAATTTCTCGGCGGCTAGAATTCAGTTACTGGACTAAACATACAAAAAACCCGGGAGCAGGCTCCCGGGTTCTTCAGTTCAGTGCCTGGCTGGCGGTTTAAACGCCCGCCTTCTCCAGCTCGGCTTCGAACTCCGGCACGGCGGTGAACAGGTCTGCGACCAGGCCGTAATCGGCGACCGAAAAGATCGGCGCTTCTTCGTCCTTGTTGATCGCGACGATCACCTTGGAGTCCTTCATGCCCGCCAGGTGCTGGATCGCGCCTGAAATGCCAACAGCGATGTAGAGCTCGGGCGCGACGACCTTGCCGGTCTGACCAACCTGCCAGTCGTTCGGCACGAAGCCCGCGTCCACAGCGGCGCGCGAAGCGCCCATGGCGGCGCCCAGCTTGTCGGCGACTTTTTCCAGGATGGCGAAGTTTTCGCCATTGCCCATGCCGCGGCCGCCGGAGATGACGATCTTGGCGGCGGTCAGCTCGGGACGGTCGGACTTCGACAGCTCTTCGCTGACGAATTGAGACGTCGCCGCCGGCGCCGGAACGTCGAGGGTCTCCACAGCCGCCGAACCGCCATCGCCGACCTTTTCAAAGGTCGTGGGGCGCACGGTGATGACTTTCTTCGCGTCGCTGGATTTGACGGTCATCATCGCGTTGCCGGCATAGATCGGACGCTCAAACGTGTCGGGGGCTTCAACCGCAGTGATCTCGGAGATCTGCATCACGTCCAGCTTGGCTGCGACGCGCGGCATGAAATTCTTACCCGTGGTGGAGGCCGCCGCCAGGATCGCGTCATAGCTATCCGCAATTGACAGCACGAGCGTTTCCATGGCTTCCGCCAGCTTCTTCTCCAGCGCGTCGGCGTCCGCGTGCAGGACCTTGGAGACGCCGTCCAGCTTGGACGCGGCTTCGGCCACCGCGCCGGCGTCCTTGCCTGCGACTAGCACGTGCACGTCGCCGCCAATGGCTTTAGCGGCGGTGACCACAGCGCGGGTGGCGTCGTTGAGGGCGGTGTTGTCGTGTTCAGCAATAACCAGGTTCGCCATGATTACAGGACCCCCGCTTCGTTTTTCAGCTTGTCGACCAGCTCAGCGGCGCTTTCCACCTTGATGCCGGCTTCACGCTTGGCCGGTTCGGCGACCTTGAGCACTTCCAGACGCGGGCTGATGTCGACGCCGAGATCGTCCGGCGTCTTTGCGTCGATCGGCTTGCGCTTGGCCTTCATGATGTTCGGCAGCGAGGCATAGCGCGGCTCGTTCAGGCGCAGGTCGGTGGTGACGATGGCCGGCGAGGAGATCGCAACGGTCTGCAGACCGCCGTCGATTTCGCGGGTGACGGTGAAGCCGCTATCGGTCTTTTCCAGCTTGTAGGCGAAAGTCGCCTGCGGCCAGCCCAGAAGGGCGGCGAGCATCTGGCCGGTGGCGTTGACGTCGCCGTCGATCGCCTGCTTGCCGAGGATCACCAGCTCGGGGCTTTCTTCTTCGACCACCTTGGCGAGGAGTTTCGCCACACCGAGCGATTCAACGTCCGCGTCGGTGGTGATGTGGATGCCGCGATCGGCGCCCATGGCGAGCGCCGTGCGGATGGTTTCTTGAGCCTGGGCCGGGCCGATGGAGACCGCGACGATCTCTTCGGCTGCGCCGCTTTCCTTCAGGCGGATCGCCTCTTCCACGGCGATTTCGCAGAAGGGATTCATGCTCATTTTGACATTGGCCAGGTCAACGCCGGTTTGGTCGGGCTTCACGCGAACTTTCACGTTGTAGTCGACCACCCGCTTGACGGGGACGAGGATTTTCATCGACGGCTCCGGAGTGATGATGGTTCGCCGACCACGCCCTGACCTCAGAGCTGCAGTGCAGCGAAACCGCTAGAAACAGAGCCGGAAACTGCCCCCGCGACCGGGCGAAGTCAACGCGTGCGCCGCAATGCCGCACGCGCTGTGCTGCGGGTGCAAAAGAAAAGGCCGGCGGTGCAGGTGCGCCGCCGGCCTCTGACTTGGGGAGATTGGTCTTAATCCACCGGATTATTCGGCGTCTTCGGTGACCAGCGCCAGCTCGGTTTCAATCGAGATCGCCAGCTCGTCCGACACGGCCGGGACGGCATAGCCCATGCCCCACTCCGAGCGCAGGATCGTTCCGCTGGCGCTGAAGCCCGCGGTCGGCGTGCCGTTGAACGGATGCGGCGCGCGCTGGTTCAAGGTCACGTCCAGCGTCACCGGCCGGGTTTCGCCTAGAAGGGTCAGATCGCCGGTCATCGTGCCGGTTTCACCGTCTTCGGTGTCAAAGCTGGTGGCGACGAAGCGAACTGTCGGAAATTCTTCGGTGTTGAAAAGGTCCGGCGAGTTGAGGTGGCCCTCAAAGCGCTCCTGACCGGCGCCGACCCAGAAGCCGCCAGCGAGGTTGAAGGTGACGTCCACGGTCGAGTTGGCCGGCTCTTCAAAGTCCAAAAGCAGCACGCCGTCATAATCGGTGAAGTAAATGGACATCTGGGAATAGCCCAGATGCGTCCAGCTGGCGCTGATGGCGGTGTGGGTTTTGTCGAAGGCGTACTCGGCCGGCTCCGCAGCGGATGCGACGGTCGGGGCGGCGAGGAAGGCCGCCAGGGAGGCGGCGGCAAAGGCGGTCTTCATGAGTCTGTCCCCTCTTTCTGGGTCATCAGGTTTGACACGGTTGGTGCGACCCGGCGCCGCACCAACGAGGGTGTAGATAGGGCGGCCCACCCCGCCTTCGCCAGAGGTTGGCTCGAAAAAGCACGTTTCCTGAGCGGAAAGACTGACTTCAGCGCCCGGCGCCGGGCGTCCATTTCACGTCGGCGGCGCCGTCCTCATTGGCGATGCGCGAGGCGACGAAGAGCAGGTCGGATAGCCGGTTCAGATAGATCGCCACGGCCTCGCTGACCGGCTCTCCGGCGGCTTTGAGCGCGACGACCCGGCGTTCGGCCCGGCGCGTGATGGTGCGGGCGACATGCAAGCGTGCGGCGGCTTCAGAGCCGCCCGGCAGGACGAAGCTGTCCAAGGGCTCGAGCCGGGCGTTGAGCCGGTCGATCTCTTGCTCCAGGCGCTCGGCCTGGCTCATCTCCACCCGAAGCGGGGTCCATTCCAGCTTTTCGCCGCGGTCGGGCACGCACAAATCCGCGCCAACATCGAACATATCGTTTTGCACTGCGATCAAGGGCGCGCGCAGCTCGTGATCCTTGTCCAGTGCAGCGACGGCCAGGCCAATGGCGGCGTTGGCTTCATCCACGGCGCCATAGGCTTCCACGCGCGGATCATGCTTGTCCGCCTCGCTCATATCGCCCAGGCGCGTGCGGCCTTCATCGCCGGTCTTGGTGTAGATTTTCGTCAGTCGAACCATCAAGATGGTTTTAGCGCTTTGCGGGCTGTTGGCTAGCTCCGGCAAGGGGGACCGCGCAGGTCACGCAACGGCGACTTCAAGGAGGCCAACGATGCAGATCGCCCTGACCGCCCTCGCGCTTGCGCTACAGACGCCGGACACCCTCGTGATGGACGCCCAGGCAGCGGACTTGCTGTCTGAAACCGGTTCGCCTGGCGCCGCGCTCGCGTTGGATTGCGGCGCTGGCGTTCTGGAAGGCGTCGCGGGCCTGCGCATCGCCGGGACTGATGCTGTGATCCAGCGCGGGGATCTCTGGCATCTTGGCTCGAACACCAAAGCCATGACGGCGACGCTCGCCGCCCGGCTGGTGGACCGCGGGGTTATCAGCTGGGACGCCACCGTCGGAGCGACGCTGGGCGCAGCGTATGCGGAAATTCACCCGCAGCTGGAAGACGCCACTCTTGCAGAGCTGCTAGCGCATCAGGGCGGCTTCATTTCCAATGCTGGCGTGATCACGGCTTTGCGCCTGGCCGGGGCGGATGCGGACCGCGATCTTGCGGCCGACCGGCGCCGCTATGCGGAGGCCGTGTTCAGCGAGCCTGGCGGTCCGCGCGGCGCGTTTCGGTACTCCAACGCTGGCTATGTGGTCGCCGCCTTGATGATGGAGGCGGTGACCGAGACGCCCTATGAGCAACTGATGGAGATGGAAGTCTTTGAACCGCTCGGCATCGAGGCCGCCGGATGGGGCCCGCCGGGCGAGCCGGGAGCCGCCGATCAGCCGCGCGGCCACAGGGCCGGGCTCCTAGGCGGACTGCAGGCGCGGGAGCCGGGCGGAAGGGCGGACAATCCGCCCGCCATGAATCCGGCAGGGCGAGCCCATATGCCGTTTGAAGACCTGTTGGGCTTCCTGCGCGCGCACGCTGCGCGACCTGAGAGCTATCTGTCCCCAGACAGCTGGTCGCGTCTTCAGACGCCTGTGGGAGAGAGCGGCTACGCGCTCGGCTGGGGCGTGCGCGAGAGCGGCATGCTCAGCCATGCGGGCTCAAACACCATGTGGTATATGCAGATGGCGGTGGATCCCGCCTCGGGTTGCGTCGCCGGGGTCGCCGTAAACGACGGGCGTATCGATCAGGTCAGCGCGCCGGTCAGCGACGCATTGACGGCTCTTTTGCGCCAGGCGGCTCAGCCGAACTGAGATTTCAGCCAGAAACCCGCCACGATCACCAAAACCGCGATGAATTGGAACAGCACCCGTAGGCGCATCAGCCGGTTCGACCAGGTGCGCCCAAAGTCTCCACCCCGGAACAAGGCGTAGATGCCCGCCGCGAGCACGATGAAGACGACCGCCAGCAGGATGTAGAGAAGGGTATCAATAACGCCGATCATGAGCGGCGATGTAGTTGGCCCCTGACCATCTGGCAATGCCAGGCTCCCGCCATGCGCGGCTGAGCCGCAGCATGGGGGCGGAGGCGCGCCCCCTTTCGGCTCGAATTCGGCGGGCGATTTATTTGGGCCAAGTTCGGCTTTCCTGGCCATTCGAATACTGCTAAACGGATTCAGTTGAACCTTTGACCAGCTCGCCTGGTGATAAGCATTAGGAATTGTCGATGTTGGACGTTTCGCGCCCGCGGATGACGCGCCGGGACATGCGGCGAGAGGCCACCAAGGCCGCCGTTTTGGAAGCCGCGCGCGAGGTTTTTCTGGAAGCCGGGTTTGAAGGCGCGACCATTAAAATGATCGCCGACCGCACCGGCGTATCGCCGGGCACTGTGCTCAACGCCGAACCGTCCAAGGCCGCGCTTCTGGTGGCGATTTTGCACCGCGAGTATGAGCAGATTGCTGAATCTGTCGAGCGCATGGAAGCCGCGCTCTCCGGCAACGCCGCCGATCGCATGAACGCTCTGCTTCACCTCATGCTGGATGGCCATACCAAGCATACCGAACTGTTTGCGGCGGCGATCGGCCATAGCTGGCTGGTGTCGGATCCCGCTTATCAGGCGGCGATCGAAGACATGGACTTCGCCTGGGAGCCGCTGCGCCGCGTGATGCGCGACGGAGTGGAGAGCGGCGAGTTCCGCTCCGACCTGAACGTGAACGCGCTCCTTCAGGTGCTGTTGGACATTTTCTTCAGCGCCATTCGCGAAGATCGCCGCGAGAACGGTCGCGACGCGCGCGAAGCCCTGTCGGTGCGTCTGGACGTCGTCATGAACGGCGTCATCGCCCCGAACGCAGGATAGAGCGCTAGCTCAGGTGCGCCAGCGCAACGTCGCGGGTTTGACCGGGTTTTCAAACTCTCGGTCTTCCGCGGCGGCCTTGATCCATTCCCGCTTTAGCCGCCGGTACCAGACCATCAGCGTGTCCGCGTCCGGGATCTGCATCAGCGGCGGGTTATGCGCCAAGCCTTCGCCCTGCAGCTTCATGATGCGGGCGTCCTGATCCAGGAAGGTCTGGGTGAAGGGGCGGGCGACGAGCTTCACGACATCCAGGAAGGGCGCATTCCAATACATGATCTCGCGAATCTCGCAGAGCTCGTCCGTGATCGGCGTGATGGCGGCCAGCCCCAGGAAGCTGTGGCGGTCCGTCGAGATGCTCTCCGCGCGCAGGCTCGGCAGCAGGAATTGAATCTCGACCTTCACGCCTGGGCCCAACAGCCAGGTATAGAGCGGAGAGTTCACCGGCTCATGGGACAGCATGGTGAAGCCCATCTCGCTGGGCGCATAGTGCTTTTCTTTTTCTTTCAGCGTCTTGGAGCTGCGCCAGAGCGGGCTCTTGTGCACGAAAGGGGTGTGGGCGGGATCAAGCAGGCCGATGACGGCGTGGTCCATGTGGCAGGCGAGCTCGGCGCGCTCGAAATACTTCACCTTGCCTTCGCTCGCGCCTTTCTCCAGCACCATGCGCGCAAAGCTCGGCGGCGGGCCGTCAGGCTCGCTCTCGGGAGCAGCGCCCATATAGATCCAGATCAGATCGTCCTGTTCGACCACGGGGTAGGCGCGCACCGAGATGCGGTCGAGATCAAAGGCCTGGCCTTCCACCAAGGACGGGATGTGGGCGCAGCCGCCATCGCCGGTGCGGAAGCGCCAGCCATGATAGGGGCACTCCACCGTCTGCGCGCCGTCAGTGTCGAGCATTTGTCCGGCAGACAGCGGCACCGCCCGGTGCGGACAGATGTCTCGCAGTGCGAATGGCCGTCCGTCCGGTCGCCGGCCCATCACGACCGGCTCGTTCAAGAACATCTTCTTGTGGAGCTTGCCCGCTTTGAGCTCGCTGGCGGTCATCGCGACATACCAGATATCGCGCAGCAGCTCGCCGCCGGAAGCGGTGAACTTCTCTTCGCGCTTGGCGGCTTGGCTTGCGGCGTCGTCCATCATGGGATCAGGGTTTAGCGCTGTCCGGCCCAGGGGTCGAGGCGGGCGGACGGAAACGCTGTGCGGCGTAAACGCCGGCCAACACCAAAGCCGCGCCCAGCCACTGGATCGGAACCAGGGCTTCATCAAACAGGATCCAGCCCGCCGCCGCGGCGACCACCGGCTGGATCAGGATGATCAAGGTGGCCAGCGCCGCCGGCGTGCGCCCCAGGCCGAAGGCGATCCCGCCTTGACCGCCGGCATGCACCACAATGCCCAACAGAATAAGTGGAACCCAGCCTGCCAGGGTTTGCGGCCATAACGGCTCGCCGACGGCCAGCGTGACCAGAAGCAGGATGGGCGCGGCGGTGGCGGTCGACCAGAACATCACCTGGACCGTCGCGCTGCCCGCGCGCCGCGCCCCGCGCACAGCCAGCAAATAGGCCGCGTACCAGAAGGAGGTGAGCACCGAGAAGATATCCCCGGTCAGCCGCTCGGGCGCGAATTGCACATTCGCCGCGCTCAGCAACACCGCGCCGAACAGGGCGAGGCCGCCGGCGATCAGGAAGGGGCGGGTGATCTTCTCTCCAAACAGGACAAAGGCGGCGATCGCCACGATGATCGGGGTCAGATTGGCCAGCAGCGTGGCGTTGGCGGCCGTGGTGATCTTGATGCCGACATGCCAGAAGGCCAGATCGCCGGCGAAAAACGCGCCCGCCAATAAGATTGGCTTCCAGGCGATCGGCTTTGGCGTGCTGTCTTGGGCGGCTTCCAGCCGTTTCGTGCGCCGCAGTTCGAACCACAGCCATACCGCCAGCAGCGGCAGGGATAAGGTGAGCCGCCAGAAGCCGATGGCCTGCGGGCCCAGCTCGGAGGCTTTCACCAGGATCGGAGCGAAGCCCAAGATGCACGCGGCGAAAAACAGCGCCGCCATGCCGATCAGCGCGCTGCGTCCGTTTTCCGAGGCATGTGCGAGGCTTGCCTGAGCCATGGCCTTCTCAATGCGAGACAATAACCCTTGAACAGCAGGGGTATTGGCTTATGGCGGCGAGCTTAGCAAACGCTTTGTGCATTCACCCAAAGCCGTAGATCAAAGGCGTCTTACTCCACCTCCGCCGCACGCCGCTCCGCGCTCCACAGCATCAGGAAGTCCCGACCGACTGACAGGGTTTGCCCCTCAATCCGGCCATCGGGCGTTAAACGCCCTGTGGTGATGTAGTCGCCTGAGTTGTCCTGGGTCGTCGCTATGAAGGCGACGGCGCCCTGGCGCTCTGAAATGCGACCAAGGTCAAACGGCGTGCCATAAAAGCTGCCCTGCAAGGTCCCGTCCGCTTGAGGGTCCAGCACCATGACGGTCGCGCTCGGCGGCGCTTCGGCGCTGAAGAAGAGCGACACGTCCCAGGTTCCGGCCACGTCGGCGGGCTGGGTCTGCAGCGCCAGGGCGGTCAAAGCTGTCAGCATCATGGCGAGCCTCCAATCAGATCGCTCATAGAGCTAGGCTGAACGCGCCCTCGGGCGAGCCTGGTGCGTCACACCCTTTCATTTTCGCCACACTTTTCAGCGCATGCTTTAGGCCGCTCTTTCACCCCCTTTTGAACGTGACGCTTTCATGTCTTTATAACGTCTCCGTGACGGGATGAGCGGGACGCGAGAACGGTTAGATGGGGACAGCAGAGCCGGCGACGGGCGTCGTTCTTGCGACGCTGGTGATCTACAAGATCGTGCTGATCGCCATCGGCGTGTGGGCCGCGCGCCTGAACAAGAACGAGTCCGATTTCTTCCTTGGCGGCCGGGGCTTGGGGCCCTGGGTGGCTGGATTGTCTTATGCGGCGTCGACCAGCTCGGCCTGGGTTTTGCTGGGCTTTTCGGGCTTCGTCTACGCCTTCGGGGTGTCCGCGCTCTGGATGGTGCCGGGCATTTGGCTGGGCTATGTCGGCGTTTGGCTTTGGTTCGGATCGCGCTTGCGCGCGGAGACCGCTGAGCAAGGCCATGTCACCGCCAGCGATTTCATGGCCGCCAAAGCCGGCCCGGTTTGGAAACCCGCCATCTCTGCGCTGGCGGGTTTTTTGGTGTTGTTCACCTTCGTCTTCTACATCGCCGCCCAATTCGGCGCGGCCGCCATCGCCTTTGAGAGCCAGTTCGCCCTCTCGCGCACCGAAAGCGTGATCATCGGCGCGGCGGTGATCTTGATTTACGGCCTGCTCGGCGGGTTTTGGGCGGTGTCGATCACCGACACGCTGCAAGGCGCCATCATGGCCCTGATCGCCATCCTGGTCCCGGTGCTGGCGGTGATCGCGGCGGGAGGGCCGTCGGGGATCCTCACAACCCTCTCTGAAACCATGCCGCCGGAGTATCTTGATCCGTTCGGCGGCCGCGCCGGGTTCGCTTTCCTGGGTTTCGCCCTGGGCATCGCCGCAATCGGGCTGGGCGCATTGGGTCAGCCCCATCTTTTGGCGCGTCTCATGGCGGTGAAGGACGAAGACGCGCGCCGGCGTGGCTTCATCGTGGCGATGAGCTGGGCGGTGATCGTGTTTGCGGGGATGGCCAGCCTGGCGCTCGCCGGCCGGGCGTTGCTGCCGGACGTGGCCAATGGCGAGGCGCTGTTCTATCAGCTCGCCGCCCAGCTCTTGCCGGCCGTGCTGGCGGGCATTGTGATCGCTGCGGTCTTGTCTGCGGTGATGAGCACGGTGGATTCGCTTTTGGTCGCCGCGTCCGCCGCCGCCGCCCATGATTTGCGGATCGTCAAACTGCTCAAGGGTCGGGAAGTCCTGGTCAGCCGCACAGTGATGAGCGTCATCTGCGCGCTGGCGGTGGTGCTGACCCTGACCCTGCCCGCGACGATTTTCGACCGTGTGCTGTTTTCCTGGTCTGCGCTGGGCGCCGCGTTCGGGCCGGTCATTGTCGCCCGCGTGATGAAGGTCGAGCCCCAAGGCTGGGCCATCTTCGCAGCGATCCTCGCCGGCTTCTTCACCACCGTGCTGTTTTACATCTTCGGCCAGATGGATGCGGCGGCCCTGACCGGTCTGTCCGCCTGGCTGGCCCAGCTGGCGGCCATTCCGGGCGATCCGTTTGAGCGGATCGTGCCTTGGCTGGTCCCGCTTTTCCTCCTTTTTGTCTTCCGCCAAGGCGCCGTGCGCGCGCCTGAGGCCGCTCAGGAGTTCACCCGATGACCGCCTTGTCCCGCAGTCTGACCATCGCCGCCGGCGCCGGCATCGCCGGGCTGTGCTTGGGCCTGGTGATCGGCGACCGACCCAAAACGAGTGAGGCCGAGGCCTCATCGCCTGTCGGCGCCTATATGCTGGTGCTGGTCGACACACCGGCTCGTCCCGCTGTCGTGGAAGACTTGATCCTTGGCCTTGAGTCTCAAGGCGCGCTGCAGGCCGTCGTGACAGGGCGCACGCACGGGGAGCAAGCCCTTGTGGCCAGTCATTGGAGCGATGTTCAAAGCGCACAAGCGGCGGCCGAGGAGCTCAATCTGGGGCCTGACCGTGCTTTTGACGCCGTGATCACGCCGGCTCGCTCCGCAGAGCCTGCGCGCTGATGACCATCGGACGGCCCGCCCCTCGGATCGAAACCGAGCGCCTGGTGTTGCGCGAGACCCGTGCGGACGACTTTGACGCCTGCGCCAAGCTGTGGGCCGACGAGCGCGTCGTGCGCCATATCGGCGGCAAGCCCTCAACGCCCACCGAAAGCTGGGCGCGCATGCTGCGCTTTCCCGGGCTGTGGGCGCTTCTGGGTTATGGGTATTGGTCCTTGGAGACCAAGGCCGGCGACTTTGCCGGCCAGGTCGGCTTGGCCGATTTCAAACGCGACCTCAGCGTCGACATTGCAGGCGTGCCGGAAGCGGGTTGGGTGTTAAGCCCGGATCATCATGGTCAAGGTTATGCGACCGAAGCGATGGCGGCGGTGCTTGGCTGGGCGGACGCCCATCTTAACGCGCCGAGCACCTGCTGCCTGATCGATCCGGAGAATACAGCCTCCCTCCGTGTGGCCGAAAAGCTGGGCTATGGGGAGCGTGTGGCCGGCAAGCTTGGCGAACAGGACACGTTGGTGTTTTGGCGCGCCAGAGGCGGGTAGGGGCGGTCTTTCACCCTTTGAGATACCGGTAGAGCATCTCGGAAAACGCTTCGAGTTTTTCCTCATCCGTTGGCGTTGCGACGTCAGGAAGCGGGGGAGTGAGGAAGATCGCTTCGTCAAGATAACTCATATTGACGAAATAATACGCGACCTTGGCGGCGGCCTGCAGATCCTCTCGGGCGATCTCGTCATGATGGGCCTGAAGGGCGCTTTCAAAAGCCGCCAGCCCGCGCCGCGCGAGGGCTTCGCGCCGAGGCGCATCAAGCTCGGGATAAAGCCGGCGATGGGTGAGCAGTGCGCGAAGCAGCCCACGATCACAGCGCACCTGTTCGCGCGCAGCGCGCACGAAGCCATAAACCGTTGTTCTCAGATCGCTCGTCTGACCGGTCGGAGGCGTCGCGTCATCCATGCGTCCAGTCTGAGCAAAGCTGTCCACCCGGGCTTCGATCCGGTCCAGGCGCCGTTCGAGCAAGGCCGGCAGAAGCGCACGTTTGTCCTTGAAATGACTGTAGACTGATCCGACGGCGACGCCGGCCGCTTTGGCGATATCAGCGATGGAGAGGGCTTCAAACTCTTTGTCCGCCAGCAAAGACTCCAACGCGTCGAGGATGTTTTCCCGGGTTTGAATCGCGCGATTCTGGGTCGCCGGCATACGCTCGCTCCATCAGTAAACTGAATCTGAATTCATTTTCAATTATAACCGCATTCGACATCTGGAGAAAGGTTGATCGTTATGGATGCCTCAAAGGAAGCGCTGACCGCCCAGAGGCCCGATCAGGCGCGCAAAGGGGCGCCGGTTTGGCTGGAGATCGCCGCGGTCGCCGTCACGTTTGCAGCGCTCCTCTTCGGGGCGCGTTGGATCGGGTTTCCCTATGGCGGGGCCATCGCCATGATTGGCTGCGTTCTGATGGTCACGCTGTTTCAGCATTTTCGCGGAGAAACGTGGCGCGATCTCGGCTTTAAGCGGCCCCGCACCCTGTCCAGCGTCGCCCTGGGCGGCCTGATCATGATCGGCGTTATTGTGACGGCCCTGACCGTCAACATCATCTTGGAAGCCGTGCTGCCGCAATTCTTCGGCGGATCCCTTAATCGCACGACGCCAGACGTCTCGACCTGGACGAACTACATCATCTTGATGGTGATCGTGTGGACGACGGCCGCGTTTGGCGAAGAGATGGTGTTTCGCGGCTTCTTCATGACCCGCATTGCTGAAGCCTTCGGTAAGGGCGTGGTCGGCTGGACCGCCGCCTTGATCTTGCCGGCGGCCTTCTTCGGTTTCGCGCACAATTATCAGGGCTTAGCCGGCATGATCATCACCGGCTCGGTGGGGCTTGTATTCGGCCTTTGGTTTCTGATCGCGAGGCGCAACCTGGTTCCGCTGATCATCGCGCACGGAATTCTCAGCTCGGTCGGCGCGACAGTGCTCTTCCTAAGCGCCCAGGGCGTCTTGCCGGCCGACGCTATTCCGGCCTGACCCTCAGGATTATCGACAGCCTGCAGGGCCGAGGATCACCCCGGTCCTGCCTTGCACTATCGCCTTACGCCTCCGCCAGCGCCGCCAGCCGGGCGTAGACGCCTTCGCCCTGGGCGGCGAGGTCTTCATGCGTGCCTTGCTCGACGATGCGACCATTTTCAAACACCAGGATGCGGTCCGCGTCCCGGATGGTCGACAGGCGGTGGGCGATGACGATGGCGGTCTTGCCCGCGGTCACCTCGGCCATCGCTTCCTGAACGAAGCGCTCGGTCTCATTGTCGAGCGAGCTGGTCGCTTCGTCGAAGATAAGAATAGGCGCATCCGCCAGCACCGCCCGGGCGATCGCCACCCGCTGACGCTCCCCACCCGACAGCTTCACCCCGCGTTCGCCCACCAGCGTGTCATAACCTTGGGGCAGTTTCAGGATGAAGTCGTGGGCGCGGGCCCGCTTGGCCGCGTCGACGATCTCCGCGTCTGCGGCGTCCGGACGGGCATAAGCGATATTCTCCTTTATGGTCCGGTGGAACAGCGCCGGGTCCTGGGGCACCAGGGCGATGGCGCTGCGCAAGCTGGTCTGGCTGACCTCGCGCACATCCTGGCCATCGATGCGGATGGCGCCCGCATCGATATCGTAGAGGCGCTGGACCAGCTTCACGAAGGTCGACTTGCCCGACCCCGTGGGCCCGACCAGCGCCACCTTCTCCCCGGCCGGGATGGTCAGCGAGAAAGCCTCATAGAGCGGCCGGTCCTGACCGGCATAGGTGAAGCGGACGTCGTCGAAGACGATTTCGCCCTGGCCGGGCAGGAAGGTCTTGGCGTCTTCGCCGTCGGCGATCTGGGCGCTCATCTTTTCATAGGCGGCGATGTCCTGGATCTCATCAAGGCCGCGTTGGACATTCTGCACCTCTTCGCCGAAGCGGCGCATATAGCCGGCCATCATCAAAAAGGCGGTGATGCCGAACACCACGTCGCCCGCGCTCGCCTCGCCTTGAGTCCACAGATTGACCAGCAGGCCGGCGAGGCCCGCCTGCAGCGCTAAAATGGCGACGATCTGCACCAGCCAGGTGTTCACAAAGCGCAGCCAGGTCTTCTTGGTCTCCTTGCGCCAGCGCCAGGCAAGGGTGTGGAAGCGCGCATCCTCGCGCGCCTCCGCGCCGAAGCTTTTCACGGTCGCCACCCCCGAGATGGCGTCAGAGACAGCCCCGCCCAACTCTGAATCCACCGCGTTGGAGATCAGGTTTTGCGGGCGGATATAATAATTCGCCAGCAGCACGGAGGCGGCCATGAACAGGCCCGTGACGGTGAGGGCGTAAACGCCCACCCAGAACCAGGTGAACAGCATGTAGAGGCCCAGCCCGATCATCACGCTGACCGAGGGGATCAGACCCAGCCACAACGTGGCGGTGATGGTGTCATAGGCCCACATGCCGCGCGTGATGCGCCGCACGATCGAGCCGGCGAAGGTGTTGGCGTGCCAATCGGCGGAAAAGCGCTGCACCTTGGCGAAGGCTTCCGTGGTCATGTCGGCCATGTTGGCGCTGGAAAACGGCACTTCGCAGCGCACGGCGATCTGCCGGAAGGCGTTCACCAGCACGGCCAATCCGATGAACAGCGCCAGCGCCATCCAGTGGGCCGAGCCTTGCCGGTCGGCGTCGTCTGCGTTGATCGCATCAATCAGCGCGCCGGCCGCGACCGGCACGAAGACATCGGCCAGGGTCGCCAACAGCGTGAAGGTGAACAGGCCGGCGAACAGCCGGGGTCGCCGCTTCCACTGGCGCGCCACGAAAGCCAGAACTTCTAAATTGGAGAGGATGCGGTCGCGCCGCCCCTTCTCAAGGTCATCGTCGAAATCGGTCATGTCCGTCCCAATGGATCGGGCGCTGAAACGTCTCAGCGCGTTGTATCAAGTCATGTGCGGAAAAATCAGCGAGGACGTCCCGTGTCAGCCTCGCGCGTATCGCGCGGAGGGGATCGACAGGGGCTGCGGCGCTCGCCGCCTAGCCTAAGGACCAGGACGCCGCAATGGACTTAAAACAATGCCATGGGTCGAACGGCTCCGTTGCAGCGGCGCGCAACTTGGCGCCGGGGGAGGGTGTCATTAACCGAACTGCGAGGGGCGCGCCAGCAAAGGATCGATGAAAGCGCGGTGTTTGGGAGACAGTGTGGTTTTCAGGTGACGGCGACAGCTGTCATCCCGGGCGCCGCAGGCGATCCGGGATGACACGATCTAAGGGCCATCGTCGTCGAAGGGGTTGTTCACACCCAGATGGTCGGTGGAACTCTCGGCATCGCGCGCCATGGAGCGCGTTAGCGCGGGGCTGTTCACGGCTTCGCGACGCGCTTCCCGCAAACTGGTCAGAATGCGCCCAATCGCGGTGTCGCCCGCGCCGGTCTGGGAGAGCTGGAAGGCCAGCCGGTCCATGTCTTCCAGAAATTCCGGCGGCTCTTCGCCCAGGCCCATGAGGCCATATTGCGCCAGCCGGGGCGCAGCAAGCTGAGCCCCCTCCGGACAATCGAAGGCTTCCTGGTTGGCGTCGGAAGACGACAGGCAGAAGTTTTCCCGCACCGCGCCCGTCACCCCGCCCGCAAAATTCGCGACGATGCGGAAGTCCTCAGGATTCATCTGCGTTTCCGCCCGGGCGAGAATATCGGCGAAGCTCACCGGCGCAGCCGGGCGGGCCGCCTCGGGCACAGCGTCGCCCGGCTGCGCCGTCGAGATCGGAGCCTCGGAGCGGCGTGGATCAATGGCGGGTTCAGGAGCGGGCCGCGTTTGGCTTAGGGGCGCTGGCGGTGCGGCGGCGGCCTGCTCCGGTTCAGTTTGAATAATGGCGGCGTCAGCGGGGCTCGGCTCGGTGGAGGGCGCCAGCTCTGCAAGCGAGTCCACTTCGGGAATCGGCACGTCAATGGGTTCTGGCTCGGCGATTGTTTCCGGCTCCGGCTCGCTGGCGGCGACCGGGGCGTCGGGCTGCGTTGCATCGCCGTCTTCCCCGCCTGCCCCGCCATCCACGCCTACGGGACCGGTGCCGGTTTCGCCGCCGGCCAGCGGCGGTTCGAACAAAGGCGCATCGGTCTCGGCGTCGGGACCGCCGGCGACGGTATAGAAGCGCACCTCCAACGCCTGACCGATCCGCTCGGCCTCCTGGATCACCGCCGGCGGCAGGGTGAGCAGCGCGGCGAGCAGGGCGGCATGAAGGATAATCGCCGCGCCATAGCTGACGGCGCGCCTCCGGACCTCCGGGGACGCGAGCAGGGCGCGCACCGGATCATCGGCGGCGGGAAAGGCGAAACTGGCGCTCACCTTTTAAGAGATGGCGGACCAGGCCGCCCGCTTCAAATGAAATTGAAGCAAGAGCGCAGCGAGAGGCTGTAATTACGGCGCGCCAGCGGCCAGGCTTTCGGCGATGAACAGCGTTTGCGAGCCGTGAGCGGCGCTGGCGTGGACCACATAGCCCACAATAACCAGGCACACGGCTGCGAGGATCAATCCGGTCCATCCCCCGGCGGTGTTGCGTTTGCTCATCATCGCCTCCCCAAAGGCTGCTTGGCGTGTCCGAACGTGAACCGCCGATGAACAAGTCTTGGAGGGGCGGCGGGCGGTCAGCGGGCCGGAATGCGGCGAAGGCGGGGTCAATTTGGGCGATTTCAGGGCAGGAGCGCTTGCCAGCGTCGCGCGCCTTGGCGCACGCTTCGCCTATGACCTCGCCTAAGCTCTTGTATCTCGGCCCGGACGGCACCTTCACCCACCAGGCTGCGCTTGCGCTTGCACCGGACGGCGTCCGCTTGTTGCCGCTGGAGAGCTTGGCGCGGGTGCTGGAGGATCTGGCGGCGGGAGAGGCGGACTACGCCGTCGCCGCGCTGAACAGCGCCGCGGGTCCGATCAAGGCCACTCAAGACGCGATCGAGGCGGGCGCGGTCGAGGTGCTGAAACAGCATGCCTTGCCTGTCAGCTTCGATCTTTACCGGGCGCCGGGCGATGACAACCCGCTGGTCGGCGTCTACGGCCATGAAAAGGCGCTCGCCCAATGCGCCGCCTGGATCACCGCGCGCACGCTGCATATGGAGGCGGTCGCGTCCAACACCGCCGGTCTCGCCAAAGTCGCGGACCGGGCCGAGCCGGGATGGGGCGCCATCGGGCCGCCGGGCCTTGCGACCGCCTACGGGCTTGAGGTTTGCGGCCAAGCACTAGAAGGTCCCACGCGGAATGAAACCCTGTTTGTCCTGCTGCGGCGGGCCGAGGCGTAAGGTGGAGCGAAAGGCTTGATGATGAGCGCGGAACACATTTCTGAGGCCCTCTCCCGGGTGAAACCCTCGGCGACGATTGCGGTCAGCCAGAAGGCGCGCGAGCTCAAGGCGGCGGGCCGGGACGTGATCGGCCTGGGCGCCGGCGAGCCGGATTTCGACACGCCCGATCACATCAAGGACGCCGCCATCGCCGCGATCCATGCGGGCAAGACCAAATACACCAATGTCGACGGCATTCCCGAGCTGAAAGAGGCGATCGCCGCCAAGTTCAAGCGCGATAACGCGCTGGACTATGAACCGGCGCAGGTCAGCGTGTCGCCTGGCGGCAAGCCGGTCATCTATAACGCTTTTGCGGCCACGCTGAACGCTGGCGACGAGGTGGTGATCCCGACGCCTTATTGGGTCAGCTATCCGGAAATGGCGCGCCTCGTCGGCGCCGAGCCGGTGTTTGCGCCCGCCGGGGTGGCGGACGGCTTCAAGCTGAAGCCGGAAACGCTGGAAAGCGCGATCACGCCGAAGACGCGCTGGGTGATCCTCAACTCACCGTCCAATCCGACCGGGGCCGCCTATACGCGCGAGGAATTGGCGGCGCTGGGCGCGGTATTGGAGCGCCACCCTCAGGTGCTGATCCTGACCGACGATATGTATGAGCACATCGTCTATGACGGCTTTAAATTCACAACTCTGGTCGAGGCGGCGCCCGCGCTCTTCGACCGCACGCTGACCATGAATGGCGTGTCGAAAGCCTATGCGATGACCGGCTGGCGAATCGGCTATGCCGCCGGGCCGCATTGGCTGATCAAAGCCATGGCCAAGGTGATGAGCCAGACCACCTCGAACGCCTGCTCAATCAGCCAGTGGGCGTCGGTCGCGGCGCTCAACGGGCCGCATGATTTCCTCGACGGGCGCAACGCCGCCTTTAAACGCCGCCGCGACGCCATGCTGGAGAAGATCACCGCCGCGCCGGGCCTGACCGCGCCGACGCCGGAAGGGGCCTTCTACATTTTCGCCGATTGCGCCGGCCTGATCGGCAAACGCTCGGCGGGCGGCATGGCGCTCAACACGGACCTGGATGTCTGTGAAGCGTTGCTGGAGGAGCAGGGCGTGGCCGTCGTGCCGGGGACAGCCTTTGGTGCGGCGCCGGGTTTCCGCCTGTCCTACGCCACTGACGATGCAGCCCTTGAGGAGGCCGGCCAGCGCATTCTGCGCTTCTGCGGGGGTGTAGGCTAAATTTTTAGCTTGGCGGCGATCTATCGCCTAAATCTATTGCTCTCAGCGTAAGAACTGATTGGATTTGGGGCCTTTAACGGGCCATGGTCGCGGCGACGCAAACGCCAGCCAGGAGGGCTGAATTATGGATATCAATATGGGGCTCGATAAAGCCCAACGCGAAGCTATGGCGGAGGCGGTCGGCAAGCTGTTGGCCGACACCTACGCGCTTTATTTCAAGACCCACGCTTATCACTGGAATGTCACGGGGCCGCGCTTCCACGACCTGCACACCATGTTCGAGCTGCAGTATAACGAGCTATGGACCGCCACCGATGCGATCGCGGAACGCATCCGCGCGCTGGGCGTGATGGCGCCGATCTCCTACGCTGAGATGGCCGCCAACTCCGCCATCAGCTTTGACGACGCCACGCCGAACGCCGACGCCATGGTCGCCAATCTGGTCGCCGGCCATGAGCAGGTGGTCGCCACCGCCCGCGCGGCGCTGAAGCTGGCGGGAGAAAACAGCGATGAAGCGACGTCCGATCTGGTTGCGCCGCGCATCACCGAGCACGAAAAGACCGCCTGGATGCTGCGCGCCACGCTCGCCTAAGGCCGGTCTTCTAAAGTTGACGCTTTAAGCGCTCCGTCAGAGATCTGGCGGGGCGTTTTGTTTGGGAGAAGCCCGGCGCACTCTGCGCCAGTTCATGCGCCCCGAGCGCGTCGCGCTCGCAAGGCGAAGAGCCGCCCGCAGCGCGAGCGAGCTCGTTCGCGGTAAGCGAGGACCGACGGCCCGGACGGGCCGGAGGACAGACAAGGAGGACAAAACAAAAAAAGCCGGCCCCAGTTTTGTTGGGGGCCGGCTTGAAAGTCTTCCATACCAGTTCGGGGAGGAGACGGTACGGGAAATCAGGGAAGACAGCAGCGCTCGCCGCCGTTTCACGAGCGGGTATATGCCCCCGCCCAAGGCCTGCGACAAGATGGCCTGGCGAATATCCGCTATGCATTTTTGCCGTGTTGTCGCAGCTGAGACATGGGCCTGCCGCATAACGGTCACAATTGGGAAAGGCGGGGTCGGCATGCGCTCATTCCTCCCCATCAAGGGAAGGGACGGGGCCGCGACTTCGTCTCCCTCCATCCAATCGTGGTGTTGATTAAAGTCCGTATTCTGACAAAAAACCTTGCCCAAGATGCGGAAATATGACAGATTTACGAGTGCAGTGAGAGCCCAAGGAGGCTCAGATGAACCGATACACTCAGTTGCTCGTGCTCGCCTTAATCTGGCTGGCCTTTATCGCCGCCGGCCCGCGTTTTCTGGACCAGACGGCGCTCGCCTGGTTGACGATTTTCGGAATGGTCGGGACCTTCGTTTTCCTGTCCCGCGACGGCCTGGTGCGCCGCAAGGATCCGCTGTCGTTAAGCGCAACGGGACGCCGGCCCTGGTGGGAGACCCGCTAGGCGGCGTACGGCTGCAGGGCGATCAAGCTCTGCGTTGAAACCCCGGCCAAGCCCCGGACTTGATCCGGGGCGCAGAGCCGGGGCCTCCTTGCGATTTAAGCGCTTTGTTCTGAGGCAGGTCCCGGATCTGCGCTTCGATCGTCCGGGATTTCACCACGCCCTCTAGCTAAACGCCTGCAGCCCGGTTTGCGACCGGCCGAGGATGAGGGCGTGGACGTCGTGGGTGCCTTCGTAGGTGTTGACGGTTTCCAGATTAATGGCGTGGCGCAGGATGTGATACTCCTCCGCGATGCCGTTGCCGCCATGGATGTCGCGGGCTTCGCGGGCGATGGCCAGCGCTTTGCCGCAATTGTTCCGCTTCATCAGCGAGATGGCTTCGGGCACGAAGGCGCCCTCGTCCATCAGGCGGCCGAGCTGCAGCGCGCCCTGATAGCCTAGGGCGATCTCGGTCTGCATGTCGGCGAGTTTTTTCTGCACCAGCTGGGTGCCGGCGATCGGCTTGCCGAAGACGATGCGCTCCATGGCGTAATCGCGCGCGGCATGCCAGCAGAATTCCGCGGCGCCCATGGCGCCCCAGCTGATGCCGTAGCGGGCCTTGTTGAGGCAGGAGAACGGCCCGCGCAGGCCTTTGACGTGGGGCAGGATCGCGTCTTCGGGCACCAAGGCGTCGTTGAGCGAGATCGAACCAGTGGTGGAGGCGCGCAGGCTCAGCTTGCCCTCGATCTTCGGGCAGTCGAAGCCCTCCACGCCCTTCTCCACGACGAAGCCGCGAATGACGCCGTCCAGCTTGGCCCAGACCACCGCGAGGTCACAGATCGGCGAGTTGGTGATCCACATTTTCGAACCGTTAAGGAGATAGCCGCCCTCGACTTGTCTGGCCGTCGTGCGCATCGCGCCCGGGTCCGAGCCGCCATCGGCTTCGGTGAGACCAAAACAGCCGACCCATTCGCCGCTGGCGAGCTTGGGCAGGTATTTTTGCTTTTGCTCTTCTGACCCAAACGCCTCGATCGGATACATCACCAGCGAAGACTGCACGCTCATCGCCGAGCGATAGCCGCTGTCGATGGCTTCCACCTCGCGCGCGATCAGCCCGTAGGCGACATTGCTGAGGCCCGCGCCGCCATATTGCTCAGCGACCGTGGCGCCCAACAGCCCCAGCTCGCCCATCTCGGTCATGATCGCCCGGTCGAAACTCTCTTCGCGATAGGCGTCGATCACCCGCGGCAAGAGCTTGTCGCGGCAATACTGACGCGCCGTCTGCGAAATCATCCGCTCCTCTTCAGAGAGCTGATGGGCAAGGTGCAGCGGATCTTCCCAGTTGAAGCTCAAGCTCTGCTCGTTCGCAGCGTCCAGCGCAGCCATGGCGGTGTCCTTTTCAGTCGCGCGGATCGCGCGGAAATCTCTGTCTCGTGCGTGTTAGCTGAGCTTGAGATAGGGCGGCAACCCTTGGGCGGAAGATCGTTTGGCTTTTTCGGTTTCCTCCCCTGCTAGCGGGGGAGGTGGTCCTGAAAGGACCGGAGGGGGGGATTGCGGCGCTGAAAGCCCCCCTCGTCCCTTCGGGACACTCCCCCCGCAAGCAGGGGGAGATATCGTACGGCGCCGCCCAAGCGTTACTCTGTAACCGGAGACATCGCCCGCACCCCCTGCTAGCGTCCCGGCCAAAGGCGGCGGCGGCCGTTCAGGGGAGTGTTTCATGACGATTTCAGTGCGTTGGGTGATGGCGGGGTTCGCCGGTTTGGGGTTGGCGGCGTGCGAGGCGCCCAGCGAGCAGGCGGCGCCGGAGCCGGTGGTGATCGCCGCGCCGGGCACGGAAGCGGATCGCTTCATCGTTCTGGTCGGCGGCACGCCGATCGGGGCGGCGAACATTACGCGCTCTGATACCGGCTTTGAGATCGAGTATGAGTTTCGCAATAATGGCCGCGGCCCGACGCTGAATGAAACGATCACGCTGAACGATCAGGGCTATCCGGTCCGCTGGACGATCGAAGGCGCCTCCACCTTCGGCAATGCGGTCGATGAGATGTTTGAGTGGTCCGGCGACAGCGCCATCTGGCGCGACGCGACTGGCGAAGGATCGGCGACCGTCACCACGCCTGCTTACTATGTACCGCAGAACGCCTCGCCCTATCAGCTGGCCATCGCCGCGCGCGTGCTCATGGCCGATGAAGACCGGACCATCTCAGCCCTGCCGGGCGGCGAGTTGCGCCTGGCGGAGATGGAAGACATCACGCTGAGCGACGGCGATGTGGCGCTTGACGTCACCGCCTATGCCCTGTCCGGCACCAGCACCAGCCCGACCTATTTCCTGATGGACGAGGCCACCTTCTTTGGCGTCATCACGCCGGGCTTCGCCATCCTGCCGGAAGGCCAGGAAATCCATGACGAGCTGCTGCGCTCGCGCGCGGCGGAATATGGCGCCCGGCGCTATGAAGACATTCAGACCCGCACGGCCAACCAGTATGACGGCCCGGTCGCGGTGACCAATGTCCACGTCTTCGATCCCGCCACTGAAAGCCGGACTGAGGCTTCCACTGTGGTGTTTGAAGGCGAGCGCATCACGTCTGTGCTCAGCGCCGGTGAAGCGGCGCCGGAGGGCGCGACGCTGATCGACGGCGCTGGCGGCACGCTCGTCCCGGGCCTGTTTGAAATGCATGCGCACCTGGGCGAAAGCGCGGCGGCCCTGGGCATCGCCGCCGGCATCACCAGCGTGCGCGATATGGGCAATAATAACGACGTGCTCGACGGTCTTATCGCCAATATCGACAGCGGCCGGGTGGCCGGTCCGCGGGTTTTCCGCTCCGGCTTCATCGAAGGGCGCAGCCCGTTTAACTCGAATAACGGCATTTTAGTCGCCAGCGAGGAAGAGGCCGTCGCTGCGGTTCAGGCCTATGCCGAGCGCGGCGGCTTCCACCAGATCAAGGTCTATAACTCCATGGATCCTGCCTGGATCCCGGCGGTGATTGCGGAGGCGCGCGCCCATGGCTTGCGCGTCACCGGCCACGTGCCGGCCTTCACCGATGCGAACGCCATGATCGCGGCAGGCTATGACGAGCTGACCCATATCAATCAGCTGATGCTCGGCTGGGTGTTGGAGGAGGGCGAAGACACGCGCACGCTTCTCCGCCTGACCGCCCTGAAACGCCTGCCAGAGCTCGATCTCGACAGTCCTGAGGTTCAAGCGACCATCCAGTCCATGGTGGACGCAGAGATCTCCATCGACCCCACCTTCGCCATCCATGAAGCGCTGTTGCTGTCGCGCAATGGCCAGCTGTCGCCGGGCGCGGTTGATTATATCGACAACATGCCCGCCGCCTCCCAGCGCCAGGCGCGCTCGGCCTGGGCGGCGATTGAGAGCGAAGCCGACGACATCGCCTATCGCGGCGCCTTCGAGCAGATCACCGCAGCGCTCGCCGAGTTGCGCGAGCGCGGCATTTTCATGGTGCCGGGCACGGATCTGGGCGGTTCTTTCGCCTATCACCGCGAGCTGGAGCTTTATCAGTCGATCGGCATGACGCCGCCTGAAATCCTTGCCTGGGCGAGCCAGGGCATGGCCGATTATCTCGGCGCCGGGGATGAGCTGGGCTCGGTGACGCCGGGCAAATACGCCGACTTCTTCCTTGTGCCGGGCGATCCGACGGAGGACTTCAAGGACATCAAGACCATCTCCATGGTGGTCGCCGATGGCGTGGTCTACTTCCCCTCGGAGATTTATCCCGAATTCGGCATCCGTCCCTTCGTGGATGCGCCGACGGTGACCGAGGCGGAGTAAGCTTGGACCTGGAGACTAAGAGCTATCCCTCTCCATCAAAGGGGAGGGACGGTCTCGCTTGATCAACCGGTTGAGCCGGATAGGCTTCGGGCGCAGCGTTGAGCGGAGCCCGTCATGACCAGTCTCTTCATCCACGGCGTGCCGGACACGCACCGGCTCTGGAGCCCGGTGCTAGAGGCGTTGGGTGAAGGCGACTGGGTCTGCCCTGACATGCCTGGCTTCGGCGCGCCCAAGCCGGACGGTTTTTCCGCCAGCATGGACGCCTACGCCGACTGGCTAGCCAACGAGCTGGACGCTGCGGTCAATAAGGCTGGCCGGCCGGTCCATCTGGTCGGCCATGACTGGGGTGGCTTGCTGGTGCAGCGCGTGGCGGGGCTTCATCCAGATAAGGTGAAAAGCTGGGCGGCCGGCGGCGTCGCCATTGATGAAGACTATGTCTGGCATGACATCGCCCAGATCTGGCAGACGCCGGAGGAGGGCGAAGCCTTGATGGCGGCGATGGATGATGACGCCATGATCGCCGTGCTGAAGGAGGCGCAGGTGCCCGACGCCTTCGCCCGCGAGATGGTCGAGCAGGGCGACGACGGCATGCGGGCGTCGATCCTTTCCCTCTATCGCTCCGCCGTGCGCATCGGAGACGACTGGAAGGACGCCTTGCCAGGCCTCGCCCAGCGTCCCGGCCTGGTGCTGTGGGGCGAGCATGATCCCTACGCCTCCGTCGCGGTGGGTCAGAAACTGGCCCAGCGGACCGATGCGCGCTTTCACCTGTTTGAAGACTGCGGCCATTGGTGGCCCTATGAGCGCGCTGCGGAGGTCGCGGCTGAGCTCAAAGCGCACTGGGCGCAGGCCTGATGCGCTGGAGCAGCGCGGTGTTGGCCGCCGCCGTCTTGACCGGATGTTCGGGACCCGAGCCCACCGTCACAGAGGCGGCGCTCGGCGCGCGCCTGGAGGCGGTGCTCAGTGGAGAGGACGATGCGCGTCAAGCGGTTCCGGGCGCCGCGGTGGCGGTGTGGCGCGACGGTGAGATCGTCTGGTCCGGCGCGGCGGGTGCGGCTGTGTTCGCGGGCGATGGCGTAACGCCGCTTCGGCCGCTAATGCCGCAAAGTCCGGTGCGGGCCGCCTCCATCTCCAAGCTCGCCACCGCGTTGACGGCGCTGAGTTTGGCGCAGGACGGTGTCCTCGACATGGAGGCGGACGTGACCGCGATCCTGGGCTTTGAGCTGCCAGTCCAGCCCGGCGGCGCGCCGGTGACGCTGAACCGCCTGCTCGCCCACACCAGCGGGATTTGCGACCCGGAGGTCTATTGGGCGCCCATCGGCGAGACGCTGGAAAGCCTGCTGACAGAAGAGGCGACCTGCCCCTATCCACCCGGTGAGGGCTGGACCTACGCCAACATCAATTATGGCATCGCCGCCCAGGTGATGGAGCGCGCGACGGGGCGCAGCTTCGACGTCTTGGCCCGCCAGCATGTGCTGGAGCCCCTGGGCCTCGACGCCGGATTTAATTGGGCCGCGGTGAGCGCGGCAAAGCGCCGGTCCGGCGCGACGCTGTATCGCCGGTTCGACGGCGTCTGGACGGTGCAGGTCGATGACGCCGAAGCGCTTGCCGGGACGTCGCCAACCGTTCTGGGCGCCGATGACGGCACGGACTGGGTGGCTCTGCGCGCAGACGCGGGCGCCAATGGCACGCTGTTCTCACCGCAGGGCGGCTTGCGGGCCAGCGTAGAGGACTTGGCCGTCCTCGCCTCTGCGCTCTTGCCCGGCGGCGCGGGCGAAGCTTTGGGCGAGCCGGTTTGGACCGGTGATGAAGCGCCGGGCGTTCGCGCCTACGGGCCGGGTCCGCAAATCCTGACGCCCGGTCAGATCGAACAACGCCCGGACTGGCGCTTTGTCGGCCACGCTGGCGAAGCCTATGGGCTCTACGGCGGCGCCTGGGCGATCCCGGCGGAAAATGCGACGGTCGCTTTCTTCGTCACCGGGGTCGATCCCAACGGAGATCTCAGCCGCGATCCAGTCTCCGGCTTCACCCGGTATGAGGCGGCGTTGATGGCGATCGCGCTGGATGCGCTGAGCTTGAGCGCGCCCTGACCGAGGTGGATGCTTGCCTTGGGCGCGGCGCCCCGCTTTGGTGAACGCCCAACATCTGGCGAGGCCTGCATGACCGCTCCGACACTTCCGGCCGATACGCCCTTTGAGGAAATCGCCCATC
>CAZAGE010000002.1:0-131088 GCA_964484345.1 uncultured Oceanicaulis sp. | reverse complement strand
CCGATGGTCAGGAAATCGATGCCGGCGGAGCGCATATCGTCCATCACCTGCATCACTTCTTCCTTGGTTTCGCCAAGGCCGACCATGATGCCCGATTTGGTGAATTGCGCCGGATCGCGCTCCTTCACCCGCTCGAGCAAGCGCAGCGAATGGTAGTAGCGCGCGCCGGGGCGGATGGAGAGATAGAGCCGCGGCACGGTCTCCAGATTATGGTTGAAGACGTCGGGCTTGGCGTCGATGACGATTTCCGCCGCCCCGTCCTTGCGCAGGAAGTCGGGGGTCAGGATTTCGATCGTGGTGTCCGGGTTGAGCGCGCGGATCTGGCGGATCACGTCGGCGAAATGCTCCGCCCCGCCATCTTCCAGATCATCGCGGTCCACAGACGTGATCACCACATGCTGCAATTCCATCGAGCGGGTCGCCTCCGCAACGCGGCGCGGTTCGTCGGCGTCGAGCGCGCCGGGCAGGCCCGTCTTCACATTGCAGAAGCTGCAGGCCCGCGTGCAGGTGTCGCCCATAATCATGAAGGTGGCGTGCTTTTGCGACCAGCATTCGCCGATATTGGGGCAGCCCGCCTCCTCACACACGGTGACGAGATTGTTGTCCTTCACCGTCTTCCGGGTCTCGGAGAACACCCCGCCGGCGGGCGCTTTGACGCGAATCCAGTCCGGCTTGCGCAGGACGGGCGTATCTTCGCGCTTTTGCTTTTCCGGATGCCGGGCGGCGCGGGCGGATTTCATATCAAGCAGCGTAGCCATGGGCGCACATATGAACCTGTCCGCGGCAAGGTTCAAGCCGAGGCGGTCATAGAGGACATCAAGTTTTTCTTGTCCTCTCTCCCCTCCGGTCGGATTCCTTCTTATCCTCCTTCGCGTCCGCTCAGTCGGGCGCGACGACAGCCCCCTCACCCAGCTTCAACCGCTCGAGACCGTCGCTAAGCTCTTGCTGCGCTGGAGTTCAGAAATCTTGGCGCCCGAAGCCGCAGGCATCGCAAGGCGAACAGCCGCCCGCAGCGTCAGCGAGGACCCGACGCGCCGGAGGGGGCGGAGGACAAAAAACAAAAACCCCGGCGGACCGGAAGGTCCGCCGGGGCGTTGGGGAAAGCGAATGCGTCCGGCTTGGGGAGCGCTTAGACGGCTTCACCTTCCAAAGCCTGCACCCGGTCTTGGCGGTCGAAGATCGCCAGCGTCCAGGCGCCGAAGCCGATGAACTGCACCAGCAGCCCCACGAGCCAGCCAACCGGCGGGATCACGTGCAGGCCCGCAACGATCAGCAGCACAGCGAGCAGCGAGAGGATGCGGAGACCGAAACCCGCCTGCCCGCCCGAGCGGTTGAAGATCAAGTCACCGATCACCACGCCGCCGAACACGAAGGACAGGAAGTAAAGGATCGGGATCGCCGCCAGCACGAAGGGGATGAGCAGCACGCCGACAATCGTGATCGCCAGCAGCACGACCAGCACCAGCATCATCAGCCAGGCGGTCGCCCACACGATCAGGCCCAGGCCGCCGGACACCCAGGGGCGCGCCCGGAACCGCTCCGACATGCGCGCCATGGAGCGCGGGAAGAGCAGAACGATGATCAGGCCCAGGATCAGCGCAGCCGAGGAATACAGCGCGCCCAGCGCCCAGAACGACGGCAGGACATCAAAGTCGAGATCGATATCCGGACGGTCGATCCGGCTTTCGTCCCAGCTTTCCTGCCGGTACTCTAGATCGCCCACCTGCGCGCTTTCCGCCACGGTCGGCTCATTGGGCGAACGCACCACGAGCGGGCCGGTGATCACAGCATCCGGGCCGATCACCACGTCGCGGGCGTAAATCTCGATCGGGCCTTCGAACACGCCGCGCAGGTAAACTTCACGCGCTTCGATCTCGACGCGGCCGAGGATCTGGCCCTCGGCATACACTTCGCTGGCGGCGATTTCCGCAGAGCCATTGACGACGGAGGTCGGCTCCAGCGTCACGATCGCGCCGCCCGCGGCAAGCTCGCCGCCCACCATCCCCGACACGGTGATGTCCGCACCCGCCAGGCTGACATCGCCCATGACATTGGCCATCACGCTGATGTCCGCGCCTGCGGCTTCAACTTCACCCGCGACGGAACCGCCGATGAAAATGTCGGCCGCAGCGATCGAGACATCGCCGCCGACATCAGCGTCGATATTCACGTCCGCGGCCAGCGCTGCGATATCGCCACCGATCCGGCCGGTGACTTCAACATCAGCCGCCAGGAAGACCACGTCTTCATCGGTGTCGAGATTCACCGAAATGTCGCCGCCGACATATTGGTTCGCCAGCGCCGGCGCCGCGACGGCTCCCGCGAGACCAACGGCCAAAATCGCAGATTTAAACAGTGTTTCGAGTGTCTTGATCATGGCTTACCCCTCCCAGCCACGGTCGCACCGCTGACCATTCCGCGGTGTGAATTCGATATTGGCGGCGCTGCCGCCTTGAATGTCCGGGGCCGCGTCCGCGGTCACCCGCAGCGGGCCTGAAACTGTTCCAGTGATGACCACGCGACGTGCACAGATCTCACCGCCGTCAAACTGACCGTTGAGCTCGACGAGCCCGTCCGTACGGCCCCAGGGGCGCCGGCCAGGGTCGACGCTCAGCGAGAGCTGACCGTCGACATCGCCATTGAGGATCACCGTGTTCGCCCCGAGATCGAGATCACCGGCGATGCGGCCGTCATGGCGGAAATCCGCCACGGAGGCTTTGACATCGCCGCTGACCTCAGCCTCGCGGGTCAGGTGGACGTCGGCGGCTTGAAGATCGAGGCTGGAGAAGCGTCCCGCCAGGCGAGCATCGGCGAGACGTCCGGTAAACGGCCCGCCGACGGAGCCGTCAAAATCCAGATCGGCGGCTGAGGCGTCAAATCCGCCTCCCACAGGGCCGCGCCAGCGAATGTCCGCGGCGCGCAGGTCGACATCGCCGGCGACCCGACCGTCATAGACGATGTCCGCCGCCGAGGCGTCGAGCGCGCCGGCGTCAAGATCCCGGGCGGTGAAGTCCGCAGCGGCGACCCTGACCGTGCCGCCGGCCCGGCCCGATACGGAGATGTCCGCGCCCATCAGGCGGGCGTCACCGTCGGTGTCGAGCCGGGAATTCACTTCACCGCTCAGGAATTTGACACCGTCACCGGTGTTCTCATGGGCGGTGTGGCCGCGATCGATATAGATACAGCCGCCAAGCATGACCGCTGTCGCTGCAGCGGTGGTGAGGAGGATACGTCTCATCGGGTTTTGTCTCCCGCTTTCTTTTATGGAACCAACCATATCGAAACTCGATATCATATCGAAACTCGATAACAAAGGATTTTTTTCGATTTTCGATAAATTTATGTCGCAGATCGATAAACGGTTTTGGCCAAACCCCTGAATAGCGGTAAAAAAAGGGCCCGCGCTGGAGCGCAGGCCCTTTCATTAAACTCCTGCAATGTGGGCTTAGACCTCGTCGCAGCGCTCGCCATTGCGCGGCTGATACTCGATCAGGCTCGAATCAAACCCGTCGCGATAGCGCGGTGCTTCGTCCGCGATGACCGTCAGCGGCGCGCCGAGGCTGGCGCTTGATCCGAACGTGACCTCATGGGCGCAGATCCGACCGCCTTCCGCCAGCGTCCCGTTGATTTCGACCTCGGACCGGTCCGAGCGCTCACGGCCATACCAAGTCCGATTACGGCCTGAGCCGGCGACATGGACCGGCGCATCCGCGCGCCCGTCAAACTCCAGCGCCCCGGCATTGATTCGGAAGCCCTCCCCGAAGGTTCCGCTCAGGTCGATGGCGCCGCCATTGACCTCGACATCACCGTCAAAGCGTCCGGTCATGCTGACCGCGCCGCCATTGACGTAGCTACGACCGCCGACAGAGCCGCGAATCTCGACCGCCCCGCCATTGGCTTCGAGCGCCCCACCGATGTCGGCGTCGACGTCGACCGCCGCGCCGTTCATTTCGACCCAACCGCCGACCCGGCCATTGAGCGTGATCGCAGCGCCGTTCATCTCGACATTGCCGTCGGTGTCCACTGTGCGGCTGCCCGCCAGCCCATCAAAGGAGGTGGTCGGCCCGTCTTGGGCCTGCACGCACGCCGTCGCCAGAAGCGCCGCAGCGGCGGCGGTGAAAAGCGGTCTCTTCATTCTTTGTCTCCCAACCAGGCCGGGCGCACCGCCCAGCTTGAACAGACGATGCGCACGCCACCTTTCGCGGATGCAGCCGGGAGATGAAGAGTTCGTAATGTTTCTAGTAGTGGATTACCCGGTCATAGGCGTCGAGCACGCTCTCATGCATCATTTCGCTGAGCGTGGGATGCGGGAAGACGGTGTGCATCAATTCCGCTTCCGTGGTCTCCATCGTCTTACCCACGACATAGCCCTGGATCAGCTCGGTGACTTCAGCGCCAACCATATGCGCGCCCAAAAGCTCGCCGGTGTCGGCGTCGAAAATGGTCTTGATCAGGCCCTGGTCTTCGCCCAGCGCGATCGCCTTGCCGTTGCCCACGAAGGGGAAACGGCCGACTCTAATTTTGCGCCCCGCCTCTTTCGCCTTGGCTTCGGTGAGACCGACCGAGGCGACCTGTGGATGGCAATAGGTACAGCCCGGAATGTTCTCCTTGACCATCGGGTGCGGCTTCTGGCCGGCGATGGCCTCCACACAGATCACGCCTTCATGGCTGGCCTTGTGCGCCAGCCAGGGCGCGCCGGTGACGTCGCCGATCGCATAAAGACCCGGCACGCCAGTACGGCCATAGCCGTCGGCGACGATGTGGCCGCGGTCGAGTTTCACCCCCAGGGCTTCCAGGCCCAGCCCTTCAACATTGCCGGTGATGCCGATCGCGAGGATGACTTTGTCGACGCTGACCTCTTCGGTCTTGCCGCTTTTCAGGGCGACGCTGGCTTTCACGCCGGCGGCCGATTTAGCGAGGCCTTTGACCTGCGCTTCGGTGTGGATGGTGAGGCCGCGCTTTTTGAAGATTTTCTGAGCGAAGGCGGAAATCTCCGCGTCTTCGGCCGGCAGGATGCGGTCGACCATCTCCACCACGGTCACATCGGCGCCCATGGCGGCGTAGAAGCTGGCGAATTCCATCCCGATGGCGCCCGAGCCGATCACCAGAAGGGATTTCGGCATGGCGTCGGGCGTCATGGCTTCCTTATAGGTCCAGACATGCTGGCCATCCGCCTCCAGTCCCGCCGCCGGAATGGTGCGGGCGCGGGCGCCGGTCGCCAGGATGACATGCTTGGCCATATAGCCGGTCTCTTTGCCATCCTTGGCTTTGACCACCACTTTCGGCGCGGCGGCGCCCTTTTCAAGGCGCGCTTCGCCGTCGATGACGGTGACCTTGTTTTTCTTCATCAGGCCGGTGACGCCGGAGGATAAACGCCCGGCGACCTTGCGGGAGCGCTTGACCACCTTGTCCAGATCAAAGCCGATATTGTCAGCCTTCAGGCCAAATTCTTCGGCGCGGTGGAAGAGCTCATAAATGTCCGCCGTGCGCAGCAGAGCCTTGGTGGGGATGCAGCCCCAATTCAGGCAAATGCCGCCCATATGCTCGCGCTCGACCACCGCCGTTTTCATGCCCAGCTGGGCCGCGCGGATCGCCGCCACATAGCCGCCTGGCCCGCCGCCAATGACGATGAGATCAAATTGGGTGTCGGCCATGGGTGCGCTCCGCTGGAGAAAGGCTGGATTTCTCGTCTTAGCGCGCGAGAGAGCGAACCGCCACCGTGTTCACGCATGGCTTCCCTGCGGCGTTTGCAGGCGGCATGCTGCGCTCCTCAACAAGGAGCGTGTCATGACCATCAAAGCCCTGCGCACACCGGACGAGCGGTTCGAAAACCTTTCTGGCTGGGACTATGCGCCCCGCTATATCGACGATCTGCCGGGCTATGAGGGTTTGCGTCTGGCCTATGTCGATGAAGGCCCGAAGGACGGCCCCGTCTTCCTCTGCCTGCATGGCGAACCCAGCTGGGGCTATCTCTATCGCAAGATGGCGCCGGTCTTCCTGGCCGCCGGCGCGCGGGTGGTGATCCCCGATCTTCTCGGCTTTGGCCGCTCGGACAAGCCGGTGGAGGACGCGCTTTATACCTTCACCTGGCACCGCGATTACCTGAAAGCCTTCCTGGAGCGGATGGACCTCAACGATATCTGCCTGGTGTGCCAGGACTGGGGCGGCTTGCTGGGTCTGACCTTGCCGATGGACTATCCCGACCGCTTCACCCGTCTGATCGTCATGAACACCGCCATCGGCGTCGGCAAAGGGGCCAGCGACGGCTTTATGGCTTGGCGCGACTTCATGGCGAATACGCCCGATCTTGATGTCGCTGGGTTGATGCAGCGGGCGACGCCCATCCTATCGGACGAGGAAGCCGCCGCCTACGCCGCCCCCTTCCCCACTGCAGCGCATAAGGCCGGCGTGCGCCGCTTCCCGGCTCTGGTGCCGGTCACGCCGGAGATGGAGGGCGTGGAGACCGGCCTCAAAGCCGTGAAATTCTGGTCTGAAGACTGGTCCGGCGAGAGCTTTATGGCGATCGGCATGCAGGACCCGGTGCTGGGCCCCGACACCATGGCCTGGCTGCGCTCGGTCATCAAAAACTGCCCGGAACCCATGGAGATCGCCGAAGGCGGTCACTTCGTTCAGGAATGGGGCGAGCCCATCGCCAAGGCGGCGCTGGAGCGCTTCGGGCTTTAGCGCACCGGCGCGCGAAGATCTGACTCCGCGACGGTGTAGAAGGTCAGCGACAGCTCATCGCCCTTCACCGAGTTGAAGCCGTCCATCTGGGCCAGCGCCCGCAGCTCGACGCCGGCCGCGTCGGTGACGGCGCGGAAAGCCTCTTCCTCGGCGATATCGACGATGGCGAGGCCGCACTGGCGATGCTCCAGCAAATACTCCGCCGCATCTTCACCCGTGTGCGCCAGCCAGGTCGCGGTGCCCAGATTGAAGGCGGTGGAAGGTTCGCGATAGCCGGCGATAGTGCGGTCTTGAACCTCACAGCCTTCAAAGCTGTCGGCGATGCGCGCAACCCGGTCGGAAGACCACAAGGGATCAATCGCCGGGATCGCCACCGCGAAGGCGCAGGCGTAAAGCGCGGAGGTCGCGACGGCGGTCCCGATCACGGTTTTCAGGCTGGGATGGATCACCAGGATGATGATGGCGGCGGCCGCCACCACCCCGAAGGCGATGGTGATCCAGGCGGCGAGGTCCGGCGTGCGGCCCAGCTCGTAATTCGCGATCACCGGCGCGGCGCTGAGGATCAATCCAACCGCCACCGCGACCAAACCGAAAACGCCCTGCGCCACGCGCTGCCAGGTTCCGCTTAACAGGCTGGTTGCGTTGGCAATGCCTAACCCGATCAGCAAGGCGATCGCCGGGAAAGATGGCAGGGTGTAGTGCGGCAACTTGGTCGCGACGATCTCGAAGACGATATAGACAGGAATGATCCAGGCGATCAGGAATTTGACCCGGTCATCATGCCGGTTGGCCCAGGCGGCGAGCACGCCGAGTCCCAGCAGCGCCACGCCAGGCCATAACGTCACCGCCGTCAGGCCGACATGGAAGCCGAGCGGGCCGGAATGGGCTTCCTGCGCCTCGCCCACCTTGTCGAGCATGGAATGGCCCACGGCCTCGTAATAAAAGGCCCAATCGGTCTCCAGATTGATCGCCAGGAACCAGGGTCCGAAGATCAACAGCGCCAGCGGAACGCCGAATTCAGGCCGCAGCCTGAGCAAGAGCTTCGGATCGCGCTTCCAGGCGGTGAAGACAATGGCGGTCAGGGCCGTGACCATGAAGAAGATCGGCCCCTTCACCAGGAGCGTGACGCCGATCGCGCCCCATAACAGCGCAGGCCAGCCGATGAATTTGGGCCGGACCTCTTTAACCTGCAGCATCAACACCATCAGGCTGGCCTGAGCGATCATCCCGAAGCCCAGCAAGATCGCATCGGTCTTCGCCGTGCGCGCCTCCACCGCCAGGGTCAGGCAGATCGCCAGGATCAGGCCCGCCGCAAAGCCCACGGGCGGGGTGAAAAAGCGTGCGCCCATCCAGGCGGTGATGGCGACCGCGAACAGCGCAAACAAAAAGCCCGGCAGGCGGTGGGCGCCGATGGGCGCGTCGGCGCCGCCGAACGGCGCGGCGGCGACGGTTTGAAGCCAGTAAGTCATCGCCGGCTGCTTATGCCGGTCATACTCCTGGAAATTGATGTTGAGATAGTCGCCGGTCTCCATCATCTGCCGGCTGGCCTGGGCATAGCGGGACTCGTCGCGGTCCATCGGCGGAATGGAGAAAATGCCGGTGAACAACGTGACCGCCGCGAGCAGCATCAGCACGATCCAGGCCGGCCGGGTCAGGCCGCCGGACGGCGAAGTTTCGCTGATCCGCTGGAGCAAGCCGTCCATGGCGCTAGTCCTCCTGCGGACGACGAAGCAGATCCGGGCTTGGCGTATGGGTGCGCCGCATCAGCCAGATCACGCCCAGCAGATCGAACAACCCGGCCGCCGCGCGGCCCAGATTGGTGTATTTGGACGCCCCTGCGGTCCGCGCGCGATTGACCACCGGCACGTTGACGATGTCATAGCCCAGATGCCGGGTCAGCGCCGGCAGATAGCGGTGCAGCGCATCGAAAAAGGGCATCGCCAAAAACACATCGCGTACGATGAGTTTCAGGCCGCAGGCGGTGTCCGGGCAGTCGTCATTTAACAGCGAGCGCCGAAGCCCGTTCGCGAAACGCGAGGCGAATTTGCGGTTGGCCCCGTCGGTGCGGTTGGTGCGGTTGCCCGCCACCAGACCCACCTCGCCGACCGTGCTCAGATCGACGGCCTTGGCCATGTCCACAACCGAGCGCGGATCATCCTGGCCATCGCCATCCATCGTCGCGACCCAGATCGCGCGCGCTTGCAGCATGCCGGTGCGCAGCGCCGCGCTTTTACCAGAGCGGTTGGGATGGCGAATGACGCGGATGCGCGCATCCTCAGCCGCAAGCGGGCCGAGCGCGCCGGCGGTGTCGTCCGCGCTGCCGTCATCGATCACGACGATTTCAAAGCTGGTGAAGGCTTGGTCAAACACCTCACGGGCTTCGTTCACCACCGACACGATGGCCTCCGCCTCATTATAGGCGGGAATGACGATGGTGATTTCAGGCGCAGCCATGGCAGGCATCCGGTCGGAGCTGATTTTCCCTGTCTGTTAGCGCGAAGCGCCTGCGCCCGGCAATGACGCTTCGCCGTCCGGACCTCGAAATCAATCCGGCCGCACCCGATTGGCGGCGAAGGCCCGCCGCAAAAGCGGCAGCATGCGTGCATCTTCAAACGTGTTCATCGAACCTTCGCGCCGCTCATAAACATCCCAGCCGCTGGTCCACCGAAACACCGCCCAATTCGCCCCCAGGCGCTCCCACTGTGCGATGCGGTCATGCAAATAGCGTTGAGGGTCGGGCGCATGGCGCACGACACCAAACTCCAGGGCGGCCCAATCCCCGGACACGGCCTCGACATCGCTGGCGTTCATGGTTTGGGGATTAAAGAAGACCTCATCACCCTCGCCCTGGTGCGAATACCGCCACGGCTCATAGTGATGCAACGCCAGCACGGCCTCCTCCCCAACCGCCGCGCGCAACGGCGCCGCCGCCTCGGCCCGCGCCCAGCGATCCGGGCTCCAAATCAGCGGGGTATTGTGATCAAGGCTGTCGCGGCGAACCCGAGCCGCCAGGCGGCGGGCCATGTCCGGCCAGACCGAAGGAAGCCCCAGATCGGTCCCATTGGGCTCGTCCATGGGCACGATGCCGGCCAAGGCGGGATGGTCGCCAAAACGTCTGAGCGTTTCCGCCACCATCTCCACCCAAGCGGCCTGTTTTTCAACATCGCGCCAAAGGCTGTCGTCATAGAGCGAGGCCGGATACCAGTCTTCTTCTGGGTGAAAGGCGAAGGCGCTGCGGCCAGGGCCGGAGCGAAAGCATAGCGTGGTGAACAGTCCGCGCGCGCGGCAGCGGTCGAGCCAGCCGGCGATATGGTCTTCAACCGCTGGATCACGCTGGAAGGATTGCGTTTCGCCGAACAGGCCCGGCCCCGACCAGCTGGCGAGATTGCCCCCGGCTTCCGCCAGCTGATCGAGCGCCGTATCGGTGACCGGCGGCCCAAAAGGCCCCGCGCCGAGGAAGGTCCCGCCGTCCAGGTCCGGATAGACCCGGCGCTGAACAAAGACCGCACCGCGCAACTGGGCCCCGTTTGCGCGCCGCCAGAGATCGCGTTTGGTCGAGGTTGAAAGCCGAAGGCCTCGTGGCGCAAAGGCGCTAACCCCGACCCCGCCCGCCAGGGCGAGCGCCGCGCGGCGCGTGACGGCGCCCTTGGTCACGCGGCCTTGAACGCGTCGATCCGGTCGATCCGCCGAAAGGCTTTGCCCGGCCATTGCTTCATCCGTCCGATCGGCAGTTTAGCCGCCCCGGTCTCCAGGGCATGCGCGGCCCGGCGCAGCGTCGCTGTCGGGCCTTCAAGGGCCACAAAGCCCTGAGCCAAGGGAATCTGCCAAGAGCCCAGAGCCGCTTTATAGCGGTAATTGCCCGGCCCCAAATGCACCTCGCTCACGCCCCGCTCGCCAAGGGCGGTGAGCAAATGCTCCAGCAGCGCATTGCCGGGCGCCAATTTGGCGCATTGGGGATCATAGGCCGGGAACCAGTAATGCATCGCACGCGGGCTCATCATGCCGAAATGAACGGCGGCGAGCTGTCCGTCGATTTTCAGGCTGGAGATCACGCCGCGGACCCCCGCAGAGCCGTCGGCTGCGCACAGCGCGCTGACCAGCTCGCGCGTCCAGTCTTTGGAGAAGACGTCGAAATGGCCGGTGGCGTGGTATTGCGCCGATTTCCAGGACAACAAATGCTCACGGGTGGCAGGCGACGTGTCGTCGAAGCAAAATTTAATTGCATGCCCTGCTTCAACCAGCTTGCGGTTCGAAGCGAAAATCGTCCGGAAGGTGTTGCCGCCGAGCTTTTTTTGACGGGCTTTGAACGCCTCAAATCCGCCACCCAGATCAACCACCCAGGAGCCGTCTTCAACGAGGGCCTGACCGGCGGCAGCGCCGCGATGAGGCACGAAACCGAAGAAATCAAACACCGGCACGCCGGCGGCGCGGAGCATCGCCTCGATATCCAGCTCGGTCTGCACAGAAGCGATCACGCCATGATGGTCGCCGAGCGGCCCTGCGAGCGGCCTTGCATGGCCAAATCTCGCCACTTGCAGCGGCAAGAAAGCCTGCGGAACGCCATCAAGGCTTTGAACCACCACCCGGACATCGCCCCGCACGGCGGCCACCGCCTCGCAAAAGCCGAGGGTGAAGTAAGGGCTCGCCAAGCCTGGCTCGCCGCCCTGGATCGCCATCCAGGCGTCTCGCTCAGCGGGACTGAGCGCGTCCGGTCGTTTCAGTTCGACATGGATCCCCATAGATCCTGTCTCCTTCTGGGTCGAATTAATCGTCAATCAAAAGCGTTAAAGCGGTCTTCAGAGCTGTCGTGCATATTCCGTTCCGCTTTCGTCTGCGGCCTTAAACTTGCAGGCGGCAGCGTCGAAATCTTTGGACGCGCCATGCTGAACCGCCATTTGATCGCCTACCTGCCGGTCCACCTAGCCCAAGCCCTTGTCGGTTTCGGCTCGGTGGCGGTGTTTACGCGCATTCTCGAGCCTGCCGAATATGGCCGCTATGTGCTGATCCTGGCCGGCGCGTCGCTGGCGGCGACATTGCTTTTCACCTGGCTCGACGCCGCGATCGCGCGTCATCACGCGCGCTCCGCTGCGCGGGGCCATCTCGCCGGCCATTTATGGACTGCTTGGCGGCTTTACGCCGTCCTGGCGTTGATCGGCGGTGCGCTCGCCGTGTTCGCGCTCTTTGTCTTGCCAGTTGGCGGAACGTTGAAGACCGCGATCGTCTTCGCCATCGCCAACACGGTTATCCGTTCCGGATTGTCAGTCGCGTTGGAAACCCGCCGCGCCGCAGGCGAAGCCTGGCGCTACAGCCTGCTGGAAACCTTCACCTTGTCCGGCGGGTTCGCGCTGGGCGTGGTGTTCATCATGGCGGGCGGCATGGGCGCCGCCGGACCCTTCGCTGGCTTGGCGCTGGCGTCCCTGATCGCCCTGGCGATCGATGGGCCGGTCTTGTTGAGTAAGGCCAAGCGCGATCGCGCAGACGTCAAGCGGAGCCTGACCTTTTTCGCCTATGGCGCGCCGGTGGCGGTGTCCTGCCTGTTCGAGCATTTGCTGGTGATCGGAGATCGCTTCGTGATCGCGGGCTTTCTGGGTGAAGCTGCAACCGGCGCCTACGCCGCCGGCTATGGCGTCGCCGACCGGTCGATCAACATCCTGTTTTTGTGGCTGGGGGCCACTACCGGACCGCTATTGATCTCCGCCCTTGAACATAAAGGCAAAGCCGCCGCTCAAGCGGTGGCTCAGCGCACCGCCAGCCTGATGGCCCTGCTCGGCTTCCCCGCGGCGGCGGGCCTTGTCCTGGTGTCCGAACCTGCAGCCCGCGTCCTGATCGGACCTGAGATCGCCCTGGCGGCGGCGTCCATCATGCCCTTCATCGCGGTCGCCGGCCTGATGAATGGGATCATGACGTATTATTTTCACGAGGCCTTTGTGCTCGGCCGCCAACCGCGCGTGATGGCGACCGTCATGCTGACCGCCGCCGCCGGCAATATGGTGCTGAACCTGATCTTGATCCCTCATCTGGGCATCATGGGCGCCGCGATCGCGACGGTATCGACCTATGGCGCGGCTTTGATCGCCTGCATCATCATTGGACGGCGCATTTTTGTCTTGCCAGTTCCGCTTGGCGACTGGGCCCGCGCCGCGCTCGCAACAGGGATCATGGCGGTGGCCATCCTCGCGTTGCCTGAATTTGAAACGGCGATCATAGAGCTCGCCGTGACAATTCTCGCTGGCGCGCTGAGCTATGGCGTCGCCGCGGTAGCGCTCAACGTTGCGGACAGCCGGACATATCTGGCGAAGCTGCGTGTGCGCACCCGGGAGGCGCAGGCATGAGCGCGCCGATCACAACCCAATACGCCAATGCGGCCCATCATGCCTGCACGGCGCCGCGCCTGTCGGTGCTGATCCCGTTTTACCGCGACGACCCTACTCCCCTCCTAGAGCTGTTGGCGGCGTCGTCGCCCGGCGGGGTGGAAGTAGTCTTGTTTGACGACGGCATGCCGAGCCCGGCGCTCAACTCCGCCGTCACCGATGCGATCAACCGATTAGATCTGCCGCTCCTGGTGATCAGCTCGCGGGTCAATCGCGGCCGATCTGGGGCCCGCAATCGTCTCGCGAAGAACGCGCGCGCGCCGTGGCTGCTCTTCCTGGATGCGGATATGGCGGTGGGCGCAGACTTCCTGACCCGCTGGATCACCCATACCCAAACCACCAGCGCCGGCGCCTTGTTCGGCGGTTTCACGCCGGTCACGCCGACAGCCGAGACAATGGTTCATGCCGCGCTGGAAGCAGGCTCGAACAGCCACGCGCTCGATGAACGAACGGCGGTCGGCGCCGTCGCGGTATGTTCGTCAAACCTCGCTGTCAGCGCCGAGCAGTTCGCCGCGACCCCCTTCGACGAAGATTTTTCCGGCTGGGGGTGGGAGGATGTGGACTGGGCGCTCACGGCCGCATCCCGGTTCGAGCTGGCCCATGTCGACAATCCCGCGCGCCATGGCGGCTTGGAGAGCGTTGACCGCCTCTTGAAGAAATTCGCCCAATCCGGGCCGAACTTCGCGCGCCTGCTGGCGCGTCATCCCGACTATGCCGAGCGCCCTGGCGCGCGCCTCGCCGCCAAGGTCAAAGCCTTCCATGTCGCGACGCTCGCCCGCGTGTTTGGCGGCGTTGCGGCGCGCCTGCCGCTGCTTCCGATCCGTCTGCGAGTGCTGGGATTGAAGCTGTTCCGCGCCGGCGTTGCGGCGGAGGCGCTGTGATGACGCTGCAAGCCTATCTCCCCTCAGGCGGCCTGATCGGCAAGCTGAAGCGCCAAGCCGCGCGCCGACTGGCCAAGGCGCCGATGCGTATTGCGCTGGAGCGCCCGCTGGTGAGCTTCAGCTTTGACGATTTTCCAAAGTCGGCGGCGGTGGAAGGGGCGGAGATCCTGGAACGCCATGGTTGGCGCGGAACCTATTTCGCCAGCGGCGGTTTCGCCGGCGGGGAAAACCATCTCGGCCGCCTATACGATATCGGCGATCTCAAGCGGCTGCATGCCAACGGGCACGAGATCGCCTGCCACACCTTCTCTCACGTCGATGTCGCGCAGACCGCCCTGTCCGACGTCGTCGCGGAGCTCGACCGCAATCGCGCCTATCTCGACGCCAGCGGCTTTGAAGCCCCGTTTACGACCTTCGCCTTTCCCTACGGCGAAGCGAGTCCGGCAGCCAAACAGGCGCTGTCTGACCGGTTCCGCGCCTTGCGCGGGATTCGCCCTGGCGTCAATCGCGACGGCGCGGATCGCGCGCTGCTGTTCGCCGTTCCGCTGGATGGCGGCCAGGCCGGCCTGATGAGCGCGCTGAAATGGATTGAAGACGTCAAGACCCGGCCGGGCTGGCTGATCTTCTATGGCCATGACGTACGCGAAAATCCGGGACCATGGGGCTGCACGCCGGCCTTTCTGGAGACTGTATGTACGGCCATTTCTGAAAGCGGCGCAGATGTCGACACCATCGCCGGCGCGCTGGATCGGATCGAGGCATGACGCTGGCGGTCCTCATCCCGACGTTTCGGCGCAATGACGGGCTGACCCGCGCGCTGCACAGCGTGTTTCAGCAATCCGTCCTAGCCGATGAAATCATCGTGGCGGACAATTCACCGGAAGCGGGCGCACGAGAGCTTGTCGACACGCTGAAGATCGAAGCTCCCTGCCCGCTGGTCTATGTCCACGCGCCCGAGCCCGGCGTCGCCAACGCCAGAAACGCAGGCTTCGCGGGCGCCAAGGCGGAGCGGATCGCGCAGCTGGATGATGATCAAACGGCCGAGCCGTCCTGGCTGGAAGCCTTAAGCGCCATGGCCGATAAGACGGGCGCCGCAGTGGTGTTCGGGCCGGTACGGGCGGCGCCCGGCGCCGCAAGCGATGACGCCGTCAGCCAGGCCTGGGCGGAACGGCTTTATGCGCGTACGCCTCATCTTACCGACGGGGTGATCGACAAGCCCTGGGGCTGCGGAAATTCGTTGGTCGATCGCTCGGCTTGCGCCCTGCCCAATCCAGTGTTCGACACTTTGACCAATGATATCGGCGGCGAAGACGATTTGCTGTTCGCTGAAATCGCCCAGCGCTGCGGCCGCTTCGCCTGGGCGGGCGGCGCGATCGTCAATGAACATGTCGACCCGGCCCGCGTCACGCGCGCAGCCTTGTTCAAACGCAGCTTCGCCTTCGGTCAAGGTCCCAGCCAAACCGCAGCCGACCAGCATCGCTGGCACGGCGTCGCGCTGTGGATGGCGATCGGCCTGATGCAAGCCGCGCTGTTTGGCCCTGCAGCTTTGCTGCTCGACGCGCTCAAGGCGGGATCGCCCCGCCTGCGTGCACAGCTGCTGGACCGCGCCAGCCAGGCGGTGGGCAAAGTGATCTGGCTGAACCGCTTCGCCCCCCGCTTTTACGGCGCGGCGCTGGCGAAGGCGAATTAGCCTTCGCGCACCATTTGGCCGGTGGCCAGGTCGAGCCGGAAATATGGCAGACCCGCCGCGATCCAATCCCCGATACCGCCCGCCACATGGGCGTCGACATCAATGCCAAGCGCCTGGCAGTGCTCGATCGCCGTTGCAGACCGTCCGCCAGCCTTACAGTGCAGGACCACTTTGCGGCCTTGCCCCGTCGGCAGCGCCGCTGGATCAAAGGTCGAAAGGGGCAACAATAGCGCGCCGGGAATCCGCGCTTCATGGTATTCGGCGGCTTCACGAACGTCGACCAGAATGATCTCGCCTGCGTCCAGGGCCTCAGCGGTTTGTTGCGGCGTCCAGTTTTGCACTTATATGCTCCTCATCGTTTTGCACCGCTCACCGGGCGCAGTTTTGCGCCCCCCATGTAAGGCCGCTCACGCTGTAACGCCATGGTTCGTCCCGAAGTTCACGCCATTTTCGACCCCCATAGCTGCACGGTCAGCTATATCGCCGCCTGCCCCGACACCAAGGCCTGCGCCATCATCGATCCGGTGCTGGACTTTGACCTGGCGAGCGGCCGCACGGGCCAGGACAGCGCCCAAAAGCTGATCGCCATTATCGAGGACAACGGTCTCGATCCGGTGATGATCCTGGAAACTCATGTCCATGCCGATCACCTCTCCGCCGCGCCCTGGCTGAAGCAGCGCTATGGCTGCCCCATCGTCATCGGCGATGACATCAGCGAAACTCAAAAAGCCTTCGCCCCGGTCTATGCGCTGGAATCGGAGATATCCGGGACCGGCGCGGAATTTGACCGCCTGCTCGCCGACGACGAAGCCTTTAAGGTGGGCGAGCTGGATTGCAGAGCCCTGCATACGCCCGGTCATACGCCGGCCTGCATGACCTATCTGATCGGCGACGCGGCGTTCGTAGGCGACACGCTGTTCATGCCGGACTTCGGGACGGCGCGGTGCGATTTTCCCGGCGGCAGCGCGCAGACGCTTTACCGCTCGATCCAGCGGCTGTTCGCCCTGCCGGACGAGACAAGGATGTTTCTGTGCCATGATTACAAAGCGCCGGGCCGGGACCAGTATGCCTGGGAAACCACGGTGGCCGAGCAGCGCGCGCGCAATATTCATGTGGGCGGCGGGGTGAGCGAAGAGGATTTCGTCGCCATGCGCACCGCCCGCGACGCCGCGCTGGGCACGCCGAAGCTCATGCTGCCTTCAGTGCAGACGAATATCCGCGCCGGCCAGCTACCGGGCGCCGATGAGCAAGGCCGAGTTTTCCTGAAACTGCCGCTCGACGCGCTTTAGGCGCTGTTTCCTCCGCATTGTGCTATCCTCTTCCGAGGCGATCTGGGGAGGATGTCATGAGCTATGTGGAAGGCTTCGTGCTGCCGGTTCCGACCGACAAGAAGCAAGCCTATATCGACCACGCGCGCTATTGCGCCGCCATTTTCAAAGACTACGGCATGGTCTCGATGACCGAGTGTTGGGGCGATGACGTGCCCCCGGGCGAAATCACGTCCTTTCCCATGGCCGTGAAGCTTAAGGAGGGCGAGACTGTAGTGTTTTCCTGGGCGGTCTGGCCGGACAAAGCCGCGCGCGACGCGGGCTGGGAGAAGATCATGGCCGATCCACGCATGGACCCGGAGAACGCCGCCATCGCCATGCCGTTTGACGGCAAGCGGATGATTTTTGGCGGTTTTACGCCGGTCGTTGAGATTGGCGCTTAAGGCCGTCACACCCCTTCTCGTCATCCTGAACCCGTTTCAGGACCCCGTTCTACGCTGGCGCGCCTGGATCCCGGATCAAATCCGGGATGACGCGTGATGGTATCGGCTCTAGCGTTTCACTCTCAACGCGAAGGAGCACACCATGGCCGTTGCTGATCAAGTCCCCACCCAATCCGGCTTTCATGCCAAGAGCACCGGCGCGGAGGTCCTCGCCGACATGGATTTGTCCAGCAAAACCGCCATCGTCACCGGCGGCTATAGCGGCATCGGTCTGGAGACCACGCGGGCGCTCGCGGATAAGGGCGCAAAGGTCATTGTACCGGTGCGAAGCCCGGAGAAGGCGCAGGACGCGCTCGCGGATTTGAGCGGCGATGTGTCCACCGCGCCGCTGGATTTGGGCGACTTGGCGTCGGTGCGCCGCTTTGTCGACGCCATACGCGGCCAGCTCACCCAGCTTGATCTCCTGATCAACAATGCCGGCATCATGGCTTGTCCGGAAGCTCGCGTCGGGCCGGGCTGGGAAAGCCAGTTCGGCGTCAATCATATGGGCCATTTCGCCCTGACCACCGGGCTGATGCCGCTCTTACAAGCGACCGAAGGCGCGCGCGCCGTCGCCCTGTCCTCCACCGCGCACAAGCTCAGCGATGTGTTGTGGGACGACATCCACTACGCCGACACGCCTTACGACAAATGGCAGGCCTATGGGCAAGCCAAGACGGCCAACGCCCTGTTCGCCAACGGCTTGTCGCGGCGTCTCAAACCTAGCGGCGGTTTGGCCTTCTCGGTCCATCCCGGCGGCATTTTCACGCCGCTGCAGCGCCACCTACCCAAAGATGAGATGATCGCGCTGGGCTGGATCGGGGAAGACGGCGAGCCGTCCGAGGCGGCAAAGGACGCGTTCAAAACGCCGGAACAAGGCTGCTCCACCACGCTTTGGGCAGCGACCTCACCGCTGCTGGCCGGTAAGGCCGGGGTGTATTGCGAGGACGCCGACATCGCCGCGCCGACCGATCCAGACAGCCCCTATGCCCGCTATAGGGGCGTCAACGCGCACGCCTGCAGCGACGAGAACGCGGAGCGGCTCTGGGAGATCAGTGAGCGCTTGCTGGCGAACGCTTAGTCCTCAAAAACGATTTCCGGCGCCGGGCGCTGCATCTCAGCAGCCTGGTGCAGCATGGCGTCCGCGGCGCGCTCAAACGCATTCGCGACCGGGCCGTCGCCGGAGACCACCAGGCGGCCTTCATCACTGGCTTCGCGCAGCTCGGGGTGGAGCGGAATCTCGCCCAGGAAGGGCGCGCCGATCAGCTCGGCTTCCGCGCGCACGCCGCCGCGGCCGAATATCTCCGCCGTCTCCCCGCAATTGGGGCAGATGAAGAAGCTCATATTCTCCAAGACGCCCAGGATCGGGATGGCGGTGCGGTCAAAAAGAGCGGCCGCCTTTTTGGCGTCATCCAGCGCCAGGTTTTGCGGGGTGGACACGATCACCACGCCGGAAATCGGCGCGCCTTGAGCCACCGCCAATTGCACATCCCCGGTGCCCGGCGGCATGTCGATGATCAAGACGTCAAGATCGCCCCAATTCACCTCGCCGAGAAATTGCCGGATCGCGCCGGTGACCATCGGCGCGCGCCACACCACCGGATCGCGCTCGCCGACCAAGAAGCCCATGGAGACCAGCTTCACGCCATGGGCGTCCAGCGGTTCGATCCCGCCATCAGTCTTGCGCAAACCCGGCACGTCGGTCAGGCCGAAAATGCGCGGCGCGCTGGGCCCGTAAATGTCCGCATCCATAAGACCGGTCTTCAGCCCCATCTTCGCGCAGGCGCCGGCGAGATTAGCCGCGACGGTGGACTTGCCCACCCCGCCCTTGCCCGACGCCACCGCGATCACAAAGCGGGCCGGCGGGGCGAGTTGCTGGCTCTGGGACTTCTGCGCCTTGGCTTCCGACCGGCTGAGCGAAGCCTCAACGATCACCCGCGCCCGCTCCACCTCCGGCAAAGCGGTGAGCGCCGACTGGATCGCCGCACGCAGCGCTTTGACGTCTTCGTTTTCACCGCCGGGCTTGAGCACCAGCGTGGCGACGCCGTCTTTGAGATCAAGCCCGTCAATCCGGCCAGAGCCCGGCAAGGGCGCGCCGCTGGAGGGATCGGTGATGGCGGAAAGCGCGGTCAGAAGAGCGTCGGTCATGGCCGATCACATAAGGGCGCCGGCGCACTTGGGGAAGGCTTCGCCGTGCAAACTGCAGCGCTTTGCGCGCAGACGCCTTGATCGCCCCATCCGTTCACGGCTAAACCCGTGAGTGGAGACGTGGCCGAGTGGTCGAAGGCGCTCCCCTGCTAAGGCACAGTCGCCGAAGCGCCCACATGCCGGAAAAGCCCTGTAAATCATTAATTTAAGATATCCGCCCGAGCCGCCCTGTCGCGGCGCTCCCCTAAAAATCCTCTAGAGGCGCGAAAAGCCGGGCCTTGGGCCCGGCGATCGACGCATGCATTGTATGGCGGCCGCGTGGGCTGGCGCGGGCGCGATTAGGATGGCTTGGGTTCGACCTGGTGGGGCTGCGTTTTGCTGCTCTCTTGGCCCTCGGCCGCACCATCCGCTTGGGCGCCCGCATCACCGGTCACCCGCCGCGCCCAGTCCTGCAGACGCGCCAAGCGTATGGCGACGGGCACATGTACGTCCAGGAGCGCAAGATAGGCCGCCTCATAGTCCGACAGCCTGCGCTCTTCGGCCGGCGGCAGGAGCTCAGTCAGGTCCGCGCCGCGCGGCGCCACCATCAACTCCGGATCCGGCGGCGCGATCGATGGCGGCGGCAGCGGTTTCGCCCGCGGCGTCGATCCGCACGCCGACGCGAGGATCAGACAGACAATCGATACGATCAGCGAGGCTGGAAATCTCATTGGCGATGCTCCTGAATTCTTGAGTCGCGCCCGCAATGTCGAATCGGGCGGCGTCGCCGTCCGCCCGGTTGCGGCGCAGATCCTGCTCGAAGCTTTCAAAACGGTCGGTGAGCGCCTCGATCGTTTCGGCGTTGGCGGCCGCGTCATAGGCCGCCCAACCGTCGATACGCCCCTTGATGTAGAGGCTGGCCGATCCCGTCGCCGCAAGGGCGAGACCGATCGACAAGCCAAGCGCGAAGGCGCGCAGCGAAGACAGGGCCTGGATCACGTCGCCGTCCCCCTCGCCTGCGCACCCGCTTGCCGTTCTGACCAGGCCGCCCCGCCCGGCAACACCTCGGCGATCGCGCCATAGTGTCGCCGGCCGTCAAGCTTGCGGCGACACCACAGGCGCGGACTATCCGGGGTGCGATCGGGGCGCGTGTCCAGGTGGATCATGAAACTCGGCCGGGTATCGATATAAAGACCGATGCCTGTGGCCTTGGCCTTGCGCGCGCAGTCCAGAGCGCGCTCGAGATCCGCCGGCGTGTCCATGCCCTGCGGAAAGAGGTCACCGGCGAAAACATAGCCCCACCGATCGATATTATGGCCGCTCATCTTATCCGGGCCGAGCCGGCGCCCGAGCGCAAGCGGATGGGGCGAGACATCGCAGCGGGCGCCCCAATGTTTGCGGAAGGCGTCAAAGCAGCGCAAGGCGCTTGGCGCCATGTGCGGCCACCACTCGCGGAATTCCTCAGCAGTGAAATGATCAAGCTTCATCAGGCGCTCCTTCATCGCTATGAAGGCGGACCAAGGTGTCAAAGCCGCGCAGCGCGCGGGCCAGAAAGGCCGCCTCCTCGTCGTTATTCTCCAGGACTAGATCAGCGCGCGTCTTGAGCATCGGCGCGTAAGATTCGCTGATGTGGGCATCCTTGGCCGGACCCAGCCGTCCCTCGGCGTCGATAAAGACCAACCGGCCGCCGAGCTGGCGGATCGCGTGCGCCTCGTTGGGGAAGCGCACATCGGTCACCAGGACGCTCTGAAAACGTACAAGGGAGCGCGCCCGCGCCTTCAAGCGCTCGATCCAGAGGTCCGGCCAAACAGAGCGGCAGGCGTCCGTGCCGAGCTTTTGAAGGATCTCGCGCGGGCTCTCATAGGGCCAGCGATCGAGCCGACGCTCCTTAAGGGCGCGATCGGTCATCTCCTCCTTGGTCAGGCCGAACATCTCGGCGGCGGCCGCGCGTAACGGATCCGCAAACGCCAAGCGAGCAAAGCCGCGCTCTCGGGCAAGCCATGCGGCCGCGCTATCCTTGCCGGCGCCCTTGCGGCCGGCGATGCCGATGATCATGCCTCTCATGAGATGGCGAGCTCCTGTGCACGGTTTAGGAATTCACGCTCGGCGCGGACCGGCGACCAACACCGCCAACCCGGCAGACGCCGCCCGAAGAGGCGCGGCCCACCGATGCGCATGGGATAAGAGGGCGGAAGGTCGTCGCCCCAATTCACGGTCGGGCTGGGCGCGATCAACTCACGGCGCTCGGTCATGGCCATGCGCATATCCGCAAGCCGGATCTCCGCGCTCATCTTCTCCGGCAAGCCAAAGCGGGACCGGCAAGCAGCGTCGACGCGCGCATCGATTGCGCGCCAATCGGGGCAGTCGGCTTTCACCGGCCGGATCAGGTCGCCGATATAGGCCTCGGCCGCATCATGCAGCAGCGCCTCACGCGCCAGCTGACCCGGCGCGAAATGCCAGCTCATCCGAACGCAGTGCTCGGCGACCGAGTAGAAGACCCGCGTCGCGCCGACAAAGCGGCACTGCTTGGCCAGGTGCGCGGCGATGTCGGCAAGGCGGATCTCGTCCCGGGTCGGAGCAAGCGGGTAGAAAGGCAGCCCTGAATGCGTGACCATGACATGGCCGCGCTCAGTGCGATCGGAGAGCCCGTCCAGATTCATGCCGCACCCTTAAGCCGGCGATCAATCACCTCGAAGGCGGAGGGCGGCGGCGGCGGCAGATCGGCGAGAATAATCTTGCGCTGATCGATCACGCCGCGCCTTGGATGGTGGAAGAGCAGCCATTGCTGTGGAGGCTCAGGATCAAGGCGGAGCGATTTGGCGTACTCGGAATAGCCCGACATGGATCCATTGCAGTAGCCGACGCCGAGATCGAGCGCGGTGTGGAAATGGCCCACCCGCATCGAGTGAACCGTGCGGCCGCTGCGGTTTTGCTCAGCGAGGGTCTTGCGCATACCGCGCAGCACGGTCGCGGCCGCGCCGATAAAGCCCTGCCCGCCCCGGCTGCCGATGCGGTCGCCATGGGTGAGGTAGAGATTGCGGCCGTAAATCGCGTACATGGCGTCGCCAGACGGGCCGTCGATGAAGCAGACCCGGTCATCACCGCGAAATTCACGCTTGAGCGTGGACAGGATCATCAGCTCGTAGTTATGGGCGGAATAGCGCTTGGACCGCGGCTTGTCGGTGTCGCGGCCGTGATTGCCGAAACAGCTGGGAATGATCACGCGGGGGAAATTCTCCAGCAGCGCCCGGATCCCGGCGATCTCAAGATCGGTCACCGCCTCGGCCTGCTCGATCGGGGTCAGCGGTTCGGTTTCGGCCAGCTCCGCGTGGATCCCGCCGGAGATCATATCGCCGCCGCGCGCATAGACGATGGCGGGATAGGAGCGCTCCGCGCCGTGCTGGAAGCAGAGCTCAAGCGTTTTCTCGATAAGCATTTTATAGCGCGCGACGCCGATCTCGGGGCTGAAGGCGTTGGGGTAGTCCAGCTCTTCCTCGCGAATCACTTCACCGAACTGGAAGTCAGAGAAGAAGAGCTCGGGAATGTGGTCGCCCTTTGACGCCCTTGCAGGCGCCGCATCAATCGGTGGCGCCGTCCCGACGCGTGGCGAGAACCCGCGCCAATCCTCCAGCTCCGCCTCGATGCGCTCAATCACCTTTCGCTCGGCGTTCAGGCTGGAGCGCAGACTGGCCAGCTCGCGGCCATGGCGAGCGACCTCGCGCTCATGGTCGGCGATCGAGATCTGAGCGCTCGGATCCGGCTTTGCAAACAGCTCCTGATCGGGCTCGAGATCGAGCTCGCGCCGGGCCCGGCGCAGGACATGGTCGACGGTCATCGCATCCCAGCCCAGCCGGCGGGCGACCTCAGAGCGGGCGCCGCGGGCCGTATTGCCCGCGCGCTTCGGATAGCCGTCCGCCAGAGCCCGCTCATAAGCAGATACCGTCAGGCGCATAAGCGCCGGGGTCACATCACCAGGCTTCATGGATGGTCTCCTCTATGCCCACTATCGCCAGCGCCGCTGTCGTTGGCGCCTGTATTACTTGGAGGCGGGCGGCGATCGCCCGATTTGCGCCGCGCCCAGCCGATCACCAGGCCGGCGAAGGCCTCCTGAGCGCTTTGCCCCGACAAGATCCGGGAGACGCCGCGCAGGCCGTCGATCAGAGGGACGGCGATGACCACAAGAGCGAAATTGACCAAGGGATAACTCGCCGCCGCCAGATCCGGCGCGGCGATATCCAGCCAGTTATGGATCAGCAGCGAGGCGAAAAATGCGCCCGCCAAACCGATGGCCGCCAACCCGAGCCGGTTTTTCCACTCCCGCAGGCGCGTTTGCCGCTGATCCGGCGGCAATTTGGCATAGGCCCGGCCGCGAAAATGAAGATCTGCGGCGGACCCGGCGAAATAGGCGGCAAGCTCAAGCCAGGGCCCATTGACGCTGGCGGCCAGACTGCCCGCCTCGATCGCGGCTGTGGTCACCGCCAGTATGGCGATGCCCGCATAAAAAGCGGCCGGCTCATACAGCGCGACAATGACGCGCCAACTCTCTTCAATTGACGGAAGGACTCGATGCGGCATGGCGCCATTCTCCTATGGTGAAGGCAAAAGGGGTGCGGCCGGCCGGGCCATGGGACAACCAGGCCAGAGGCGGGCCGCGCCAAAGGGGCGAGCGCGCGGCTCGCGAGTGCGTGAAGATCGCCAAGAACCAAGACGCGTTTCCAAGAGCGATCACACCGAATCGTTTAAAATGAAGCGGCTCAATCGCCGCCGAGAGGACCTCGCTATGCTGCGCATTCCGATCCACCTCCGGCCCAATGGAAATGCGCGACACAATAAAGCCCCGGTTGTGCGGCTCGCGCTCCTGCACTTCCCGGCCGGCCAGCCCATCCCAGCCCAGGTGCGTGGCTTTAATGTCGTTGAGGCGCTGATCGATACGGGCGCGAGCCTGAATGTCGCCGACCCCAGCGTACTGGACCCGACTGGAGCCCCCGCACACGCCTCTATGACCATAAGCGGCGTCACCGGCGAAACGCGCACCACGGCTCACCAAGCCGACCTGCTTTTTCCTGAGATAGAATCTCTCGTCAGGATGGAGTTTGTCCGATCAGACCTCATTGGGACCGGCAGGCGCTATCCGATCATTCTCGGGCGGCAATTCCTCGAGCTCGGACGCCTGGTCATGGACTATCCCGCCAACGAATTTTACTTCGAGAAGCCCGCTGGAGCACCTAGAGACTGAAGCACTCGCGCCCTCAGTCTCGCCGCTCAGGCTCAAGGCATAGTCGACGAAGCGGATTTTGGCGTAGGACATTTCGTGCTCCGTACGAAATCGCCCGGCTCAAAGGCCGGGCGCTGTGGTCGGTCGATAGTGTTTAGCAGTTAGGGGCTAGGCGGCAGGAAGCGGCTCAAACGATCCGCAGCGTCAATCGCCGCTTGCTCTTCCGGCGTCGGCGGAATGCCGGATTGCTCGTCATAGACCGGCCCCAGAACGCCCCAGATATAGAGGGCCATGGCGCCCGCTTTTGTGTGGACGTTCTCGCGCTTGATATATTCGTGCAGGGTGAAATGCCGCCACGCGCGCAGCACGGCCTTTTGCGTGTCGGTGCGATCCGCAGGCGGCGTTTGTTCGGCGTCGTCTACAAGCGCAATCCAAGCATCGTTTTGGTCGGCGGTGAGAAGCTCGGTCGCATATGATCCGCGATGGAGGCGGTCCGGCCCATAGTCCAGAACCGGCGTGTCGGGATCGACCGGATCGCCAACGCGCGGCGCGTCAGGCTTTGGAGCGGCGGCGATCCATTGACCTTTGATCCAACGCCAATTCCCGCTGTCATCCGGCGGCGCGATCTTGGTCGCTCGCTTAAACGACATAGCGGTGTCTGACTTGGCTGGGGCGCTGCGCCCCGGACGGTCGCTTGCAAGGATTTCGTAGATCATCTTATCGCACCTTAATCATTGCGCCTTCGATTGTCGGCAGGTGCACGCTTGCACCGTCGAGAATGACTTCGCGGATTTGAATTTTGTCGAAGTACCAAGAAAAGCCGCTCGCCCGCGTGACGTTATTCATGTCCTCAACGCAGCAGATAATGCCGTCGGAAGGGTCCACCGACATCAGGAAGTTGGAACTCGACACATTTAGATCGCAGACGAGAACGGGAGCGGTCCAAGTCGTGCCGCCATCAACCGAGGACAAGGCGTAAAGGAAGTTATCAGTGCCCGGCAGGATAAGCGCGAGGCGTTGGCCGTCTGCGCTTGAGAAGAACTTCATACGGCCCGCAGGGTTGCCAAGGTTGCTAAAGCTCAGGTTTCCGCCCTGATCGACAAAATAACGCGTATAGGTGTTGAGATGTGAATGCACTTCCATCGGTACTGTGACGGTCACGGGCGATCCAATCGCCCCGCCACCACTGCCGGGAAGTGTGAGGATGTCGATCTCAGTTTCGGTGCCGACAATCCGCATATCGGTGATGATACGAATGTTTTCGCGCTGCATCAAAAGCACCGAGAAGTGCTCGTTAAACTGGTTGGGCTGGATGCCGTTGGCCGTGTAGTTAAAGCCGTCGGGCTGATCTAGGTCGGCGGCGATTGCAAGCGTTGAACAACGGCGCAGAGATTGCTCGGTGCTCTGGGACGCCGACCCCGCCCAGAGCCAATCATAAATTCCGCCGTCGGTGTCTTTGTCGTGCAGTAAAAGCTCATGGCTTTCATACGCCGGAATGATCGTCCAGCGTCCATCGCTAGACTTCGTATGGTTCCACGGCCCCGGCCCGCGTGAATACCGCCAGAGAGTAAGATTGCTTGCGCTGCGCGAGACGTTATTCACGCTGTCGGCGGCGGTGTCGATTTCGGCAAAATAGTAAGGGTGATCCAACTGGCTGTCGTCGCTGTAAACGTAAAAAATCTTGCCGGTCGTCTCGTCGTAAATTGCAGGCGAGGCCTGATAAGGAAACTCGACAAGGCTCGTCGGACTTATGCCCGCCGAGTAAGCCCAAGTCCCGCCGGAATAGGTGTAGATCGCCGTGTTATTTCCGCCGACGAAGTAAAACTTGTCGCTGCCGGGTGGGTTAATGACACCTCGGATCAGGTATTGAGCGTTATTGACCGGCTGGCTCGGCCAAGCGATGTAAAAGATGGCCGCGACGGCGCTTGGCGCGTAATTGTCGATCAGCTCGACCTCAAGCGTATCTACATTAAAGCGGAACAAGCTCATCACGCCGCCGCTGATATTGTGCGTGTACCCCATGGCCGCGAAATAGGCCCAGCCGGTGTCGTGGTGAAAGTCGAGGAAGTTGATATAGCGGTTCGTTGAGAGCGAGCCGACGAACTCGGAAAGCGATCCCACCATCTCACCGGTGCGCAAGTCCCAAAACTCAATATCGACCGTCGAGCTGGTGTTGCTCATATTTTGCGCGCGCATCGTCACAACGTAACGCGGGTGGAAGCGCACGCGGATCATACCGTTAATGGGGCGGTAGCTGGACGAGGCTTGATAGGTGCGGTCTTCCACATACTCGCCTTGGCGGGTCACAATGTTAAAGGTGCCGCCGATCCCCGTGTTATCGTAGCCGCCTTCCCAGACCATGTGATAGCGCAAGCCGAGCACATATCGCCCGCTTGAGCTTGTGCGCTGCATTGAGCTGTCCGTCTGATTGATCCAACCGCCGGAAAGGGCGTCGGCCTGCAAATATTCGACCAGATTACCCGGAGTAGAGTTACCCGACGCCACCGCTGAGAATTCGGGGTTTGCAGCGCCCGCGATCAAGCGCCCGTCGAGCGGGACATAATCGGGAAGGACGTTGGCCGCCATTGTCCAGCGAATGTCGCCGACCTCATAGCTCGCGCCGCCCTTCGAACCGATGCTGAATTCAGCCATGGTTAAATTCCTTCAATGCTTGCCAGGGCGAAGGCGCGCAGCGTGGCGCGCTCGCCGGCCTCAATGATCGCGGTGTCGGTGACTAGGTCTTGCAGCTCGCCGCCGATGGTCAGGGTGTTGTTGCCGAAGTTGAACGCCGCCGAGCCGCCCCGGCAGTAGAAGGCGCGCCGCCAGCCGAGCGGACGATCGTCGGGAATGGTGAGCGTGATCCGGTCGTTGGTCGCGCCCACCGCGTCGATGAAAATTGGCACGCCAGGCGGGGCGGTTTCATCGTCTAGCGTAGCGTCTGCGGTGAGCAGAACTTCGCCGCCCGCGCCCGCGTCCGCGCCCTTGGAAACCAGAAGGGTCCAGGTCGGCGACGCCCCAGAGGGGACCGCGCCGACGATATCGGTGTTGCCCTCGTTGCAGATGTAAGACGACCCCTCATGCTCGACGATATCGCCCGATCTGTATTGCGTGGCGGGCGCCCAAGCGCCCCGGAAGCTATTTGCCACCCGGCCCGTCTCCCCGCGCGGTAATTCGATATCGAGCACGGCGTCATATTGGTCGCCGGTGTTCGTCACCGATGGCGGCTGATCGGCGGCCAGCATGGTGATTGAGTTGATCGTGATCGTGGCGGCATCGCCTTGAATGCCCTGATCGCCGCGCGGAATAGTGATATCGAGGACCGCCGCTTGCGCCGTGCCTGTATTTACGACGGCGGCAGACGTACCCGCCGCGCCGGTGGTGACGCTGTTGATCGTGACCGATCCAGCCGGCCCCTGATCGCCGGTGCCGCCCTTGGGTAGGCCAAAGCGCAAGCGAGCCGCCGTGGGATCGCCCACATTCTCAACGGTGGCGGCCTCGCCGGTCTCAAGGGTCGTGACGCTATCAATCTCGATTGTCGCGTCTGTGCCATCCAGCACAAGCGTGGGGTCACCCCAGCCCGCGACCAGCTTGGGGCCGTAGAACGCGCGGTTTGACACCGAGAAGGCATATGCGCCAAGCGCGCCAATGTCTGCGGTGGGCGGGGTGGCCGTGATGATCAGGCCTTCCACAACCATCATAAATTCAGACAGGCGCGCGGCCAGCAGATTGTTGGTCGTCGAAAGGCCCGCCCAGGTGTTGACCGCCGCCAGCAGCTCGGCGGCTGCGGTCGGCTCGTCGATCACATCGGCCGCTTGCCGCTCAACGATAGAGGCGAGCGTGTCCGCAAAAGTGGCATTGCTCATCGCTTGGTCTCCACAATGTCGATTGGGCAGTAGGTGACGGACATACCGGATACGCCGCCCTGCGTGTTATTGGCGCGCACGCGGACCTGCACCGAGACGTTGCCGGTGTGACCGGAGGTTCGGCGCACGAAATTGGACAGCTCGGCCATGAATAACGGCTCTGGTTTGGCGAAAAACGACTGGCCCAGCTTGGAGCCGTTGACCAAGATTTCCGCCTCTATCCCCGCCTCGACAGCGGTCGTGTGCGAAATGCGCAGCTGCGTGTCGAAGCGGATTGATCCGCCCTGCGCCGCATAGGTGAAGCTGGCGACCGTCGCCCAAGCGCCGGAGCCGGGAAGCGCCGTCACGCCGAACTCACGAAAATCGGTGTTGCTAACCGCACCGGGCGCCAGACCTGCCGTCTGCGTGCCGCCGTTGGCGCTGTCGTAATGCACCACGCCGTTGCTGGCGCGGTGGATGACCCGGCCCGTTGAGAACTCGACCTCGAAGGTGCGGACGTTGCCAGCGGCGTTGAGGGCGTAGAGCGCGCCGGCCACGTTGTCGATGAACAAACGCGGCGTGTTGATATCCAGCCCGAAGCCAAACAGCTGCCCGTAGAAGCGCGCCTCGCTGGCCGCACCTTGGGGATCTTCAAAGGCCGAGAATTGTACGCCGATGGCCGCTCCGCCCGCGCTGACCCCGATCAGGCGCGAGGCCAAAAGGCTGTCCACCTCAGCCTCAACCAAGGTCACGTCCTGGGCGAGCGCCGAAACTTGGCCGTTGAGTGAGGCTTCCAGGGCGTTGTATTGCGTCGTCCGCGCGCTTTCCTCATCGGCCACCGCGCTTGTGACCCATTGCTGGGTGGCGTAGGTGGTCCCGATGCTGGCCGAGAGCGCGTTCAAAGCACTGGTGCGCGCCGTCGCCTCATCGGCCACGGCTTCGACGACATATTGATACGTTGCCCGGCTGTCCAAGTCTGCGGTGAACTCAGCCCGCAGATCGGTGATGGCCGTGCCGCGCGCCTGTGTTTCGGTCGCGATCAGGTCGTTGACCGTTGTGAGCGTCACATAACTGGACGTGTCAATGCCGTTGATGAGGCTGGTCAGCGAGGCTTCCAGATCGGAGCGCGCCGTGGCCTGGGCCTGCTCGCTGTTGGCGATGGCCGTGTCCACGTAGGTGATCTCGGCTTTGGTCGCCAAGCCATCGGTCAGCTCGGTGCTGTCCGCCTTATTGTCGAGCCCAGTCTGGAAGTTCGCGGTCAGAGTGGTCGCAGATGCCGCGATAGCTGCGTCCAGTGTGGCCTTGGTCGTGTCGACGTAAGAGATCGTTGCATAGGCCGCGAGGTTCGGCAGCTCGCCGGTGGGGTCCAAAGCGTTGACAGCGGCTTCCATGTCGGTGCGAAGCTGGGCGATGGAGCCTTCAAGATCGCTGCGGGTCTGGTTGAGCGTGACGATCTGGGCGTAGGTGTTCAGCGTCGTTGTGTCCGCTTTGCCGTCGATCAGACCGATCATTTCGGTGCGCAGCGTGTTGCGGGCGGTCGCCGCCGCGCCCTCAGCGGTGGCTATCGCGTTGTCCGTGTAGGTGATCGTGGCGTAGGCCGAGAGGTCCAAAACGCCTGCGATCACGCCGTCAATGCGGGCGTCGAGACGGTTTTCTGCCGAGGCCAGCGCTGCGTCGGCGTCGGCCGATACTTGGTTGACCTGACTGATCGTCGCATAGGTGCCAGCAATGGCCCCCGCCGTGGGGCGGTTGGCGAGCTGAGCGTTAAAGCTGGCCTCAAGATTTGCGCGCGCAGTAGCGGCAGAACCGTCCAAGGTCGCGATAACCCCGTCCACATAGGTGATCGAGGCAAGGCTGGTGATATCCACGCCGCCGGTGATGCCGTTAATCTGGGCCTGCAAGGTGTTTTCAGACGCCGCGATGGCTGCGGTCAGGCTGGTTTCAACGCTGTCGACGTAGTTGATGGTGGCGTAACCGGAGAGGTCCGGCGCCGAAGCGTCCAGCGCGTTGATCTGCGATTGCAGCGAGGTATTGATAAGCGCCTGCGACCCTTCCGAAGACGCGATCACGCCGTCCACATAGGCGATAGAGGCCGAGGTGGTGATGAGGGTGTTGACCTGCCCGGCAAGCGCCGCCCTCGCCGCCTGCTCGGCCCCGATAGCGGTGTTGAACGTGGTGGTCAGAACCCGCTTGTTGATCTCGCCTTGCAAGCCCGTATCGGCATCCAGAAGCGTGCTTTCCAGCTCGGTGACGTCCGTCGCCAGATTGCCAATGGCGTCCTCAAGGCGTTGGTCTGCCCGGTCGCGTGCGGCGTTGATGCGGACAAGGCCCTCGTCGAAGACCCCGCGCGCGGCCTCAATGGCTTCCTCCTTGCGGCGGATGCGTTCTTCGCGCGCGTCGAGCGTGAGCTGTATGAGGTTTTCAGCGGTGCGCTCGCTGTCGTCGATGACCTGCTGGATCGCTTCTTCGGCAATTTCGCCGATGCGGGTTGCAGATGTCGCCGTCTGCTCGCCGGTCTCAACAAGGCCGAGAACGCGCCGCGACCCGAGGATGCCGTACTGGCTGATATAGCTGACCGCGACCTCATAGACTGTCTCAGGCTCAAGCCCGCTGATCGTGACGCGCTCGGTGGCGAGGTCGAACTCGCCGAACACGGTCCAGGCCGCATCCGGATCCACCCAGGGCGCGCCTGTCGCCGGATTGTCGCGGGTGCGATACTCGACCCGGAAGCCGCGCGCATTGGGCGCATCATTGGCGTCACCCGTGACAATGATCGACGGCTGGCCGCCAGCGCCGGCGACCGCGCTCCAAACACCGATCTCGGGCGGGTCGATGGCATAGAGATCCGGCGCCGTCAGTCCCGGCGCCACAGGCGGCGTCGGATCAAGGCCCAAGGCATAGTCATGCTTGCCGGCGGTCTCGGAGATAAAGGTGATCGACACAAGGCCGGACACCAGATCCAGCTCCCGGCGCAGGCAGAGCAGCTCAACGCCGTCGAGCAGGAATTCAGGCTCATTGATCGTGAACACGTCGCCCGGACGGATCTGCGCACCCCAGGGCTTAAGCGGGACCGTCCCCGCAATGGCCTCCCGGCTATCGACGATGGCGTAGGCGGCGAGCTGGGCGGGCTGGTGCCGGTTGGAGCCGTTCGTCTTGACCGCCACATAAGGATAATCGATCCCTCGCTCACGCTCACCGCCGTCAGCGCTCACATAGGCCGCTTCGGTCACCGGATCGAAGGCGACCATCTCCCAGCGATGGCTCTCCATCACACAGCGCGGCAGGACGGTATTGGTCCGCGTCAGGCGATCAGCGCCAAGATCAAGCTCGAAAGGCCCGGCGGTATCCCTGGAGCTTAGCGTAACCACGCTGGTCTTGGGCGCCCGGACGATGCAGGAGATCCGGCCGCGATAGCGGGCATAGCGCGCGCCGCCGGCCTGCATCATCGCCAGAAGGACCTGATGCTTGTCGTCAGCCGAGGTGGGAACGGCTGAAATCGTCCAGCCATTGGCCTCGCAGGTATTGGCCCACTCGATGAAGGCGGGCAGATCCACACCCTCAAGCGAGGCGCCGATGCCACCGACCAGGACGCCGTTCTCGCGCAGGCCAAGACACCAATTCAGGGCGGCGATGGCCGGGTTCTCACTATAGGCGAAGGTGGCCGGATTATCCGCCCGGTGGGCGCCCGAGCCGCCCGCAACCGTGCTGTCCAGGCGCGGATCGTAGAATTTGACGCCGCGCATCTTCATCAGCGCGCGCGGCTCGCCCGCGGGATAGTTGGGGCGTTTTTGCCCGTCGCGCATGGTCAACAGGGTGTGCGCCTTGCCCGAAATTTTCGAGCTGGCGCCCCAGCCCTGGAAGGATCCGGCGGTCACGCCCTTGGCGTTAAGGCTCTGGGAGAGCGCCGCAGCCTGGGGCTGAGCGCCCAGGCTGGTCTTAAGCCACATATTGTCGGCAAAGGCGCCGCCATTCGTGGCCACGCCGTTTGCGCCAAACGTCATGGCCACATCGTCGGCGTAGAATTGATCAAAGCTCTCGATCGGCCCGGCGCCGGAATAGACCGTCACGATCGACTGGACGTGGTTATCCTTGCCGTAGGCGTCGCGGTGGACGATGACGCCGCCGCTGGCGGCCTCGCCCATAACAAAGGGGATGCCGGCATTGGGATCGGCGCGCCATTCGGTCGGACTGCCCTCGATATTCACGCTCGGCGTCAAAAGCGCGGTGGCCGCGAAACCGGCGGCGTAAAGCGCCGTCTTCCAGGAGGCGAGGCCCAGCACGACATTACCGGCGGCGGCTGCGAGGCCAGCCGAGCCGGTCAGCGCCAGCGTGGCGGCCGCCACGGTGCCGGACGCAGCGGTGATCGCCGCGCCGATCGCAGCAACAGCGCCTGAAATCGGATCAGCCACCTGACACCCTCCATGCCGCAACGCAGAGATCGAGATCCGGCTCGACCACGCGGATCACGCCTTCGCCGTCAAAGCCAATGACCCGGCGCGCGCCGGCGGTATGCACAACCATGAGCGACGCCCCGAACGGGTCCTCGTCCGGCGCCGGCATGGCGATCAGATCGCCCGCCCAGGTGCGCGCCGCCGCCGCCTCGCCCGGCTCACCCTCAAGGCGCGCCAAGCCGAGGACGTCGACGGCCGCGATCAGGTCGCAACATCCACTCGCCTTAAGCGCGCGCACTGCGCCGGTCAGGGAGCGATACTGAACGCCGCGGAAAAGCGGCACGGCGACGCCCTGCTTGCGCAAGGCGAGCGCCGCCAGCTTGACGCAGTCGGCTTTGCCATAGGCCAGCGTGCGGCCATCGAATTTTTTAAGACAGGCGGAAACCGCCCGCTGGCGGGCCAGCGTGCGTTGGGGTGGGTTTTGCATGGATCAAACCAGCCGTTGATTGGGACCGTCATTGATTCGGGGACCGCCGCCTCCACCGCCCGAGCCGCCCAAACGGATGGCGCGCGGCGGCTCCTTGGCGAGCCAATAAACCTTTCGGGCGACCTCGGTGACATTGTCGAGGCCGGTCTCACCGGGGTGGATGGATTTATGAAAGGCGGGGTTCAGCCGTTTTTGCCGATCGGCGAGCAGCTGAAACTGCTCTTCGGTATAGCTTTCGGCGCGCACCGTACGGGCATGGGGCGCAAAGCCGGTCATGTTCAAATAGCCGCAGTCCCACTGCTCGGGCACGCCGACCACGGCGCCGGTGTCCGCGTCGATCAAACCCCAATATATCTCCCACCGGGAGCCATGGGCTTCGCTCAACTCAACCACGCCCTGATCGGTATGGCAGGCAAAACCGATATCCGGCGCAGCGGCTGAATCAACCGCGCCCTCTTCAAACGCCTTCACATAGGTCCACACCCCGATATCAGGATCATCGGGCAGGAAGGTCTCGCCGTCGATCACCACCACGCCGCCGGCCGTCAGTCGCAGCGTACGGCCCGGCAGGGTGAGTTTGATGGCTAGAAATCGATGCGGGTTGTCCGCCTTCCAGGCGGCGGTGAGCAAAAGATCCATCTTCAATCCCCTCCTCGCTTGCGCGCTCGCGGACTCGCGCTGCGCTGCGGACGGCTGTTGGCCTTGCGGCGGCCCCAGGGGGCCACCGGACTACCCCCGCTCCTCAAAGATGAAACGCGCGGGCGCCGCCCCGCCCTGGCGGTGGTCGAACCCGTCAAACTGGACGCGGCCCTCCGCCAAAGGCGCGGCGATCGCCACCACGTCATCATCGGAATGAAGGGCGCGGATATTGGGATAGAGCGGCACAGCGGCCGCGCCCGCGCCATCCGCCGTCACCGCCGCCGAGGTCCGGTAGCAATAGCGCCGGCCGGCGCTGAGCACCGAGATCCAGGTCCGCACCGGAATGACATAGCCCGCGGCAAGCCCGCGCAGCTGGAGCGTGCGGCCCAGCTGGCCGCCGCCATCGACGCGCGGCGCGCCCTCGGCCGCGAGCACCGTATCGCGCTGCGGCAAGGGCCAGAGGAAGGTCTGGCTTCCCGCCTCTTCAAGTCCCGCCCAGAGGTCAAGGCGCGCATCGGTCAGACCACGCAGCCTCACCTCCCACCGCCAATGGCGGCCGGCGGGCGTGAAGTCTTGCAAATTGGAGCGCAGGGCGCTCTCGGCCACCAAGGCTTGCGGACCCAAGGTGGCGCGATAGCCCAGCACATCACCAGCAGGCAGGGTGAGGGTCATGGCCTAGGACCTCCCAAGGGCGTAGCGGGACGCACGAAAGCGATCCTGGTCGCGCTGCCGGGCCAACGCCTCGGCGCCCTGGACCGCCGCGGCGGCGCTTTGATCGGCGCGACGGGACAGGGTCTCCATAAGCTCTTGCGTCATCACCGCGCCCTCGGCGTGGAGATGGAAGTGCTGATGCACACCGCCCTGCGCCGCGGCGCCGCCCATGGCAGGCTCCACACGCATGCGCTCGCCGGCGCTGACCCGGAAGGCGGGCTGGCCATTGATGGAGACGAGATTGCGGTCAACGCCCGGCCGGCCCCCGACCAGAAGATCCGCGCCCCGGTCAAAACCCGGCAGCAGGGAGGACAGAAAGCTACCGACCCCGCCACCGCCGCCGCCCCCGTTCGCGAAGGCCTGCATGACGCCGTTGCGCACGCTCTCGAAAATGGCGTCATAGAGCATGGCGACCAGCCTTCGCTGCATAACCTCCAGGGCGCCCGCCCAGCCGCGCTCAGCCCCCGCCAACACGCCCTGGGCGACAAAATCCGCCGTGGTCGCGGCGAATTTCTCACGATCGCTCTGCAACGCCTCGCGATAAGCGTCGGCCATCGCCTTGGCCTTTTGCGCTTCGAGATCCTCGATGCCGTTACCGACGCTTCCCGGGGCGTTAGCGTCGACCTCCGGCTTGGGCGCGTTTTCATGGTCAGGCCGCAGGCGCGGCACGACGCGGCTCATATCCGCGATCTCCTGACGCACACGCAGCTCGGCGTCGAGACCCTCAACCAGGCCCGCCCGCTCACGCGCCTCGGCGATGATGCTGGCGATCTGCGCATCGGTGATGCGCAGCGCCTCATCGCCGGTGCTGAGATAGGCCTCGCGGGCGGCGTTGAGCTCCGCCTCCAGCTGGCGGACGCGGTCAAGCGGGGTCATCAAGCCCTGCAGGCTGGACGCGACCAGAGCCTCCAGCTCGGCGCGGCGCTCCAGGGACAGGTGCGCGCCGCGATCCGGCGACGGGGTGATATTATTGACCCAGAAATCAGACTGGGGATCGAAGGGATCAAGCGGTCGCGAGATCGCCTCAACCAGCGCCTCGGTCCGGGCCAGCTCGGCGTTCAAGCTCTCGGTTACGCCCAGCCACTCCGCCATTTTCCGGCTCGCCGTCGCAAACACGGCGGCCCCGAAGCCGTTCTGGCCCGACATCAAGGCGAGCTGGGCGGCGGCGCGCCCGTTGACCAGATCCAGCTGCTCGCGCAGCACATCGCGCTCGCGCTCCTGTAAGGGCAACAGGAAAGACAAGGCCGCCGCGCGCTGCTCTTCAAAGCGGACCATTAAACGCTCGCGCGCGAGCTCCAAATCCAATGTGGCGCGGGCGGACAATTGCTGGGCGCGCTCACGGCGCAGCTCAAGCTCATTGAACTCACGCTGCGCCTCGGCGAAGGCGCGCAGGGTTTCGGTCGACAGGGCGGAATTGAGCTCCTCGGCGCGCGCGACCATGCGCTCGATTTCATCAGCCGAGCGTTGCAACAAAGGCGCGGCGTCGCCCAGGCCCAGCATTTCAGCAAGCGACAGGCGGCGGGACGGATCCTCGATCTCGCGCAGGGCGTCAAGCACGCGATCAAGCGCATCCTCGACCGGAAGCCGGTCAAAATCACCGCCCGTGAGGCCCAGGAAGGTGAAGGCGTCGCGCCCCTCGCCCTGGCCGGTATTGCGATACTCGCCCAGGCGTTCGGCGAATTTCTCAAGGCTGGCGTCCGCCTGCTCCGCCTCGCCGTCGGCCAAGCGCAGAGCGGTGCGAAAATCCATCACGCGATCGGCCGCAACGCCGGAGACGCGCGCGACCGTATCGAGCTGGGCGGCATAGTCCGCCACCTCGCGGGAGCGCTCCATGAGCAAAAAGACTTCACGCAGGGCGAGCGCGGCGGCGCCCAGACCGGCCGCCATAGCGAGACCCGCCGGACCGATGGACATCAGCACGGCGCCGAGCGGGCCCGCCTCGCGGGCGACATCCTCGACGGCGTCGCCCAGCTCGAGCACGGTCGCCTTGGCGAGACGGCCCTCACGCTGGACCGGCTGCATCGCCTTGGACAGATCGCGGCCGAGCCGCTCCCCGGCCGGGCCCAACTCATCCAGGCGGCGCTTTAGCTCCTCCTGACCGCGAAGGTCCAGGCGGATGACGACTGAGCCGGCATTGCGTGACGCCATGGACGATCCTCCATGCACAAACAGCCCGCCGTTTTCGCCGGCCGGCGCTTGTGTCCAGAATTTTCAGACAATTACGTGCGCTGAGACAGCTCGCGCTCACGCCACTTCATGTGGTTTTGAAAGGCCATGATGGCGGCGTCGGACAGCCGCCCCATGATTGGCGAGCTCATACCGGCCAGCGGCGTGAAATACTCTTTCCAGTAGGGCAGAGGCACGACATCGTCGAGATCAAACCGCGTCGCCCGCGCCAGACCGCATGCGCGCATTTCAGCCCAGTTGGTGACATAAAAATCAAACGGCCGACGGCCCTGTTTGAGCAATGTCGTTCCCGGCGCCGCAATCAGCGTCGCAGCGCCGTCCGTCGATTCGTAAACGCCCATGACCAGGCAGGGACGCGCCTTTGGGCCGGGTTGGTCCGGCTGCTCGCTGTAAGGAAAATGCGTCCAGACAAGATCATAGGCGCGCGGCCAGACCGCACGCGACCAGGGCGAACCCGTCACCAGCTCGCTTCAGAGACCGGCTTGGCGCCCTCGAGGCGGTCGGCAAACCGCTCGCGCAGGGATTCGACCAGCGCCTGGGGCAGCTCGTCATTATAGTTTTCAACCTTCGGCGCAGCTGGCGTGACATGCTTGCGAGCCTTGGTTTCCAACGATTTGCGCGGGTTCATGGGACATCCTCGGGATTGATTTCGGCGATCTTGGCGACGCCGTTGATCGAATTCTGCACAGGCCTGGGGCGAGAACAAGGCGTCTTAGGCGCACAGCTTTAGAGTGTTACTGGCTTACCACAGTCTGCCCGCAAGGCGTTAAGCCCGCGTTGATCACGGTGATATGCGTTTGACGCGGCCCTCTGGCAAGCCCGGTCAGCTGTTATCCTCACCACCCCTGCGGCGATCGCGCGCTTCGATCACGCCAGCGAGCACGCCCTGCTCAGCCGCGTCCAGGAGCTCGAGCACAAGACCTTGCGGCAGATCCGGCAGACGGCGCAGCGCCTCGGCCGTGTCGACGCCCTCGACGCCGTTAAAGCCCGTGCGCAACGCGCCGCCGCTCCAGACGACATCGAAGACGCGCTGCCCCGCCAGCGTTTGAGGGGCGTGCTCCCATTGCGGGCAGAGATGCTCAGGCGGCGAGGCGGGATCATCGTCAAGGGCGCGGACCCGCCCGCCCTTTGCGCAAGCCGCGCCCTCCGCCTCGCAATCGCGGCAATTTTCAGCGCCGCCTGCGAAGAGATACCGGCAAAGGGCGGTCAGGCGTTTCCCTCCGCGAGCCTCCCGGCAAGGCGCGCGCTGACCCATTTCTCAAAGCAGCTGGCGATGTACGGATCGCGCATGGCGGCGCGGATGGCCGTTGTGTCCGGCTCGATCTCTTCATCGCCCTCCAGGGCCCCGAAGCCGCGCCAACCCAGAATCAGGGCCTCGGCATGGGCGGAGGTCGCCACCGCCGAGACAGCGCCCTCGACGCGGGCGGAGAGATCCAGCCGCCCCTCGGGGAGGTTTGCGCCGTAGGCCGCTAGAGTCAGGCGAAGGCGCTCGACATAGGCGGCCTCTTTCTCCCCTTCATCCCGGCCGGGCACGCAGCGCCGGGCCAGCGCGGTCGCAGCGCGCAGCGAAGCGAGAGTGGGCGGGGCGCACTGAAGCGCAGGCACAATGCGCGCCTCGCCCTCCCCCTCGGCATAGGCCGGCAGCTCAACCCATTCAGGCTCAGCGGCGGCGGGGCTGAGATCCAGCCGGATCATGCCGCGGCCGGATAGGTAGCGACGCCATTGGTCAGGGTCGCGGTGAGCATGGGCGCCGCCGCCGTCTGCTCGCCGCGGAAGGCATAGCTTTCGGTGCGCAGGGCCGGTCCATCCACCGGGCGCTCGGTCGGCTCAAAGCGGATGGCCGGACAGGCCAGCACCAGGCGCGCGCCGGCTTCGAGCTGGAACTCGAACTCGATATCGTCGGCGAGCTTGGCGCGGGCGAGATCATAGAAGGCGTTATCCTTGACCCGCAGGCGCAAATCGCCCCCAAAGCTGGCGGGGACCTGCGGCGTGAATTCCAGCGCGGTCCGGCTTGACCGCCCCGCCGGGCGGAAGGCCTCCAGCTGGCGTTCATAGAAGAGCGTGCCGGAGATCAGATTGGCCATGACCACGCCGTTATAGCGCACCACCGCACCGGCTCCGGCGGGCATGAAGCTATTGGCGAACGGGGCCGGCGGCGTGCCCAGCGGGCTGGCGTCAAGATCATCGATATCCGACGCCATGCCGGAAAAGCGAACGCGGCGGCGCCCCGACTCCTGACCGAGACCGATCTCCATCCGCCCCGGTGTCCAGGTGTGAGCCCGGCGCCATTTCGCACCATCGATCCAAGCGATCGACGCACCGGCGACCTCGCGCTGACCCGAGGTGAAGACGTGCTCATAAGGATCCGCGCCGGTGGGTGTCGCAGCGGAAAGAAGATGCGGCAGGAACAAGCCGAGATGGGAGAAGCAGAGCGGCAGATCGAGATCGACGCCCGCCTCAACCAAACCCTCGGCCGGCGCCTGGGCGTCCATGACATTGTTCAACGCCGCGTCGATCACCGGATCATTCTCCAGCGGATCATTCCGCCGCGGCGTCAGCGCATAGTATGGAAAGGGCTGGTGATCGCCCGTGGCCGCCGTGCCGGCGGCGGTCTGGGGCAGAATGAAGGCGCGGCTCTGCCGGCCAGCAAGTTGCGGGGCCATGGGTGGTCTCCTTGTTGGGACTTAAGGGGATGTGGCGGCCGGTCTAGCCGCCGATCGAGAGCTGCGCGTCGGTCGGCGTGGACCAATCCACGCCCTCCTCGAGCTCAAGGTCGGCCAACTTGCGCTTGGAGACGCGCGGGATCGCCCCGCGCGGGCCCAGAACGCCATCCTTGAGCAGGAAAACCGGGATCACGCCGGACGGATCGACCGGCTTGGACGCCGGCTTGGGCTTGGCGGCCGGTTTCGCCGCCTTTTTCGCGCCTGCGCCGCTCAGCTCGAGCTGGGCGTCGGCCTTCGGTGCCGAAGTTTTGGATTTAGACGCCATGGTGGCCTCCTTTGCTTATATCTCGGCCCATTCGGGCCATCGGTTCCGCGCACGAGCGCGGGCGGCCGGTCGGCCTTGCGGCGCTTCGCGCCGGGGCGTTCAAACGTGACGCATTCGGCTGTGTCACCCGGCCTCGGTGTCGCTGTCGTACTCGACCACAATGCGGCCCACCTCCAGCGTGTCATGCGGGGTTCCGTTCTCGGGATCGACATCAGCGCGGTGCTCAATATTTTCGTACATGGCGTAGCCCGCGACGCCGCCGAGCTGTCGGTCATTCCGAACGGCAAGCGCCGCCGCCCGACTGAGCGCCTCGATCAGGTCGCCGCGCTCGGCGGCGTCGCCGCCCGCTCCATGAATACCAAGCTCAAAACGCGCGGTGATGTGGTACAGATCAAGTCCGATCGGCTGCTCCTCAGTCGGAGCGCGCGTCGTATGAATGAAGCCGGCACGCACCCGCCCCGCCTCGGTCTGCTCGACATCGTGGATCGAGGGATCTTCAATATCGATCGCTGGCGCGCCTGGAACCTTTGCGAATTCGACATTGAGCGCGGCCACAAGCGCCGCGCGAACCTGAGTGATCGAGCTCATGACGCCTCCGAAAAATGCCGCCGCAAAATGGCATTGAACTCCCGCGCAAAATGGCCGGGAGCGTAGCGCTCGATCTCGTCCCCGATCGCCTCGTAGTTCAGCAACTTTGGCATACGCGCCCTGGGCACAAGGAGGAACATGACGACATTGCGCTCGAAATCTTTGCGCTTCAGGGCCGTTCTGGACGGCGCAGCATATCCTCCGCGCTTTCCGCGGCGGCGGCGGGCTTTATGCGCCACAAGCAGCGCCAGGCTAGGCGACACCGAAACATAGCGCAGCTTTCCAAAACGCCGCTCAGCTTCGATTATCGCGTGAGAGCGCGCGCGCTTGAGACGCCCATAGGACGCAAAACTCTTCCCGGTTTTGGGCGCGTTCTCTGTAGGGATCGCAAGCCAGCGCGCTTTGGCTGCAGTCACCGTCACGCTGTCATGAAAGGACCGGACGATGTGCGGCGCCTTGGAATACCAAGTGACCGACGGAAAGAGCGACGCATAACCCTTTTGATCAGGAAACACATCGGACTGCCAGGTCCGCTGCACTCTTGGGCCAAGCGGCGCCGCGTCTGCGCGCAACCGCGCCCTTCCCCAATGAGCAATGGCGTCCGCCGCCGCCATTGCGCCAGCTTCAAGCTCGGACCGGGTTGCTTTAATGTCTGCGTCCAGAGTCTCGAGAACCTCGATATCGACCCCAAAGACCGCCTCGACCGTCACGCAAGGCGCTCCAGCGAGAACGTCCACTCTCCAACCGTGTCGAGGCTTGGAGCGTGCGCAATCCTTAGCCGCACGCCCGAGGCGCGCGTAAAGACGCCTCCGCTCACAGGTTCGACATCACCAAAGGCGCTGCGAAAAGCCGATCCGGTCAGCGCATCAACGCGCATCCGGCCCAACCCTTCGCCCGCATCAAGGTCCGCCTGGCTCTCATTCAGCACGACCGGGACCGCGCTGACGGTCGGCGCGCCGCCTGGGCCGGCATAGTCCATGGGCTCACCAAAGCTGTTGGCGAAAGCGGAAGCGAAGGCCGCCTCGAAATCATTGTCGAATGACATGGCGACCTCCGCTCTAGGCTTTTGCAGATCGCCCCGGCTCGAGACCGAGGCGATGCGCTTAGTTGCTGGTGTGGATCTTCACCAGGGCCGCACGCGGCTGCTTGCAGAAGGGCAGGATGTTCATCTCAGACCACATCTCCACGCCCTTGCCGTGCTTGAGCATCTCCGTGGAGATGTAGATCGGCAGGGAGAAGCGCCCGGCCTCATCGCCCGGATCGATCTCGGTCACCGTCGGCAGCTGATTGACCTCGTCCAGAGAATCCGCCGGCGCGCCGAAGGTGGAGAAGAGATTGGTCGTGCCCACCGGATAGGCATGACCCTCTTGCGCCGTGATGAAGCGCTCCGTGCCGCCATCGACGGGCGCAGATCCGCGATACTCGATATAGGTCACGCCGCCGAACGGATTGAAGATCCGGCCGGTGATGCCCGCGCTGCGATAGCGCTCGAGCATGCGGAGCTGGGCGACATCCGGGCTGGAGGTGTAGAATTTCTCCACCTCGGGATGCTTGATCAGCTTGTTGAAGAATTCCGGGCTGACCAACGCCTCGACCTGGTCAAAGGAATCGCCGAGCAGGTTGTCCTCGATATGGGCGCGGACCTCCTCGTCCTTTTCGCGGACATTGGTGGCCTCCGTGCCCAGGGCGAAGTCGACGACTTTTTGAGTTTCATCAAAATCGGTGAAGAGATTGGTCAGGGTCGCGCCCGAACCATCCTTAAGCACGCCCTTGAGCGCCTGCACGCGCAGATATTCTGCGGTGATGGCGTGCCGGCGGGCGATCTCGGTCAGGCGTTTGGCGGTCTCATCCGGCAGGTTGGCTGGAACCTCCTGACCGTTGAGGACGGTTTTGCGATCCTGCAGATCGGCCGCGAGGATTTGCTCCTCATGGGGGAAGTGCGGGATCTGGAAGATTTTCGGCGTCTGGCGCTCGCGGCCCGGATTGGCGCCCGGCGCGCCGCGCTCCTTGGCGGGCAGCACCTTCAACGTGCCCCGATCCTGGGTGATCTGGACAAAGGTGGACGCGATCGCCTCGATCGGCATCAGGTTAAGACCCGAGAGCAGGCCGTAGCGCTTGGGATGGAGGCGGACCTCTTGGGTCAGGCCGCGCGACGTGAACGGAAAGTTGAAAGACATGGTCATATCTCCCTAACGGCGCCCATCTCGCGGCGCCGCGTGCGGTTCATGAAAAGCGCCGTACAGCGCCGTAGGGGTGAGAGGGAGCAGGCCGCCGGATTGCGGGACAGGCCCGCAGTCCAGCGACAGGATTTCACCGGACCGCGCGCTCCAGATCGCGCCCCGGCGGCGGCCAAGCCGCGCGCTTAAACGGCGTCGCGGACCAGGATGCCCTTCGCCTCAAGCGCCGCGTCGATCGCCGCCTTCTGGCCGGCGCTGGCGTCGTCCGGATAGACCAGGCAATCGCGCAACACGATGGCCGGACCGCGCTCCAGGATCAGGCCTGTGCCGTCCGCACCGTCCGGTACGGTGATGTCGGCAAGCGCGATACCCGCGACAATCTGGGCGCCATCGGTGGCGGCGAGATCCAGCGGGCCATATTTGCCCGCGCCTTCGGTGACGGTGAGCGTAAAGCTATCGCCGGCGACAAACTCGGTCGTCGGCGTATCGGTGCCGATGGTGAAGGCGATCTGACCATTATCATAAGCCTCACCCTCGACAGCGTCCTTAAGCCGGTCGCCCTTGGGATCGATGACCGAAAAGACGGCCGCGCCGGTCGCGGCGTCAACGCATTCCAGCGTATAAACACCCGGCTGGGGTGCTGCGCCCAGGGCGACGCCGGACAGCGCGCCTTGACCCGTATTGCCGCCGCCGGCCGCCGAGGCGATCGACAGGCTGCCGTCACTGGCGATGACCGTGCCAAGCGCGATGGCGACGGCCGCGCCAGCGCCCGCCAGAAAGACGGCGGATGCACGGGTGAAAGAGGGATTGACCTCGTACTTAACGAGATCGGTGAGGGCCTTCGGCTCGGCCGGGCCGCTAGAAGCCATGAGCGACATCGCGCTCTCCTTTCTTGATGAGCGGGCCCGGAGGGGCCCCGTTTCCTCAACCTGCCGCCTGAAGGATCGCTGTCACAGCAGGCAGGCAGTCGCCCTTGCGGCCCTTACGACCGGGGCTGAGACGGCGGGCGGCGCAACATCGCGGCCCGCATCGCAATACGGGGCCTCAGCCCCGGCTGCGCACTATCGTGTGGCGAAGCGCTTCATCGACGACGACAAGGCGGCCTGCGCCTGATCGCCCGGCTTGCCCGGCTCGCCGGACTTGACGCCAGGCGGGGTCATCGCCGCAGCGACCTTGCGAAAACCGCTACGCTCTTCACCGGCGGCGGCGAGCAGCTCGATCGCCCCCTCCACGGTCTCCTTGCCGGCGGCGACCTTGACGGCCAGCTTGCCGGCGAGATTGGGACGCTTTTGCGCAGCAGCATGGGCGAGGACTTTTGCGGCCTTGGCCTCTGCGTCGTCCTCGCCTTCATCTTCGGCGTCGGCGTCATCGTCGCCATCGCTTTCGGACTCAGGTGCATCGTCGCCATCTTCGGCTTCGGACTCATCGCCTTCACCGCCATCGGCGTCCGCGTCATCCTCGCCGCCCTCAGCTTCGGGCTGCACATCGGTTTCAGCGGTGACGCCGAGCTGCTGGCGCAGGGCGGCGAGCTCGGCGATTGCGGCTTGATCGCCGCCTTCGGCCCGCGCCTGAAGCGCGGCGACCTTCGCTTGAAGGGACATATCGGTCTCCATCTTGGAATCAGCCGCGTTCGGATCCCGCGTTCCCGCCGCGCGGCTGGCCACGGCGCTAGGAGCGGAAAGGGATGAGGGGGCCGCCGCCGAGGCGGAGGCGAGCGCCTGGGCGACGCCAAAGGCCGCCTCTTCGGTCAGCACGCCGTCGATCAGGTCGACGCCGTCGGCCATGGGGTCGAGCTCAACCGGGGGCGGCGGGTCGCCGGCCGTGAAGGTGCGCGCCTCAAAACCTCGGGACTCGCGCACCGCTTCAAGATCAAGCCCCCGGCCTGCGGCGAGCTCGACGAAGAAGCGGTCGGCGAGATGGTCGACCTCGGCCTGGTAAATCCCCGCCTCTTCATCGGTGGGCGCGCGCAAGGGCGAGCCCATATCCTTCAAGCGGCCGGATTTATAGAGATGGTGGCGCTCGCCCCATCGCTCGAGCGCGCCCTCAAAGTCAAAAAACCCGATGCGCACGCCGACCGAGCCGATAATGGCGCCATCAGAGGCATAGAAGGCGTCGCATTGGGCGGCGAGCTTCATGCCGGCCGAGGCGCACAACTCCGAGGCATGGCCGACGATGGGCTTGCCGCCGTTCTGGGCGCGCATGGAGCGGATGGCGCGCGCCGCCTCGGCGCAGCCGGTGACATAGCCGCCGGGCGTATCAAAGCGGATCAGAATGCCTGCGACGCGGTCATCCTCATTGGCGGCCTCGATCGCAGCGACATAATCGCGATAACCCGGCCAATAGCAGCCCGACCACCAGCCGGTAAAACCGCGCGCCATAAGCATGCCCTCGACCTCGATCAGGGCGATGTTTTCGATCAGCGTATAGCCATGCGTGGTGCGCTCGCCCGCCGTGGCCCATTCGGGAATGTCCGGCGCCCAGCCATCGGGCTCAACCGCCTGCGGGTCCGCCGACAGGATCGCGCCGAGCTGTTCAAAGGCCTGGACCGAGCCCGAGGCGAGGCGGCGGAGCAGGCCCGGCTCAATATCGGCGCGGTGCGCCTCGGGCGCAAAATCGGGATGTAGAAGCGCGCCATCGTGGCCTTCGGCCAGGGCGAGACGCTGCGGCCCGCTAGGCAGGCGCAAAGAGCGAGGCATGGCGATCTCCGATTTGAAGGGGCTGTGGTTGAGACCACAGGAAAGGTCGCATCAAGCATCGAGCAACGGTGGGCCGTCACTCGCCCAACACGCGATCAAAAAGCGTTCGCAACAGATATCGACTCACTTCAGCGTCACGCCATCGAAACAGGAGAAACACCAATGAGCACTTGGCGAGAAAACCGCTTGGAAGTGGACTTTAACAACGACAAGGCGAAGATCAGCTGGATGATTGATCAAGGAACATTGATCGCGGTCAACAACCTGCCGTTCAACCAACCCGGTGAGCAGAAAGAGAGCGAAACTAAGGACGCGGTTCGCGCAGCTGCGAAGCGAGCACTTCAAGCGCTCCTAGATCAGCTGTAAGACTTGCGACCTGTCGCTCGCACTGTTCCACGCGAGCCGTCAGACTGTTGCGCCCAGCTTCAAGCACAGACACCTTGCACTCAAGCTGGGCAATATCGGCTTGCAATTGGACATAATCACTGCGTGACATCTGTGCCTCCTTTACTAACTGGGGCGGAGCCTTTGGACAGGCTTAGCCGGGCAAACCGGCGGGCGGACGGATCTCGTCGTCATCGTCGTCTTCGGGTTCGTCATTCGGGCCCGGCGCGAGCTGGCTGATATCACCCAGAGCGACGCCGGCGCGTTCCATGGCGCGTTTGTCGCGGGCGGTGCGCGCGATGACGCGCTCAAAGCTCATGCCGCGGCGCGCGGCGATATCCGACGGCGCAGCGGAGAGGTTTTCCATCTCCATACGATCGCCCGTCGCCTCCTTGACCGGATCGACATATTCACGCGCCGGACCAATCCACTCGCCAGCGATATAGGCGGCCGGCGCCTCCCAGATGGACGGAGCGCCCGCCGGGATCTCCAGCCGGCCCTCCTCATAGGCCTCCTGCAGAACGGCGAGCAGGATCTTGCGGGTGAAGAGCAGGCGGATAACCGCGCGCTCGCGCTTGATGGAGCGAAAGGCGTCGTTGATCTCTGTGCGCGCGGAGCTGAATGTCGTCTTTGAGAAATCGCGCGTGGCCATGGAATAGCCCAGGCCCAACGGCGCGCCAGCCTGAAGCGCCAGGAAGGACATGGCGTCGACCCATTCATTGGCGTCGCGTTGTTGCTGATTCCATTTCAGCTCGTCGCCCGGGAAGGGCTGGATCACCCGCGCGCCGGCGACGGTGTTGACGCCATACTCTTCATAGTAAGCCGCGCGGTTTTCGATGACGCCGCCAGCTGTCTCTGCGCCGAGGATCTCGGCGAGCGCGGCCGGGTCATTCATGGCGCTTGTATATTGAGCGACGATCAGGGCGTTGATGATGCGCGAGCGACGCTCCGCCTCGCCCATGTCGCGGAAGGCCTGATAAGCGCCCAGGGCGGCGACGAAATCGGAGATGCCGCGGGTCTGCCCCGCCCGGCGCGCGCGCATGACATGCAGGACGCAGGGCCGGGTGTCCGTCGGGAAACCCGGCGTGCGCACCGGATACCAGCGGCCGGCAAATCGGCCGAGCGCGCCCTGCAGCCCGGTATCATGGGGGTGATGGTCGAGAATGTGATAGGCGATGACCCTGCCGCGCTCATCATAGGCGACCCCGGCGCGCACATCGGCGGCAGCGGCCGTATAGCGCGCCCCCTGCCCTTCAAAAGCGATGACGCCAGCCGTGCCCTCAGGCCAGCCGGCGGGCTGCTCAAGGCGGTCGGGATCGACGACCTGGAGGCGCGTGCCGAAGGGCGCGCCGTCCGGATCATAAAGCACCAGGGCCAAGCCCTCGCCCTCGGCGGCGATATAGTTGCGCGCCGCGAGATCGAGCTGGAGATCGAAGGGCAGACGCTCCTCCCAATCATTGCGGGCCAGCGGATCCTCTGACCATGCGCTCCAGACCGCCTCGATCGAGCGGGTCAGCGCCTCATACTCATCCGACACCGGATCAAGGCCGAAGACGGCCGACGACGGCGCACTCTCAAAGCGCCAGCCATCGCCGATCAGAAGGGAAAGCTTCTGCTCAACAGCGGACGCTGCGAGCGGTTCATTGCGAATGACGTCGCGGGCGCGTGAGATCGCGGTCAGGCGATCACCCAGCCAGTCCCGGTCGGCCGAGCCGCGCGACTGGAAGGCGCCGGCGAATTGATTGTCGAACGGATCCCCCGCGGCATGGGCCGCACGCGGCTTGCGCGGCAGAAGCAGGCTTGAGCCCTGGGCGCGCGCGCCCGAGGCCTGCGCTTTACGGGCGGCGCGCTTGCGGGCGCGGCGGCGATTTGCTGGTGCGCTCATGATCACACTCCCAAAGGCCGGCGAGGCGAGGCTTTGCCGCTGGCGCGGGCGAGCTCGATCCCCAGCTCGGAGATCCGACGCTCGATCTGCGCGAGCAATTCGGCGCTGCTGCCCGCCCGGCTGATCTCGCGATCGCCATGCTTGAGGCGCTCGGCGCGATCGGGATCCAGCAAGGCATCGCGGCGGGCGCGATATTTGACCAGGTCGGCCTCGATCTCGGCGACAGTCCGGGCCATGAATAATCTCCTGAAGCGAATCACAGGACGCAGTGATGACAGACACGCATGACGCGCCAGAGCATCCTTTAGTGCGTTGGTTTGAGAGCCGACGCGCCTCAGAGCGCTTCGCCCTTAAGCTGGCCGTCGGGCTTATCCTTGGCGGGCTGCTCAGCTGGGCCGCCGCGCTCGTAGCGCATGGCGAATATCAGGCGGAGGCGGTCGCGGGCTGGTTGATGCAGCTTGGTTGGGCGACGCTACAGCTCGGCGTGGCGATCATTTTTGTGCAGGTCATCTTGGACCGCGCGGCCGATGAAGAACTAGAGCCGGCGATCGAGGATGCGTTTCACCATATTTCGCAAATTGTGAACCCAATGCATTTTGGGTTTCATCTGTCGATAGCCATCAAACGGTATCGGTCGGGTCGCGCCGAATCGGACACCCCCTTCACAAAGCTTTCCTCTGAGGCAGTCTCCGCCTCCAAAGAGTTTGAAGCGGCAGTCAGCACGTATCAGAATCTCCGTGTTCGCTCACAGGAGCTCGCGACATTCATTCAAGAAACAAGGCAACTTCTAATCTACCAAAAGACCTTGCCATTGCTTTTCACATCTCATGCGACAACCCCACCAGAAGAACAAATTGTTGCACAGGGCTTCGCTGAGAGCTGGATCGCACTTTACAAGAAACACGTCGGCCACCCGCGGACTAGATTCGTACGCAACCCCCACAGCGACCCAACGGTCGAGACAATTGAGACCTTCTTCAAGGCTTTCGACCAACCCGAAACGAACGTCGACGATTAGCTCTTATTCAGCCGCCCCAAGCGCTCGAGCGCGGTCATGGGCGCGCGCTCGGCCGGCGAGGCCGGTCCGGCCGGCGCGCGGAGCTCGGCCTGGACCGGCCGGCGATCGAATAAATCCTCTTGCGGACCGGCGCTGGCCTCGACCAGGGCTAGGATTTCCGCCTCGCGCGTCGCCCACATCTCATCGGTCCACGATCCGCGATCACGCCGGCGGGCGCCGAGATATTCAAGCAGGCAAATCGACTGCACATCGGTGTCAAACCAGTGGTTATCGCCGCGCGCTTTCCAGATCTGGCGCTTGAGCCCGGTGGCCTTGACTGTCTCCTCGTGGAGATATTCGGCCGTGAGCTGTTGAAACAGCGCCTCCTCGGCCTCGGCCGGAAAGAAGCAGAACCCGGCGGGCGGGCCGTCCTCGCCCACTTTTTGAAGCGTGCGGGCGTAGCGCGTGACCAGGATCTGCTTGGCCGGCCAGGTGCCGGTATGCCAAACCTTGACGCCGTAGCGCTTTTTCTTGCCGGTCTTGCCGACTTCTGACTGAACCGCGCGGGCGATCAAGGGCCGCCCCCAACCGCCGTCACCGACCAGGACCTTGGCGGAGAGATGGTGATTGCGGCGCACCCATTTATGCACCGCATCGGTGTTATAGCGGCCGTCAACACCAATGGCGTCAAAGCGGATGACCGCGCCGCCCGGCAGGGGCGCGCCGCGCTCCGCGATCACGTCCAGCTTGGGCCAGGCGCCGCGGCGATCCTCGGCCGTCTCACCAGCCAGAAAGCCCCAATCGAGATACCAGCCGCGTTCTTCGCGATCATAGCCCTTGATCAGGTAGTAAAGCCCGTCGCGCTGAACATCGACGGTCAGGGTAAAGACCAAAGCGCCAAACGCGCCCTGCCCTTTGTGGAAATCCGGCTGGCGGCGCGCGGCGAGCGCCTCCCAGTCCGGGGTCAGGGTTTCGATCTCATACGGCCGGCCGAGATCAAGATTGTAGAAGGTCTTCTCCGCTTCCGGGTCGCCCTTCGCGTCGGCCGCCTTCTGCGCGAGCATGTCCCAGGTCAAAAACGGGTTCATGACGCCGGTGATCCAGAAGCCCGGCCGGTCGGCATATTGCCCCAGATCACGGCCGCGCCAGCGCTGCGCCTCGGCGTCGTTGTCCAGCACCCTGGGCGGCTTGACGCCATCGATCTCGCGCGTCGCCACCCACAGACCGCGCGCATTCATGGCGCGCTTGTCGGCATGGGTATGTTCGGCGCCGCAGCACGGGCAGTCATAGCGCACCGACCAGGGCGGGCCGTTTTCCTCGATCTGGAGATCTTCGAAATCCAGATCAAAACGCGCGTCGCAATGCACGCAGCCCATATACCAGCGCAGCCGGCTGGAGTTTTCATACTTCTTGGTGATCGCACAGCCGCGCGCGATGAGCGGCGTGGAGATGTCGAACTTCTTGGCCAAACCGAGCGAGTAGAAGAGATCCGCGCGCTTGTCGGAGAGCGAAAGCGGATGGCCCTCTCCGCCGGCGTCCTCCTCCCAGCCCGAGATGTCATCGCGGATCAGGAAGCGAATGGTGTGCTGGCGCAGCGTGTTCGGGCTTTCCGCGCCGGCGAGCAGAAGCGAAGCGCCGGAGCGAAACAGGATCTTACCGCCGGTCGATCCGCCATCGGTGCGCGCCGAGCGCGGAATGACGGAGCCGAGGCGGCCGGCCTCCTCATCGCCATTGAGCTCGGGGCTCGCCTCGACGATCGGCCAGAATTTGTTCTCGGCCCAGTGCTTGGCCTGCCCCAGCGTCGGCTGGATCATCATGGCCGGCGCGCGCATGGTCGACAGAACGCCAGCCAGGAAGACGTCGGCCGTCACGGTACCGCCGGATTGGGCGCACTTGATCACCGAAATGTCCTGGGCGGGATCCTCGGGGCTGAGCCGGTCGAGGATCTCCGCCAGGAAGGGCGCGGTGTCGACGCGAAACGGTCCAGGCTTGGGCGAGCCTTCGGGAAAGCGGATATTGGCCTCCGCCCAATCGACCGGGCTGAAGGGCGGCGGCGGCGCCAGGGCGTCAAGAGCCACAGCTTCGAGCGCCAGGGCGTTGAGGGTGAAAACATAGGCCGGGTCGGCCTGAAACTCAGGATCAGGCCGGATGTCCGGCCCCGGCGAAGACGCGTCAGGCATGGGCGGTCTCGGACGCGCCGGCGCGCTCTTCGGCGGCGGCGCGGGCGGTTTCAACCTCGGCGCTTAAGGCGGCGCGCTGTTCGGCGATATATTGCTCGAGCACCCGATTGACGCCGTCGGAAATGGCCTTGCGGGCGCGGCCGGGATTGTCGGGGTTGGCCTCCTCGGCGACCAGGCCGGGCAGCTGGAGCAAAGCATCGCGCAGCGCGCCCATGCGGGCGACTTCTCGGAAGCGAATCTCGGCGGTCGGCACCAGATCGCCGATGCGCTCCTTGTAGGCGAGCTCCTTGAGCCTGGCGTCGAGGACCGCGCCGTGGGCCTTGGCGCGCGAGACCGTGTCCTGCATCGGATCGCGGGACTGGCGCGGCTCAGGCGCGGCATCCATGAGGTCGGCCGTGTCTGCATTGTCGCCGACGGCCGCCGCCGGCCGAGGGGGAGTCGGCGCGGCGGCGGCCTCTCCGCCGCCGGATGGCGGATGACCGGGGGAGGATTCGGCGATGAAGGCGCCGGGCGCGGGGGCCTGACGCTTCAACGGGTTTTGTGCGGCGTTGCGGGCGGAATCGGATGCGGCCGCGTCGATCAGAACCGCGCCATCATAGCCATCCGGCTCTAAGACCGGCTCGCCGGTTTCCGCATCGACCCAGACGACCAGGCCATCCTTTTTCCATTTGCTGCCGGCTGCGCGCGTGAAGGCCTTTTCGGTGTCCGGGTTGGTGCGCGCACGGGCGTAAGCCGCCAGCGACTTGAAGAAGGCCGGTGTTTGATCCGGCAAAGTGCGGTCGAGCAAAGACGCGGGAGCGTCGGTCACGGTCGGGCCCTCCCTTACTCGGCCGCCGCGGCGCGCTCCCCTTCGCCGGCGTCGGACTCGCGTTCCTTCATGGCATCCTCGATCGACGCGCCGTCTTCACGCACGGGCTTAAGGCCGCACAGTATGGCGCGACGCAAGATCACGCTGGCGAAGCCGGGCGACAGCTCGGTCAGGCGCGCCAGACGGCCGCGATTATGGCAAGCCTCAAGCAGCGAGCCGGAACCGCCGAAAAGATCGAGCACTACCTCTCCGGCGACCGAACTATTGCGCAGGGCGCGCTCAAGCAGCGCCACCGGCTTCATGGTCGGGTGCGCCTTCGAAGCGCGTGGCTTGGGGCACTCCCAGACGGACTCTTCATTCGTCGGGCCATGCCATTGATGGGCGGCGCCGGGCTTCCAGCCATAGTGGAGCGCCTCGTGGCGGTAATTGATATCGGCCCGCGAGAGAACCATCTGGTTTTTGACCCAGGACAAGCCGTGGCGCGTGGGCAGGCCGGCATCCATCAGAGCAAGCATCACAGCGAGCTGGCCATCACTGCCCGGCGCTGAAAACGCCCAGACCGCCCCCCCCGGTCGCAACGCCGTGCGAGCGTTGGCGAAGGCGGCCGACAGAAACTCGCGCAGCTTTTCCAACGGCAGATCGTCGGACGCGATCTCGGTCTCATTGCCGCTTAGGCCGAGCGCCTTGTTCTGCGCCTTCACCTTGCCGGCATAGTCGACGCCGTAGGGCGGATCGGTCAGCAGCATGGCCGCCTCACCCTCACCGCAGACCCGCGCGACAGTCGCCGCGTCCAGGCAGGATCCGCAGACCAGGCGATGCTCGCCAGCCGACGGATCCGCTGGATCGGCCGGAATAATCCATAGCTCACCTTCGGCCGCGATAACCGGGCCGAGCAAGGGATCGGTCTCCGCCTCCGCAATCGCGCGCTCATTGGCGGATTCAGGATCCGGCATAATCCAGAGCTCGGACTGATCTCCTTTCGGCGGCGGCGCGACTTCGACCGGAGCGACCGAAGGCTCCGCCTCGGCAGGCTGTGGGGCGGAGCCTTGCTCCTCCTCGGCGCGCGCCTCTGTCCACGGCTTAGGCTCTTTCGCCTTGTTTTCACGGGCGGCCCCGCGGCGCGCGGGCGGAATATCGAACTCCGGCACCAGCTTTGAAAGCTCATTCGTGGAGAAGCCGACATCGGCGAAGTCCACCGAGAGTTCATGTAAATCAGCGAGCTCAGCCTTAAGACCGGCATCATCCCACTTCGCCATCTCGGCGATGCGATTGTCAGCCAGGACGTATTTGCGCGCATCGATCAGCGAGAGATGCGAACAGTCGATGCCGGGCACTTCGGAGAGGCCGGCCACCTTAGCCGCCTCCATCCGACCATGACCGGCGAGAACCATGCCATCGCGCCACACCGCGATCGGCGCATTAAAGCCCGATGCCTTGATCTGCGCGGCGAGCACCTCGAGCTGGCGCTTCGAGTGCTTACGGGCATTGCGGTCGTAGGGCTTGAGGTCCGCGATCTGGTAGACACGCAGCCGCGCTTGGAGGTCCGTCGCGTCAACCGCGCCAGAAACGTCAACCATCTCAAAACCTTGTGTGTCTGGTGAAATGCCGCGCTGAGCCGCCCCGTGTACGGGTGCGCGGCCAGGAGGACCCGCGGCCGCTCGGGTTCAAAGCTTTTGATTTCAGGTGCTTAGGGGGATTGGGTGACGCGAACGCCCGGCGCGTGGGGAGCAGCCGGGCGTTCGGTCGGGCGCAACAATGCACCGTGAACAAAGCATGTACATGCCGAGGTTTCGGGCGTCAATAGCCCAGTTGACGCGCGACAGTCTCCAGACCGTCGGTCAACAGTAGGAGGCGAGCGCCATGCCGTTGATTTTCTCCGGAAATTTTGATCAGCCGTTCAATGGAGAAATTTTTCAGCGGCTGATCCTTCTCGATCACCCAGACCAGCATCTGCTCCTTGGTTCGGCCGCTTGAGCCATCGGCGGCCACAGCGTCGCGAAGACGCTTCAAGCGCTTGGCGGACTCGGCGGCGCGGATCAGTCCAAGCTCCGCGTCGCCACCGCCGCCGCCATCGACCCTCACGCGGGCTGGATCAACCGCCGCTGCACCAAACCGGGTCTCCAGCCAGAGATGGTGCCAGGCGCACGCGCCGGCGAGCTGGCGACGGGACAGCACAGCCGGATTGCGCCCCCGTCCCAGCCCGAGCTCAGCAAGCTGGCGGGTGGGGGCGAGAGCCCGCAAATCCTTGCCAGATGCGACCATGCCGCGGGCCATCGCGGAGAATGGATCCATCTCAGCGGTTTGCGGGCGGCGGTTGAGCTCAGCAGCGATCGCGCTTACAGCGGCGCGGCGATCGCGGGCCTGCTCGTATTCCTCGGCATCGGCCAGCGTCTTGATTTTGCCCCGGATATCGGCGGGCAGACGCGCCACCCAATCGGGCAAGGCCTCGCCCGTCGAGGCGCACTTCATGCGCTCAAGGCTGGCGTTCGCCGAGGCGACAGCCGACGCCCTCATCCGATCCCGGCGCGCCTTGCGCTGCTTGGCCAGCCGACCATCCAACGCCTCGGCCGCCGCCGCTGGCGCCCTTAGCTGTGCACGCTTACTCATCCCTTCGCCTCCCGCGCTTCAAACGAAAATCCCATGCGCAGCTCCCGTGCGGAGACGTGCTCATAATTGCCCAGCCAGCGGCCATCGCGCTCCAGGCGCGCCCTCGACCGAGCCCAAAAATCGGCGTGCACGACCGCTTCCTGCCGAAAACCGAAATGGATCAACGCCCCGGTGAACGCCGAGCGGAACCCGGCCATGTCCGAGGTCACCGCGTAGAGCCCGGCGACGCTGGCCTCGAGATCGGGATGGCGCACGATTTTGAACCGGAAAGACCCGTCGGGATTGATCCAGCCCGCAACGTCGCGGCTCGATCGCCCTGGCGTGGCGAGCACGGCGTCGACCAGGGCGCCCTCCGCCGTCTCGGCATCGTAACCGGGCAATTCCGGCTCCGGGCCGACCTCCCGGCTCTCCAGCCGTTTTTTCAGGCTTTGCGGCTTGAACTTGCGTTTCTCGCCCTTGCCGCCGCCCTTGGACTTTCCACCCTCCCGCCGAGCAGACCTGCGCCGGCCACCCGCGCCGTCCTCGCCGGATGAGGCGCTGCGTTTTGATCCCGCGGCCGACGGCCCGCCGCCATCGGGCGGCGAGGCGGGCCGAGAGGCCGCGCCCCCCGCTTTGGGGGGTAGGGGGGTATCGTTAGATACATCGTTAAGCTTTGTTATAGGTGTGACCACAGTGGTCACACCGGCCGTGACGACAGTGGTCACACCGGCCGTGACCGTTTCGTCACACCCAGCTGTGATCGTTTCGTCACACCCGGCTGTGACCGTTTCGTCACAGCACTCCGCCTGTTTATCGCAAGATGTTGGGTCGTCGCCCTCGGCAAGGCACGAGTCCTTGTGGCCCGGCTCGGCAGTTTCAGGCGCGTTTTTGTCCGCTTTTTCCGACCGGCTGTCCTCCTCCTCCAATTCATCGAATTCGGGGTCGATATCGGGGTTTAAATTGACCCGCCAGGCATGGGCGAAACTGCCCCCGCGCTTGGGCGCCCGGCTCTCCACCCAGCCCAGCTCGCGCAGACGGGTTAAAGAGCGCGAAACCGTCTCGCGCGCGGTTTTCGGCCCCACCCGCTCGGCGATAGACTCGGTCTTCACCCGCGCCCAGCCCTGCTTGTTGGTGAAGCTTCCCAAAGCGCACAGAACGCGCAAATCCATAGCCTTGAGCCGCCCGGAAGCGACATCGGCGAGGGCGGCCGCAGGAATGACGGCAAGACGGGGTCCCTGGTTCACAAGCCCTCCTCTCCGACCGGCGCAAAACCGGTCCGATTTATCCTGTTTAGGTGTTGAAATGCAGCCCGAAACCGGGCATATATAACCGCATGAACGGCGAAGAATTCATCCGCAAGCTTAAAAAATGGGCCCGCAAAAACGGCCGCGACGTCACGGTCGAACCACAGCGCGGCAAAGGCGGTCACCGGATGGTGAAAGTCAGCCCGGACGGCATCACCACCGTAAAGTCCGGCGAGATCAAAAAGGGCCTTAAAGCCGCGATGATGAAGCAACTCAACATACCGCCGGACGCCTTCTAGGCCCGGCGCGGCGCCCAGAGCGCCCTTAACTTTACTAACGCATGGAGCATCACATTGACACAGACCCTGAGCCCGGCCTCGCTTTATCCGGCCAAGGTTGAAACCTTCGACGACGAAGTCGTCATCACCCTGCCCGATTGGCCTGAAGTCGCCGCTGGCGGCGCGGATTATGATGAAGCCGTCCAGGACGCCATCAGCGCCCTTGAGGAAGCCGCCCTGCACCGGCTGGCGACCGACCAGGACATCCCCGGCGAGATCAAGATCTCGCGCGCCATCAAGCATAAAATCCCCCTCACCCCGTATGCCGGCCTGAAGATCGCGCTGAACCGCTGGGCGAAAGAGTACGGCCACGGTGCACAGGCCGAGCTCGCCAAGCGGATGCGGGTTGATTCGCGCGTCGTCCGCCAGCTGCTCGCGCCCAAGCGCGGCAAGGCCTCCACCGACCGGCTGTTTGAAGCGGCGATCGCGACCCGGATGACCCTCAAGCACAGCCTGCACTTCACCAGCCCGACCGGCCGCATGCTCAAAGCGCCGGGCGGCAAAGGGGCCGCACGGGCCCATAAAGTCGTCACGGCGAAGAAGGCGGAGCGTTAAGCGGGTCATCGCCGCCTCGAAACAAAGACGACCGGGCCATGGGGGTTAAGCCCTCGCGCGCGCAGGCGGGCGTCGTGGGCGGTGATCTCGGGCAGCACATACTGCTCGAGCACCTCGCCCAGCGAATTGACCACATACTCGATCTGGGCCGGCGCGATCGCGGTGCGGATCTCGGCCGGCGGCGCAAAAACCTCGGGAAGCGGCGTCACGGGGCATCCGCCTCCCAAACCGGCCGCCAGCCGACCGCCTTAAAGAGCGCAGCGATATGGGCGCGGGCCTTCTCGGGCGTGTTGAAGGTCTCACCAAGCGCGCCGGCCATCACCCAGCTCAGCGCCCCGGCAGTAAAGCCGCAGGCGCGGGTGTTTTCCGAGCCGATGCAGATCACGCGATGGCGCCGGGCGGACAAGCGGCCCTGCGCGCAGGCCGGGCACATCATGGACGCGGGCGCGCGGTCATTGCCGCTATTTCTATGCAGGATTGCAGCTTTGCGCAGCGAGGCGGTGGTCACCGCCACCGGCTCCAAAGCCGCGCTGATTTCACACGCCTCAGCCATGGGCGGCCTCTTGCGGCCGGGCGCTGATGCGCGCGCTTTGAGGGGGCGGGCCGATCGTTTCCGGCTCCGGCCGGGCCAGGGCTGCGGCTTGATCGGGGGTCAGGCGATGCTCACGCAGCGGATCAAGCTCTCGCGCCAGGGCGTGCGGGCAGGTCACGCCCGCGCCCACCAGGCGGCGCGCCCGCGCCTTGAGCGGGGCGAGGCGCCGCGCCACCAGCTCGGGCTGGGACATTTTCGGCCCGCTATCACCCAACCGCAGCCACTGGACGCTTTTGCGTTCCAGCGCCTCATGATCGGGATCCAATTCGCGCAGGGCGGCGCGCACCGCCGCCTTGGAGGCTGAATGGATGTTCGCCGCTTCTGCAATGTCGAGACAGGAATGCGGCCGCGCGATCGCCTCGGCGGCCCGGCGGGCGTCCGGAGGAATCGCCGGCTCGACATAATCGACGCCGGATCCCACCTCGCCCAACCCCAAAGATCGCGCGCGCCGGCGGATCATGTCCGGCCGGCGGCGCAGCTTAAGGGCCACATCGCGCAGCGTCGCGCCCGGCTTGACCCATTCGGCCTTCAGCGTCTCCAGCTCGCCGGCGCTCATGCGCGGACGCTCCACCGAGCGGCGCCAGATCTCCTCGACCACACTTAAAGGCGGCGCGAGGTCGCGGGGCAGGATGAGCAGGGCGCGCGCCGATGCGTCCAGCGTCTGCGGTAAAAATCCGAGCGCGTCGGCCGCCTCAGCGACCGCCTGTTTGTCGGTAATCAGCGCGGCGTAAACCCGGCGCACATCGGCGAGCGACCAGCTCTCATTCATATCCTCATCTCCCGTTAGTTTCGTCGGCGCCGACGGCGCGCCTTGAGGCGCAGGGCGGGCCAGCCCGCCGCGCCGGAGCGGCCAGGCGCGGCACGGCTCAAGCCGCAGCTCCGTCAGAGGCGGAAGGCCCGTTTGCGCGCTATGGCGCGCGGCGAGATTAAGCGCGGTGGCATGATCACGACCGCCCAGCACCGCTCCCAAGCGGTCCCAACTTAAAAGCCGCTCCAGGCGCAGCGCATAGGCGGCCGCCGCACGAGCGGCGACACAGCGCTTGGACCGGCCACGCCCGAGCAAATCCTCAACCGAGATATCAAAATCAGCCGCGCAGGCGGACAGGATCTCCGCGCTGCTGCGCGCCGGAGCCAGGCCGGCGCGCGCCATGGCGAGCGTGTGGGTCCAGGCGGGGGCGATACGCGAGACCTTACTCATGACGCTGCGCCTTTGCGACGCCGGACGCAGACACGCTCCAAACGCGCTAGCAGTGTTTCGCCGCGCGGCGTGATCGATCGCCACACCTCACGGCCCGACCGGCGCGCCTCGAGAAATCCGCGACGCTCCAGCCGGTCCAGAATGCGCGACAAACGCCCGGTGTGACCCGGCGCGGCGAGGCATAGAGTCTTGCGCAAGCATGGCCGCTTGGCGCAGGCCGAGAGCACCGCGCGCGCAACATCGCTATCGCGATAGGATGTCTGACCCACAGCCCGCGCCGGCGAACCCAGGCGCGCAGGTGCGCCGACCTCGAGCGCTGCGCGAACCCGCTCGCGCAGGTCCGGCGACAAATACCACCCCGCCCCGCGGCGGTTTTCGATCTTGACGCCGAACCGGCGCAGACGTGTGCGCAAGCGCGTCAAGGCGACATCAACGCCGTTGGAGTGCCGCCCATCCCCGCCCGGCCAGTTCATCTCGATGACCACCCGCGAGACCAGCTTGCGCGCCGCGAGAAGGCGCATGATGTAAGCCTCGGTTCGGGTCAAAGCCCAGGCGGACGGCCCGCGCCGCGACTCGTCCGCCTCAAAGGCGGCCTCCGACCTGTAGAACGCCAACTCCTCGATAAGCGCATCGCGCTCGGCGACCACGGCGTCATACAGAGCGCGATCCACCACGGTGCGCGGCAGGCGGACTTCGGCCATTGACCCGTCAGGCATGATCGGCCTCCCGAGCCAGAGCGATGACCCGGCGGGCGACCAGCGACTTTACCGATCCCCCGCCGCCTCTCGACATCGGCCGCATCTGGTCAGAGAGGCTTTCAAAATCGAGATCCTCAAGCACGGACGCGAGCGCCTCGACACTGCGGCCCGGCCGATCAAGCGCGGCCGCCAACACGACCTCGAAGGCGAGCCGATTAACTGCACCGGGCAGATCCGGCCAGGCTTTGCGGATCGCCTGGAGCGCGGCCACAACCGGGCGCTCGCCATGCTCCTTGAGCGCTTTGGAGAGGACGGTGACGATCATCGTCTCCTCCGGCGCCATAAAGCGCTGCGCCTTTGGATATTTCGCGATGGAGACGTCGGCGCGGGCGCACGCTCGTTCGACATAGAGCGCATCCGGGTCGCCCGCAGCGACACCGGCGCGGTGCAAATGCAGATGGCTCATCGCCGTCACGCGGCCGTTCACACCATTGAACGCTTTCGCCTGACCAGCCAGATCGATCTCGTGGATCCAGCACGGGACCGCCTCGATATCGGGATGGAGCATGGCGGCAGTCGCGCGATGCTGACCGTCATTGACGGCCAGCTTGCCCTCCAAGCCATCCGCCGGCGCGACGACGACCGGGTCAAACTCGGCCCACGAGAAGGCCTCGACGATCGCCTTGATGGTCTTCGCACCGCGCTTTCCGATCTCGCGCTGATAGCGCGTGTCGATCACCAAGCGCTCAAGCGCGACCCACTCCAGACGGCCGGGATTGCCGGGGCCGCTCGGCTCCAGCTCGGCGGAATAGGACGGGGCCTCAAGGGTTGAGAAAACCGCCTCACCCATGGCCGCCTCCGACCAGATCCGGGATCAGCAACCATTCCACCATCGCCACACCAATGGCGCCGCCCAGGATGAACCAAAGAGCGGCCTGACCGGCGAGCTGGAGCCCGACCAGGACGCGGTGAACCACAAGGGGATTGAGCCTGTTCATTCAGCGCCCTCCCCGTCTTTGAAATCGCGCTCAAAGCGCACGGTCACATCAACGCGGACCCCGCCCGAGGCGCTGGCTTCGGCCTCGATGTCCAGCACGGCCGCGCGCTCAGACGCGCTGACCATGGCGTGCCAGGCCATGAAGTCGGGATCCTGCGCCGCGATGCGGGCGAGCTCCTCGAGCAAGGCGGGCTTGAGGGGGGAGTTGGTCATAGAGCCCCCTTCCCGGCCGCGTCGCGCAAGGCGCGCACATGCTCCAGCACGGCGGCGCCCGCCTCGACGGCTTCGCTGACTTCTTCAATCAGGCCATCAAGATCATCGGCGGCGTCGATGCGGCCGTCATTGGCCAGCTCCTGGCCCAGCTTGGAGAGCGCCTCACCGAACTCGGACAGCATCTGAGAGACCACCGAGGCGCCCGCGCCGGCCGGATCGATCTGGGGCAAGGGGTAGACCGCGCAGCCGGTCAGGCGCGCGATCGCGCGGGTCATCACCGGCTCGCCAAGGAAAAGATCCAGCTCGACCGCGCGGTCGATGGGCAGGAAATGATCCGCATTCGCCGGATTGGTCCGGTTGAGACATTTCGACAGGGTTGAGGCATCCCAGCCGGACGCCTCTGAAAACTCCCGCGCGGTCGCGCCATGGCGCTTCAGCGCCGAGGGCGCCGCGCGGCGCAGGGCGGCGCGGTCGCCCTCGCTCGTGATCCGATCAAAGGGCATCGCCGCCATCCTCTCCTATTTTTTGAACCGCTTTTGACGCGCAAACGCCGCCGCCCTGAGGCAGGGTGGGCGCATGAGCACACGCCCCCTCACCCCCCGCGACATCGCCCGCCTCGCCCGCCGTCTGGGTTTGCGCCGCGACGCCAGGCGGGATCGGCGGATTGTTCGCGCGATTGGCGGCAAGGACCGCGAAGAACCCGGTCGATGTGCTCGCCGGCCGGGGCGCGACGCGCTCCAGCCACGCGCACACTCGGGCGCCCGCCGCTAGATCGCCATGGCGCTGAAACTTCGAATAATCCCCCGACACCCAGGCCGGCACCCCCATCACCGCCGCAAGCCGCGTGGCAAGACCGATCTTGACTCGGTTCAACGCCGCCATTGGCGGGCGGTTCCGGGCGGCGAGATTGACCGACGGGCCAAGCTTGCCGAGAACGCTGAGACGCCCTCCCCGCACAGCGTCAATGAGGGACGTCAGCGGCCGGACGGGACGAAACCACTCGCCATGGGTCCACGCGCCTATGAACGCGCCATGCAGGCGCATCTCCAAATCCCGGTCGCCCGGCGTCTGCGCCGCGATCTCCAGCTGCAGCGGCGACCAGGCCATGAGCACCCGCAGACGCGTCTCGGGATAGCGCGAAAGGCCGATCTTGATCGGCCCTGCCGCGCCAACCGGGCGCAGGAAGTAAACGAAGGTCGCGCCAGCGGCGCCGTAGCGATCAACATTCATAGCGACCTCGGCGCACGCACCGCCAGCACTTCTGCGGCGTCCGATTCCTCAAGTGCGGGCAAAGCGCGCTCGAGCGCCGCCAGATTGGCCAGCGTTCTCGGGCGCCAGTCTGGCGAGGCCATCAATCGCAAAGTCGACTCGCCGACGCCCGCCTCCACTGCGAGCCGGGAGCGCCCCTTCTCCGGCACAGCCTGCAAGCGCAGCTTGATGCCCTCCAGATATCTGTCGATCTGCGTCATGCGCACCTCATGAAAAAGCTCGCCCATTGCTGCGCATTTTTCTGCGTTTCGTCAACGCCTATCTCGCATTTTTATGCGGGCGCGCTTTCTCAGCTTCGGTGGTATCGGTGCCGTGATGCTGACTTCTGATGAAAAACGCGCCGCTGTAAGGCGGATCATGAAAGAGCGCGGCCTGACCCAGGCTGGCTGGGCGCAGGCTGCCGGCATGAGAGAATCCACCCTCCGCGCGTTCGTCAAAGGAAGCACGCGCAACCTGCGTAGCGACACCGAGCAGAAGCTAGCAGAGGCTGCCGGGTTCCACTCCGCCGACCAAATGTACGGGCTTGACTACGGCCCGCCACCCGCCCGGTTTCGCGTGTGGGTGAAGGGCTATCTGGGCGCAGGAAACGCGATCCAGCTTTTTGAAGCTATGGGTGAGAACGAAGGATTTTATGAGGTGTCGCGCCCCTTGGGGGTGTCGCCAGATGTCGAGCTGTTCGCCATGGAGATCCGGGGCGGGTCAATGCCCCCGTTCCGCGATGGCGACGTGATCTATTGCGAGAAACGAGACCACGTTGATTTGGGCGCGGTGCTCGGAGAGCCGTGCGCTGTTGAAACAATGCAGGGCGAAATGCTTTTTAAGGAGGTGCGGCGGGGGTACGAGCCAGACACCTACAATCTTTTGTCGTGGGATGGATCACCGCCACGTGAGAACGTTCGAATTAGGCGCGCAATGCCCTTTGTAAGCGTCGTCCGCAAGGGACGTTCAGGGCTTTAGCGGTTTATTCCGAAGATTTTTTCTCCGGCCTGATCTGCCCGCTCTGTCAGCCACGCGCGCAAGTCATCGATAACCTCGCCCGTGTCCCGATCATAAAAGCTTACAAATCGAGCGGGGTCGTCAAACTTGCGCTTCCAGTTCAGCTGTCCGTGCGCGGACTCTTCTGTCAGGGAGCCGCCGCCAATGTACACGCACCGATCATCAGCATCAAAATACACCTCCTTCGGCCGCACGACATAGGCGGTGTCGCGCGCCCCGGAACGCCCGAGACGCTGACGATAGATTAGCCCCACCGTCAGACCGTGATCTGCTGGGTCGGGAAGCAACGGCGGATTTGGCCCAACACGTTCTTCCGCCCATGCAAAAAGACTTGCGACCGCCTGCCCAGTCTCCAAGTCGACGACGTCGCTTAACTTGCTTTCATAGAAGCGACGCTGCTCGCCGTTCGCAAGCGCGACCGTCAAGCACGGGCCGAGGCTTTCGTATCGAAAATCGACCGCCATCACCTCTACAGTGTAGGCCGTTTTGCGCTTGCCCCACTTTAACGACAGGCGCCCCGCAACCGGCACCGCGCGGCCCCAATCGATCTCTCGCCTCATTGCAACCTCCGGACCGTCAGCTAGCCGCCTTTTGCTGATTGAGTCGCTCGCATTTTTTTGCGTTTTTTCTTGACGGGCGCATTTTTCTGCGAAAATGTCCCGCCCTGTTCGCGGCTTGGACCGCGCCACACCAAAGGAGAGCCGCATGGGCGACCTCATCACACTGGACCACCACCGCCGACCGCGACCGGCCCTGCCGCCGGCTGTTGAGCGGATCGTCGCCGTTAACGGGTTCCAGGTCGGCCAGACGGTCGCCTTTACCCGTGGCGGACGCACGCGCCGCGCCGTCATTACAGCCCTGCTTTGCCCGCCGGGAGACCCCGCCCGCGCGCGATTGATGATCGCGCCCGGCTATGCCGGCGCAGGCCGTATTACCTCGGCGCGCATCGACACGCTGGACGTGATCGATGACTGAAGCGATCGCCGGGCCCGAAACGCGCGAGGCTTTCCCCGACGCCCCCGAACAGGCCGCGCCGGAGAAGGACTATGGCGACGCCATGGGCTCGGCCGCACGCGAGCAGCTTAAAGCCCTCGTCGCGCGTATCGAGCGCCTTGAAGAGGAAAAAGCCGCGCTCGCCGCCGACATCAAGGAGGTCTACGCCCAGGCCAAGTCGTTCGGATACGACACGAAGGTCCTGCGCAAGGTGATCTCCATCCGCAAACAAGACCGCCACGAGCGCGAAGAGCAGGAAGCCCTGCTTGAGCTTTATCTCGGCGCGGTCGGGGAGCATTGACCCATGACCGATACATCGACCCTCACCCCAACGCCGGGCGCCGCCTGCGCATGCGTCCGGATCGAACCGGCGCCAGGCCGCAAACCCTTCGTGCAAAGCCTGTTGGAATCCGCCGCCCGCGATGCGGCGCGCGCCGCCGAAATCTTGGCGGAGATCGCACAAGCGAGCGGAGACATGCATCTCGTACCCGACCGGCAAGCACGCCGCGCCTTTCACGCCGACGCGTCCGACGACGTCTCCAAAGCGGCCGCCCACCTGCTTGCGGCGCGTAAATCAGCCTGCGGCGCGCGCTTTTTCTTTGACGCCAGCGCCCAGGACCGGATCCCGCCGGCGGCCTATCACTGGCCCGATCACCCCTGCCTGGAGCTCGCCCGCGCTTTGCTTCCAGCCGGCACCGGCGATGAGATCGAAGAAGCGGCCGCCTTGATCAGCCTGAAGGTGGGGAGCTGGAGATGACGGCCGCGATGCTTAAAGACACCTCGCGCCAGGAGCGCACCGCCGATCAAGGCCCGCCGCCAGGTGCAGCGGATCTGCCGCCGCCCTTGCCGGCGACGCCGACGGAGCGGCAGAAAGACTGCCTTGAGGCGATCATCACCGCCATTGAAAAAACTGGCGGGGCGCCCAGCCTTACCGAACTCCAGCACGCGCTTGGCCTTAAAAGCCGCAGCACCATCCACTCGCTGCTCAAGGGGCTTGAAGAGCGCGGCTGGATCCATCGCCCCAAAAACCGAACGCGCGCGATCACGGTGCTGAACTATCCCGAGGACCGGCGCCGCGATTGGCTGGTGTTTTCGGTGATCAACGGCTGTTGGTGGCGCAGCAAAAGCGCGGGCTATACCCGCACCCTCGCCGAGGCCGGGCGCTACACGCGACGCGAAGCCCTGCTCATCGCCGGCCGCGGCCGAGACGGCTGGACCGGCGAGGACGTCCCCACCGAATTGCCGGTCCGCATCGCCGACGCACAGGCTGCGGCGGATGTGGGGCGCGGCGATCGGGCTCCTGCAAAAGGAGGCGCAGCATGGAGCGGACGATGACCGCCAATCTGCGCGCCGAAGCCAAAGCGATCGCCGCACGGTGGTCGATCGAGGATTTCACGTCTCAAAGCGATCTGGAGGAAAGCGCCGACGCGATCGCCGCGCTGGCCGTTAAAACCGGCTGGCAGGCCGAGCGCGACCTCCTCAAGCGGCTGGCCGAGAAATATCGCGGTTTCGCCGCCAAGGCTGAAGAACGCGGCGAACTTGACCACATCTTCTTAAGCTTCGCGGCGCGGATCCTTGAGGCGGAGATTGAGGCGATGAACGGCGAGACCAAGGCTGAGACGAAACATGCCTAGAACCCCGCCTGTCCAGGAAAAGCTTTACACCCTCGCCGAGGCGGCGGCAGTCTTGCGCTTCGACGATGCGGGCCTCAAGAATCCCGAGCGCACGGTCTCAGCCGCGATCACCCGCACCGGCGCCAAATTTACTCAGATCGGCCGGCGGCGCATGCTCACCGCCTCTCAACTCGCCGGCCTTGCGGAGAAGCTGGCATGCCGCTCAAGCTCTACCGGAATCTCAAAAAATCCCCGAACTGGTACATCCGGGGCAGTGTCAGCGTCTGGCGCGACGGACAACGTCATAGCGTTAAAGCCGGAGAGATCAGCACGGGCGCTTCTTGCGAACACGAAGCCCAGGCGATCCTCGAGCAGCACGCGACGCGGCTCCGCGAAGAAAGCTTAAACAACCGGCCGCCAGAGCCGAGCTTTGATGAGCTCGCCTATGACTATCTCCAGGCCGGCGGTGAAGCGCGCTTCTTAAAGCGGATCCTTGACCGGATCGCCGCCAAGACCCCCTCAGAGCTCGATCAGAAGACGATCGACAGCGAAGGCCGCAAAGCCTATCCCGGCGCCCATCCGGCGACCCTTCGGCGGCAATGGCACGGCCCGATCAGCGCCGTACTGCGACACCACGATCCCAGCCGGGTGATCCGCCGCCCTAAAGAGGGCAAGGGCAGGATCAGCTTTCTAACCCCCGGCGCAGCTGAGCGCATCATCACCGCTGCGGCGAGCGCCGATCGGCGGTACGCCAATGTCTGGACACCAGCCCTGGTCACCTTTCTGATCGGCGTCGGCGCGCGCGAAAGCGAAGCGCTGCGTCTGGACGCGGCCGACGTCTTTCTTGATTACGGCTACGCCATCCTGCGCGAGCCCAAAAACGGCGCTGAGCGGGTGGTCACCATCTCCAACCGCGTCCGCGCCGCCCTTTCAACTCTGCCCAATCTCGGCGAGCGAGGGCCTGTTTTCCGCTCTTACAGCGGCAAACCCTATACCGTCCAGAAGGGGCGCGGCACGCGATTGAAGGCTGTTGAAACCTCGGTGATCCGCGCCGGCCTTGATCCGCACGACGTCACCGAACACATCCTGCGCCACACCTGGGCGACCTGGGCGATGGCGGTCACCAAAGATCTCGTGCGAATCCGTGACGAAGCGGGCTGGGGCTCGCTCGCGCTTGCGGACCGCTATGTGAAATTCGCCACACCGGGGCTCGCCAAGGACGTCAAAGCCCATGGCTGGAGCTATTTTGACACCCTCGATGAGGACCAGGTCACCCGTCCGAATGTCCGGGTCATTGAATAGGAGGCCCCGCCCATGGAGACGTTTTCGCTGGAGGAAGCCGAAAGGGTCTCTGCCCTACGCAACTGTTGCACCAAGGGGCGCCAGGCATTGTCGATAAATCGAAGGCTGTATAGAGTTCGCCGCTGGTCTTTTAGGGCGGGGGCGACCTTTGGATTTGATACTGAATCACGGCGTAGAGTACGACGTGGACAAGCCTGTGGCGGTGGAGGACTTGGTCCGATCCATTCAGGCCCACGCCAAACTCATGCGCACCTCCCTGGGCCTAATTTCCGACATCGTTCCCGGCCTGACTTTCCAGCCGAAATACGTATCGGTGTCGCTGCTCAGCCAGCAGAGCCCGTTAAAGGAGATGTTCGCGTTCGCTGTGGTAGTGTCTTATCAGGACGCGCTTGAAGAGGAAGTCCCGGCGCTTGTGGAGCGGCTGACAGGAATGCCCATGTCTGACGAGTACGATACACTTGTGACGGTTCTGGTCATGATAGTTGCTATTTATGGCATTTCAAAAGCGTTCGACGCGCTGTTTCCTGGGCGCTCCAAGGCTTCGCTTGATGAAACCAAAACCTCCTTGCTTAGCAGGGCCGCTAAGATTTCGGGCGTTGCGGTTGATCGAATTGCGGCTGCCGTCGAGGTGCTTGTAACCGGCAAAAGCCAAAGGGCCGTCGTGTCTGCGTCTCAGTCCGTTTTTGCTCCTGCCCGAAATCATGACGGTGTGGCGATAAAGGATGGCCGCGGTGCTGTCTTGGTCTCCGAGCGCGCCGTGCGTGATGCGCAAGCCGCCGCAGGCCTTCCGATTGATTTCGCCGACGATCACGAAAAAGCGACCCATCCCCCAAGCTTTCACCAAGGCGTCAGGATTGTTCTGCACGCAATGGACAAAGACCGGAAAAAGCTTGGCTGGGCCGGGCATTGCCCAGATTTATTCGATAAGCGAATCCCGATGCACCTCGAAAAAAGCGTTTTGCCTGCATCGATTTTTGGAAAAGACGAGATCGTCGGAGATATCCTTCTGACTATGGAAGAGAGCGACGACGGAGAAATGGAACCAAAAGAGTTCCTACTCGTCCGGCCGCACCTGTAGACTGCCCACCCCAACAGCCTCACAACCAGCCTGGCCAGCGCACAGGAGCTGGAACAGCTTGTGAACGCGCCCTCCGATGCCTAGCGCTCTGCCCACGACTCCCCGCGTTTTCCCCTGCTTTAAGGCGGATGTTCATGATGTGTTCCGCTTTCCCGTGCATCTTGCCACATTTCAGGCGCTGCAATTGGCAGCCGAGATGCATTGCAAAACAAGGCGGATAGCGGCTAAACCCGTGAGTGGAGACGTGGCCGAGTGGTCGAAGGCGCTCCCCTGCTAAGGGAGTATACCTCAAAAGGGTATCGAGGGTTCGAATCCCTTCGTCTCCGCCAGCCTTCTTTGGGTCCAGTCCGCATTCAGCGCGACGACCATGATCCAAACTTCCACATCAAATCCGTCGGCTTGCGGGCAGCGGTCAAAACGTCCGCCCAACACCCAGGCGCAGATACGGGCCGCGCAGGGATCGAGCGCGCGTTTCGATGCGGTCGACGGGCGCAATATCGCGCCGGCCTGAGTGGATCACGCGCGTCAGTTCGCTGTCTTGATCGAGGAACTCAGAGACCTCCACGCGCACCCGCAAGCCGAACAGATCGCCGCGCTCGACGAAAACGGCGTTCTCACCGGGCGTCAGCCCACCACCCGGGACATTTCTGAATTGCACCAGTGTCGACTGATAGACTGGCGCCAGCTTCAGGTCCTGGAAGCGAAAGCCGTAAGACCAATCCGTGCCCGGCAGGTCATGACGAAATTCCGCTCTGAGATCGTGCAAGCGCACCCCGCCAATCTCCCGGTCAAACCCTTCAATCGGATCAGTGACCGAGGACCATATCCAGCTGCCCCGAAGATCAAGCTGGGCTCCGTCCAGCCCAAAGGGGGCGCCCAAGAGCGTGATGCGGCTCTCAAGACGCGTCTGCGTGGCCTCCGGGATGTTGCCGATGGCGTCGCCGCTTTCGCCGAGCGGAATACGGTCCACCAGGTCGCTGATCCCCCGATGCTCGAGCTCCAGTGACGCGATATGGCCCGCGCTGAAGCGCCGTTCAGCCCGCCCCGTCAGCACCCAGCCTTGTTCCGGCACGAGTTCGGGGTTTTCAGCCGTCGCCACCTGCTCGAACAAGGACACCGAGGCGGCGAAATCACGAAACCGGATCTGCCCGACCTCGCGCGCCACGCGGGCGCTCAAGGTCCAGTCCGGTGTCGGGCGCAGCGTGTAGGACGCAAAGCCTTTAGGCCGAAAGAACTCACGCTCAATCGCGCCCTGGCTGATGGTGGATGTCTCCGCACCGATGGAGAGCTGCATGTCGGCGTTGGGCGACAGGCTGCGGCTATGGGTCAGTGTCAGCTCGCCGCGGATTTCTTCAATCGTCGTTGCATCAGTGATGATGGCGGTCACCCCGTCCTGACCGCTGGTGTCGAACGTCAACAGCGCCGTATCCAAATCGAGCGCATTAAACACCCCCTCCCCGGCCAGCTGCCAGCCTCGGCCATCACCGCCCCAGCTTTGTTCAAACCGTCCAATCGCTTCGCGCGCCGTGCTGTCTTCGTCAAAGCCGCGCCGGGAGAGGCGCTCGCCGAGACTGTCATCGACTCTCACACGGGTTTGCGTGGTGTTGTCGTCACGCGCAGCCACGCCGATCAGTTTCAAGGCCCCGCCAAAGGCTGGAAGGGTATAGTCCGCGTCAAAGCGAGCGCTGGTCTCCTCTTGGGCGAAAGCGCCGATACTCACGCCGCTAAACCCGCGCGCCTCAACAGCATTAGAGATCGAGATTTGCTCACGATTGACGTCCAACTGTCCCAGCGACGCCTTGGCGTTAAACACGCGCCCATCACCTCGGTCCCAAGTCAGGCTCCCCGATAGGGTCGGCTGGTCGCCTTCAATCGCGAAGATCTCGTCGCGATGCTCGAACACGCCTCCGTCTGCGGTCGATAGAGTCTCCGGGCCCGCAAAGGTCACACGGACCGCGGTTGAATCGAGCGCCAGGCTGGCGTCCACCTCGCCCAACCGGCCGGACAGGCTGAACGTCCCGTTGGCCAATGCTGGCGCGCTGCCGCGTTTGAACTCCGGCTCCCATTGAACAGCGCCGCTCAGGGCCGTGTTTTGAGTGACGATATTTGCGACCAGACCGGTATAGCCCGGAATATCTAAACTGCCGCCGTCCAAGATCTCCACGCGGATCACGCTGTCGGCGGTGATTTGGGCGATCTGATTGGTCGCCGCTTCGCCTTTGCCGGTTATGGCGCGGCCGTTGAGAAGGACATTCGTGCCGCCCAGACTCAGGCCTCGATCATCATCGGCTTCTTGAAGCGTGAAGCCTGGCAGACGCTCAATGATCTCCAAGGCCGTCTGGGGTGAAAAGGAGTCAAAGAAGGCGCGCTCATAAACTCGCACCTCATCGTCAAGTGTGAGCGCGTCCGCCTGCCCGCTGAATAGGGCGATCGCCAAGAGACAGGAGGCGGAAGTCGAATAACGCATGCAAGGCTCCCAAGGGTGCGGGCCGGGTTCGGCCGGTGAACTTGGGGCAGCTAAGCACTCGGCGGCTGAACCGCCGCGGATTGAAACGGCGGCACATTGGTGCAAATCTGTACCAATGGAGTGGAGCGATTACCAACTCATCCTCGCCGTCGTGCGCGAGAAAACGGTGCGCGGCGCCGCCCGCCGGTTGGGTGTGAGCCACGCCACCGTCTCGCGACGTCTCGCCTATCTCAATGGCGGGCCTGGCGGGCCGATCATTCAAAAATCACCCTCCGGCCTGTGGCCCTCCAAAGCCGGCGAAGCCATCGTGGAGGCGGCCGAAAAGATGGAGGCGATCACCGCAGAATCCAGCCGCCGCCAGCGCGCCGCGGAGCAGAATCTTTCAGGACCGTTGACGATTTCCGTCGGCCCTTTGGTGCTCAAATACCTGCTGTTCGACGACGTCGTGGGCTTCTCAAACCAATATCCCGATATCGACCTGATCATCGATGGATCGGACAGCATGGTCGATCTTGATCGCGCGGAGGCGGATATCGTCATCCGCACCTCAAACGCGCCGCCCGAGCACTGGGTTGGCCGGCGGCTTTTCCCCTGGGCCTTATCGCTTTATGCGCACAAGGACTATCTCGCCACCACGCCGGAGCAAGACCTGCAATGGATCGCTCCGCCGGGCGGGGACTCACGATGGTCGGATTGGCTCAGTCAATCGCCCTTCCCGAACGCGCCCATCGGTTTGACGATTACGGATATCGTCGGGCGATTTGAAGCGATCAAGCGCGGCTATGGCATGGGGCGCGCCGCCTGTTTCATGGCGGACCCGGACCCTGATCTGGTGCGTCTGGCCGGCGCGCCTGTCATCGAAGCAGATCCCTTTTGGCTCTTGACCCACCCGGACTTCGCCAAGACCGCCCGCGCCCGCGCCGGCCTGAAATACTTCGCCGACGCTTTGCAAGCGCGCCGGGCGCTGATCGAAGGCCGGCTTTAGCGTGCGAGAGCGTGGAGCGCCAATGGCGCGCAGCACGCCTGATGGTTCAATAACGCACCATAGGGGGATCTTTTCAATCCAAGCCGCTCATCTAAGGCCGTGACAGTCTCGGGGTCGAACTCAAACCCGGGAAGACCTCACATGCCTCATATGACTTTACGCCTTTTCGCCAGCGCCGCCGCGCTTGCCCTCAGCGCCGGCGCCCTCCCGCCGACCGCCTTCGCCGATGACGCTGACACCGCAGCGCCCGCCCGCTCCGTCACGCTGTCCTATCAAGAAGGCCAGCTGATCACGATCTCCTCGACCATCAATAGAGCGGGCGACGAGGCGGCGGGCGCCCGGCGGGAATATTTCCAACGGGTCTTGCCGATCGCCCAAGAACTTGGACTGCAGCGCGGCGTTTCGCTGAGTACGATCGCGACCGTCACCGGCAATTTCGAACCCGGCGGATTCGCCTTCTTTTCCTGGCCCAGCGCTACGGCGGAGGCGGCGTTGAACAGCCATCCTGAATGGCCGGACATTAAGGCGCTCAGGCCCGTCGCCTGGGACGAGCTGCGGCTTTACAGCGTCGCGCTCCAGGAAGACGTGGAGCTCGTCTTCGCCGAAGACAGAGCCTACTCCGTGGCTGTCGCTTGGATCGATCCCGAGCACCCGGAGAGCTATGAGGATTATCTCGACGCCATCGAGCCGGCCTTACACGACATGGGCGCGCGCTTTCTCTTCAAGATGCGCGGGCCGCGCTTCGAACAACATGCGACGCCAGGCGAGGCGCCTGCCCAAGTCACCTTCGTGGAATGGCGGCGGCCCGAGGATTTGCAGGCTTTTCTTGAAGGCGACGCCTTCGAGGCCGCCTCTTACCTTCTCACCGAGGGGGTCAATCGATTTGAGGTCCACCTGATCTCGCCGGTGATCAACACGAATTAGGGGCAGGATCACCGCTCCTCTTTCTCGAATAGCGACGGCGGCTCGCCGCACCGCCACCCCTTTTCTTTCACCCCTCGCCTTGACCGTCACCGCTCAAGCATGAGCGATTGATTTGGCGAGGGTGTTGGGCAAGGGTGCCGCTGTGCAAAATCATTGCATTTCCAGAGCCTGGACGAGGACGAGATTTTGACCTCTCGACGCGACCTTTTGAAGTTTGCTGCGCTGGGCGTTCCCGCGCTGGGTCTTGCCAGCGGCGCGTCCGCCGCCTCCGCCAGCGCTGAGAGCGATGGCGCGACGCCCAGCCTTCCACCGCCCATCTCCAACGCCGAGCGCGAAGCGCGCATCGCCCGCGCTCAGGAACTGATGAGCCAGCAGGGCCTCGCCGGGATCGTGATCGAGGCGGGCGCCTCCATGCTCTACTTCTCCGCGCTCGCTTGGCGGCAGGCCAGCCGATTGACGGCGCTGGTCATCCCCGCTTCCGGCGAACCCGTCATCGTCGCGCCTGCCTTTGAAGAGAGCAAATTGCGCGAGCTCATGGTGATGGAGATGGAGGTCCGCACCTGGCAGGAGCATGAAAGCCCTTACCGGTTGATCGCCGGCGTGCTCGATGACCGCAGCGTAGAGGGTCCGATCGGCCTTGAACGCACCGCCCGCTTCTTCGTGGCCGACGGGCTGAGAAGCGATGCGCCTGGGCGTGAGATCGTTTCCGCCTCGCGGGTCGTCTCCGCCCTGCGGCAAATCAAGAGCCCGCGTGAACTCGAACTGATGCAGGCGGCCAATGACATCACCATGGCGGCCTATCGCGAGATTTACCCGCAAGTTCAGGAAGGCATGACCGGCGGTGATATTCGTGACCTGATGAATGCGGCGACGCGCGCGCGGGGCGCAAGGCCGGTCTTCGCGCTTGCCCTGGTCAGCGAGGCGAGCGCCTATCCGCATGGCTCCAACGAGGTCTACACGGTCGCCGAGGGTGAGATCATCCTGATGGACTGTGGTTGCGATGTGCATGGCTATAAGTCCGACATCTCCCGCACCTGGGTGCATGGCGAGGCCGATGCCGAGCAACGCCGGGTCTGGAACACCAACCGCCGCGGCCAGGATATCGTCATGGAGACCGCCCGGCTGGGCGCGCCGATCGGCGCGATCGACGACGCCGTGCGCCGCTATTATGACAGCGAAGGCTGGGGCCCGGATTATGGCCTGCCCGGCCTGTCCCACCGCACCGGCCATGGCATCGGCATGGACGTGCATGAAGACCAGTTCGTCGTGCGCGGCAACGAGACCCCGCTCGAGCCCGGCATGTGTTTTTCAAACGAACCCGGCATTTATCTGCCCGGCCGCTTTGGCGTGCGCACCGAAGACTGCGTCTACATGACCGAAGACGGCCCGCGCCTGTTCACCAGCCATGCCCCGTCGATCGACGATCCGATGGGGTAAGGCTGAGGCCAGGCCCCGGCTTCGTCGCCTAAAGGCGGCGGCTTTTTGATCTATGCCGCCAACGCATCGCCTAGACGCCCTGGCGTCGCCCGGCCGCACCCGTCTTCGAGCTTATCGGACCGGTACGCAACCTAAAGACCTAATTTTTATTTCAAGATGGAAATAAGAGGATATCGAATGGCATTTTAATTTCCATTACGGCAACTTTGACTTTCCCCGATCCTGGATACTCCGCGGGCTCGGGCCGGCCCATATGCGTCCTCGTCATGACGGCCTGTCGGTCGTCGCAATCAAGAGGACTCCCCATGTTGAACGCATTCTTCTCCGCCCCGGTCCGCAGCCTGTCTGTCGCGGTCGCGGCTGCAGCGGTCACCGCCACCGCCGCCTTTGCTCAGGATGTGCCGGTCACCGAAAACGGCCAGCGCCTGCTCGACCGTGACGACACGGTTTTCCTGATGCTCGATCACCAGGCCGGCCTGATGCAGATCGTCAACGACATCGATCAAACCCAGCTGCGCCGCAATGTGGCGGCCAAGGGGATGGTCGCCGAGTTTTTCGATATTCCGGTGATCGCATCGACGTCGGTTCCGGGGGGACCGAACGGCCCGCTGATCCCGGAAGTGACCGAAAATGCGCCCTCGGCCATCGTCATTGACCGGGCCGGCCCGATCAACGCCTGGGACGATGAGCGTATCCGCGACGCGGTTGAAGCCACCGGCCGCCGTACAGTGGTCATCTCCGGCATCCTGACCAGTGTCTGTGTCGCCTTCCCGGCCATTGAGATGGCGCAAGAGGGCTATCACGTGATCGCGGCGATCGATGCGTCGGGTGACTATTCCGACCTCGCCAGCCAGACCACCATCGCGCGCCTGCAGCAGGCTGGCGTGGTTGTGGAAAGCACCTTCTCGGTCCTCAGCCAGGTTCACGACACCTGGGACGAGGCCAACACCCCGGTGATGGCGGAGGCCTACTCGCTGGTGACGCCGGAATACGGCGCGGTGATCGAGAGCTTCATGGCGCACTCGCAGGCTGTGAATTAAGGCCTATCCCACTCGCTGAGGCGGACACGGAGCCCGGCTTTCACGCCGGGCTCCGCTGTCTCGCCGCCCCGTCCTGAATTTTGACAGGAGCGTGAATTATGTTGACTGCCGTTTTACTCGCCGCGCTGGGCGCGTCTGAGGCGGATGTTGATGTCCGCCCGCGCGCGCCCGGCACGGTTCAAGCCCCGGCTGTGCGCGCTTTGCTGCCGCAGGATGAAGACTGGAGCGCCGCGGGCGCGTCCACCCCCGCCTTCAAGCATCAAAGCTGGGGCGATGGGACGATCACCACCTCGATCGGACTGGACGCCCGCCTCCATGTCGAGCACTTCCGCAATGAAGCCTTCGGCGCGATCCCCGGCGGCGATGAATCCGTCTTTCTTCGGCTCACACCTTGGGCGTCGGTGACGTTTAATGACCGCGTGCGCCTCTATGGCGCTCTCAAACACGGCAGCGTAGGCGGCCGTGAAGACCCCACCCCCGCAGCGATCGACGATCCGCTGGATCTTCACCAGGGCTTCGTCGAATTCGCGCTCGGCGACGCGCTGGGTCAATCGCGCAACGATCTTCTGGTCCGCCTGGGCCGCCAGGAGCTGCATTATGGGCGCGGACGCGTCATCGCGCTTCGCGCCGGCCGCATCATGCGCGATGACTATGATGGCGCGCTGGTCCGATATCGCAACGGCGCCTGGGTGACCGATGCGTTCGGCTTCTATGGTGTCGAGGATCGCAATGACATGTTCGACAACGGCACGGATGACAGCGTCAGCCTTAGCGGCGTTTATTCCACCGGTATCATTCAGGGGCTGAATGTCGACCTCTACGGCGTGCGCTGGCGGCGCGACGACATCGCCACGCCGGCAGGTCTGTCAGACGTCGTGCGCAACTATGCGGGCGCGCGGCTGTCGGGCGCGGCGGGCGAGCATTGGTCCTGGGATGTTGAAGCGACGGTCCAGTTCGGATCGGTGGACGCCACCGGTGAAGACATTGGCGGTTTCCAGGTCGGCGGCCGTCTGGCCCGGCCGTTCGCAGATCTGCCAGGGTCTCCCTCACTGGTTCTAGAGGCGCTTTTCACCACCGGCGATGAGGATCCCAATGACGGTCAGACCGACAGCTTCCTGGTCCCGCAGGCCTCTGGCCTGGTCTATGAAGATGTCACCCAGCCGCTTGGGCCGGGCAACCTGGCCTGGGTGAAAGCCTCCCTCCCCGTCCAGACCAATACCCGGCTGCGGGTCACGCCCTATCTGCACGCCTACTGGCGGGTGGAGCGTGCAGACGCGCTCTACACGCTATTCAACACCGAGCTGCTGCCGGCGAACACGGGCGAAGGAGACTTCGTGGGGCTTGATGTTGGCGTGAACGCCCGGTTTGCGTTGACCGAACACCTCTCGGCCTTTGTCTATGCCGGCCATTTTGAGCCGGGTGACGTGTTCAGCGGCGCCGCCCGCGACGTGACCGGCGGAAACGCCATACTGGGTTTGACCTACCGGTATTAATGGCTTGGCTTGAACCCACAAAGACGGTGCTGTCGGACAGATTCTGGATACGTCCACATCTGTCTGACAGCGTCGCTGGCCATGCCTTATTCACACTGCGCGCCACCCGCGATGGGTTCCTTATGGACACTGGACCGGACGAGACTTACACCCACCGCGATGGTGAAACACTCGGGAGATTCCCCCATGGCGTTCTTACGGTTTGTGACTGCAGGATTGATGGCCGGCACGGTCTCGCTCTCGTCTGCGTCGGCTGCAGACTTCAGTTTCAGCGAAGACCAACTGCCGCAAAACGGCCGCGTGGTCGTTTATGTGGGCGCCGGTGGCGAGTTGAGCGCGCTGGGTCAACGCCTCGATGAGGCGACCGGCGGCCGGATCGCCGCGGCGATCGAGATGACGGACTTCTCCGGCGCGTTCGGCGAAACGCTCGCCCTGCCCGCGATGATGCCCTACCGCAATGTGGTCCTGATCGGCGCCGGCGAGGAAGACTTGAACGCGCGCCGTCTGCACGATCTGGGTGGCCATGCTGCTATGGCGGAAGACGATGAGGATGGCCTTGCGCTGATCATCGATGGTCTGGCGGGTGGCCTTGAGAACGCCGGCGCCCATATCGCCTTCGGCTACGCCTTGGGCGATTATGACTTCGGCGCCTACCGCACCGAAAACGAAGCGGTTGAGGACGGCGAAGTCCGGCTGGTCGGCGCCGGCGCCTCCGACGCTCAGACTTTCGAGACCGACCTCGCCTATGTCGCTGAGGGCGTGACGCTCGCCCGCGATCTGGGCACCGAGCCCGGCAACGCGCTCTGGCCCCAACGCTTCGTCGAGCGGGTGGAGGACGCCTTCGAGGGCGTCGACAACATCCGCATTACGGTTCTCGACGCCGACGACATCCGCCAGCGCGGTATGGGCGCGTTGATGGGCGTCGGCCAGGGCTCGATCCATGATCCGCGCCTGATGATTGTTGAATACCGCGGCGGTGACCGCGGCGACGCCCCGATCGCACTGGTTGGCAAGGGCGTGACCTTCGATACCGGCGGCATCTCCATCAAGAACAGCCAGGGCATGTGGTATATGAAGTCCGATATGTCCGGCGCCGCCGCGGTGGCCGGCGCGGTGCTCGCGGCCGCTGAGCGCGGGGAAACCATCAATCTCGTCGGCGTGATGCCGCTGGCGGAGAATATGCCATCCCAGGACGCCATCCGCCCCGGCGACGTTTTGACCTCCATGTCGGGCCGCACGGTCGAAGTGCTCAACACCGACGCCGAAGGGCGTTTGATGCTGCTGGACGCCGTGCACTATGCCCAGGAAGAATATGAGCCGCGCATGCTGCTCAATATCGCGACTTTGACCGGCTCGGCCGGCCGCGCGGTCGGCGACGAGTACGCCGTGGTGATCACCCGCGACATGGCGCTGAGCCTTGAGATGATGGAGATCGGCGCCGCCGCTGGGGAGGATGTCTGGCCCCTGCCCCTCCACCCCAACCATTTCCGCCAGATCGAAAGCCAGATCGCCGACATCAAGAATATCGGCGGCTCGCCCGGCGCCTCCATCGGCGCAGCAGTGATCGGCGCCTTTATCGCGGAGGACCTGCCTTGGGTGCACCTGGACATCGCCGGGGTCGATTGGCGCGACGAAGGCACGCCGACGGCTCCGGTCGGACATGCCGGCTGGGGCGTGCGCTTCATGGACGCCCTGGTGCGCGAAGAAGCCGAATAGGCCGGGTTCAGGAACGGACAGGGTTGCTCAAAACCACGCGGAACGCGTTGGTGAGCAACCCTGTCCGCCCCGCCAAACGGGACACCGTCTGCACCGGACGGAAAAGCTCCGCTGGCGCCCCCTTCGAAGAGCCACGTTTTGACCGGAGCCCTGCCATGAAGCTGATTATCCCGCCGCCTGTCCAAGGCCTGATCACCGGAGGGGCGATGTGGCTTATCGCCCAACAGATCCCGGCGCTCAGCTTTTCCGTCTCGTTTCAAGCCTATCTCGCCGGCGGTTTGATCGCCGTCGGCCTGTTGATCGAACTCATCGCGGTCGCCGCCTTCCTCAAGGCCAAGACCACCGTGACCCCGCTTCAGCCGTCAAAAACCAAGACCCTCGTCATCGATGGGCTTTATCGCTTCAGCCGTAATCCGATGTATCTCGGCCTCGCAATCCTGCTGACGGGCTGGATGATCTGGCTTGGAAACCCGATCAACCTCATCCTACTCGCCGGTTTCATCGCTTACATGACAGCCTTCCAGATCAAGCCTGAAGAGGCCGCTCTCCGGGAGAAATTCTCAGCCGAGTACGACGCCTATTGCCGCCGTGTCCGGCGCTGGATCTAGCCGCGCCGATCTCTCACCGCATGTGCAGGAAGACTTTGCGATCGACGCTGGCCGCCGCCAGCAGACTGCCCATCAAGGCGCCGGGGATGCCCGGACAGGTCACGTCTTGACCGGTCAGAAACAGGCCGGGAATAGGCGTCTTGGAACGCAGCGCATCGCTCATCACACGCTCCGGCGTCACATCCAGCCCATAAAACGCGCCTTCGCGGTGCCCCGTGAAGCTGACGGTGGACAAAGGCGTGGAGAGGTCACGGTGGACGACCAGCTTGGCGAGATCGGGGAAGCGCTCCTCAAACATCGCCATTAATGTGTTTTCGGCGCGGCGCTTGAAGTCGGCGTAATCCTCGCCGCGCGCGCCGGCGGGCTGATCGGCCCAGGGGGCGACGGTGGACCAGTCCGCCCAGACGAGGAGTTGGCCGGTGTGTTTTTGCTTCGGGCCGGGATCGTGGGCCGGGTTTTTCAGCGAGCCGAAGGCGACGGTCATCTGAGGCGGCGGCCCATCGGGCGCCGTCGTCCAGACGACATCGGTCTGACTGTCCGGATAGATCCAATGGTTCGCCGTGGTGGCGCCGGCTGCTTCGATATCGCCTTCAAAGCCCAGGAAGATGTTGAAATGCGCGATGCTGGAGGGCAGCGCGCGGATCTCCGCCTTCCAGTCCTGGGGTCCCACATCCTCTGGCAAAAGCTGATCGATGGTCTCCCGCGCGCCGGTATCGGAGATCACGACTTTCGCCCGGATCTCTTCGCCATCCTGCGTGCGCACACCGACCACCTTGCCGTCCGCCACCAGCAGGGTCTCAACACCCGCGCCGCCACGCACCTCGCCGCCGCGCTTGGTGATGGCGGGAAGAATGTGTTCGGCGTAGGTGGCGGCGCCGCCTTTGGGATACCAAGACCCGGAGATCAGATAACTCGCCGCGATCGTCGCATGCAGCGCGAAACTGGCTTTGCTCGGTCGCCCGCCATGATCGCCCCATTGCGCCGACATGACGGCCGACAGCACCGGATCATCGGTGAGGTCGTCAATCACCTGCTGGGTGGTGCGTGCGCAGTATTTCTCGATGGTGCGCCGGTTCAGCCAGTCCATCACGTCGCCGGCGATCTCCGGCATCGCGCGGGTCGGGAAGATTTTATACATCGCCTGACGGCCTTCGCGCAGGGCTTGCGTCCACGCCGTGATCGCGTCGGCTTGATCTGGGAAGCGGTCCTTGAGGTCGCGTTCATAGGCTTCATACGGGCGCGAGAGCGAAAGCGGCTTTTCCGATCCGATATGCACAACATCGTAGATCGCGCCCAGAGATACGAACTCCATCGGCGTATCGCAGATGAAGTTGAGCAAATCGCGCATGCGGTCGCCCGGCGCCATGGAGCTGAGATAATGCACGCCGACATCCCAGGTGAAGCCGTCGCGGGAAAAGCTATGGGTCAGCCCGCCCAGCGTCTGATGCCGTTCGAGCAAGAGCACCTGATGTCCCACCTGGGCCAGCGCCGAGGCGGCGGCCATGCCGCCCATGCCCGAACCGATGACGATGGCGTCCCACTCCGCGGTCTTGGATGCAGCGTCGCCTGTTGATGCGGCGGCCATACCACTCTCCTTATCTGAAACGCGTTGAAAGCCCTGTCATGCCCCCCCTCTTAGAAGGTGAAGAGCCGGGTCTGCGGCGCTGTCATCACAGCCGCGATCTCCGGCGGCGTCGCCACCGTCACGCCCTCGATCAGGTCCGCGGCGGTATGCTCGCTATTGGGCAGATAAATCGCGCAGACCTGGGTGGTGACGCCGTCCGCCACCAATATCGACAAAAGGCCATGCGGAGACATATTGCGCGGCGCAAGCGGCGTGGTCGCCCGCTCGGGCGGGGCTTGCAGCGCCAGATCACCCGCGGCTGAACACAACAGGATGCGCGACTCTCCGCCCTGAATCCGGCTCGCCCGCGTCAATATAAGCGCCATCAGCTGGGTTTGCGGATCATCGGAGGTGATGATGGTCAGGATTGAGGGCGCCTCAACCCCTTCGGTCGCCGGCTGCATATGCTCATCAGACGCCAATGCGTTTGCGGCTAGGCACACAAACGCGGCGGCGGCCAAGACGTGTTTGATCATTCCAAACCCCTTCGTAAAACTTCAACGAAGAGCTTGCCATGGATCAGGACCGCGGCCGATGCGGCCTGTTAACGCTTCGTCCGACTTCGCCCGTCAGCCATCCGACGGTATCACGATCAGCTCGGTCTGCCGGCCGTCGAGATAGCGCACCGTCTCGCCGTCAAAGACGGCGTTCTTTTCCGAACGGAAATCGACCACCTGGCCATCCCATTCAGGCACCGCGCTATAGGAGGTCAATTCGATCGCCCAGGCCGTATTCGCATTGAGCGGCCCGGCGCCGCGCTCGGTGGGCTCTTGATTGTCCCAAAACCCGATCGCCGGCCCGGCGCCATGGCCGTGCGTGCCGATCGGGTGGGTGTAGATAGAGGGATTAAGCCCCTCTTCGATCGCCTGCGCCCGCGTCAGCGCAAGCGCCTCGTTGCCGCTGCGTCCGGTCTGGAAGTAGGAAAGCAAGATATCCTGCACGCGATTAGTCGCTTGAAGACCCCGCACCAAGCCCTCCGGCGGCGCGGTTTCGCCGGGCCGCAGGACATAGCCGAGCTGCTGGGTGTCGGTGCTCAAGCGCAAGTAGGTGATGCCGAGATCGGTCCATAAAAGATCGCCGGGCTGGATCACCACATCGCCGCTCAGCATGCCCTCTTCGCCCGCGCGCTGAAGGCCCATGGAGGGGTGGAACCAGGGCTGGACACCTAGGCGGGACAGCTCATGGCGATACCACCATTGGACATCTTCCGCGGTCGTGACGCCCGGCGTGATGACCTCTCGTGAGAAAGCGCGCGCCAAGAGGGAATGGGCGATCTGAACGATCCCGGGATAAATCTCCAGCTCAGACGGCGTGCGGGTCTCCAGCCAGCGGATGGACAAGGTTTCCCCGGAGACGATGCGATCCTCATAGCCCTCCGGCAGCGCATCGATCATCGCGCGATACTGGCTCAGCGTCATGCCGTCGCCGAACGCGGTGAGGTCTGAGGTGTTGATCGCAATGGTGTCCGGGTCGCGCGCCGTGATGATGTCAGCCACCGCCCGCCATTGATCGGGCTCAACGTCCGGATCCCAAGCCGGCTCGAACAGGCCGGCGAGCCCATAGCGGCTGACCGTCAGGCGTTCGATCGGCTGATCCTCGCCCGGATCGAAAAAGATCAAGATGGTGCGCCGGCGCGCGGCCATGCTGCGCGCATCCAACATGGTGGCGATCACCGGTTCCTCAAAATACTCACGCGCCATCAACAGCCAAAGGGAGACGCCCTCTTCCCGCATGATTTGGGGCACGAGGGTGTCGAGGCGTTCTTCAATGATGCGGTCGATCACCGGCGCCCGCTCGCGCAGCGGCAAGATCTCCGGCTCCTCAGGCGCAGCTTGCGTGAAACCCGGCGCCGCAATCATCGCGATGATCATCACCGCAAGCCCCGGAAAAATGGCGCTTCGCGCAGCTCTAGCCGTGATCGTCATGCAGTCTCGCCCCCTGGTGTCGTGAAGTGTTCGATGGTGTCCGGCCGCTGCGCGCTCAAGCCCAGCGTTTCACCGCCTCTGCCGAGTCGGTCGGGCCGGTATTGAAAGCGATGCGCGCGCCGGGCGCAAATTCATGGACCACATTCACCAACTGCTCGAAAACGAGAAAGTGATCGTCATCCTTGCGCACGCCCGCGCCGATCATCACGACGTCAAACGCTGCGCCTTCAAGGTGCGCCTTCAGGTCGGACGACGCAGTGTCAGCGCTGTGAATGAAGGCGAGCGTAGCGTCATAGCCAAGGGCGTTGAGCGCGGTCTGGTCTGCACGCAGGCTCGCCTCCAGCTTTTCCGGCGTTAAGCTTGGATATTTGTCGTAATTCACCGTTGAGGGATGCCAACCGATCATCAGGACGGTCTTGGTCATAGCCTGTCTCTCTTTGTCCGCGCTCCAACACGACCCAACCATTCTTCCCATGGACCCGCCCGGTTAGGAAACTGAAAACCGGCCCGCGGCCGCCGGAAGCACCGGCAGCCCGGCCCAGGGCTTTGGCGCCGAACGGCGCAGCATCTCGCCCTGTCGATCCAGCCAATCGCCCTATCTTGAGCAACCGTTTGCGCTGAAGGAGATCGCCGATGGGCCTGTCCAGCACCATTGAGCTGACGGATTTGAAGCTCGAAACTGATATCGGGATCTTTGGTCCTGACGATGTCGTTCCGCAGGCGCACCTGCTGGACCTGCGCCTGGAGATCAGCCCCGACCTCGTCCTGATCGAAGCCGACAGCATGGGCCACGTCTTCGACTATGATCCCCTTATCAAGACGATCGACCGTCTGGCGCGCGACGGGCATTACCACACCCAGGAACGGCTGATGACCCGCATCGTCGACGCGTGCGCCCACTATGAGGCGATTGCGTCGGTCGACATCCATCTGCGCAAATTCCCGGTGCTGGACGGGTCCGGCGCGCTTGGTGTTCGGCTGACGGTCGGCGCCCAGCACCTTGATGAGATCCGCAGCAAGTTCAGCCTCGGTTAGGCGCTGCTTTCCGTCGCCTCGCCCTCGGTGCTGCGCCAATTGCGCCCTATTTGCGAAGCCATGAAACCTCGCTCTGGACAAAAGATGACATCGTTGTCAAAAGGCATGCGGCAGGCTGGCCTAGACCAGTCGGACACACTGGGAGGCTCTCATGGGCAATCTTCATCGCTTGGCGCCGATGCTGGCGGGACTGCATACGCAGGGCATGGGCGAACCGGCCATGGGCTCGGTCATTGAGGAGATTGTGACCACCAAGCTGCACGGCCTCGCCTTCAGCCCTTATGTGGACGGCCAGGACAACAAAACCGAGGTGGGCGCCGACCAGATCCGCCAACGCATGGCGATGCTGGCGGACCATTGCGAATGGGTGCGCACCTTCTCATGCACGCGCGGCAATGAGTTAAGCCCCGGTGTTGCGACAGAGTTGGGCCTTCAATCCATGGTCGGCGTCTGGATCGATGACGACCTGGAGTACAACGAGAAAGAGCTCGCCGCAGGCCTGGATATCGCCAAGCGCGGGGACGCCGGCATTCTCGCAATCGGCAACGAAGTCTTGCTCCGCGAAGAGCTCACCGAGGACCAGCTGATCGGGTATATCGAGCGCGCCAAGGCCGAGCTCGCCAAGGCTGGCGTGGATATTCCGGTGGGCTATGTGGACGCCTACTTCCTGTTTGAAAATCACCCGCGCGTGGCTGAGGCTTGCGACGTCGTGCTGGTCAATTGCTATCCCTTCTGGGAGGGCTATCCAATCGAGCACGCCCATATCTATATGCGCGAAATGTACCGGCGCGCACAGCGCGTGGCGAATGGCAAGAAGGTGATCATCGCCGAGACCGGCTGGCCGAATATCGGCACGCCCGATCGCGGCGCCGTGCCGTCGCGCGCCAACGCCATGCGTTATTTCATCGAAGCGGTGCGCTGGTGCGAGGAGGAAGGCATCGAGCTGTTCTACTTCGCCGGCTTTGACGAAGCCTGGAAGATCGCCAAGGAAGGCGATGTCGGCGCCTATTGGGGCCTGTGGGACAAGGACGGCGCACCGAAATATTTTGCGCGGTGACGCGCCAACGCGTCGCGGGCGGCATGGCTGGACGTCAGCGCCCCGGCGCGCAAGGCTGAGGGCATGGTCAAGACCCTCATCACCGCCAAAGGGTTAGAGGCGCCTCCGGTGCGCGAGCCGGTGGAGCGGCATTTGTGCACTGATTGCGGGGTGTCGCGGCTGGAAGACCCCAAAGCCTGCGGGCGGGCCTGCCAGTTCATCAATCCTGACTATGAGCGCCTGGAAGCCAAAGTGCATGGGCGCTCACGGGATATAAACCGCCCTGACGAGCTTCATTTCGGTCCCTTCAAGCGTATGGTGCGCGCCGCGCTAAACACCCCCATAAAGGGTGCGCAATGGACCGGCATCGCCACCCGGCTGGCCGAACGACTGCTGGAGACCGACGCGGTGGACGTGGTGCTCACCGTCGCGCCTGATCCTGAGGATCGCTGGAAGCCGGTGCCGGTGATGGTCACCCAGGCGGAGGGGATCGCGAAAGTGCGCGGCATGCGCATGGGCTACGCCCCGCTCCTGGCGTTGATCGAGCCGGTGAAAGCGCGCGGCTATAAGCGCGTCGCGGTGATCGGCATCCCGTGCCAGGTCTACGCCTTGCGCGCGCTGGAAGACGAGCTGGAGCTCGATAAGCTCTACGTCATCGGCACGCCGTGCTCGGACAACACAACGACCGAACGCTTCCACGATTTTCTAGCGCTTTTGTCTGACGAACCGGACACCATCACCTATCTGGAGTTCCGCGCGGACTATCAGGTGGAGCTGCGCTTTGAGGATGGCCGCCGCAAGGAAATCCCTTTCCTGAAGCTGCCCATCTCCAAGCTGCCGCCGGACTTCTTTCCCCTCACCTGCCGGACCTGTGTCGACTACACCAATGTGCTCGCCGACATCACGGTGGGCTATATGGGCGGAGAAGGCGAACAATGGCTGTTGGTCCGCAATGAAACCGGCGAGGAGCTCGTTTCGCTGATCGCGGAGGAAGCCTCGCTCGCCGAGCCGGGTAGCGCCGGCAAGCGCAAGGCCTCCGTCACCGGCTTCATCACAAATACCGAACGCGCCGCAGGCGGCTTGCCGCTGCGCGGCATGCCCGACTGGGTGCGCCCGCTGGTCGCCTGGCTGATGCCGAAGATCGGCCCGCGCGGGCTGGAGTTCGCCCGCGCCCGGGTGGAGATGAAGGCGGCCGAGACCGTACTGCACCTGCGCCGGCAGGAGAAGGCGCGGATGAAAAACATGATCCCGGATCATGTCTGGCGCCTCGTGGCGCCCTATGGGCTAGGGCCGGAGCCCGATGAAAAGCGCGAGCCTTAGCCCCGCCAGTCCATTTTGAAGGTGCACACATCCGGCTGGCGCGGCTTGGACGGGAAATGCATCACGCGCGTCTTTGAGCTGACCAGGCTTTGAAACAGCACCTCAAACACGCCGACATGCCAGGCGCAGCAGGGCATTTTCAGCGGGTTATCGGCGATGGTCAGCGTTGCTGGCGCGCCGGGATAAGTCCGGCACTCGCCCGAGCCCGCAAACGTCCAGGCATGGCGCTGAATGGCGCCGAGCAGCAGCGGCGCCGCGAGTTGGGCCGGCATGGCCTTCAGCAGAAGCCGCACCGGCGCGGGAATCCGATTGGCCAGGATATAGCGGCCCGTCCGCCGACCGGCGTCGAGCGCGATGCGCATGCCCTCGCGGCGGGGAAAGGTGTCGAAGACCGCCTTGAATAGGGCGATCGGCGCCGCCTCGTCAATCATGTCCTCCGGCCGGTTGCGTAAGAGAGGGCTGAGGCGGGCCTTGGCGAAGATCCGCTCCACCAAGTCATCACCGCCCGCCGCGCGCAAAGCGGTTTCGGTCTGCAGGATCGCATTGGGGCCGATCAGCCCCCTGGGCCGGGCGATCTCGGCGGGATGAAGGACTTCTGCTAACGCCATGGCGCTTACCGCGTATCAATGAGCGTGGTTGTCTCTTCCATCTGCTGCTCGCCGCCGCCGCAGGCTTTGACGGGCTCGGGGTTTTCCGACAACCGCCTGGCGCGCTTGATCGCGGCCTTGTCCGCCGCCGCCTGCCAATCGTCGAGCTGCGCGGGGGCGATGGTGCGGGTGCGGTCGAAGTTGAAATTGACCGTCTTCTTCGATTGCGGCCCCCAATAATTGGCTTTGCCCAAATCATAAAATTGCCGTTTGAAGCCGGCTTTGAGGAAGGCCTTCAGACAGCCCAGCAAATAGCGCCGCCTGAACCCGGTGCCGCGCCAGGGATAATGGAAGAGCGCCTTTTGCATATAGAAGCGCCGGTAATTCTTCATCACGCCGTTGAGCAGCTCGCCGCGCTCCATGGCTTCCGGCTTCATGATCGGGGTGACGAAGTTATACTTTTCAAAATCGAAAATCTCGACCTTGTCACCCAAGGACTGAAAGAGCGGCGTGAAGGGCCAGGGCGTATACATCGCCCAATTGGCCAGGTCCGGCTGCCAGTCCCAGGCCATCTTATAGGTTTCTTCCAGCGTCTCCTCGGTCTCGTTGTCCAGACCGACGATGAACTGGGCTTCCACGAAGATGTCGGCGTCGCGCAGCAGGCGGATCGCCTCCTTGTTTTCGCCGACCTTGGTCTCCTTGTTGAACTGATCCAGCTTGAGCTGGGCGGCCGCTTCAGTGCCCAGCGAGACATGGACCAGGCCCGCTTCTCGGTAGAAGGACAACAGCTCTTTGTCGCGCATGATGTCGGTGACGCGGGTGTTGATGCCCCACTTCACCTTGTCGGGCAGGCCGCGATCAATCAGCTCCTGGCAGAACTGGATGAATTTCTTGCGGTTAATCGTGGGCTCTTCATCCGCCAGGATGAAGAAACCGATGCCGTGCTCGGTGACGAGATTTTCAATCTCATCGACGACTTTTTTCGGATCGCGCACGCGGTAATCGCGCCAGAATTTCCACTGGCTGCAGAAGCTGCAGGTGAACGGACACCCGCGCGCCATGTTGGGGATGGCCACTTTCACGCCCAGAGGCACATAGATGTATTTGTCCCACTCCAAGAGCGACCAGTCCGGCTCCAGGCTGTCGAGATCCTTGATGGTGGGGGCCGCCTTGGTGGCGACGATCTGCTCGCCATCGCGGAAGGCCAGGCCTTCAATATCGTAGCGGTTTGCGGGCCAGTTCCCCTCGTCGATCAGGGTGATCAGGTTGAGGAAAATCTCCTCCCCCTCGCCGCGCACGATGACATCGATCCAGGGCGCTTCGGAGAGGACTTGCTTATACATGAAGGTGGCGTGGATGCCGCCGAGCACGCGGACCGCGTCAGGGACTTCCTCGGACGCGATGCGCAACACTTCTTCCGCTTTATAGATCGAGGGCGTGATGGCCGTCGTGCCCACCACGTCGGGCTTCAGCTCGGCCATCTTGGCGCGCAACGCCTCATCGCTGAGATCATTGGTCATCGCGTCGACAAAATGGATGTCGGTATAGCCGGCTTTTTTCAGCGGTCCGGACAGGTAGGCGACCCAGGCTGGCGGCCAACTGCCGGCGATCTCGGCGCCGCCGGAATGATAGTTGGGATGGATCAGCAGGATGCGCATGGGATACCCCTGTCAAAATAGCCGCACACTTTGTGTGTCTATTTCTTGTTACACTCATCCCGCCTCCAAGTCAGGGTGCAATTGGTCGCGGTCTATGCTCCAAGAGTGATCGCGTCGCACGGCGGTGTGTGCCTGCCCGACAGCCGGATCTATTGGCCTGCCCGCCGCCCTGACCGCGCCTTTGGAGTCTGCCTGTGTTTGCGCTGAAATCCGCCTTCGCCGCTCTGATTGTCCTTGTCGCGCCTGCAGCGGCCGCCGGTGAGGACGAAGCGCGGCTCGCCGTCGTGCTCAGCTATGCGGACTGGTGCGCCAGCTGCCGGGTGATGGATCGGAAGGTGGCCGAGATTCGGTCCCGAAGATCGTTTGAAGGCGTGCGCTTCATGACGCTGGATTACACCAACCGGGATCGGGAGACCTATTTCGCCCAAGCTGACGCCGTAGACCTGGGCGGCGCCGTCCGCGCGCATTTCGGGCCTCGGGTGCGCACCGGCATGCTGCTGCTCATCGATCTCGATGAGGGCGACGTGGTTGGAGAAATCCGCCGCGACGCCACACCGGCGGACATCACCTACGAAATCTGGCGCGCTGAAGCTCAAGCGCGCGCCTCCTGACGAGGCGAATTTAGCGTGACAGCGATCAGCTCTGATCGAGCCCTTTGCGCAGCGAAGCGGCCAGGGCCGTCAAAGTCGCCGGCTTGAGCAAGAGCTGATCGCGGTCTGCGATCCGAGTGTCCAGCTTGCTCGCTTCCTCGGCGTAGCCGGACAGGAAGATGAAGGGTATATCCACGCGCCGTTCGCGGACCCGCTCCGCCAGTTGATAGCCGGAAAGGCCGCCCGGCATGACGATGTCGGTCAAAACGATATCGACCGCCTCCGCTTCGATCTGGCGTAGGGCTTCGTCCCCGTTGGCGGCGACCTCCACCGTATAGCCTAACGACTCCAATTGGCGCTGGAGCATGGCTCTTACCTGGGGACTGTCCTCCACCAGCAAGACGCGTTCAGTCCCGCCCGGCGTTTCATGAGCTGTAGGGCGGCTGACCGGGTCATAGGCGGCGTCTTGAGCGGGGAAGAACAGCGTCACCGTCGCGCCATCGCCGGGCGCACTTGTGAGCTTCACCGATCCGCCCAGCTGCTTCATCAAGCCGTAGACCATGGCCAAGCACATCCCGGTGCCCTCACCCGCCGCTTTGGTGGTGAAGAAGGGCTCGAACGCCCGGGCGAGCACCTCGCGGTCCATGCCGGCGCCGGTATCCGAGATCGACACCACACCATAGCGGCCCGGGGCCAACTCGCCCGCCTCATCCTCGCCAATCGTTTCAGTTGAGGTTTCCAGGGTCAGCACGCCGCCCTCAGGCATGGCGTCACGTGCGTTGAGCGCGCAGTTCAAAAGCGCGCTTTCCGCCTGGGCCATATCCAGCTCGACACTGCCCAAACCCTCTCCTGGAACATGACGGATTTCGATGGTCTCCGGGAAGGTCCGGCGCAGCATGCGGCAAAACGGCTCGACCATGTCATTGAGATCGGCGCTGGTCATTTGCAGCATGGAGCGGCGGCCAAAGGCGAGCAGTTGCTTGGTCAACTCGGCGCCGCTCCGCGCGCTTTGCAGGGCGTCATCGAGCATTTCTCGGTGCGTGTCGTGCCCGCCCGCATCCAGGACAAGCTCGAGATTGCCTTGAACAACCGCCAGCAGGTTATTGAAATCATGAGCCACACCGCTCACCAACTGACCAAGCGCTTCAAGGCGTTGAGATACGGCCAGCGCTTTTTCAGCTTCATGCTGCTTGGAGATGTCGATCCCAAAACCGCCAACCATCTTCTGGCCGCTTTCAGGGTCAACCACCCGAAACTTGGTGTCGAAGACATGGCGGCATTCGCCTGAGGCGGTGACGATGTCGCCGGTCCATTCCATGGTCTCCCCGGTCTCTAAGACTTTGCGGTCCACCGCCATGAGTTGCCGGGCGGTCTCGGCCCCGAAGAGCTCGGCGGGCGGTTTGGCGAGAAAATCTTCCAGGCTGGCGCCCGTTATCTCGGCCGCCCGCGCATTGCCGAATAGATGATTGCCATTCTCGTCCTTGATGAAGGCGGCGGCGGGGGCCTGCTCGAAAAAGCTCTTGAACAGCGCGGACATCCGGTTTCTTTCCGCCGTCGCCGCCTTCTCCTTGGTGAGGTCGGTTAAAAATCCCGCCAACACGGGGCGTTCAGGATCGCCCACCCAGGACCCGGCGACGCGGAAGGGTTGGAATTCGCCATCGGCATTTTTAAGCCGAATCTCCATCTCGTAATCGGAATAGGCCTCGCGCGATCGGTCCACGGCTTCGCGCATCGGTTCGCGATCGTCGGGATGAAGCAAGGCCTCGATATCGTCATAGCCCGCATTGCCGCCGGGATCATAGCCCAGGGTCGCGAAGATCGCGTCTGACCACCACACCCGGTCATCATCGGCCCGCCACATGAAAATGCCGGCTGTGTGGCGTTGAACGACCTGACGCCAGTCGAACTCCGTCACATCCTGGAGGGTTAATAGATCAGGCAAGGACATGCGCACACCCCGTTCGACGCAAACTCTCGTCACCGCGAAACAGCGCTTAAGCGCAGGCGCTTGAACGATAGCGACTCAATGAACTTAGTTTTTATGCGGGCTTTCTCCAGCCCTGTGTGACGAACAAGCGCAGAGAGCTATGAATCGGCACCCTAACCGGCGGCGTTGCTATTTTTCCGCCGTCCCTGGGACGCGCCCTGTTTGGGTCTGCTAAGACCGGCGCATGACCCAGCTCGATCTCTTTTTTGTCTGTCCGCCCGGCCTTGAACCGCTTTTGGCCCAAGAGGCTCAGTCGCTTGGGTTCAATGTGACCGGTCAGACCGGCGGCGGTGCAGCGGCGAAAGGCGATTGGGCTGAGGTCTGGCGCGCCAATCTGATGCTCCGCGGCGCAACGCGCGTGCTGGTCCGGGTGGCGGATTTCCACGCCAAACACCTCTCCCAACTTGATAAGCGCGCCCGGGCCGTCAAGTGGAGCGACTGGCTGTCGCCGGACATCCCCGTGCGGGTCGACGCCGTTTGCCGCAAGTCGAAAATCTATCATTCCGGCGCCGCAGCGCAGCGGGTCGCGACCGCCGTCACCGCAGGATGCGGTGCGGAGATTTCAGACGATGCAGCCCTGCGCCTTCAGGTTCGCCTCGACCACGACCTGTGCACGATCAGCTTGGACAGCTCTGGCGAGCCGCTGTTTAAGCGCGGCCACAAACCCGCCGTCGCCAAAGCGCCAATCCGAGAAAATCTGGCGGCGCTGTTTTTGCGCGCCTGTGAATTTGACGGGGCTGAGCCTGTGCTGGACCCCATGTGCGGATCCGGCACCTTTTTGATCGAAGCTGCTGAAATCGCTGCAGGCCTCGCGCCAGGGCGCGACCGGCGTTTCGCCTTTGAGCATTTGCCCAGCTTCCAGCCAGACCGCTGGAGCAAGCTGCACGCCAAGGCGCAACCGGACGCCCAAGCCTCAACCTTCAAGGCCTATGGCTTTGATCGCGACCCTGGCGCGATCAAGGCGGCGCTCGCCAATGCCGAGCGCGCAGGCGTTGCAGACCGTGTCGACATCGCCCGACGCGCAGTCGCAGAGCTTGTTCGTCCGCCGGGTCCGCCTGGCTTGGTCATCGTGAACCCGCCTTACGGGGCCCGGATTGGAAATCAGGGCGCTTTGCGAACTGTGTACCGCACATTGGGTCAGCGCTTGAAAGCAGAGTTTCAGGGCTGGCGGCTTGGCTTGGTGACCAGCGCCCCGGCGCTCGCTAAAGCGACCGGGTTAAGACTGCAGGCTGGTCCGCCCGTCGACCATGGCGGCTTGACGGTTCGGCTCTATCAGACCCAGGTTGAAGTGCGAGGCGCATCCGCTAACGCTTGACCGCATCGGGGTCGCCCTTCCAGACTGACCGCCACCGGATCAGGGGGAGACCGTCATGGGAATTTGGACAAGCATGCTGGCCGCAATGGCCGTCTCGGGCTCGGTCAGCGTTCAAGACGCCGCCGACGCCGCGGTTTTGGCCCAACCCAGCGAGCCTGCGGTCCTGACGCTGCGCGAAGTGGACCCCAATCCCACAACCCTCATCTGCCCCTTCCGCGGCGCGATAGAGTATGAGCCTGGCGCGGTGGAATGCGGTCTGATCACCGTTCCAGAAAATCGCGAGCGGCCCGATAGCCGGCTGATCCAGCTGCACTATGTACGCATCGCCGCCTGGGGCGAGGATGAAGACAGCCACCGCGAGGATCCGGTGATCTACCTTACCGGGGGTCCCGGTGTGGGCGTATCGACCTATGTCGAGCGCCTGAAGGACCATGAGGTGGCCGAGCATCGCGATCTCTTTATCCTGGAACAGCGCGGCATCGGCGCGAGCGGTGAGTTCTGCGAGCTCTATGGCAATATCGAGCCAAGCCTGGGCGGTGATGTCACCTCCATGGAAGAGATGGCGATCGCGGGCGCCGAGCGCACCCGCCTCTGCTTCCAGCAGGCGGCGGCCCAGGGCATTGATCTGGCGGGCTACAACACGGTTGAAAATGCGCGTGATGTGATAGCCCTGCGTGAAGCGCTTGGCTTTGAGCAATGGAATGTCTGGGGCATTTCCTATGGCTCCCATCTCGGTCAGATGGTGCTGCGGATCGACCCGGAAGGCACGCGGGCCATGGTGATCGACGCCATCGTTCCCAATGATCTTAACGGCCTGTTCGACTATGGCCGTATCTTCAGCCAGGTCGTGACGAATTTCGCCAGCACCTGTGAAGACGGCCCCATGTGCGAGGATCTTGAGGCGCGCCTTTACGCAACGATTGACTCGCTCACCGAAGACCCGGTCATCCTGGAGATCGATGAGAGCGAAGTCTTCCCGGGCGGCCAGCAATGGGTGCCGCCGGCGATCGCGGCCTTCTTCCCCTTCTCCATGGCTTATGAGCAAAGCGAGCACCCAGCGGTTCCGTCCGTGATCCAGGCTGTCGCCCAATTCGCAGAAACCCGCGATCCAGTGATCATCGCCGGGCTGGAAGCCGTCCTCGCCGCTCCCGACGACGAAGCGGGTTTCATCTTCCCAGGCATGAGCGACGCGATCCGGTGTAATGACGGCTATGTTCAAGAAGCGCTCGACGCCTACACCAAGACTCCGCTGGGCCGGTGGGAAGGCGTTCTGGGGACGCAGGCCGGCGCCGCCTATGCCGCTCAGGTCTGTGTCGATGAAGGTCTCGCCCCACGTGACCGGTCCGATTATGGGTTGGTGCAAACGGATGTGCCGACCCTGATCGTCAATGGCGAATGGGATCCGGTGACCCCGCCCTGGCTGGCGGAGTATATCCACGAAGCCATGCCGGGCTCACGCCTGATCATCACGCCCTTCGCCGGCCATGGCCCGACCCGATCCATGCCGGAATGCGCCGGCCCGGTGATGACCGCTTTCTTCGACAATCCGGATGTAAACGCGCTGGACGCGACTTGCCTTGAAGAAGGCGAGCCCCGCCCGGTCTATCAGAATCTGACGTGGACCAAGGCCCCCTTCATCGCAGCAGGCCTAATGACCAATCAGCCCGAGAGCTTTGTACTCCCGGCGGTCTGGCTGGGCGGCTCGGTACTCGCGCTGCTGATCGGGGCGGTGATGATCCCGTTCGGCTTCATCGGCCGGCTGATCGACCGCACGCCCGTCAGCGTGATTGGCGCCGACACCGGCGGGGCCCGCCTGACCGGCTGGCTGGCCGGCCTGTCCGGCCTTGTCGGCTTCGGCCTCATTGGGGCTGGAGGTTACGCCTCCTCGGAAATCTCCGAAGTGGCGGTGCTGGCCGGATTGGCTGCGCCGGCGGGTGCGGGCATGTGGCTGGTTCTGCTCAGCGGCGTTTTGGGCGCTGTGAGCTTCGGCCTTTTGATCCGCGCCTTCCTGACCGGAGAACGCATCCGGATCGGCACGCTGATCGGCTTTGCGATCCTGGCTTTAGCGGCTGTGGCGTTGACAAGCTTCGCCTTTGTCTGGGATTTGACGCCCTTCTAGGTCGCAGACGAGGCAGTTTTCATGGACGTGGTGCTGGACTTTCTTGGCCGTTTCGTCAGTCAGTTTCAGTCCCCGGCCCTCGCCTTTCTGATCGGCGGCATGGTGATTGCGGCCTTCCGCAGCAATCTCACCATCCCCGATGCGATCTATAAATTCGCCGTCTTCGTGCTGCTGATGCGGATCGGAATGAAGGCGGGGCTGGAGCTGCGCGAAGCGGAGCTGTCCGCCATGCTGCTGCCCGCCGCGATCGCGGTCGTGGTGGGCCTCGCCGCGGTTTTGATCGGCCGCTATTCGCTGTCCTATCTGCCCGGTGTGAAGACGGAAGACGGCATCGCGACGGCCGGTCTGTTCGGCGCGGTGAGCGCCTCGACCCTGGCCGCCGCGATGGTGCTGATGGATGAAGGCGGCATCGTTTATGAAGCCTGGGCGCCGGCGCTTTATCCCTTCATGGATATCCCGGCCCTGGTGCTCGCCATCGTTCTGGCGAATGTCTATTTCGCCAAACAGAAGGATGGCGACGACACCCAGGTCAAGCTTTGGCCGATCATCAAGGACAGCCTGCGCGGCTCGGCGCTCAGCGCGTTGCTGCTCGGCATGGCGCTGGGCCTGCTCACCCGGCCGGACCCGGTGTTTGAAAGCTTTTACGACCCGCTCTTCCGCGGCTTGCTGTCGATCATCATGCTGATCATGGGCATGGAAGCCTATTCGCGCCTGCGCGAGCTGGCGGGCGTGGCCCATTGGTATCTGGTTTATGCGGTCGCCGCGCCACTCACCCACGGCCTGATCGCCTTTGGCTTGGGCTATATCGCCCATGTGTTGACCGGGTTTTCGCCAGGCGGCGTGATCATCCTGGCGGTGATGGCGGGGTCGAGCTCGGACATCTCTGGTCCGCCAACTCTGCGCGCTGGCATCCCGAGCGCCAACCCGTCCGCTTATATCGGCTCTTCAACGAGTATCGGTACGCCGGTGGCGATCGCCATCGGCATTCCGCTCTACATGACGCTGGGGCAAGTCGTGTTCGGCCTTTAATGGCTCAAAGTTAGCGGGAGAACTTGCCCGGGCGCAGGATCTCGACCTCTTCCAGATAGGTGATGCCGGAATAGTTCTTAAAGTATTTCGCGGAGACATTCTCTGCGATGGTTTCGGCCTGTTCGCGGGAGCTGCAGATCACTTCGATCTTCACATTGCGCAGGGCGTCGACCACCTGGGCCCGGCTCTGCGTGCGGACCCCGCGGCTGCCTTTGCCCGCTGCGGCCACCATGGTGTAGCCGGTCGCGCCTGCCGCTTCGATGATTTCGACGACGCCGTCAAAGATCACTTTCTCGGTGATGATGACGACTTTCTCTGCCGTGTGGGTCATAGCGAACGCCCCTCTGCTTTCCGCGTTGAGCTAGACCCAGCCAGACGCATTGGTCAACCAGACGCGTGCGCGCAGCCTGGCCGCCAGGCGGATACAAAAACGCCGGCCCTGCGGGGCAGGGCCGGCGCTTCTTACCTGGGCGAACCTGGTGCTTAGTTGAAGGTCGAGCGCAAGGTGACGCCCCAGACCCGCGGCTCGTTCACGAAGCCGGTATTGTTGTTAAAGTCGATGCCGCCCGCGAGGTTTTCCTCGTCGGTGATGTTGCGCACGAAGACCGCCGCTTCCCAATCACGGTCGCCATTCGTGCCGGCATAGCCGAGCCGCAGACCGCCTTCAAAATTGCCGTCGGAATAAAATTCCTCAGACTCATAGAGGAAGAGATTGGTGCGGCCCTGCCAGAACCAGTCGGTATAAGCGAACCATTCCCCGCCGAAGGAGGACGGGATCGCATAGCGCGCGGTCAGACTGAGGATGTAATCAGGCGCTTGCGGGAAGGGATTGCCGTCCACTTCCACAAAGCCGTCATTGTCCGCATCCGGGTCCAGCGGCGTGCACTGGCCGGAGCCGCAGGGCGCGACTTCCAGATTGGGGTCCTGCAACTCGGTCTCGTTCCAGCTGAAGCCGGCGGTGACCAGGAGGTTGTCGGTGACCAGGAATTCGGAATCAATCTCGATGCCGTAGCCCACGCCCTCTTCCGCGTTGACCAGCTGCACCAGATTGCCGGCGCCGCCCACCGCGGACAGCTGAAGGTCTTCAACCGTGTAGTAGAAGGCGGTGGCGTTGACGCGCGCCCGGCCGCCCAGCGGCTCGGACTTCACGCCCGCTTCCCAGGACAGCACCGTCTCGCTGTCGGCGACAGACGGCGCGCCGAAGAAGGCCACGTCGCGCGCCTGAATGGTCGGCCCGCGAAAACCGCGCGCGACACGGGCGAACACGGCGACGTCCTCGTTGACGTCGTAGAAAGCCGACAGGTCCCAGCTGACCTGCTCATCGCCGACGCTGACCGGAGCTTGCGGAATGACCGACTGGAGGACTTCCAGGTCTTTTTCGTCGCTGGTGAAGCGAAGGCCGCCGGAGATTTCCAGCTGCTCAGTCATCTGATGGCTGGCCTGGGCGAAAACCGACCACAGCTCATTGGTATGGCGCACCGTAGTGGGCGGCGGGAAGCCGCCATTGGGGCCGAGCGTGGTGATGTCGAACTCGCTATCGAAATAATACGCGCCGACTTGCCAGCTGGTGGCGCCGTCAGTGTTGGACGCCAGGCGGACTTCCTGGGTGACTTGCTGCAGATCGTCGATCCCGTCCTGGGTTTCAGACGGGAAAGGAATGAAGCCCGGCCCCGTAAGGTTGCCGCCATCAATATCGCCGAGGCTGGTGCCCTGGCTGCGCTCCACGCCGGTGATCGAGGTCACGGTGAAGCCGGGCGTATAAATGTTGAAGGTCGCGCCCGCGCCCCAGCTTTCATATTGCTGCGGGTTGTTGAAGGTGGAGTCGAAAAAGACCCGGTCCCGATCGAAATTCTGATTCAGGCTGTTGGAGCCTTGGGTCAGGATGTTGGCTCGGAACAGCGCAGAGGTGCCATCCAGATGCCGGGCGTGGATGTTAAACAGCGCATCGAAGCTTTCGCTCGGCGTGAACAGCAGCTGAGCGCGGCCGGCAAGCTCGTTAAAGCCGCCCATGGCGTCTTGCTGGGCCCTAAACCCATTGTCGATCCAGTTGTCACGGTTCTGAGACAGCACTGAGATGCGGCCAGAGAGCACCTCGCTGCCGAATAAGGCGCCGCCAAGCGCGCCTTCGACATTCACAGTGCCCAGCGATCCGAAGGTGAGGCTGCCATAGCCGTCGGTTTCCTGGGTCGGTCGCACCGAGTCGAATTTAACGATGCCGGCGGTGGTGTTGCGGCCAAACAGCGTGCCCTGCGGCCCGCGCGAAACTTCCACTTGCGCGATGTCGAAGAGCGGGAAGCTCTTCAGGATCACGTTTTCCTGCACGACGCCGTCCATGACCACGGACACCGGTTGGGAAGCCGCCAGGTCAAAATCGGTATTGCCCAGGCCGCGGATGTAAAAGCGCGGCGCGACACGGCCATTGGAGCTTTCCGCGTAAAAGCTGGGAATGCGCGCGGCAAGGCTGAGAATGTCCCCGCCCGCTTCGGTAAGCGCGTCCAGCGTCGGCGCCGGCAATGCGGTTACGGAGCCGGCGACATCCTGGATGTTCTCTTCACGGCGGGTGGTGGTGACGATGATCGTGTCGACGCGGGCGTCGTCAGCGGTTTCCTGAGCCTGGGCCGGGGCAAGGGCCGCGGTCAGAGCCAGAGCGCTCACCGAGCTGGCGGCGAGCATCGAAATGGAGAAGCGAATTTGGGTCACGGCAGGGTGTCCTTCGGGGCGTTGATCGGAGCGCAGACTGCAGTTTTCCCCGCCGCACGGGCGGGCTGACCCGGTTTGTTAAGGAAACATTTCAGCTCTGAAAGATATTTATGAATGCTGCAACGCAATAGATCGGGCAGTGTGGGCTGAACGCCACACATTTTCCATCTGTATACGGTTTATTTTTCGTCAGGGAACGGACACTTACCCGTCCATTTCGGCGATCTCGTCTTCGAGCGTGGGGTCGCTGCGAGCCGCCAGCGGGCCAGGGTCATCCAGGTGCAAATCCAGTAACGCCTTATAGCGCCGGATGTTACGGACATACTGCACCGGCTCGTGACCGCGCGCATAGCCGTGCGGAACCGTAGAGTAGTACTCTCGCTCGCTTAACAGGGGCAGGGTTTCGCGCAAGGAGGGCCAAGTGTCCGGGTTCAAACCGTGACGCCGGGCCAGACGGCGGGCGTCATAGAGGTGGCCCATACCGACATTGTAGGCGGCGAAAGCTTTAAACAGCTGATCTTCGCCATCGACGCCCTCCGGCATGCGATCGAATAAGCGGCGCAAATACCTCGCGCCGCCGGCGATGGACTGGGCGGGATCGGTTCGATCCTCCACGCCGACTTCGCGCGCCGTGGGCAGGGTCAACATCATGATGCCGCGCACGCCGGTTGCGCTGACAGCGTCAGCCTCCCAATGAGATTCCTGATACGCTTGCGCGGCCAGCCAGCGCCAATCGATACCGGTCTCAATGGCGGCCTCTTCCAGATAGGGACGAATAGCGGGCAACCGCGTCTCCAGCCGCCGAACGAAGCGGGCGACATCGACATAGTCAAAGCGGCGCGTATAGCCGTACCAGCGCTCATCCAGCTCTTCCAACACCCCCTCGTCGTGGGCGTCGGCGAACCAGGCATCCAGCATGGGGATGAGTTGCGGCGCCTGCGGCGCGAGCACCCAGGCGTGACCGCGCTCTTGCGTCAGCGCCAAAGGGGTCAAGAGCTCGGGAAATTGAAGCCGGGCGTGGGCGATTAGATTGCTGTCGGCGATGGTGCAGTCGAGGGCCTCGTCCTGAACCTGGCTCAATAAAGGCATCGCGGACGGCGCCTCAACCGTGTCCCAGCGCAGCTCTGGCAACGCCGCCGTCATGCCGGCGAGGGTTTCGTCATAGCTGGACCCGCCCACGACGGTGATGCCGACATCGACAAGGTCGCTCACCCGCCTTACCCGCACGCCGGCGCGTCGGCACACCACCTGCTCGGTGACCGCCTTATAGATTGGCCCAAATGTATAAACGCTTTCTCGCGCTTCGGTCTGGGTGATGCCGGCGGCGGCGAAATGCCCTTCCCCGTTCGCCACCGCGTCGAGAACGGCCTGCAGGTCTTCACGGACATCGAACGCGACGGTGAGGCCCTGGGCCTCGGCGAAGGCGTGCACCAGCTCGACCTCATAGCCAGACACCGTACCGGCTTCATCGAAGAAATGGCTGGTGGGGCCCGGCGCAGTCAGAACGATGAGCCGCCCTTCGTCCAGGGCGGACGCCAATTCAGCAGCGCGATCAATCGGGTCAGGCTCAGGCGCGCCTTTGCTGCAAGCGACCAGCCCGATGCACGCAATCAGAACGGATGCCCAGCGCAAAACCATCGTCCAACAGGATAGGAAGGCTTGCGCGCATATTCAATCAGGGCTGATTGAGCGCCCAGTCATAGGCATGGCCGGCGATATCGGGATTGGCGTTGATGGCCGCCGCAAGCTCGGGTTCGGCATAGTCGAGCAGGTGGGCGATCACGCCCGCTTCACTGTCGCCGAAATCTTCCCGGAACCAGCGATAGATGCGCGAGACGACCACGCCGTCCTCGGTCACCGTGACGCCGCGGGGGTGATTGATGTAAGCGCGCGCGCCAGCGTCGAGGTCCGCCGCCAGCGTTTCGGCGCGCCAGGCCGTCGCCTTCAGATTGGGACAGCCGATGGACGCGCAATTCACCGCATAGTGAACCAAGGCCGCCTGATAGCGCGGCCGCATGATGTCGTGCTCGATATTGTCGAGGGATAGCTCTTCGCCCTCCACCGTCACGCGGTCGACGCCCCAAGGGCCGATGGACCAGGGCCGCGGGCGGATCTGACGGATGGAGCGCTCCGGCGCTTCCTCCACGATCAGTCGCACCGTCACGGCGTTGTAGAGATTGGCCCAATAGGCGAAGGCCTCATCTGCGCCCATGGCGGAGGGCTGGGCCGCTTCCAGCGCGGCGATATAGCCCTGCAAGACCCGCCGGTCCTCAGAAGCGTCACGCAGCGCCGTGTAGTCGAACCGCGCGACGCCGTCGGGATGGTCGCTGAGATAGCGCGACAGCAAGTCATCCCAGGGCGAATGCAGGTCCTGCGCGTACGACGGCGCAGCGGCAATCAGGGCGAAGAGGAAGGCGAAAAACCGCATAACGAAGCTCCAACACCGAGGTGGTGGACGTGAAGTGGCGCGTGCGGTGCATTTCGGCCAGTGCGGCGCTTGCTCAAATCGCAAATCTCTCCAGTTTGTGATCCATGTTCACGACCCAATACCCCGCCCCGGCGCGTGACCGGCTGGCCCTGCCGGACGGCGATATGGCGCTGCTGCGCTGGTCGAAACCGGAGGCGCCCCGCCTCCTCTTCGCTCACGCCAACGGGTTCTGCGCCTCCGCCTATAAGCAGATGCTCGGCGTGCTCAGCGCGCATTTCGACATTGTCGCGCCCGATCTGCGCGGCCATGGGCGCACCACCCTGCCCGCAGACCCCGCCCACCATAAGAGTTGGACCATCTATGCCCGCGATCTGGTCGCCCTGAATGCAACGCTCGACCGGCCAGCGGACCTGGCTGTGGGCCATTCCATGGGCGGCACAAGCTGGGTGCTCGCCGCCGCCCTGATGGACGAGCCGCCGCCGCTGGTCCTGATCGATCCAGCGATGCTGCCGGGTATGGGCTATCGCTTATTCCGTTCGCCGCTGCATACCGTGCTGGCGAGCAATGTCCCGATCGCCAAACAAGCGCGCCGGCGCACGCGCCATTGGCCGGACCGTGAGGCCGCGCTGGCGCGCTATGACGGCAAGCCGCCCTTCCACCGCTGGGCTGACGGCGTGCTGGAGGATTATCTGGAAGATGGCCTGACCGAGACGGCCGACGGCGTGCGGCTGTCCTGCGATCCGGAATGGGAGGCGGCCAATTTTGAAGCCCACGCCCACGACCTGCCCAAGGCGGGCCGCCGCGTCGCGTCGCAGATCCAGCTGATGAAATCCCAGCACGGCTCGGTGTCGATGTACGCCCCCAGCCTGGCGCGGCGCGGCGCGCGGGTGGAGACGCTGGAAGGCACAGGCCATCTCGCACCCATGGAGGACCCGGCCGGCATGGCGGTCTGGGTCAGCCAAGCTGCTGAGACCGCAGGCCTCAGGTGACCGCCAGGGGCGGACCGCGATAGCATGGCCCTCTTGCAAGAGGAGCCCGCCATGAGCGTCACCACCGAAATCGACGGCCCGGTCTTCACCGTCACCATCAACCGGCCTGACCGCCGCAATGCGGTGGACCACGCCACGGCCGACGCCCTGGTGGAGGCTTTTCTGCAATTTGAAGACAGCGCCGCCTTGTCCGTGGCGATCCTGACCGGCGCCGGGGGTCAGTTCTGCGCCGGAGCGGATCTCAAAGCGATCGCCGAGGGTCAGACCAACCGGGTCGAGCTGGACGGCGACGGTCCCATGGGCCCCACCCGCATGATGCTGTCAAAGCCGGTGATCGCCGCCGTGGAAGGCTATGCCGTCGCCGGCGGGCTGGAGCTGGCTTTGTGGTGCGATATGCGCGTCGCGGCCCAAGGCGCGACCTTTGGCGTCTATTGCCGCCGTTTTGGCGTACCGCTGATCGATGGCGGCACGATCCGCCTGCCCCGCCTGATCGGGATGAGCCGGGCGATGGACATGATCCTGACCGGCCGCCCTGTAGAGGCGGAGGAAGCCCTGCAATTCGGGCTCGCCAACCGGGTCTGCGCACAAGGCGAGGCGCTCACGACGGCGAAGGAATTGGCGCGCCAGATCGCCGCCTTTCCCCAGACGTGCCTGCGCAATGATCGGCTCAGCGCCTATGGCGCGATGGCGATGGAGGAAGCCGACGCGCTGGTGGAGGAAACCCGGCGCGGCATGGAGACGCTGATGAGCGGTGAGACCTCAGACGGCGCGGCGCGCTTTTCCGGCGGCGAAGGCCGCGGGGGCAGATTCTAGGCCCTCACCCTATCCCGGCCAACCCCGGACTTGATCCGGGGGGCAGAGCCGGGACCCAGCGACGGTATGAATGCGAAGAAAGATGGCGCTTCCAGTCGATCCCGGATCGCCGTCGGCGTCCGGGATAGGCGCCTGGTCTTAGCCCCACCACTTCTCCGGCTTGCCGGTAAAGCCCGCCGCTGCTTCCAGAGCGCCGCCCACCGTGAACATGGTCGCTTCATCAAGCGCCGGAGCGATCACCTGAAGGCCCAGCGGCAGACCGCTCGAATCCAGCCCCGCCGGAACGCTCATGGCCGGAACGCCGGCGATATTCGCCGTTACCGTGAAGATGTCGTTGAGATACATCTCGATCGGGTCGGCGTTCGCTTTAGACCCAATCCCAAACGCCGCGCTGGGCGTCGTCGGCGTCAGGATGGCGTCGACTTTTTCAAAGGCCTGGTTGAAGTCTTCGAAGATTTTCCGGCGCACTTTCAGGGCTTTGACGTAGTACGCATCGTAGTATCCGGCTGAAAGCACATAGGTGCCGATCAGGATGCGGCGCTGCACTTCATCGCCGAAGCCGGCGGCGCGAGTGTTTTCATAGGTCTCAGTAAGATCCTCGCCGTCCACGCGCACGCCGAAGCGCATGCCGTCATAGCGCGCCAGATTTGAAGAGGCTTCAGCCGGCGCGATGATGTAGTAGGCCGGCAGCGCATATTTGGTCATCGGCAGGGAGATATCGACGATCTCCGCCCCCGCTTCGCGCAGCCACTCCGCACCCTTGGCCCAAAGCTGGTCAATCTCGCCGGGCATGCCGTCCATGCGGTATTCCTTGGGCACGCCGATCTTCATGCCTTTGACCGACTTGCCGACCGCTTCGACCCAGTTGGGCACCTCGCCTGGATAGGAGGTGGAGTCTTTCGGGTCATGGCCCGCCATCACCTGGGTCAGCAACGCGGCGTCCTTCACCGTCTTGCCGAAGGGCCCTGGATGGTCGAGCGAGGAGGCGAACGCCACCACGCCCCAGCGTGAGCATCGGCCATAGGTCGGTTTCACGCCCACCAGACCGGTAAAGGCCGCAGGCTGGCGGATCGAGCCGCCGGTGTCGGTGCCGGTCGCGCCATAGCTGATCCCCGCCGCCAGCGCGGACGCCGACCCGCCGGAGGAGCCGCCCGGCACCAGGTTTTCTGTCGAGCCGTGCGCCCGCCACGGATTGACCACCGGGCCGGTCGCCGCGGTTTCGTTCGACGAGCCCATGGCGAACTCGTCCATGCTGGTTTTGCCGAAGAAGACCGCGCCCGCATCCCACAGATTGCCGCTGACGGTGCTCTCATAGGCCGGCTTGAAGCCTTTGAGGATGTTCGATGAGGCGGTGGTCTCCACGCCTTCAACCGCGAACAAATCCTTCATGGCGATCGGCGCGCCGTCGAGCGTCCGCGCCTCGCCCTTTGCGCGGCGCGCGTCGGAGGCTTGCGCCATCGCCTTGGCGCGATCGCCATCGATGAGGGTGAAACAATTCAAATCGCCTTGCGCCGCTTCAGCAGCCGACACGGTCGCCTCGGCTAGTTCGACGGCGGAGAAGTCTTTGGATTCCAGGCCCGCAAGAACGTCGAGCAGGGTCAGGTCAGAAAAATTCGCCATCCGCCTTACTCCACGCTTTTCGGTACGACGAAGAAGCCTTCGTCTGATTTCGGCGCATTTTTCAGCACCGCGTCGCGCTTGCCGCCATCGCTGATCACATCCTCACGCATGGGCAATTGCATCGGGGCCGCACTCGCCATCGGCTCGACGCCCTCGACATCGACCTCGTTGAGCTGTTCGACCCAGTCGAGAATACCGTTGAGTTCGCCGGTCAGCGCATCCAACCGGTCGGCCGGTTCTGCGATCCGGGCCAGCGCCGCGATGCGCTTTACCTCATCTTTGGTGACGGACATGAAAAGCTCCAGGTGAGGAGAAAGAATACCAGCCGCGACGCGTAGCAATGGGCGTGCTGCAGCGCAAGGCGGGGGTGCGTGTGATTTGTCATCCCTCGGTTTGATCGCCCCGCCCTCGTCACCCCCGCGAAGGCGGGGGCCCAGCCTGACAATCTCGCCGCTGGATGATCTCTGGATCCCCGTCTTCGCGGGGATGACGAAGAGGCAGCGGACCTGACGTCTGCCGGAGCGACAGTGCACCCTTCCCTCACCCTCGCTTGAGCCCTAAACACCCCTTCATGATCTTTCTACACCCCGCCCTCCTGCCGGACGGCCCTTTGATGGCCATCGATCCGGGCTCGAAAACGCTCGGCGTCGCCGTTTGCGATGCAGCGCGCAGCGTGGTGACGCCAGTCACCACCATTCAGCGGGTGAAATTCACACAGGATGCTCAAGCGCTGCTGGCGCTTTATGACGAGCGCGAGTGCTCGGGTCTTATCGTTGGCCTGCCTTTGCACATGGATGGCGGGGACGGTCGCCGGGCGCAGTCCTCGCGCAGCTTCGTGACCAACTTGCTGCGCCTGCGCGACATCCCGGTGGCTTATCAGGACGAGCGGCTGTCCACCTTCGCCGCCACCGAAGCCTTGATCGAAGCCGGCGTGAAGCCGTCCGACCGCAAAGCGATGGTCGACGCCCAGGCCGCCGCGGTGATCCTTGAGTCCGCGCTTGGCCGCATCCGGGAAGGCGCGCCGCGCAGCAATGAGGACGGACGGGCGTGAATCCGGTCGCCGGCGCGCTGCTACCGATCTTCGGGGTGATCACGCTGGGCTGGGCCTTACGCCGAAGCGGCCTGGTGCGCGCGGATTTCTGGCCCGGGATCAACCGGCTCAGCTATTCTGCGCTGCTGCCGGCGCTTTTGTTCGCCAGCATCTCCACCGCCGACGTCAATCTATCCGGCGTCCTGCCCTTCTTGGTCGCGGCGACGCTGGGCTTCGTCATCATGGGCGCGATCGGTCTTGGCTTCGCCCTTCTGCCCATCGACGGCCCGGCCTATTCCAGCGTGTTTCAAGGCGCGGTGCGGTGGAACGGCTTTGTTCTCCTCGCGCTCGCCGGCGCAGTCTTCGGTCCGGAAGGCGCGGCCCTGGCGGCTTTGGTCTTCGCGCCGACCGTGCCGATCATCAACATGATGTGCGTGGCGGTGCTCAGCGTGTGGGGCTCGGCCGACGACAAACCCGATGTGCGCCGGGTGGCGCTGCGCATCGCGGCCAATCCATTGATCCTGGCTTGCCTCGCAGGCATCACCGCCAACGCGATGGGCTGGTTTCAATCCGGGCCGATGGCGGACACGGCGGCCCTGGCCGGCCGCGCGGCTCTGCCGATGATCCTGCTGGCCATCGGCGCCGGGCTGGACTTCACCGCGCTTCGCGCCCGGCCCGCTCTGCTGACGCTGTCGACAGCTTTGAAGCTGGTCGTCGCGCCCCTGGTCTTCATCGGGCTTGGGCTGGCTTTGGGCGTTGAAGGCATGCCCTTGGCGCTGCTGGCCGCCATCGGGGCTACGCCCGGCGCTGCGGCGGCCTATGTGTTGGCCAGCGAAATGGGCGGGGATGCGCGCTTGATGGCCGGTCACGTGACCGCGACCACCCTTCTCGCCTTCATCGCCCTGCCCTTCTGGATCGGACTCGCCAGCTGATGACCGCCGCCATTCTCACCGCCTTCGCCCCGGTCTTCGCGATGATTTTCGTCGGCTATGCCGTGCGGGTGACCGGATGGCTGCCCAGAGAGATCTGGGCCGGCGTCAATCGCCTGAACTACCGCCTGCTGCTGCCCTGCTTCGTGTTCGCAGCGCTGGCGCAAGCCGATTTCAGCGATCCCAGCCTGATCGGCCTGGCGGCGATCTCCACCTGTCTCGGCTTGGCGATGGCGGCGCTGGCCTTCGCCTTGGCGCGTGCGCTTGGATACAGCGCCGCAACCACGGCGCCGTTGGTAGCCGTCGCGGCGTTCTGGAACCTCGTCATGTTCATGGCCTTGAGCGCGCGGCTGCTCGGCCCAGAGGTTTATGCGGCAAGCGCCGCGATTCTGGGGCCGGGCACCGTGATCGGCGCAGCGGTCGCCGTGGCCGGTTTCGCCTGGGCGCAATCGGGATCAGGCAATCTGGGTCTCAAGCGCCTGGCGCTGGATCCGCTGGTGGTCGGCACGCTCGCCGGTCTGGGCTTCAATCTCACCGGTCTGACCGCAATCCCACTCCTCACCGAGTCCATCGCCCTGATGGGCGCGGGCGCCACCGCCGCCATCCTGATTTCCATGGGCGCCGGCCTGGAATTCGACAAGTTGAAAGGCCATGTCGCGCCGCTCAGCCTCGCCGCCGGATTGCGCGCCATCGCCTCGCCTGCGCTGTTTCTGGGCGTCGGATTGGCGCTGCAGCTGCCCGCAGAACATGTGATCTTGCTCACCCTCGCCGGCGGCGCGCCGGGGGCCGCCATCGCCTACGCCATTGGGACCGAGTTTGACGGCGATCGGCCGCTGACAGCCGGCATGCTGACCGCCTCCGCGCCGGTGAGCGCGCTGGCTTTGCCGGTGTTCACCGCTCTAGCCATCGCTCTGACCGGGCTGCAGCTCTAGCCGAGGACCGCGCTGCGCCGCTCCAGAAGCAGCGTGTCCCGCCAACGTCCGGCATAGGGGCCGCACTCCATCCGGGCGATGCGCTCGCGCCGTCCCACCTGGCGGAAGCCCGCCCTTTCATGCAGGCGGATCGACGCGGTGTTTTCTGGAAACACCACGGCTTGCAGCATCCAGAGGCCCGCCGCCTCCGAGGCCTCGATCAAGGCCGCAAGCAGGCGCGCGCCCAAGCCTTGGCCCTTCGCGCGTTCAGCGATGTAAAGCGTCACTTCAGCAACCCCTGCATAAACCTTGCGCGCCGACACCGCGGACAGCACCGCCCACCCGCAAACGCCGCCTTCGTCCTCGACGACAAGCCGCGGCGAGGTCAGGCGCGCCGCATCGAATTTCGCCCAATCCGGAGCCGCGCATTCAAAGGTCGCATTCCCGCTCGCCACGCCTTCGGCATAAATGGCCAGCACCGCGTCAGCGTCGTCAGAAGTCATCGGGCGAATGGCGACAGATGGCGTGTTCAAGGCGTCGTCTCGTTTCACAGCTCTTGTTTGAGGGGCGAAGCGCGCTTATACCGCCGAAAATTCGCTGCGAGAACGCACGCCATGAGCCGAACCGGCTTCGCCTATGACTTTCCCCACGCCAGCCTGCTGAGCGTCGGGGATTTAAATCCGCTCGATGTCGCCATGATTTTCGAGCGCGCGGCGATCCATTTTGATCACAACCGCACCAAAGAGCCCCGCGAGCGCACGCTCGACGGCCTGGCGGTGGTCAATCTCTTCTTTGAGAACTCCACGCGCACGCTGGCGAGTTTTGAGATGGCGGCCAAGCGTCTGGGCGCCGACGTGATCAATTTCTCCGCCGGCTCGGCCTCGATCTCCAAGGGTGAGAGCCTGGCCGACACCGCGCTCAATCTCAACGCCATGAACCCGGACGTCATGGTGGTGCGCCACAAGGCGGCGGGGGCGGCGTCCTATTTCGCTAAGGTGACCGGCGCCGCGGTGGTCAATGGCGGCGACGGCGCCCATGAACATCCCACCCAAGCTTTGCTGGACGCCTTCACCCTGACAAGGCGGTGGGGCGATATCGGCGGCAAGCGCATCTGTATTATCGGCGACATCCTGCATTCGCGGGTGGCCCGCTCGAATGTCTCGCTCTTAAACCTCTTGAACGCTGAAGTGCGCCTGTGCGGCCCGGCCACCTTGCTGCCGGCCGACGCCGACCGCTGGGGCGTGACGGTGTTCCATGACCTGGACGAAGCGCTGCACGGCTGTGACGCGGTGATGGCCCTGCGGATGCAGAAAGAGCGCATGAGCGGCGGCCTGATCCCGTCCGACCGGGAGTTCGCCGCCCTTTATGGCCTGAACCACGCCCGCATGGACCTCGCCGCGCCCGATTGTCTGGTGATGCATCCCGGCCCGATGAATCGCGGCGTCGAAATTGACGGTGCGCTCGCCGATGATCCCGATCGCGCCGTGATCATGGAACAGGCGGAAGCCGGCGTGGCGATCCGCATGGCGGTTCTAGAGTTGATCACCGGCCGCGCGCCGAACCAGCGCTATCAAGATGGCGTGGAGGATGGCGCATGACCCTTTTGCGCAACGCCCGCCTGATCGATCCGGCCTCCGGCCGCGATGAGCTGGGCGATCTTCGAGTACGCGACGGCGTCATCGACGCAGTCGGCGGCGGCTTGATCGCCGAGAGCGAAGACCGGGTCATCGATCTGAATGGCGCCGCGCTCGCTCCGGCGCTGATTGATCTTCGTTGCCAAGCCAACCCGAAATCCTCGGGCCGCTCGGGCTTGGCCGCTACGGCTCAAGCTGCGGCGGCTGGCGGGATCGGTACGATCGTCATCGCGCCCGATCCCGGCCTTAACAGCCCGGAGAGCTTTGCGCCCATCGACAACGCCGCGCTGGACAGCCCGGTGCGCATCCTGCCCGCTGGGCTCCTGGTCGACGCCGAGGGCGAGATGGGCGAAATCGGCCTGATGCTGCGCGCCGGCGCGGCGCTCTTAGGCGATGGCGGCCGGCCGATCGGCGATACGCGCCTCGCCCGCCGGGCCTTGTCCTACGCCTCCACCTTCGAAGCGTGGTCGTCTTTGCGGGCGGAAGATCCCGATCTGGCGCGCGGCACGTGCGCCCATGAAGGCGATTTGTCGATGCGCTTGGGCCTCGCCGCGCGGCCGGGGGCGGGGGAACGCATCGCCATCGACCGTGCGGCCGCGCTCGCGGAAATGACCGGCGCACGCCTGCTGATCGACCGGATCACCACCGCTGACGGGCTCGCCGCGCTAAGGACGGCCCGGGCGAAAGGGTTGGAGATCGCCGCAACGGCGCCGATCACGCACTTCATTTTCAATGAGGTGGACGCGGGCGGCTATGACGCCCGCTATCGTCTGGAGCCGCCCCTGCGCAGCGAATCCGATCGCGAAGCGCTCATCGCCGCGCTCAACGCCGGTGAAATCGACGCTGTCGTCAGCGACCACCGCGCCTGCACCGGTGAAGCCAAAGCACACCCCTTCCCAGAGGCCGAAGCCGGCGCCGCCACGCTGGAAGCCATGCTGCCTGCGCTGTGCACGCTGGCCGCCGACGAGCGCATTGATCTCATCGACGGTCTGCGCGCCATGACAAGCGGCCCCGCCGATCTTCTCAGTTTGCCTCAGGGCAGGCTCGAGCCGGGCGCGCCGGCCGATCTGGTGGCGTTCAGCCCTGATGCGCCGAACGTATACGGTCGCGAGGGTCTTGTCTGTTCCGCGCCCAGCGCGTTTGAAAACCGGCGCCTCGTCGGCAAGGCCTTGATCACTTTCGTCAATGGCGCGATTATAAATCAACCTACAGGATAGGTCATGATGTTTGATCCCTTGCTCCTGCTCGCGGCTGCGGGCGGGTATCTTTTTGGCTCCATCCCCTTCGGCCTGGTGCTCACCCGCATGGCCGGGCTGGGCGATATTCGCGAGATCGGCTCGGGCAATATCGGCGCGACCAATGTGCTGCGCACCGGCCGCAAGGATTTGGCGCTGGCCACCTTGATCCTGGATTCCGGCAAGGCCGGCATGGCCTGCATCGCCTTCACCCTGCTGGTCTCGACACCCGCCGGCCTCGTGGCCGCAGGCGCGGCCTTCCTGGGACATTGCTTCCCCGTCTGGCTGAAATTTCAGGGCGGCAAGGGCGTGGCGACCTTCTTAGGCGCGCTGCTGGCAGCGGCCTTGCCCGTCGGCCTCATGGCGTGCGCCACCTGGCTGGGCACGGCGCTGCTATTTCGCATCTCCAGCCTCGCAGCACTGGTCGCGGCGACCCTGACCCCTGTGTGGGCGTTGGCGTTCGGGCGTAGCGATGTGGCGATCCTGGCGCTTTTCCTGGCTGCGCTGATTTTCTGGCGTCACAGCGCCAATATCGACCGCATCCTGAAAGGCGAAGAGCCCAAGATCGGGGCCAAGAAAGCATGAAACGCAAGCCCCTGAGCGATGTCGAACGGCTCGACTGGCTCAGGCTGGCGCGCACAAGCGGGGTTGGCCCCGTCACCTTCTCCAAACTGATCGAGCGCTTCGGCGATGCGGAAACCGCCATCGACGCCCTGCCCCGCCTGGCCAAACGCGGCGGACGGGCCAAGCCGCTCAAGCCTGCCTCCTATGACAGCGCCATGCAGGAGCTAGACCGCCTGGATCGGCTCTCAGCGCGCCTGTTATGCGCCTGCGAGCCAGACTATCCCGAGCTTTTGGCGGCGCTGGATCCGGCGCCGCCGGTGATCTCGGTTAAAGGACCTTTAGACCCGGACGCGCGCCCGGTCTGCGCCATGGTCGGCGCCCGCAACGCGTCGGCGATCGGGCTGCGCTTCGCCGGCGATCTCGCCCGCCAGCTCGGGGAACGGGGCATCGTTATCGCATCGGGTCTCGCGCGCGGCATTGACGGCGCCGCTCACGCCGCCGCCCTGGAGACCGGCACCATCGCTGTGACGGCTGGCGGGCTCGCCTCCATCTATCCGCCCGAACACGCCGCGCTGCATGACGCGATCGCAAACCAGGGTCTGATCGTCAGCGAGAGCCCGCCGGACTATTCGCCCCAGGCCCGCGACTTTCCCCGCCGCAACCGCTTGATCTCCGGTTTATCGCTCGGCGTCGTCGTCACCGAAGCCGCCGAACGGTCCGGCTCGTTGATCACCGCCCGCTTCGCTCTGGAACAGGGCCGCGAAGTGATGGCCGCACCAGGCTCGCCGCTGGATCCCCGCGCCAAGGGTACGAACCGATTGCTGCGGGACGGGGCGGCGCTCATTGAGACCGCAGATGATGTCATTGCGGTTCTTGAACAAACCCGCCGCCCCTCGGTCGAGGCGCCCGCCGGCGGCGGTTATGAAGATGAGCCGCCTAGCCCGGCCCAGCTCGACGCGGAGGCGGATCAAATTCGCGAGCGCATCGCCGCGCTGCTCTCTCCCAGCCCCGTTCATCGCGACGAGCTCGTGCGCCAAACCCAGGCGCCTGCCCGCGCTGTCATCGCAGCTCTCGTCGAGCTAGAGCTCGCCGGACGCGCGGTGATCAGTCCTGACGGCTCGGTCAGCGCGGCATTTCCGGAGACCTAGGCGCCTCAATCGCCTTTGGGCGTATCGAAGGGAAAGGGCCAGACCTGTGGCGTCTCGCCCGTATATTTCGGCGGCCCGTCAGTGATTAACCGGCATTCCTGGTGCACCACCTGGGACGCGGCGGAAATCATCGCTGAAGAATTGTTTAAATCCGAGATGTGCGCCAGCGAGGACAGCATTTCAATAATATAGCCGGCCGCCTCTGCGGGCGGCATCGGTTCTATCATCCGATCAAAGGGGTCTTTGCCCTGACCTCGGCCACTCATCATGTTGGTTGTACTGGAAAAATAAACAACTCCTACGGGATAATTAGGCCATTATACCCCTAGATGCAACTAATACGTCAGCTCGCATCAGTTGCATCGCAGTTGACACTGCCTGCAACCAACCCCAATTTCCGCCGTCGCCGCGCCGGATACGCCGCGCCGGTACGGACTCCCCTTATTTGAAGCGCCCCTTTTATGAACGTCGTCGTCGTCGAATCCCCGGCCAAAGCCAAAACCATCAACAAATATCTCGGCTCCGATTACACGGTCCTGGCCAGCTTCGGACATGTGCGCGATTTGCCGCCCAAGGACGGCTCGGTGCGACCAGACGAAGATTTCGCCATGGAGTGGGCCGTCGACACCAAGGCGCAACCGCGAATCAAAGCGATTGCGGATGCGCTTAAGGACTCCGATCGCCTGATCCTCGCGACTGACCCGGACCGGGAAGGCGAAGCCATTTCCTGGCACTTGTTGGAAGCGCTGACCAAGCGCCGGGCTCTCAAAGGCAAGGCGGTGGAGCGCGTCGCGTTCAACGCCATCACCAAGAAGTCCGTCACCGAAGCGCTCGCGAGCCCGCGCGAGATCGATATGGAGCTGGTGGAGGCTTATCTCGCCCGCCGCGCGCTCGATTATCTGGTGGGCTTCACCCTATCGCCGGTGCTGTGGCGCAAATTGCCCGGCGCACGCTCGGCCGGCCGGGTGCAATCGGTCGCTCTGCGCCTGATCACCGAACGCGAAGGCGAGATCGAGACCTTCATTCCCAAGGAATACTGGTCGGTGGACGCCGACGTGAAAGTGGACGGCGCGGACAGGCTGATCGCCGCCAAGCTTCACCAGTATGACGGCAAGAAGATCACGCGCCTGACCATCGGCGATGAAGCCACCGCGAAAGCGGCGGAAGCCGCCGTCAACGGCGCGGACTTCACCGTGGCGGCGGTGGAGGCCAAGCCGACAAAACGCCACCCGTCCCCACCCTTCACCACCTCCACGCTGCAGCAGGAGGCCGCGCGCAAGCTTGGCTTTGACGCCCAACGCACCATGCGCACCGCCCAGCGCTTGTATGAAGGCGTGTCGATCGGCGGCGAGACGGTGGGTCTGATCACCTATATGCGGACCGACGGCGTCTCCATGGACGGCGGGGCCATCGCGGAAGCGCGCGCGGTCATCGGAAATGAGCACGGCGATGACTATGTGCCCGAAGTGCCGCGCAAATACTCCTCGAAGGCCAAAAACGCCCAGGAAGCCCACGAAGCCATCCGGCCGACCAGTTTTTCGCGCACCCCGCGCTCGCTTAATCTGGATTCCGACCAGGCCCGGCTCTACGAGCTGATCTGGAAGCGGGCGGTGGCCAGCCAAATGGAAAGCGCCCGGCTGGAGCGCACCACCATCGATTTTGAAAGCACCAACGGCGTCGTCGCCCTGCGCGCCACCGGCTCGGTGGTCACCTTCCCCGGCTTTTACGCGCTGTATCAGGAAGGCCGCGACGATGAGGATGAGGAAGGCGAAAACCGCCTGCCTCACGTCACCCGCGGAGCCGCCGCCAAGGCGGCGAAAACCCTCGCCGAGCAACACTTCACCAAGCCGCCGGCGCGCTTCACCGAAGCCACCCTGGTCAAGCGCCTGGAAGAGCTGGGGATTGGCCGGCCGTCCACCTACGCCTCCACCCTCTCCGTGCTGCGCGATCGTGATTATGTGCGCATGGAAGACAAGCGCTTTGTGCCCGAAGACAAGGGCCGCGTCGTCATCGCCTTCCTGGAAAACTTCTTCCGGCGCTATGTGGAGTATGACTTCACGGCCTCTCTGGAAGACCAACTCGACAAGGTTTCGGCCGGCGATCTGAACTGGAAGCAGCTGCTGCGCGATTTCTGGAAAGACTTCCACGCCAGCGTCGATGACATCGCGGATCTGCGCATCGGCGAAGTCATCGACTACATGAATGAAGCGCTGGCGCCGCTGATCTTCCCGCCCCGCGAGGACGGCAAGGATGCTCGCCTTTGCCCGAAGTGCAATGACGGCACGCTGTCGATCCGTTTGGGCAAATACGGCGCGTTTGTGGGCTGCTCCAACCATCCCGAGTGCAAATTCACCCGGACGCTGAGCAGCGGCGGCGAAGACGCGGTGGAAGGCGATGGCGAGCTGGGCCTGCATCCCAAGACCGGCAAGCCGATCATCCTGAAAGACGGACGCTTCGGCCCCTATCTGGAGATGGAGATCGAGGGCGAAGACAAGCCCAAGCGCGGCTCCCTGCCCAAGGGCTGGACGCCGGCGGATGTGACGCTTGAAAAGGCGGTGCAGCTGATCGACCTGCCGCGCCTGGTGGGCCTGCATCCCGAAGACGGCGAGCCGATCGAAGCGGGCCTTGGCCGCTATGGCCCCTTCGTCAAGCACGGCAAGACCTATGCGAACCTGCCCAACGCCGAAGAGGTGTTTGAGGTGGGTCTCAACCGCGCGGTCGACCTGATCGCCCAGAAAAAAGCCAATCCGCGCGGCCGCGGCGCGGCTGCGGCGCCGCTCAAAGAGCTTGGCGCGCACCCCGAGGATGGCGAACCGGTCAATGTGATGAGCGGGCGCTACGGGCCCTATGTGAAGCATGGCAAGACCAACGCCACCCTGCCCAAGGATATGGCGCCGGAAACCGTCACGATCGAGCAGGCGGTCGAGCTGATCGCGGCGAAAGCGGCCAAGAGCCCGGCGAAAAAGAAAGCCCCCGCCAAGAAGACAGCGCCGGCGAAGAAAACCGCCGCGAAAAAGACCACGGCGAAAAAGCCGGCGGCCAAAAAGGCCCCCGCCAAAAAACCCGCAGCCAAGAAGTCTGACTCTTGAGCGCTGACCGCTATGCCGAAGGCGGGTTCACCCGCGAAGGATTGTTAGAGGCGATCAAGCTGGGCGACGGCAAATTCTCCAAGCGGGAATTGGCGCGGGCTTTGGGGTTAAAGGGCGACCAGCGCGCCGTGCTGAGAACCGCGCTCAAAGAGCTTGAAGACGAAGGCGCGATCCGCAAGACGGATAAGGCCTATGTCATCGCCGGTCAGCTGCCCTCGGTGACGGTATTGGAAGTTGTCGACCGCGATGTGGACGGTGAGTTCATCTGCCGTCCCGCCAAGGAAGAATACCAGGGCCCCGTCATCCGTCTGGCCCCCTCCAAGGCCGAGCACGGCGAAACGGCCGGCATGGGCGACCAGGTGCTCGCCCGCCTCTCCCCGGATGGCGAGGGCGGCTATATCGCCAAAGTCATCCGCAAGCTGGGCCGCTCCACCAGCCGCATTTTATGCGTGGTCCGCAAGGATGGCGGAACCGGGCGTCTGGTTCCCGTCGACCGCCGGGCCCGCCACGAACTCGTCCCAGCGCGGGGTGAAATGGCGAAGGCGGAAGACGGCGCGCTGGTGCTCGCCCGCCTGTCGTCGGAACGCCGCCACGGCCTGAAAACCGCGGTGATCGAAGAAATCGTCGGCGACGCCTCCAGCCCCCGCGCGGGTTCCATCATCGCGCTCGCCGAGCACGGCGTGCCGGAAGGCTTCGGCGATGCCGAGCTGACCCAGGTCAAGAAGATCAAACCCGCGAAGATGGGCGCGCGAGAAGACTTGCGCGACATTCCTTTGATCACCATCGACCCCGCCGACGCGCGCGACCATGACGACGCGGTCTGGGCAGCGCCGGACGACGATCCGGAAAACGCCGGCGGCTGGGTGGTGATTGTCGCGATCGCGGACGTGGCCGCCTATGTCGAAGCCGCCTCACCGCTCGACAAAGGCGCGCGCAAGCGCGGCGTCTCCGTCTATCTGCCCGACCGGGTCGTGCCGATGCTGCCGGAGCGTTTGTCCAACGATCTTTGCTCCCTGCGTGAGGGCGAAGAACGGCCTTGCCTCGCCGTGCGCATGGTGTTTGACCGGGACGGCAATAAGCGCGGCCATCGCTTCATTCGCGGCTGGATGAGATCGGCGGCGAAACTGTCCTATGAAGAGGCCCAGGCGGCGATTGATGGCAACGGCAAGGGCAAGGCGGAGAAGCTGCTGGAGCCCGTCCTCAAGCCGCTTTGGAGCGCCTATGCCGCCCTCACCGCCGCCCGCAAGCGCCGGGATCCGCTGGAGATCGACGCGCCGGAGAAAAAGATCGAGGTCGGCCCTGACGGCAAGGTCAAGGGCGTGCGCGTGCGTGAGCGTTTCGACGCCCACAAGCTGATCGAAGAAATGATGATCCAGGCCAATGTGGCCGCCGCCGAGGCCCTGGAAGAAAAGAATACGCCGCTCATCTATCGCATCCATGACGAGCCGGGATCGGAGAAGCTGGAAAGCCTCGCCGATTTCCTGCCGCTGGTGGGGCTGAAATGGACGCGCGGCGAACGCGCCACGCCGGCCCGCTTCAATCAGCTGCTCAAACGCGCCAAGGGCGAAGAGCATTATGAGACCGTCAACGAGGTCGTCCTGCGCAGCCAGTCTCAAGCCGTCTACGACACGGACAATATCGGCCATTTCGGGCTGAATCTGGCGCGCTATGCGCACTTCACGTCGCCGATCCGCCGCTATGCCGACCTCACCGTCCACCGCGCCCTGATCCGCGCTTACGGGCTAGGGTCCGACGGTCAAAGCGATGGCGAGCGCAGCGAGCTCGAGCGCATCGCGGAAGACACCTCGCATAATGAACGCCGAGCCATGGCGGCGGAACGCGACGCCACCGATCGCTTCATCGCCAGCTGGCTGTCAGAACGCGTCGGGACCGAGTTTGAAGGCCGGATCACTGGCGTCACGCGCTTTGGCCTGTTCGTGAAATTGCATGAGACGGGCGCCGACGGGCTGTGCCCGATCGCGCGGCTCGGCGAAGAATATTTCCAGCATGACGAGAGCGCCCACGCTTTGGTCGGCCAGCGCACCGGAGGGCGCTATCGGCTCGGCATGCCGGTCATGGTGCGATTGGCCGAAGCCACACCGGTGACGGGCGGGCTGCTGTTTGACATGCTGACCGAGCCCGAATCTGGACCGCCGCCGAGAGGCCGGGGCTCCGGTCGCGGCCGGCAGAGCCGGCGCGACCGCCCCGGCTCGAAGAGACCCCATGGCCGACGCCGCCGCTAAACCCATCGATCCCAAAGCCAGGCGCCCGCGCCTGGCCGCGTCTCTGATCCTGACCCGCAAGCGGGCGTCCGGCGATGTCGAGCTGTTGCTGGGCCGGCGCTCGGGCGGGCATGTCTTCATGCCGCAAAAATATGTTTTCCCAGGCGGCCGGGTGGACCGGACCGACGGCTACGCCCCCCTCGCCCGTGAACCGCGCGCGCAGGTGCGCGATGCGCTATGCCGGGTGCTGACTGAGCGCCGCGCCCGCGCCGCCGCCGCCGCGGCTTTGCGGGAGACCGCCGAAGAAACCGGCCTGCTAGTCGCGCGCCCGGGCAGCATGGATAAACCCAAGCCGGAATGGTCGCCCTTCTCAGAGGCGGGCGTGCTGCCCGACGCTGAACCGCTGGATCTGATCGCCCGCGCCATCACCCCGCCAGGCCGTCCAAGACGCTTTGACGCTTTCTTCTTTCAGGCCGACGCAGACGCTGTGCATGACAGCACCGACCTGACCGGGTCGGGGGAGCTGGAAGACTTGAGATGGGCGACGCTGGCCGAAGCCCATGAATTGGATATCCCGATCATCACCCGCTTCGTGCTGTCCGAGTTGGAGGCGCGCCTGGCTGGCGAAGACAGGCCGGTGCGCTGCGCCAGGGTGACCCGATCCGGCCCCCAGGTCGATGAGTTGTGAGCGGGCGGGCGGCCAAATGCTCCGCGCTCATTTTGGTCGATCCCGACCGGGTCTTGGTGGGCCTGGCCCAAACCGGCGATCAGCTATCGCTTCCCCTGACCGCGCTTATCCCTGAGGACGGCCGGGCGCATGGACCCGTCATTGCGATCTCAAAGGCGCGGCTGGGCGATGGCGCGATCCACGCCAGCGCGTACCAAGACGCCGCGCTGCGCGCGCTTTACGAGGAAGTGGGCCAGCTCATCGCCCGGCCGCTCGGACCCTTGGCTCAAGCGCTCCAAGGCCCGTGCTGGGGCCGGCTCAGCCGGCACCGTCTCGGCCCGGACCGCCGCGCTCTGACTTATCTGGGCCGCGCCATTGATCCCACGCACACCACGTCGCGCCGGCATATTCGAATCTTCGCGGCGTCGGTGGCGAAAGTCTCCAACTCCATCAAAATGCCAGGGCGGGCGGATCGCATCGCCTGGATGCCCCCGCGGCGCGCTGCTGACGCCTTGGGGGATGAAGCGCTCACACCTTTCCTCATCTTGGCCCCGAGCGCCTTGGGTGGTCGCCCGAAGCCGCTGCTGGTGCGCTTCCGGGCCGGACAACGGCTGGAAACCCGGCTATAGCCGGGGCGATGATCAGCCGCCTCTTCTCTTCTGCCGAACTTGCGCGTAATCGCTCCCTCGCCGCCGCGATCCTCTCAGCCGCCCTGGCGGGATGCGGCTTCGGGCTGTTGATGCCGCTGATCGCGCTCAATCTGGAAGCCATGACCGGCTCTGCGATGGTGGTTGGCGCCAATGGCGCGGCCGCAGCCCTGTCGACCATTATCGCCACGCCCTTCATCCCGGCCTTGCTCGGCCGCGTCCCGCCGCGCGCGCTGATGGCGGTGTGCGCCTTGATCACAGGCGTCGGCATCCTCGCCTTTCCCGTCCTGCCGGATGTGACCGTCTGGTGGGTGATCCGCTTCCTGGTCGGGCTGACCGTCACCGTCATTTTCGTCGGCAGCGAAACCTGGATCAATCAGCTGGCCAAACCGGAGGGCCGGGCGGGCTTGCTGGCGGTCTACGCCGCCACCTTGTCGGCAGGCTTTGGCTCTGGCGGCATTTTGCTGGCGGTTATGGGATCTGAAGGGGTCGCGCCCTGGATCGCCGGCGCCGGGATCTTCTTCATCGGCGCCGTGCCGCTCTTCGTGTTGCGGGGACCAGAGCTGGAACCGCCGGGCGCCGGGGAAGCCGGGCTTAAAGCCATGGCCGCCACCGCCCGCCTGGCCCCCGCAGCCATCATCGCCGGTCTCATCTTCGGCGCGATGGAAACCAGCATCTTCACCCTCATGCCAGTCTATGCCGGCCGGATCGGCTTCACCGAAGCCATGATCGGTATTTTGGTGGCCGCCGGCGCGCTGGGCGGCATCGCCCTGCAAGTCCCGATCGGACGCCTGGCGGACCGGAGCGGGCCGGTGCGCACACTGCGCCTAGTGGCGGTCAGCGCCTTCATCCTGCCCCTGTTGATCGCCCTGGCGGGCGGAAACGCCTGGCTGCTCCTCCCGCTGATCTTCTTGTTCGCGGGTCTGTCCAGCGCTTTCTACACGGTCGGCCTCGCGCTCCTGGGCGCACGCGTGAAGGCGTCGGGCCTCGCCGCCGCCAATTCCGCCTTCATCTTCGCCTACGGCGTGGGATCGCTCGCCGGACCGCCCGCCGCTGGGGCCGCCATGGATGTGTTCAATCCCTGGGGGCTGCTTTTGGCCTTCTCAATTTTGGCTTTGCTGTATCTTGTCGGCGCGTGGCGCGAAAAGGACATGGCCAAGAGTTGACACATCAAGCCCTGTGGGTATGTTCCGCGGCTCGCAGCGCCGAAGCGGTCTTCGGCGCGCCAATTTCTTATGACGGGTGCGCGACCATGGCGAAGCCGACAACCATCAAAATCCGCCTGAACTCGACGGCGGGCACGGGCTATTTCTACGTGACGAAGAAAAACGCCCGCACGATGACCGAAAAGCTCGTGCTGAAGAAGTACGACCCGGTCGCGCGCAAGCATGTCGAGTTTAAGGAAGGCAAGATCAAGTAAGCTTGGTCTTTCCGCCTGAACGAATTAAGCCGCTCAGATCATCTGAGCGGCTTTTTTCTTTTCTGCAGAAACGGTTAACCTCTAGGCAGCGCGGCGACGCCAGGCGATGACCTGGTTACGGCCCGATGATTTGGCTTCATAAAGCGCCGCATCCGCGCGCGCGACGATGTCTTCGACATCATCCCCGTGCTCGCCCGCCGTCACGCCGGCGGAGACCGTGACGCTGAGCGGATCTCCGGTTCCGGACACCACAAAGGGCTCGCGCGCCATCGCTGCGCGGAAACGCTCAGACGCTTCCAGCGCATCGGTCGCCGTCGCGCCGGAAAACACAATCAGGAATTCCTCCCCGCCATAGCGGCCGGCGATGTCGATGGCCCGCAATTCCTTGCGCAGACGCTCGGCGAATCCTTTCAGGACGAGGTCGCCCGCCTGGTGGCCCCAGCTGTCGTTGATTCGCTTGAAGTGATCGATATCGATCAGCGCCACCGCGAACCCCTCGCCAGAACGCTCCAGCGCATCAAGATGCTGACGCAGGCGGGAGACGACATAGCGGCGATTATGCAGACCGGTGAGCGCATCCGTCACCGCCATTTCAAGACTTTCTTCCAACCGGTCGCGCAAGGCGTCGGCATAGGCTTTGCGGCGCACCTGGGTGCGGGCGCGCGCTTCGAGTTCACCGGGATCGACCGGGCGCAAGATCACATCTGTGACCCCAAGGTCTAGCGCGCGCACCATGGCGGCGCGATCATCGGATTCCACAATGCCCAAAATCGGCGTTTGACGGGTCTCCGCGTCCGATCGGATGCGGGCTGCAAGCCGCAAGCCGTCAAAGCGGGCATGGCTAAGATCAATCACGATCAAATCCGCCGTGCGCGCATGACGCAGCGCTTCCAGCGGCTCTGAGCATGCCCGCGCGCTGAACGGCGTCTGGAACATGTTGGCCACGCGCTGAGACGACTTGCTGTCCGGGCCGGCGACCACGATGCGGCCGCCCACGGCGACCTGCTTGGTCTCAACATCATCGCCGGATTCCCGTAAGCGCAACTCGTCCATAACGACTTTCAGGCGCAGCAAGGAGCGCACGCGGGCGAATAGCGCCACGTCATCGACCGGCTTGGTGAGAAACTCATCCGCGCCCGCTTCCAGGCCTTTGACGCGGTCATCACGCTGATCAAGCGCGGTCACCATCACGACGGGGATATGGCGCAGAGTCGGATCCGCCTTAAGGCGGCGACAGGTCTCAAACCCATCCATGCCAGGCATCATGATGTCGAGCAGGATCAGATCCGGCGCATGGTCGCGCGCCGCCTTGAGGGCCGCCTCGCCGTCTTCGGCTTCGACCACTTCGAAATACTCAGCCGACAGCCGGGCTTCAAGAAGCCGCCTGTTCGTCTCGATATCGTCGACAACCAGAATGCGCGCACTCATCGCGATCGCCCCTATCCGAGGAATTTGCGAACGGTTTCGATGAAGGTGGAGACGGTGATCGGTTTGGAGAGATATCCCTCGCATCCACCCTGGCGGATCCGTTCCTCATCACCCTTCATCGCGAAGGCGGTCACGGCCACAACGGGGATTTCAGACAGCGCGGTGTCGTTCTTGATCCACTTGGTTACGTCCAGCCCGGACACTTCCGGCAACTGGATATCCATCAGGATCAGATCAGGCTTGTGCTCGCGCGCCATATCAAGCGCCTTCAAACCCTCACGGGTCTGAACGGTTTCATATCCGTGAGCTTCGAGCAGATCACGAAAGAGCTTCATGTTCAGCTCGTTGTCTTCAACGATCAGAACTTTTTTCGACATGACCTGCAGCATGCAATCGCGCCTTCCCCACCGGCCCCGCCTTTTTGACGTGAGCCAAATGACCATCCACCACGGAGTAAACACGAGTTTTGTTAATCAAGGGTGAGTCGGGCCTTCGTATCTTGGTAAGAACAGGATAAGAACACGGCTGGGAGCCAGCTAGGCAAGGCGATATGGCGCGCATAGGAATCGATCTGGGCGGCACGAAAATCGAAGCCGCCGTGCTGGACGCGACCGGCCGCATCGCGCTCCGGAAGCGCGTTTTTACGCCAGGCGATTATGCTGGAAAAATCAACGCGATCCGCGACCTTGTTGAAGCCGCGGAGAAAGACGTGGGGCTGTCCGGCGCGCCGGTGGGTGTCGGCCATCCCGGCTCGCACAATCCACGCACCGGGCTGATTCGCAACGCCAACTCCACGGATTTGAATGGACGGCCTTTGAACGCCGATCTCAACACCGCCCTGGGCCGAACGGTGCGCTGCGCCAACGACGCCAACTGCTTTGCTTTATCCGAAGCCGTGGACGGCGCGGGCGCCGGCGCGGCCAGCGTGTTCGGCGTGATCCTCGGAACCGGCGTCGGCGGCGGTCTCGTGATCGACGGCGCGCTGCACCAGGGCCATGACGGCAATAGCGGGGAATGGGGCCATATGGGGCTGCCCTGGCCAACGCCGGCGGAAGCGCCCGGCCCGCCGTGCAAGTGCGGCAAGTCCGGCTGTGTGGAGGCCTGGTGCTCAGGTCCGGCGCTGGCCGCCGACCACGCGCGGATGACAGGCGAGACCAAGACCGCCGAACAAATCGCCGAGAACGCCGCTCAAGGCGACGCCGCCGCCCTCGCGACTCTGGACCGCCATGCTGATCGTTTGGCGCGCGCGCTGGCCAATGTGGTGAACCTCATCGATCCGGAGGTCATCGTGCTGGGCGGCGGCTTGTCCAACCTGCCCGGCCTGGCCGACACACTGCAGGCCAAGCTATCCGACTGGGCCTTTACCGACGAGGTGAGGACCCGCGTCGAGCGCAACCGACATGGCGACAGCTCCGGCGTGCGGGGCGCAGCCTGGCTATGGCCGGCGGGGCTGTGATGAGCAACGCTTATTGCCGCGCTTGTTTAAACCCCATTGAGGCCCCCCACGCGCCCTGTCCGCATTGCCGCGCCCGGCGCCCGCTGGCCCATGACGAGCTGGACGCTTTGTCGATCGCCCATATCGATTGCGACGCCTTCTACGCCTCCATTGAAAAGCGCGATGATCCCAGCCTTGAAGAGCAGCCCGTGATCATCGGCGGCGGCAAGCGGGGCGTCGTGGCGACCGCCTGCTACATCGCCCGGCTCTATGGCGTGCGCTCGGCGATGCCGATGTTCAAGGCGCTCAAAGCTTGCCCTGACGCCGTCGTCATCAAGCCGCGCATGGCGGTGTACGCCGCGGAAGGCAAGCGCATCCGCTCCATGATGCAGGACGTCACCCCGCTGGTGGAGCCATTGTCGATCGACGAAGCCTTCTTGGATCTTTCCGGCACTGAACGCCTGCATCAGGCGGCGCCCGCCCTCACCCTCTTGCGTCTGCAGCGCCGCATCCTGGATAAGGTGGGCGTGACGGTGTCGGTGGGGCTGAGCTTCAACAAATTCCTCGCCAAGACGGCGTCAGATCTCGACAAACCGGACGGTTTCTCTGTGATCGGACGCGGCGATGCGCCGGATTTCCTGAAATCACTGAAGGTCTCCGACGTTTTCGGCGTCGGACCCGTGTTCGCCAAGAAGCTCCATGCGGACGGGCTCTACACGCTGGCGGACGTGCTCAAACGCGACGAGCGCGCGCTGATGAAGGCCCATGGTGAAGGCGGGCTGCGTCTGGTCCGCATTGCGTGCGGAGACGACACCCGCCAAGTCACACCCGAACGCGAGCGCAAATCGGTGTCCTCTGAAACAACCTTCGACAATGACATCGCCGACAAGGCGGTCCTGAAAGACAAGTTATGGGGCCAGTGCCAGCGCGTCGCCGACCGGATGAAGGCGTCTGGGGTTGCGGGTCGGGTGGTGACGCTGAAACTGAAAACGGACCGCTTCAAAACTGTGACCCGCCGCCGGACGCTGGATCAGGCGGCCCAGCTGGCCGACACGCTGTTCCGGGTATCCGCCGAGCTGCTCGATACTGAACCCTCTGGCGTGCGCTATAGGCTCATCGGGGCCGGCTATAGCGGACTTGAACCATCGGGTGCGGACGCAGGCGATTTGCTCGACCCGACCGCGCTTAAACGAGCCGCCGCAGAACGGGCGATGGACGCCGCGCGCGCAAAATTCGGCGATGCCGCGGTGATGAAGGGCCGCACCCTTAGCGGAAAACCGAGTCCAAAAGCCAAGCGCTAGGCGGCCTTGCAGCGCTGATTGGCCTTCAGCCACCGAAAGACTTGCGGCCAGAACACATCGGCCATCTTGTCGCGGAACAGGCCGTCATGGCCGATCGGGCCGCGCCCCAGGTCAGCATGGCGCACCAGCTTCATTTCACTGGGCGCGGCGCTATAGCATTCCAGAAGCCAGCGCACCGCGTCTTCATTGGCGATGGGATCATCATCCGGCGCCCAGGCGCGAATCGGATGGGTGAAGCGGCGATAGCGGTCCAGCAACCCGAGCTCGGCAAAGCGGTCGAGGAAGCCGTTGGGATTAACCCCGAAATCTCGCCAGTCGCGCCAGACCTGAGCGGGCAGCGATTCGCCGGTCCACAGCGGCCCTTTAGGGATATAGCCCGCCGTGGCGAGCATGGCCGGACCCAGCATCCGCCAGAAGCTCCACGCGAGATATTTCAAAGGCGGGCTTTGCCGCCCCCAATAGCCCGAAGACGCCGACAACAGCGCCACCCGGCGCAGCGGCAAGTCCCTCGGCACAAAGGCGGCGAACTGTCCGCCGACCGAATGCCCAACGACGTCCAGGGGAAGGCCCTGAAACATTTCACAGATATGGTGCGCCGCCGCAGGGATATCCTCGGTCGCCCAGTCAACCATGCTGGCGGGATCACGTCGGAGCGGTTTGTCAGCCGACCGCCCCTGGCTGCGATAATCAAAGGCCAGCACCGCCCACCCCTGGGCGGCGGCGGCTTCAGCGAACGCCCGGTAAAAGCGCGCGGGATACCCCGTTGCGGGATTGATCAGCATTACCGAATGGGGCGCGTTCGGCGCGCAAATGCGCCCGCGCAAGAGGCGGCCGTCCCGCGTGTTGAACGCGGTTTCACGCCCTTCGCCTTCAAATGGCGATTGGTCGATCATGCTCTGCCCCGATTGCCCTGGCTGGCGCCGCGCCGCACCATGCCGGGATCGCAGCGCGCCATCAACCGAAGAGATTGTCAAAGCAGGCAAAAGACGCGACACCCTTAGCCGTCATTCATGCTGCGGAGAGTTTCCATGTCCGATATCGACGCCCGCCTTGCCGATCTCGGCATCACCTTGCCCGAACCTGTCGCGCCGGTGGCCAATTATGTGCCCTTCGTGCAGTCGGGAAACACGGTCCACATCTCCGGGCAAATCTCCATCGGCGCAGACGGGCTTGTCGCCGCCCGTGTCGGCGCGGACATGGATTTGGCGTCGGCTCAAGCCGCAGCGCGCCTGTGCGGCATCAACCTGATCGCTCAATTCAAAGCCGCGTGCGACGGCGATCTCTCGCGCTTGCGCCGCGTGGTGAAGCTGGGGGGCTTCGTGAATGCGGACCCGTCTTTCACTGACATCCCCAAAGTGATCAACGGCGCCTCCGATCTGATGGTTGAAGTGTTCGGCGATCTGGGCCGCCACGCCCGCTCCGCTGTAGGCGTCGCCGTCTTGCCCCTGGGCGCGGCGGTGGAAGTCGATGCTGTGATCGAGGTCGAATAGGCCTCGCCTCCCCGCATTTCAGCGCCCATATGCAAGCTTGAACCGGCAAGCATCCAAGGATTGTCATGGCTGAGCTGCGCGTGCGCATGGTGGAGCGTTTGAGCGCGGTCGCCAAAGACGACTGGGATCGTCTGGCCAACCCGGAGGGCGCGGCCTACGACCCGTTCTTGAGCTGGGATTTTCTGGAGGCGCTGGAACGCTCCGGCAGCGCTGTCGAGGAAACCGGCTGGGCGCCTCGCCACCTCATCGCCGAAGGCGAGGGTGGCGAACCGGTCGGCGCGCTGCCGCTCTATGTGAAAAGCCATTCCTACGGGGAATACGTCTTCGACCATGCCTGGGCCGACGCCTTGGAGCGGGCCGGGGGACGCTATTACCCAAAGCTGCTGACCGCCGTTCCGTTCACACCAGCCACCGGGCGACGCCTCTTGGCGCAAGACCAGGCTGTACGGGCCGGTTTGATCAACGCGGCGCGCCAGGCCGGTGAGGCCTTCCAAGCGTCAAGCTGGCATGTGCTGTTCCCTGATGCGGCCGAGCAAAGCGCACTCGGAGAGGCCGGGCTGTTGCGGCGCGAAGACATCCAATACATCTTCGAGGGCGAGGATTATCGCGATTACGCCGACTTCCTCGACGCGCTGAGTTCACGTAAGCGCAAAGCGTTGCGGAAAGAGCGCGCGTCCGCCCAAGCGGGTGTCGAGATCGAACCTTTGACCGGCTCGGATCTCACCGAGCACCATTGGGACGTGTTCTTCGAGTGCTATCAGGACACCGGCGCGCGCAAATGGGGCACGCCCTACCTGACCCGGGACTTCTTCCAGCTTCTGCATGAGCGTATGGCGGACAAGGTCTTGATGGTGATGGCCAAGCGCGAGGGCCGCTATATCGCGGCGGCGCTCAATCTGATTGGCGGCGAGACGCTGTTCGGCCGCTATTGGGGCGCGCTGGAACACCAGGACTGCCTGCATTTCGAGCTTTGCTATCACCAGGCGATCGAGTTCGCTCTCGCCCACGGCCTCACCCGCGTTGAAGCCGGCGCCCAGGGCGCCCACAAGCTCGCCCGCGGCTATCGGCCCAAGCTGGTCTATTCCGCCCACGACATCGCCCATACCGGCCTGCGCGAAGCGATCAGCGCGTATTTGAAACGGGAACGCCCGGCTGTCGAGCGCGAGCGCCTGAGCTTGGAGGCGGAAACGCCCTATCGAAAAGACGTCTGAGCTCTTGGGCCAGCCCACCGGGTGGGCTAGACAAGGGCTCCAATCGAGCGATGGGAGCAGCGCGAGCCATGAGCCTTCACGGGACCTATGACGATCAAAATATCTTCGCGAAAATCATCCGCGGCGAAGCCCCTGCGGTGAAGCTGCTGGAGACCGAAGACGTCATCGCCTTCATGGACGTCTTCCCGCAGTCCAAAGGCCACTGCCTGATCGTCCCGAAGACGCCCGCGCGCAATCTCTTGGAGCTGCCCGCCGAAGCGGCCCAAGCGGCCATTGTCGAGGTCAAACGCCTGGCCGAAGCCACGGAAAAAGCTCTGAACCCCGACGGCATCACGGTGGTGCAGTTCAACGGCGCCCCGGCCGGCCAGAGCGTGTTCCACATCCACTTCCATGTCATTCCGCAGTGGGACGGCGAAACCCTGCCCGGCCACGGCCATACCAGCATGGCGGACATGGCCGAGCTGGAGGCCTTGGCGGAGAAGATTCGCGCCGCCCTCTAACGACGCTCAAGAAATCATCCGCGCCGCCCGGTCGCATGGACCAGGGATACACCGGTTGTTAGCGTGCCTTCATGCTCGCCCTTGGGGCGAGCATCGCCGCGCCTGTCTCAGGACGCAAAGGGGGACGCCCCATGACCGCAGTCGTCAACACACGGTCCGGCGCCGTGCGCGGCGCGCATCACGGCGGCGTTTTCAGTTTCAAGGGCATGCCCTACGCCGCTCCGCCCGTGGGCGAAAACCGGCTGCAGCCGCCGCGCCCGCCCGAGCCTTGGGACGGCGTACGCGACGCGTTGGAATTCGGCCCGAAGCCGCCCCAGCAGGCCATCCCCGCCGAGGCCGAATTACTCCCCGAATTGGCCGAGCCCGGCGCGGATTGTTTGACGCTGAATATCTGGACGTCCGATCTTGGCGCGGCGACGCAGCCGGTGATGGTGTGGATTCCGGGCGGTCTGTTCGAGTTCCACGCCACCGGCGCCTGTCCTTGGTATGACGGCGCGGCCTTCGCCCGCGACGGCGTGGTTTGCGTGACGATCAACTATCGCGTCGGCGCGGAAGGCTTTCTTTATCTGGGCGATGGGCTGGCCAATCTGGGCCTCTTGGACCAGATCGCGGCGCTGGAGTGGGTGCGCGAGAATATCGCCGCATTTGGCGGCGATCCTGACGCCGTCACGGTGTTTGGCGAATCCGCGGGCGGCTTGTCGGTCTCAACGCTGCTCGCCATGCCCCGCGCGCAGGGCCTGTTCAAACGCGCCATCATCCAAAGCGGCGGCGCGCAGCATGTCAATTCGCCTGAGAGCGCGCGCCAGATAGGCGAGCGTTTGGCGGCGGAGATGAAGGCGGAAGCGACGCGCAAGGCGATCACGGCGGCGCCGCTCGAGCGCCTGATCGAAGCCCAGGGCAAGCTGCGCGAAGCCCTGGAACGCAATCCCGATCCTCAGCTCTGGGGAGAAGCGGCGCTGAATTTCCTGCCTTGGCAACCCACCGTGGACGGCGACGTGCTGCCCGAGCCGCCGCTGGATCGCCTGCGCGCCGGCGCCAGCGCGGATATCGACCTCCTCATCGGATCGAACACGCAGGAGGCGCGGCTGTTCCAGGTGCCGGGCGGCTTGATCGATCAAGTCACGGATGACTTTCTTACCGGCATGGCGGGGGCCTACGGCCTTCCGGTCGAGACCGCGCTGGCGGCCTATCGCGACCTTTATCCAGGCGGGAGCGCTGGAGATATCTTCGCCGCGATCCAGGGTGATTGGCTGTTTCGAATTCCCTTGCTGCGCATCGCGGAAGCCCGCGCAGCGCTCGACAGGTCTGCGCCGACCTACATGTATGAATTCGCCTGGCCCTCGCCGCAGTTCGACGGCCGACTTGGCGCCGGCCATGCGTTGGAAATCCCTTTTGTCTTCGACACGCTAGGCCATCAGACCGAAGCACTGCACGGCGCGGAACCGCCGCAAACCCTCGCCGACGCCATGCATGGCGCGTGGGTCGCCTTCGCCAAGACCGGCGACCCTGGCTGGACGGCTTTCGATCTCGACCGTCGTGCGACGATGCGCTTCGACACGCCTTCAAAGCAGGTCGAAGATCCCCTGGCCCGCGAACGCGCGCTTTGGAACGGCGTGCGCTAGGCGATGCTTGAAAGCGAAACAGGCGCGGCGAGCCGCGCCCGTCTCAGCGGATTTAGAAATGCGGCGCCCACATTATGATTGTCGCCCCGACCACGCCGAGCCCGGTTAGGCCTGCGGCGACGACCGTGACGCCGGCGCCGACGGCTTTGACTTGAGCTGAGTTCGAACGCTGGGCGAACAAGTAGAGTTCCAACACCGCCAGCGGGACCAAGAAGCAGCCGAACGCAACGACATAGTTGAACCAGCCGCTCATGGTGTTGTTGACGCCGACCGGGCCCACGCTCAAGAACCAGGCGCTGTAGAAGATGCGCATATACCAAACCGCGCTGGCGGCGATGAACAACCGCATCGCCCAGCGCCGATGGCGGTCGATCTGGCGCTTGCGGGCATAATGAAACGCGAAGGCTGCGAAAACCAGGATCAGCACAGCATCCATCGAGGTGGCCATTGCGCCGACATCCTCCAGCCGCGTGCCGCGCACCCAGATCAGCCAGAGTCCGCCCAAGGCCAGGAACACCGCCACCACCAGGAAAACGCGCCCGGTCATGCGATGAAGCAACGGGAAGCGCCGCCGCAAGGGCGGGATCAGCTGCAATGTTCCGCCGACAGTCATCACGGCGGCGAGCAGAACATGGCTGATGAACATGAGATTGCCGGCCGCGTCGCCGGGCTCATGGCCCTGGATCAATCCAACGGAATCCCACTGCGCATAATCGCCGCTCAGCGTCGGCGGCGCGTAGGCGGCCAGAATGTAATACGCAAAAATCCACTGGCCGGTGACTGCGACAATGAACCAGAGCGCGCCCGCGCCCTTCAAAGCGCGTTCGGCGAGACCTGGCTCGGCGGGCGATACTGGGGATGAGGTGTGGGCGACCATAGTGCGACCTTCCAAGAGCTGCGCCCGATCTTGAGGCCGGGCCTTGACCAGGTCCCGCATGGCCGTCGGCTGCGCTTTGGTCTGGCCGAAATGCATTTCGGCGAAAATTTTTGACCCAAATTGCTGTAACTTTTCAGCCGCGCGAGGGTCCCGCATACTGGCGCCTGAGGAGATCGCCGTGCTGGCACTGCGATTGGGCATAAAACTGATCTGCGCGTTATGGGCGCTCGGCTGGGCGGTGTGGGTCGCCGCAAAGCGCGAGCGCACAATGCTCACCCTCACCTGGGCGGTGTTCACCGTGTCCATGGCCGGCATTTTGCTGGCCGAAGGCCTCGGCGATCAGCTCGGCGCCATCCGCCCCTGGCTGATGATGGTTGGCGGCGGGACGTGCAGCGTGTTCTGGCTGTTCACCCGCGCGCTCTTCCGCCCCAATCCACAGATTGGACCGGTCGAGCTGGCGCTGGTGGCCGGGATTATTCTGCCGTCGGTCGTTAAACCTTTCATCGTGACCGCAGGCGCTGTTTTTGCGTTTGAAACGGCTGGCGTCGTCAGCACGCTGGTCTCCGCCCAGGCGCTGTTAAGCTCTACAGCCCTGATGCTGTCCTTCTGGGAAGCTGCGCGCCAATGGCCGTCAAATCGCGCCGAGCAGACCTTGCGGCTAACCTTTCTTGGAAGCTTTGGCTCGGCGGTGTTTTTGTGCGCGGTCCTGTTCACCAGCGTGGACGGCATACCGCTGGTCTGGACGACGCTGGTCGAAGCGTTGTGCGCAGCGATGATCCTGGGGGTCTGCAGCTTTTCGATCTTCTATCGCCAGGCTCATCCGCTGACCGAAAGCCGCCCCCTGCCCCGGGCGACCCGCGAGGATGATGTATTGGGCCAGCGCCTGGTCCAACTCTTGGACCGCGAGCAACTCTATCTCGATCCCGCGCTCAATCTGGCCCAGCTCGCCAAGGCGCTGGGTGAAACGCCCAACCGGGTCAGCCGCGCAATCACCGCCTCCTTGAAGGCTGGAAATATCAACCAGCTGGTCAACGCAAGACGGATCACCCACGCCAAGGCGCTTCTCAGCGATCGCGCACATGATGAACTGACGATCCTGCAAGTGGCGCTGGAAAGCGGTTTCAACTCCATCGGCCCCTTCAACCGGGCCTTTAAGGCCCAGACCGGCGCGACCCCGCGCGAGTTCCGCCGCCGGCGCGAGAACGCGCTCGACGGCCTGCCGGCGGAGTAATCTCGAAAACAAAACGCCCCGATCGAAGGACCGGGGCGTCTTCGCTTGAGGGCTGGCAAGGCCCTACTCGACCGGTTCTTTCGGCTTGGGCTTATCCTTCGCCGGCGGCTTTTTCAGCCGGTCGGCGGGGATGATTTCAAAGTCGAGCCGGTCTTCGTCCGCCGCGTCGACATCGACTTTCACCACGCCGCCTTTTTTCAGCTGGCCGAAGAGGATTTCCTCCGCCAACGGCTTTTTGACGTGTTCCTGTATCACCCGCGCGAGCGGGCGGGCGCCGAACTTTTCGTCATACCCGCGCTTGCCGAGCCATTCGGTCGCCGCCTCGGTCAGTTCAAAGGTGACGCCGCGATCAGCCAGCTGGGCTTCCAGCTGCAGCACGAATTTCTCGACCACGCGGCCGATGACGGCCTGCTGAAGCGCCGCAAACGGAATGATCGCATCCAGGCGGTTGCGGAATTCCGGCGTGAACAGCCGCTCGATGGCGGCGGTGTCTTCACCCTCCCGCTTGCCGCGGCCAAAGCCGATGGCCTCTTTCGCAGCATCCGCAGCGCCCGCGTTGGACGTCATGATCAGGATGATGTTGCGGCAATCGATTTTCTTGCCGTTGCTATCGGTGATCTGACCATTGTCCATGATCTGCAACAGGATGTTGAAGATGTCCGGATGGGCCTTTTCGATCTCATCCAGCAGCAGAACCGCATGGGGATGCTGGTCGATGGCGTCGGACAGAAGACCGCCCTGGTCAAAGCCGACATAGCCCGGAGGCGCGCCCAGCAAGCGGCTCACCGAGTGGCGTTCCATATATTCGCTCATATCAAAGCGATGCAGCTCCACGCCCAGCGTCGCCGCCAATTGGCGGGCGACCTCAGTCTTACCCACCCCGGTCGGACCGGAGAAGAGGTAAGAGCCGATCGGCTTGTTGGGTTCACGCAGGCCCGCCCGCGCCAGCTTGATGGCGCTGGACAGCCTGGTGATCGCTTCGTCCTGACCGAAGACCACGCGCTTGAGCGAGCCTTCCAGATCCTTGAGGACCGCCTCGTCGGACTTGGAGACCGATTTCGGCGGGATGCGGGCGATCTTGGCGACCACCGTCTCGATCTCTTTGACGCCGATCGTCTTCTTGCGCTTGGACTGCGGCACGATGCGCATGGAGGCGCCGGCCTCATCGATCACGTCGATCGCCTTATCCGGCAATTTGCGGTCGCCCAGATAGCGGTCGGACAATTCCACGGCGCTTTTAAGCGCTTCATTGGTGAAGCGGATATCGTGGAAGTCTTCAAAATAGGGCTTGAGCCCCTGCAGGATTTTGATCGCGTCGGGCACCGACGGCTCGACCACGTCAATCTTCTGGAAGCGGCGCGCGAGCGCGCGGTCCTTCTCGAAGTGCTGGCGATATTCCTTATACGTCGTCGAACCCATGCAGCGCAGGCCGCCCGATTGCAGCGCCGGCTTGAGCAGGTTGGACGCATCCATCGCCCCGCCTGACGTGGCCCCGGCGCCGATCACTGTGTGGATTTCGTCGATGAACAGGATGGCGTGCGGGCGCGCTTCAAGCGCCTTGACCACCTGCTTCACGCGCTCTTCAAAATCGCCGCGATAGCGCGTGCCCGCCAGCAGCGCGCCCATGTCGAGCGAGTAGATCACCGCTTCGGATAGCACCTCGGGCACTTCGCCTTCGATGATCTTGCGCGCGAGGCCTTCC
>CAZAGE010000001.1:0-189880 GCA_964484345.1 uncultured Oceanicaulis sp. | reverse complement strand
GATACAGCGGCAAGCAAGCGGCGGCGCATGGGCGGTCTCCGGTCAGGCGCGTCGTTTCTCCGCAATGTGCGGACAAAATCCCTCAGATCAGCGTTCTAAAGGAAGGTTCTGGCCCCGTCGACACCCCAGCGCCGCCTGGGCGCAGGTCTGCCTTCAACACCGTGCTGCAAACATCAAACGACCGGCCCCGTCGCCAGGGCCGGTCGCTGAATGGGTAGAGAAAAGTGTAGGCGCTAGACCTTGTAGTACAGGTCGAACTCCACCGGGTGGGGATGGTGTTCGATGCGGGTGACCTCTTCCATCTTCAACTCGATGTAGGCGTCGATTTGATCGTCATTCATAACCCCGCCCTTTTTCAGGAAGTCGCGATCTCCATCCAGCGCGTCGCAAGCGTCGCGCAGCGAGTGGCAGACGGTCGGGATATCGCTGAGTTCTTCAGGCGGCAGGTCATAAAGGTCCTTATCCATCGCGTCGCCGGGATGGATTTGATTCTCGATGCCGTCGAGGCCCGCCATCAGCAGCGCGGAGAAGGTCAGATAGGGGTTGCCGGCGGCATCGGGGAAGCGGGTCTCGATCCGCTTGCCCTTGGCGGACGGCACATGCGGGATGCGGATGGAGGCCGAGCGGTTGCGCGCCGAATAGGCGAGCAGCACCGGCGCTTCAAACCCAGGCACCAAGCGCTTGTAGGAGTTGGTCGAAGCGTTGGCGAAGGCGTTGATCGCCCGCGCGTGCTTGATGATGCCGCCGATATAATAGAGGCAGGTCTCTGAAAGGTCGGCGTATTTATCGCCCGCGAAGAGCGGCGTATCGCCTTTCCAAATCGACTGGTGCACGTGCATGCCCGAGCCGTTGTCGGCATAGACCGGCTTGGGCATGAAGGTCGCCGACTTGCCGTAGGCATGAGAGACGTTGTGCACGATGTATTTATAGAGCTGCAGGCGGTCGGCCATCGTAGTCAGTGTTGAGAATCTCATGCCCAACTCGTGCTGTGATGGCGCCACTTCGTGGTGGTGCTTCTCCGGCTCAAGGCCCAGCTCCGCCATGACAGACAGCATCTCAGAGCGCATGTCCTGGCCCGAATCGATCGGATTGACTGGGAAGTAGCCGCCCTTCGGCCCCGGGCGGTGGCCCAGATTGCCGCCTTCGATCTGAGCGCCGGAATTATACGGGCCCTCTTCGGAATCGAGGAAATAACCAGTCTCGTTCTGTTCGGTCTTCCAGCGGACATCGTCGAAGACGAAAAACTCTGCTTCCGGGCCGAAGAAGGCTTTGTCCCCGATGCCTGAGGCCGCGAGGAATTTCTCAGCCTTTTTGGCCGTAGAGCGCGGGTCGCGGTTATAAGCCTCGCCCGTGGACGGCTCGAGAATATCGCACATGATCGCCAGCGTGGTCTGCTGGTAGAAGGGATCGATCGTTGCGGTCTCCGGGTCCGGCATGAGGGTCATGTCGGATTCGTTGATCGCTTTCCAGCCCGCAATGGAGGAGCCGTCAAACATCGAACCGTCTTCGAAAAAGTCCTCGTCGATCATGGACTTGTCGAAGGTGACATGCTGAAGCTTGCCGCGCGGATCGGTGAAGCGCAGATCGACGAATTCAACGTCCTCGTCTGCGATGAGCTTGAGAATTTTCTCGGACATGAAGGGCCTCTTCTTAGGTTAGCGTGCTGGAGATCGGGTCGCGCTTTAGAGCGCCTCATCTCCAGTTTCCCCGGTGCGGATTCGGATGGCGGTTTCGACCGAGGAGATAAAAATCTTCCCATCCCCGATGCGGCCGGTATGGGCGGCGGATTGGATCGCCTCGATCGCCGCATCAACGCGAGCGTCCGGGACGACCATTTCGATTTTGATCTTCGGCAGGAAGTCGACGACATATTCCGCGCCGCGATACAGCTCGGTGTGGCCCTTTTGACGGCCAAAGCCCTTGGCTTCGGTGACGGTCAGCCCCTGCAGGCCGATTTCCTGAAGGGCTTCTTTCACATCATCGAGCTTGAACGGCTTTATGATCGCTTCGATTTTTTTCATCACCGGCCTCCGTACGATCTCGCACGCTAATCCGGCCAAACACCGCTTCAAGTAAAGCCGACCGTGACTCCTGCACCGCTGTGACGGGCGCCCGGCGATGGGGCGCCCTTGCACGCTCATGCGGCGCCGGAGAGAGTAGGGCCATGTTCAGGACCCGCGACGCCATCCTCACCACGCAGGCCATGGCCCAGGCCGACCGCTATGCCATCAAGAGCGGGACGCCTGGGACGGTTCTAATGGAGGCGGCGGGGCAGGGCATCGCCGCTGCAATCACCCGGCGCTATGCGCCGCGGCCCACGGCTGTGTTGTGCGGCCCAGGCAATAATGGCGGCGATGGATGGGAGGCGGCTGCCCGTCTTGCCGCGCTGGGGTGGCCAGTTCGCCTTTTCTCCTTAGTGAAGCGTGAGCAGCTGAAAGGCGATGCGGCGCATTCAGCGGCGAAATGGAGCGGGCCGGTCGAGCCGCTTTCGGCGTGTGACCCGAAGCGCCAGGGCCTTGTGCTGGATGCGCTGTTCGGTGCGGGGCTCACCCGGCGCCTTGATGGCGAAGCGGCGCGGCTGGCGCAGGCGTGCGCCCAGGGTGTCGAGGTGGTCGCAGCCGATGTGCCCAGCGGGCTTTACGGCGACCAGGCGCAGGCCGACGGCCCGGTGTTCCGCGCCGCCCTGACCGTCACGTTTCACCGGCTCAAGCCCGCTCATCTTCTTGAACCAGGCCGGTCGCTGTGCGGCGATGTGGCTTTGGTCGATATCGGTATTCCCGATGGCTGGCGGAGTTCGGCGCCGGCTTGCGGGCGGGTGAACCATCCTGGTCTCTGGGCTTTGCCTGGCCTTTCGCTGGCCGCTGACGCCCATAAGCATAGCCGCGGTCGTTTGTGCGTGGTGACCGGTCCCGCCGGCGCCACCGGCGCGGCGCGGCTGGCGGGGCGGGCCGGACTGACCGGCGGCGCGGGCTTTGTGACGCTCTTGTCTGAGCCGCCGGCCCTGGCCGAAATCGCGGCGAGCGAGCCGGCTCTGGTCACGCGCAGCTATGAGCCTGACCTGGAGATGGGCGAGGTGCTCGCCCATCACAGAGCCGGCGCCGCCGTGCTGGGCCCGGGGGGCGGACTGACCAAGCCCCTCAAGCGCGCGATTCTGTCGGCCTTGGCGCTGGACATCCCGCTGGTGCTCGACGCCGATGCCTTAACTGTGTTCGCCGACGCGCCCGATCTGCTGTGCGGTGCCGCTCATGGCCGCACGGTCCTGACCCCGCACGCGGGAGAGTTCGCCCGGCTGTTTCCCGACCTGGCTGACGATCCGGCGCTCAACAAGATCGAGAAGACGCGCCAGGCGGCGGCCCGGTCAGGCTGCGTCTTGCTCTTCAAGGGGGCGGACACGGTCATCGCCGCCCCGACCGGTGAGGTGCGCGTCAATGTGCACGCCAGCCCGCAGCTCGCCACGGCCGGGACCGGGGACGTGCTGGCCGGTTTGATCGGCGCGCTTTTGGCCCAGGGGCTGTCGCCCCTCGATGCGGCCAGCGCCGGGGCTTGGATCCATGGCGAGGCCGGGCGCCGCTGCGGACCAGGCACGACCGTGCTTCAGGTGCTGGAAAACTTGCCCGCCGCGTTAACCCATCTGCATGATCTGCAACAGCGCAAAGCGGCTTTGCAGCGCATCACCCGCACGCGTGGCTAGCGCCAGCGCGCGGCGCGGCGTATAGCCCGGCCACCAGACCAAAAATGCAGACAGGACCGCCCCCATGTCCGACGCTTCTAAGTCCGACGCCGAAAAACTCTCGAAGACAGATGAGGACGCCTTGGCTCTGCACCGGGCGTCGCCGGCGGGCAAAATCGCGCTGCAGCCCACTAAACCGATGGCGACTCAGCGCGATTTGGCGCTGGCCTATTCGCCAGGCGTCGCCGCCCCGGTCCGTGCGATCGCCGAGAACCCGGACGCTGTCTACGACTACACCTCCAAAGGCAATACCGTCGCCGTGGTGTCCAATGGCACTGCGATTTTGGGGCTGGGTGATCTGGGCCCAGCCGCCTCCAAACCGGTGATGGAAGGCAAGGCGGTGCTGTTTAAACGCTTCGCCGATATCGACGGCTTTGATCTGGAGATCGATTACACCGATCCGGAGAAGTTCATCGATTGCGTCGCCGGTTTCGGCGACAGCTTTGGCGGCATCAATCTGGAAGACATCAAGAGCCCGGAATGTTTCGATATCGAAGCGCGCTTGCGCGAGCGGTTGGATATTCCCGTGTTCCACGACGACCAGCATGGCACCGCGATCATCGCGGCGGCGGGGCTGATCAATGCGTGCGAGCTCACAAGCCGGAAGTTCAAAGACTTGCGTGTCGTCCTGATCGGCGCAGGGGCGGCCGGCCTGTCCGTGCTCGAGCTGATCAAGTCCCTCGGCGTGCAGCATGACAATGTCACCATCGTCGATATCCATGGCGTGGTGCACGACGACCGCGACGATCTTCACGACCGTCTGCGAAAGCATGCCCGCAAAACCGACTTGCGCACGTTGAGTGAGGCGATGGTCGATGCTGACGTGATGCTCGGCCTGTCGGCTGGGGGGATCGTCAAGCCGCACATGGTCAAGGCGATGGCGGCGGATCCGATCATCTTCGCCATGGCCAATCCCACGCCGGAAATCATGCCGGACGTGGTCAAATCGGTGCGGTCCGACGCCATCATCGCCACTGGCCGATCCGACTTTCCCAACCAAGTCAATAATGTGCTGGGCTTTCCCTACATTTTCCGCGGCGCCCTGGACGTGCGCGCGCGCACCATCAATGAAGCGATGAAGCTCGCCGCCGCCCGCGCCCTGGCCGATCTGGCGCGGCAGGACGTGCCCGATGAAGTCGGCGCCGCCAACAAAGCCGAAGGTTTGCGCTTTGGCCGCAACTACATCATCCCATCCCCCTTCGATCCGCGCCTGATCAGCTTCGTGCCGCCCTATGTGGCCCGCGCCGCCGTCGAGAGCGGCGTGGCGCGCAAGCCGATCGAAGACGTCACCGCCTATGAGCACGGCCTGGCCCGCCGCCTCGATCCCACCGCAGCGCTGCAGCAAAAGGTGACCGGCACCATTCGCGGGCTGGGCAAGCGCATCGTGTTCGCGGAAGGCGAAGAGCCCAGCGTCATCCGCGCCGCCCACGCCTTCCAGAGCCAGGGCTTGGGTGAAGCCATTTTGGTGGCGCGCGAAGACCGGGCGAAGGCCAATATGCGCGAGCTGGGCCTGCCCGACGATGCGCTCCGCATCGTCAATGCGCGCTTGTCCGATGAAAACGCGGATTATGCCGACTGGCTGTATAAGCGCCTGCAGCGTCAGGGCTATCTGCGGCGGGACGTGCAGCGGCTGGTCAATCAGGACCGCAATGTCTTCTCCGCCTGCATGCTCAAATTCGGCCATGCCGACGGCATGGTCACCGGGGTGACCCGTCACTTCACCAATACGCTCTCGGACATCCGCAAAGTGCTCGACCCCGCGCCGGGCCGCCGGGTGATCGGCCTGGCGCTCGCCATGGCGCAAGGACGAACCTTGTTGATCGCCGACACCAATGTGACCGAGTTCCCGAAGGCGGACGAGTTGGCCGATATCGCGCAAGGCGCCGCGAACGCGGCGCGCCGCCTCGGGCTTACCCCCCGCGTCGCCTTCCTGTCCTATTCCAGCTTCGGCAATCCGCCCGGCGTGCGGACGGAGAAAATGCAGGAGGCGGTCCGCATCCTCGACAATCGCGAGGTCGATTTTGAATATGAGGGCGAGATGGCGGCCGACATTGCGCTTAATCCCGACCATCGCGAGCGCTATCCCTTCTCCCGCCTGACAGACGCCGCCAATGTCCTGGTCATGCCGGCGGTGCATTCCGCCTCGATCTCGACGCGCCTTCTAAAAGCGGTCGGTGGCGGCACGCTCACTGAAGGCCTGCTGATCGGGTTTGAACATTCCGTTCAAATCGCCCGGGTCGGCTCAAGCGTATCGGACCTGGTCAATTTGGCAGGCTTGGCGAGCTTTGATTTGACCGGCTGCATCGACGCCAAGGCGGACGCCTGAATCAGCGCCTTTCCATCTCAGCCATGGAAGCCAAGCGCGGATCACCCTAACTTGGGGCGCGTTGATTAAGGAAAGGGGCCGATATGGCCGCCGGTCGCAATGCGCGGGACCTGACCCAAGGTCCTGTTTTCGGACATATTCTGCGCCTTGTCCTGCCGATGAGCTTCGGCATTGTCGCCATGATGCTGGTCGGTGTCGTGGACGCCTACTGGGTCGGCAGGCTGGGCACGGCGCAACAGGCGGCCGTGCAGTTCGTCTTCCCGGTCTCCATGCTGGTGATGAGCGTCGCCATCGGGCTGGGCGCCGGGGCGGTCAGCGTGGTCGCCCGCGCCGCCGGGCGGGGCGATGGCAGCCGCACCAAGCGTGTCGCCACTGACGCGGTCAGCCTTTCCTTCCTGATCGTCGGCGCGGTCAGCATCATTGGCGTCTTCTCCATTGATCCGATTTTTCGGGCGATGGGCGCGACGGACGCCATGATGCCCTTCGTGCGCGAATACATGGTGATCTGGTTCGCCGGCATCGTCTTCGTCGTCGGGCCCATGGTGGCCAGCAATATCTTGCGCGCGCTGGGCGATGCGGTTCTGCCCAGCCTGATCATGATCGTCGGCGCGGTGATCAACATGATCCTCGATCCGATCCTGATCTTCGGCTGGGGTCCGATCCCGCGCATGGAGGTTGAGGGCGCCGCCTACGCCACGCTGATCTCCAACTTCGTGGTGTTTTTGATCGCCATGGCGATCCTGACCGTCCGGGAAAAGCTGATCGATTGGCGCTGGCCTGGCTTCGATGAAGTGTTCTGGAATTGGCGCGAGATCGCGCGGATCGGCGCGCCGGCGGCCGGCTCCAACATGATTGGACCGGCCTCCAGCGCCATCGTCTTCGCCGCGGTGGCAGGTTTTGGCGAAGCCGCCGTCGCCGGATTTGGCGTCGCCATGCGGGTGGAAGCCTTCGCCCTGATCCCGCTCTTTGCTCTGTCCGGTTCGATTGGCCCGATCACCGGCCAAAATGGCGGGGCGGGCCTTGATGACAGGGTCCGCGAAGCCTTTGCGAAGTCATTCCTGTTCTGTGCGGGATGGGGGCTGGCGATAGCGGTGTTGTTGTTCTTCGCGGGCGACTATCTCGCGCCGCTCTTTCTGCCCAGCGTCGGCGGGCAGGAGGTCGCGGAGCATTATTGGAACATCGCGCCGTTCGCCGTGGCGGGGTATGGCGTCGCCATGGCCGCCAGCGCTGGTTTCAACGGACTTGGACGCCCGCTCTACGGCGTCGGTATCAATGCGGTGCGCGGCTTCGCTCTAATCGCTCCGCTGGCCTGGATCGGCGGCATGCTGGGCGGCGTGACGGGTGTGATCTGGGGCGTGTTCGCAGCCAATCTGATCATTGGGGTCGCCGCGACGGTGTTTGTGCTGAAATTCGCGCCGATTACGGCGGTCGAGGGCCGCAAACGGCCTGCGACCGGCAAAGCCAATCCGATCGAGCCTGCCGGGGCGCCGGCGATGACCGACGCCAAGCCTGAGCGCCCTAGCGGCGAGTGAGCCGGCCGGCGAGTTCCGGCTTCCCATTCAGGCCGGGGTGCGGGAAGGGGGCGAAGCTTTCGGCCTCCGGCCAAACCCAGCGGTCCTCAGTGAACAGCGTCTTCATCGCCGGGATAGAGCAGCCATAGGGCGGTCCGCCGCGCTCATCTTTTTGCATAAACAAGGCGAGCAGCTGGCCGCCGGGCTTTAACACCTCAAACGCCATCTTCTCATAGGCGGGCCGGTCATGGGGATGAATGGCGCACAAAAACGTCTGCTCGTAGAGCCGGTCAAACGGCGCGCCCGGCCGCCAGTCGAGGCTGTCAGCCTCGAAGATGTCCGCGGTGCTGAAAGGGGCCAGCTTGTCGCGCTGAAACGCGGCCGCACTGGGGGCGTAATCGCTTGCCGTCACGGCGAGGCCGGCTTGAGCCAGCGCTTTGGGCTCCAGCCCGCGCCCACACCCGGGGACGTAAACGCTCAGGCCCGGCGCCAAAGCGCCGGCCTCCAGCCAATGCGCCAGCGCTGGGTGCACGCCCGGCCGCTCCCAAGGCGCGTCGTCGGCCTCAAAGCGAGCTTGCCAGTCGATAGACGTGCGGTTTTGAAAGTCCGGCATTTTGGGTCCTGCGCGTGTGCTGGCTAGTGCCTGTCCTACGCCCCGAAGCCGCAGGCTTCGCAAGGCGGATAGCCGCCTGCAGCGTCAGCGAGGAGCAAAAGCCCGGGTGGGCTTGAGCATCAAGAAAAATGGTGCGGGTGAGAAGACTCGAACTTCCACGGGTCGCCCCACTGGAACCTAAATCCAGCGCGTCTACCAATTCCGCCACACCCGCACTTTGGTGATGGCCGGGCTTCTTCTGGCCCAAGTTCGACGCGGCGCCAAGATCAAGCGCCGACGACAAGCAGCGGGGTTTGGATCGCCGGTCGGCCTGAGAGCCGATTCACGCCCTCTACACCCCAACCGCTTTGACCCCGTTGCGCGCGCTTTTGCCCCGTGACATAACGCGCGCTCATTTCCGGCTGGTCGCCGGGTGCGCTGTGCTTCTCCATGACAAGCGATCTGACGCGACCGGCTGGCCGATCCACACGAAGGCCTGCTTGCGATGAACGTTGTTGAAAAATCTTCCGAAGGGCTGTCCCGCACGTTTGAGGTGGTTGTGTCCGCCTCTGAGCTTGATGCGAAGCTGACCGCCAAGATCGAAGAAATCCGCCCTGAAGTGCGCTTGAAGGGCTTCCGCCCGGGTAAAGTTCCGGCTGGCCATATCCGCAAGATGTTCGGCGCCTCCATCATGGGCGACATCCTTCAGGAAATCGTGCCGTCCGCGACCGAGAGCACGCTGTCTGAGCGCAATCTGCGCCCAGCCGCCCAACCAACCGTGGACGTGAAATCCGACGCGGAAGACGTGCTGAAGAACGGCTCGGATTTCTCCTTTGAGATTTCTCTGGAAGTGATGCCGGACTTCGACCCGGCCGATCCGAAATCCTTCAAAGTCACCCGACCGGTCGCGCCGATCGCGGACGACCAAATCGACGAAGCTCTCGCAGAGCTGGCCAAGCAGGCCCAGTCCTATGAGAGCCGTGGTGAGGGCGCGAAGGCGAAGGCCAAGGACGCCGATAAGGTCATCATCAACTTCACCGGCCGCATTGACGGCGAAGCCTTTGACGGCGGCACGGCGGAAGGCGCCGAGCTGGTGTTGGGGTCCGGTCAGTTCATCCCGGGCTTTGAAGACCAACTTGTCGGTTCAAAGCCGGGTGATAAGATCGACGTCACCGTCACCTTCCCGGAAGACTATCAGGCTGAGCATTTGGCCGGTAAGGACGCCGTGTTTGAGACCGAAGTCACTGACGTTCAGGGGCCGGTCGAGACACCGATCGACGACAGCCTGGCTGAAAAACTTGGCCTGTCCGACCTCGCCGCCCTCAAAGACGCGCTGTCGAAGCGGTTTGAAACCGAGCACGCTCAGGCCTCTCGGATGAAGGTCAAGCGCGCGCTGCTCGACCAGATCGACAGCGAGCACCAAGAGGTGGAACTGCCCGGCCGCATGGTCGAGCAGGAATTCGAGGCCATCTGGAACGAAGTGTCCCGCGCTATCGAAGCCGATGAGCTGGACGAAGAAGACAAAGACAAGTCGGAAGACGAGCTGCGCGCGGAATACCGCGTCATCGCCGAGCGCCGCGTGCGTCTGGGCCTGGTGCTCGCCGAGATCGGCCGTAAAGCCAATGTGGACGTCACCCAGGAAGAAATCGCCCGCGCCATGAACCAGGAAGCCGCACGCTATCCGGGCCGTGAGCGCGAAGTGGTCGACTTCTACCAGAAGAATCCAGGCGCTCTGCAGGGCCTGCGCGCGCCAATCTATGAAGAAAAAGTCGTCGACTACATCCTGGAGCTTGCTGACGTGAGCGAAGAGGAAGTCGATCGCGAAACCCTGTTCGCGGAAGACGATGAAGCGCCGGCTGAGAAAAAGCCTGCGAAGAAAAAGGCCCCGGCTAAGAAGAAAGCGCCGGCGAAAAAGAAAGCCGCCGCCAAGTCTGACGAGGGCGAGGCTGAGAAAAAGCCGGCCGTCAAGAAGAAGGCGCCGGCGAAAAAGGCTCCGGCCAAAAAAGCCGCCGCCAAGAAATCTGAAGACTAAAACGACGCGGGCGCCATTTAGGCGCCCGCTGCGTTTGCGCCCTGGCGCACACCTTGTCAGAGTGTGCGACGCAGGCCATGTCCTTGGCCATGATTTTCAAAAGCCTTGCGCGCGACGGGAGCTGACGATGCAGGATCCGCACGAAACGATGATGGCGCTGGTCCCTATGGTGGTCGAACAGACCGCGCGGGGGGAACGCTCCTATGACATCTATTCGCGGCTTTTAAAGGAGCGCATCGTCTTTGTGACCGGTCCCATTGAGGACCATATGGCCAGCTTGATGGTCGCCCAGCTGCTCTTCCTTGAATCGGAAAACCCGAACAAGGAAATCGCCATGTATATAAACTCGCCGGGCGGCTCGGTCAGCGCCGGTCTCGCGATCTACGACACGCTGCAATATATCCGCTGCCCGGTGGCGACGGCGTGTGTGGGCATGGCTGCGTCCATGGGTTCGCTGCTTTTGGCTGCGGGTGAAAAGGATATGCGCTTCGCCACGCCGAATGCGCGAATCATGATGCACCAGCCTTCCGGTGGTTTCCGCGGCACGGCGGCGGACATCGAGCGCCACGGCGAAGACATCCTGAAGATCAAGCGCCGCATGCACGACATCTATGTGCGTCACACGGGTCAGGAGCTCGCAACGGTCGAGCGCACGCTGGATCGGGACACCTATCTTAGCGCTGACGAAGCGCGTGATTTCGGCCTGATCGACCATGTCTATGAGAAGCGCGGCGGCCCCGAAGCGGCCTAATACCGGCTGTTCATCATTCCTATATTAAGATCAGACGGGCTGCGTCAGGCGGCCCGTCTACCGTTTTACGTGCTTGATCACAGCGTAAGGCGTGTGGTCGAATGCAGATTGAAAACGTTTCGCTAAGGTCCGGCCTTGATCTTGCGTAGGGTGATTTGAATGTCTCCCGGCTTTGCAAGGCGAAGGTGAGGGCGGCGGCGAACAGCGCGTAAGCGCACCGGCGGACCGTAAGGAGCGGTTATGACCAAGGCGACCACAGGCGACGGCAAGAGCACGCTATACTGCTCGTTCTGCGGAAAGAGCCAGCATGAGGTCCGCAAACTTATCGCGGGCCCGACGGTCTTTATCTGCGATGAGTGTGTTGAGCTTTGCATGGACATCATCCGTGAGGAGAACAAGTCCTCGCTGGTGAAATCCAAAGAGGGCGTGCCCAGCCCGACCGAAATCTTCGAAGTGCTCCAGGATTATGTGATTGGCCAGCAGACCGCCAAGCGCGTGCTCTCCGTGGCCGTGCATAATCACTATAAGCGCCTCAACCACGCGACCCAGAATGCAGATGTGGAGTTGTCCAAGTCCAACATCCTGCTGATCGGCCCGACCGGCTGCGGCAAGACGTTGCTGGCTCAGACGCTGGCGCGCATTCTCGATGTACCGTTCTGCATGGCGGACGCCACCACCCTGACCGAAGCCGGTTATGTGGGTGAGGACGTTGAAAACATCGTGCTGAAGCTGCTTCAGTCGGCGGACTATAATGTCGAACGCGCCCAGCGCGGCATCGTCTATATCGACGAAATCGACAAGATCAGCCGCAAGTCCGACAACCCCTCCATCACCCGCGACGTGTCGGGCGAGGGCGTGCAGCAGGCGCTCTTGAAGATCATGGAGGGCACCGTGGCTTCGGTTCCGCCCCAGGGCGGCCGTAAGCATCCCCAGCAGGAATTCCTGCAAGTGGACACCACGAACATCCTCTTTATCGTGGGCGGCGCGTTTGCGGGCCTGGACAAGATCATCTCCCAGCGCGGCAAGGGCTCAGCGGTCGGCTTCGGGGCCGATGTGCGTGATCCCGATGCCCGCCGACAGGGCGAAGTTCTGGCCGATGTGGAGCCGGACGATCTGACCAAGTTCGGCCTGATCCCGGAATTCGTCGGCCGTCTGCCGGTGATTGCGACGCTGGAAGACCTGGATGTTGACGCGCTGGTGAAGATTTTGACCGCGCCCAAGAACGCGTTGGTGAAGCAGTATCAGCGCCTGTTCGAGATGGAAGGCGTGGGCCTGTCCTTCACCGAGGACGCTCTGACCGCCATCGCGGAGAAGGCCATCGCCCGCAAGACCGGCGCGCGCGGCCTGCGATCGATCATGGAAGGCATTTTGCTGGACACCATGTTCGACCTGCCGAGCATGGAAGGCGTGGAAGAAGTCGTGGTCAACGCCGAAGTCGTCACCGGCGACGCGGCTCCACTCTACATCTACGCCAAGAGCCAGAAAGACGTAGCGCCCCGGCAAGGCGCGTAACGCGATCTTTTGAGCGCCCGCCCCTTAGCGAGTGAGTTCAGCCCTGCTAGGGTTATGAAGACCGCGTCCACACGGCGCGGTCTTTTTTCTTACGGCGGGTAGTGATGTCGGCGCTCAAGCAAGTCTTGGTTTTTTGTCTGGCCGTTGTTCTGGCGGGTTTTGCGCTTCTGAGCTGGGCTCCGGCGCAGGCGCAAGGGCCGTTGCCTCGTTTCGAGCCGGTCGCAGAGGGCGAAGACTTCCCGGTCGCTGTCAGCGGCCCGCGCTATGAGCGCGGCTATCTGCTGGTCGCCCAGCAGGCTGAAGAACCGGATACACTGGTGCTGCGCCTGCCGGTCGTACGGATCGCCGCGCTTGATCCAGAACCCGGTTTGGCCCCCGTTCTCTTCTTACCTGGCGGACCAGGAACCGGCAGCTTGTCGGCGGCGCGCTTCCCCGGCGCTTACCCGTGGACGCAGAACCGTGATTTCATCGTCATGGGGCGGCGGGGCACTCGAAACGCACAGCCGTCATTGCAATGTCCCGAGATCGGGCCCGCTTTGGCGGCCATCGGGGACAGCGCGCAAGCGCAGCTCTTTGCCGCGCTCGACGCCTGCCGGTCTCAATTGGAGGCCGAGGGGGTTGTCCTGGAGGCCTATAACTCCGACGCGAGCGCCTCGGATATCGAGGCGCTTCGCCAGGTGCTCGGTGAAGACCAGTTGGCGCTGTTTGCTCTGTCCTACGGAACACGACTGGCGCTGACCTATGCGCGCGATTATCCGGGCCGGGTTGAAGCCATGGTCTTGGATTCACCGCTGCCGCATTCGGCGAAGTATGACGACGCCTACCCGGCGAATCTGGAAGCCGCACTGCGAAGGGTTGCCGCCCTATGCGCGGCCGATCCGGAATGCGCACAGGCCTATCCTGACCTGGAGCAGCGCTTCTTCGAGGCGGTCGCCGTGGCGCCGCGTTTGTGTGACGACAGCAAAACCGCGCCGCCTTGCCAGCTCCGGCTCGCGACCGCAGCGCCGATCTTCAGCGCTGCAGACCTCGCCCGCGCGCCCCAGCGCATGGAGCGAGCCGTCCGTGGGGTCGCCGCCGGCGGAGCTTCAGGTGGCGTGTCTGATTTTGATTGGGGCGTACGCCTATCCGTTTGGTGCAGTGAAGCGCTCCCATTTTCTCAGCGCGCCAATGGGCCTCTTGAAGGACAGTTCGGCGGCCTTGACGGTGCGGTCTTCCAGCCATCCGTCTGTGAGCGCTGGGGCGTTGATCCGCGCCCGGCCGCCAGCGTCGCGCAGACGCTGAGCGATGTGCCAACACTCATTCTGGCGGGAGAATTTGACGTTCTTACGCCTCCGGCATGGGGAAGGGAGGCAGCGCAGACCTTGAACCGCAGCCGGGTCATCACCCTTCCAGCTGGCTTTCATACCGAAACGACGAATTGGGACGGCGATGGATGCGCGATGTCGCTGGCCGCGGCCTTTTTCGCCCAGCCTGAGTCAGTGCTGGAAAGCCAGGCTATGCCGTCTTGTGTCGTCGAGCGCGCTTATCCAGAGTTTGTTCTGCCCTAAGGGTGGCTTTTTGCTGCAATGCAGTCCCTTACCTTGAAGCCTTAATCCGTCGCCGCCACTTGAGAGTTCCGGCGAATGGCCGCACCCTCTTAAGTGTGGCGACGCCTCATTCTTGGCGCCCGTTTGGGGCCATAATCGAGTGTCCGCGCCGCTAACGGGCGGATCAGAGCTCCATTTGGAGATTTAAGGCATGACTGAGACAAAAATTCTTCCCCTCCTGCCGCTTCGCGACATTGTCGTGTTCCCCCACATGATCGTGCCGCTCTTCGTGGGGCGCGAGAAATCCGTGCGCGCCCTTGAAGAGGTGATGCGCGCTGACAAACAGATTCTCCTTGCGACGCAGAAAAGTGCGGCCGACGACGATCCCGACCCGGATGCGATCTACACCTCCGGTGTCCTCGCGAGCGTGCTGCAGCTTTTGAAGCTGCCGGACGGCACGGTGAAAGTCCTGGTCGAAGGGGGCCGCCGGGTCGAAGTGAAGCGCTTTATCGACAATGAAGCCTATTTCGAAGCCGAAGCCGATTTGGTCGACGAAGACGTCGCGGATCCCGCCGAAGTGGAAGCGCTGATGCGCGCGGCGGCGGAAAAGTTTGAAGACTATGTCAAGCTGAACAAGAAAGTGCCGCCGGAAGCGCTCAGCGCGGTCAGCGAAATCGCCGAAGCGGCCAAGATGGCCGACACCATCGCCTCGCACCTGGCGGTGAAGATCACCGAAAAGCAGGACCTGCTCGCCGACGCCAGCGTGTCTTCGCGCCTGGAGAAGGTTTTCGGTCTGATGGAAGGGGAAATCTCCGTCCTTCAGGTGGAGAAGAAGATCCGCAACCGCGTCAAGCGGCAGATGGAGAAGACCCAGCGCGAGTATTATCTCAACGAGCAGATGAAGGCGATCCAGCGCGAGCTGGGTGAGGGCGAGGAGGGCAAGGAAGAGCTTGCCGAGCTCGATGAGCGCATCGAAGCGACCAAGCTGTCCAAAGAAGCGCGCGCCAAAGTCGATCAGGAGATGAAAAAGCTGCGCCAGATGAGCCCCATGTCGGCGGAAGCCACCGTGGTGCGCAATTATCTGGACTGGATTTTGTCCATCCCATGGAACAAGAAAAAGCGCGTCAAAGCCGACCTTCAAAAGGCCGAAGACACGCTTGATCGCGATCACTACGGCCTGGAGAAGGTCAAAGAGCGTATCATCGAACATCTCGCCGTTCAGGCGCGCACCAAAAAACTTAAGGGTCCGATCCTGTGCCTCGTGGGTCCGCCGGGCGTGGGTAAGACCTCGCTGGGCCGCTCCATCGCCGAGGCGACGGGGCGCGAGTTCGTGCGCATGTCCTTAGGCGGCGTGCGTGACGAGGCCGAGATTCGCGGTCACCGGCGCACTTACATTGGCTCCATGCCGGGCCGGTTGATCCAGTCGATGAAGAAGGCCAAGAGCTCCAACCCGCTCTTCCTGCTGGACGAGATCGACAAGCTGGGCGCGGATTATCGTGGCGATCCGGCGGCGGCGCTCTTGGAAGTGCTCGATCCGGAGCAGAACTCCACGTTCAACGACCACTATCTGGAGGTCGATTACGATCTGTCAGACGTGATGTTCATCACCACGGCGAACACGTTGAACCTGCCCCAGCCCTTGCTGGACCGCATGGAGATCATCCGCATCGCGGGCTATACGGAAGATGAGAAGGTGGAAATCTCCCGCCGTCACCTTATCCCCAAGCAGATCAAGAACCACGCGCTCAAAGACGGCGAGTGGACGCTCACCGACGACGCGCTGCGCGACCTGATCCGCTACTACACCCGCGAGTCTGGGGTGCGGAGCCTGGAGCGTGAATTGGCCCGTCTGGCCCGCAAGACCGTGCGTAAGCTGGTGGCGGGCGAGGCGACCGAGATCACCGTGACGTCGGACAATCTCGCCGACTTCGCCGGCGTGCGGAAATTCCGCTTTGGCGAAACCGAAAGCGAAGATCAGGTGGGCCTCGTCACGGGCCTCGCCTGGACGGAAGTGGGCGGCGACCTTCTGACCATCGAAGCGGTGGATATGCCTGGCCGAGGCAAGATGACCGTTACCGGCAATCTGCGCGATGTGATGAAGGAATCGATCTCTGCGGCGAACTCCTATGTGCAGGCGCGCGCGCCGCAGCTGGGGGTGAAGCCGACGGTGTTTCGCACCACGGACATTCACGTCCACGTGCCCGAAGGCGCAACGCCTAAGGACGGCCCGTCCGCAGGCGGCGCCATGATCACCGCCATCGTCTCCGCGCTCACCAATATCCCGGTGCGCAAGGATGTCGCGATGACCGGCGAGATCACCCTGCGCGGCCGGGTGCTGCCGATCGGCGGCCTCAAAGAGAAGCTGCTGGCGGCTCTGCGCGGCGGGGTGAAGACCGTCCTGATCCCGCAGGAAAACGTCAAAGACCTCGATGACGTGCCGGATAATGTGAAAGAGGGGCTGGAGATCATCGCGGTGGAAACCGTGGATGAGGTGCTCAAGCACGCTCTGACCAAGCCGCTGGAGGCCGTGGAGTGGACTGAGGCGGACGCCGCAGCGCTCGCCGGCATGGGCCAGAAAGGTGAGGGCGGCGGAGAAGCCTTGAAGCACTAAAGTCCGAGCTGTCAGCCCAGACTCGACATCCTCAAGCATGTGCGCCCCGTCAGGCCCTCTGGCGGGGCGTTTGCTTTATTCGATGCGGACGCGGCGTCAGCCGGCTTTACGATTTTTCAGATTCAGCCGCAGCGCGCTGAGCAAATCATCATATTGGACCGGCTTCATCAGCAGCACGTCCTCATCGCTAAGGCCGTTTTGTCGCAGCGCCTCTTCGCGCGGATACCCGGACATGAAAATGATTGGGACGCCGGGAAAGCGCTCGCGGACGCGCCGGGCGAGTGCGGGGCCTTGCAGATCGCCCGGCATCACGATGTCGGTGAGCATCAGATCGATCGCGTCGGATTGTTCAAGCGCCGCCAGTGCGGCTCGACCATTGGTCGCCTCAGTAACCGTATAACCGATCAACCGGAGCTGGCGGGCAAGGGTGTGGCGCACCGGGTCTTCGTCCTCGACCAGGAGAATATGCTCGGACGCTCTCTGCGGACGCACTCGGGGCTGTTCGCGGTCTTCTGTCGGAGCGCCGTGCGCGACCGGGAAGTAGAGCCTTATGGTCGTGCCCTGACCGGGCGTGCTGGATATCTCAAGCGCACCGCCCGACTGCTCGGCGAAGCCATGAACCATCGCCAAGCCCATGCCCGACCCCTTGCCGACGGGTTTGGTGGTGAAGAAAGGCTCGATTGCGCGCGAGCGGACCTCGTCTGTCATCCCCGCGCCGGTATCGGCGACTGAAACCCTGACATAATTGCCTGGCGCCAAGCCTGCGACGGCGTCTGGGCCATCTTCAGCTTGCAGATCAAAATTGGCGGTTTCGACGGTGATGCGCCCGCCATGCGGCATGGCGTCCCGGGCGTTGATCGCCAAGTTTAACAGCGCAGATTCAAGTTGAGCCGCGTCCAATGCGGCCGGCCACAGGCTCGTCGCGCGCACGAAATCCACTTCGATCGTCGCGGGAATGACCCGTCTCATCAAATGATCGAGGCTTGAGAGCACGGTGTTCACGTCAATGACTTCAGGTCGCAAAGAGGCTTTGCGTCCGAAGGATAACAGCTGCTTGGTCAACGTTGCGCCGCGCTGGCTCGCGGTGAGGGCGTCATCAAGCATTTCCGCCTCGTCGCCGTCTCGCTTGGTCAATCTCAGGATTTCCAGATTGCCCATGATGACGGCGAGCAGATTGTTGAAATCATGCGCGACGCCTCCCACTAGTCGCCCTAAGGATTCGATCTTCTGAGACTCGATGAGTTGGGCTTCCGCGCGGCGCCGGTGCGACATCTCAAGCTCAAGCGACTGGACGGTTTCCTGAAGCTTCGCAGTTCGCTGGCGGACCAAATGGCGGAGGCTGAAATTCAGGATGATCGAAAACATCACGAGCGCCGCGCCGATTATGAGCGTGCGCCAGATCCAGGGCGGAATGGCGGGATCGACTTCGGTGATCCAGCGTTGTTGCGCCGCGCTGAACGCCGAGTCCGGATCGATTTGCTGCTGATAGATGGCGATGTTCAACGCCTCTGAAAGACTCGCAGGCATTTGCGGTGACAAGGCGAGATGCAGGGTGGAGACGCCGAACGGGAAGCTGGCGGCGCGAACGCCGGGCTGGTCCAACTGATCGCGCGCGAAAAAACTATTCATCAGGGCGGCGTCCGCAGCACCCGTGGTCAGGGCCAGGGCCGCGTCCTCCATTGACGCCGTCTCAACCAGTCGGGCCTCGAGCCTGACGTCTGCGACCAGGGTGGCGAAGTTCCGAGCCTGGATGCTGTTTTCGACCACGGCGACGCGCAGTCCGGCGAGATCCTCCAACGCGTCCACGCGGGTCTCGCCTGCGAGTAGGATCGTGGACCAGGAATACAGCACCGGGTGATCGGCGAAGGCGAAGCGTTCGGCGCGCTCATTGGAGAAGGCGACATCGGGCATGATGTCGATCTCACCCGCCTCGAGCAGCTCAAGGCACCGGGCCCATTCGCAATCCACCCAGACCGCTTCATGGCCCAGCTCAGCGAACACACCGTCGACCAGTTCCGGCCAAAAGCCGGCGGGGCGCCCCTGGTCGTCGCGGAAAATTTTGGGCGGGTTTTGATAGATGCCGACACGCAGCGTGTCGGCGTTCGCCTGAGCGGTCGGCGCGAGCATGAGCGCAGCCAGAGCCGTGGCGATCAGCGCAAACAAATTGCATGCGTGTGTCTTCATGCCCCGCAGCCCGTCAATTCACATGTGAGTGGCGCTCAATAGCACAATTAGATCAACTCAAAATGTAAACCATACGGTTCAAGGGGGGCTATTGCGGTCCGCGCCGGCGCGGGTGAGGGCGGTGCGCGAGATCGCATCGGCTGGAAAATAGCTTTCTATTCGCAGAGGGCTGGCGTCCAGCGGCACCCCCAAGGTGGTGATCACCGCAAAGACTGTGAGCACGTCGCCGCCGACCTGAAAACGCTCCTCGATAATCGGCGCAGGCGACGGCCCCCAGCCTGGCTCGAGCCAGGCCGGATCGATATTGGGCCATTGCCTGATTTCTTCCAGCAGGGTCTCCAGCGGGGGTGCGCCACGGGCTTCGCGCCGCGCGCGCTGCAGCGTGGCGTAGGCGACGGTTTCAAAATTCAAGCTGGCTTTGGCGGTTCCGTCTGGGTGCAGCGAGAGGCGCAGCAGATTGCGCGGCTCTCCCTTGGGATGGCTAAGCGCCCACAAGCGCTCCGGCGCATCAATCAGGCTGAGCGCGGCGTCAAAGGCCCGGTTGGCTTTGATCACATTGGCTGAGGCGTCGATCAGGATCGCCGGATAGGGCGCATGGCGCACCAAAAGCTCGTCTGCGGCCTGGCGAATCGGCGCCATCGCCTCATCTGACCAAGCATAAGCGGGAAAGAGCGCTGCATAGCCTGCGCTTTCCATAAAGGCGTTGGCGCAAGGCGCTGGCAGCTCTAGCGCGCGCGCGAGTTTTTCAACGACGGCGCGCCCCGGCTTGGCGCGTCCCGATTCCAGGAAGCTGAGATGGCGCTGGCTGACTCCCGCCTCCAGCGCCAGATCCATCTGCGAGCGCCGCGCCTGCTTCCGATAAGAGCGAAGTTGCTCCGGGAAATCCGTCGACGCTGTCATCTCTATGACCTAAGAGTAATTGATACGATTACCCAACTCTGCCCCTCTTGGCGTCATCAGACAAGGAGGTCGATATGGTTGATGTGATGGCGCGTTGGCGCGATTGGTATGAGGCGTTTGAGCAATGCGCGGTGGATGATCGCTGGGACCGGCTGGCTCCGTTCTTGAGCGCGGATGTGCAATATCGCGTCACCGGCATGCCGTACGCCTGCGTGCTCAAAGGTGTTGAACAGGTCATCGCCGGGTTCGCTAAATCCTTCGAGGGATTTGACCGGCGCTTTGACACGCGCACTCATCAGGTGGTGGGCATGCGCGTCTTCGAACCGGGCCTGATCACAGCCCGCATATGGGGCACGTATGAGAAAGACGGGCTGCCGCCCTTGGCGTTTCCAGCGACCGGGCATTGGCATTTTGACGGTGATCAGATCGGACTGATGGTTGATGTCTATGACATTGCAGAACTCGAGCTCGCCGAGGCCTTCGAATGGCTCGGAGCTCATGGCGAGGCGATCGGTGGTCTGGATGCGAGCTATGCCTGATGGCGCGCGCTTAGCCGCCAAGCCTGAACACATCCTTCGCAATGCCGGACAAGAAGCGCGCCCTGTGCGCGTCATCAAGACCCAGACCTTCAAGTCCTTTCAGGCAGCGCGCCGGGTCGAGCATCGGCCAATTCGTGCCGAACATCACCCGGTCTTTGCCCACCGTCTTCATAAAGGTGAGGAAGTCCGGCGGCAGCCGATGCAGGGCGTAGGCGGAGGTATCGACATAGAGATTGGGGAATTTCACCGTCAGGCTGGTCAATTCATTGATCCACGGAAAGCCCACATGGCCGCCGACCACAACCAGCTCCGGGAAGTCGAGAAGCACGTCTTCCAGATAAGGGATTAGACGGCCAACCTCTGACCGGCGCAGCGGTCCCGTATGGCCGATCTGGGTGCAAAATGGAGCGCCGACCTCAACGCAGGCCGCGTAGACCGGGTAATACCAGGCATGGTTGGGCGGCAGATTCCATACCCAGGGCAGCACCCGCACCGCCACATAGCGCTCACCGTCAAAGCGATCGCGTATGGTGCGGGCGGCGTCCGCCGGCTTGGAGATATCCACGCTCAGCATGCCTTTAAACCGGTCCGGCGCGGTATCGATCTGAGCGTCCAGCTCGTCATTGGAGATTAGCCAGCCGTCTGGCGCGCTCCAGGCGCTGAGGATCATCATGTCGACGCCTGCCGCGTCCATCGCGTGCAGCGCCAAGTCCGGCGTTACGCGGACTTCGCTGGGGTCCTGGCCAGTCCAACGAAGCAGCGGCGCAAGCCAAGGCGCTTGCGCCATGCGCGGGGTGAGGACCTGGCCCCAGACATCAATGATCATTGATCCAGCATCCGAACCTGCACAATGGCCACGGGGTCATCCATGTATTGGGGATGCTGATAGTCGTCCGGCGCGTTTTCCAGGCTGGTGGGCTGGCCCCAGATCGCTTCGACCACCTCCATGCCTTCGATCACCTCGCCGAACACTGCATAGCCCGCTTCATCGGGATTGCGCGTGCCGGGGCCGGCGTCGAGGCCGGGATAATCATTGACCATGATGAAGAATTCCGTCGACGCCGTTCCGATTTCAAACCGGCCCATGGAGATCGCCGCCCGGCTGTGGGTCAGGCCGGTCTGCGTCGTCGGTTCATGCGTGATGTTGGGCGCGCCCTCCAGGCCGTCGCGTCCATAGCCGCCCTGGATGAGATTCATCGGTTCCACATCGGGGCGCTCATTGTCGTCGCGCACTGCGCGGTAGAAGGAGCCGCCATCATAAACGTCCGCCTCAACATGGCCGATGAAGTTGGCCACCGTAATCGGCGCGGCGTCCGGATTAAGCTCCACAACGATATCGCCCAGCGCCGTTTCGATCACTGCGCGGGGAGGCTCCCCGCTCACCTCGATCTCGGCCTCGGTCTCGGGGGCGGGCGTGCAGGCGCTTAGTGCTAATCCGGCGAAGGTTGTGAGGAAGAATGCGGCGCGGATCATGGGGGTCTCCTGAGCGGTCCAAGTTATGGATGGGACCGCGCACCGCTTTAGCTGTCAAATTTCATCGCCTCATCAGACCATTGTCCGGACAAGACGCTTGACCCGACCGCCGTCTGCTGGTCATGCTCTATTGATGGGCACGCGCACCGCATACGCTTTTGGCTTCTATTTTACCGGCTCTACGGGGTCCGGCTGAAGCGGCGCGCGTCGCAAAACGGCTTAACAGGACCCCGCCCGGATCGGCGGGGTTTTTTATTTGGGACACAAGGACCTGGTTTTATGTCGACACAGACCCGACCTGATGACACCGCCGACCGCGCCGCGCTGCGCCGGGCGATCGACGCCGCGGACCGGGAGATCTTACGCCTACTGGCTGACCGTCGCCGCTTGGGCGAAGCGCTCGGCGCGCTCAAAGCCGGCGAGCAAACGCCGGTGCGCGATGTGGAACGCGAAGCCGATGTGATTGCGCGCGGCGTTGAGATCGGTGAAGCGCTGGGTCTGGATGCGCCCTTTGTCGAGCGGCTCTTCCAACTGATCATTGATGATTCCCTGCGTCGTCAGCGGGCGGGGCTGGACGCCCGCGCCACCGACCGCATGCTCTCAGAGGCGAGCGTCGCCTATCTGGGCGGGCCGGGCAGCTATTCTCACTTCGCCGTTCACAACCATTTCGCCGGGCGCTATTCCGGTATCGCGCCGGATATCAAACGCGATTATGCGGGCATATTCCGGGCCGTCGCCGACGGTGAAGCCGATTATGGCTTCGTTCCCATTGAGAACACCGGCACGGGCGGGATCGTGGAGGTCTATGACCTGTTGCGCGATACCTCTTTGAAGATCGCGGGGGAGCACTATCAGCGCATTGAGCACGCGGTGCTGGGCAAGGCGACGGATATGGGACCTGTCCGTGTCATCTATGGTCACCCCCAGGCGCTGCGCCAGGCTCAACGCTGGCTTAATTCCCGCTCTGATGTGCGCCAGGTTCCGGTGTCCTCAACCACGCGCGCGCTGGAGCGGGCGCTGGATGAAGGGCCCTCGGTCGCTGCAGTGGCTGGGCCGGAAGCGGCGGACCTGTTCGGGTTGAACGTCATTGAGTCCCGAATCTCCGACGTGGAGGGCAACCAGACCCGCTTCGTCGCCCTGGCGCGCGCGCCGGAGCCGGCCAGCCCGCTTCTGCCGTGCAAAACCTCGCTGGTCTTCGTGACCTCGGACGCGGCGGGCTCTCTGGTCGATGCGCTTGATGGCCTCCGCGCGGAAGGCGTGAACATGACCAAGTTGGAAAGCCGGCCGGTCGCCGATGCGCCGTGGGAGCAGCTCTTCTTCCTGGACCTGGAAGGCCACCAGGACGATCCAGCTGTCGCGCGGGCGCTCGACCAACTGGCGGCGAATGCGAAAACAGTCCGGAATCTGGGCTGTTACGGCTCGGACCGTCTCAAGCCAGTGGAGCGTCCATCCTAGCCGCGCGGCCTGAATATGCGTGTGCCTTGGGCGCTGATCATCGGGTTCACCGCCAGAAAAACACCGTCCCGAGGAACTCTATGAAGGGTGCGGCTGGACGTCGCACCCTTTCTTCGTTAACACTGCCGCTAGCCGGCTCTTCCAGCACAGTCGTCAAATCCGCGTCCCGTTGATCGGGATGCCCTTTAACGCCCCATGTCGCCATGGGGTTTGTGCTGGGAGACATGTGCGATGACCGAGGTTCGAGCGATTGACGGCGAGTCCGTCGCGCCCCTTCCGGCTCAGAACAACACGATTGTCGACAAGGCTAGCTGGCAGGCCATGCGCGCGGCGTGTCTCGCCGATCCCGGCCAGTTCCACGGTGACCTGGCTAAGCGACATATTTGCTGGTTTCTGCCTGATCAGGCTGAGAACGGCGTTTGGGCGTTCTTTGACGATCAAGCTGACGTCTGGACAGGGTGGGACGCCAAGACCGGCGCGCCGGTCGCGTTAGACCTGCCGGCGGAATTTGAACCCTGGGATCATGCGCTCAAGACTCACGACGCACCGAACTGGCGCTGGTTTGAGGGGGGATTGACCAACGCCGCCTTCAATGAAGTCGACCGCCATGTCCTGGCGGGCCATGGCGATGAGGCCGCGTTGATCTTCGAGGGCGACCGCTGGAACATGTCCCGCAATGACGGCCGCGGCGGCCCGGTCGATGAATTCACCGTCACCCGCAAACAAGTATTCTTGGAAAGCGTGAAATGCGCGCTGGCGCTGCAGGCGCTTGGCCTCAAGGCCGGTGACCGCATTGCGCTCAACATGCCCAACATCCCCGAGCAGATCTATTGGACCGAAGCAGCCAAGCGGCTGGGGATCATCTACACGCCGGTCTTTGGCGGGTTCAGCGATAAGACGCTGTCCGACCGGATCGCAGACGCCGGAGCGCGCGTGGTGATCACCGCCGACGGCAGCTATCGCAACGCCCAGCTGGTTCCGTTCAAGCCAAGCTATACCGACCCGGCGTTGGACAATTTCATCGCGGTGTCGGTCGCGAAGTCCATTTTGGCGGACACCCTGGCCGATCCCACGCTTGAGATCAGCGATGCGGATGCGGCGGTCATCACAGCCGCCGTCGACGAGGCGTTGGCGGGCGAGGTGACGGTGGAACGCTCCGATGTCATGCGCGGCGTCGGGCGGGCGTTGTCGGACATGGGCCAAACCGGCTCGATCAGCGCGGAACAGGCGGCGCGCTTGCGGATCGCGGCGGCGGCGGCGTTGGTCGATTCGCCACCGCGCGTCGATGCGGTCATCGTCGCCAAGCATACCGGCCAGGCGGAGCTAAGCTGGAACGAGGCGCGCGACCAATGGAGCGATGACCTCACCGGCGCGGCGCTGGAGGTGTTGCTCGCCAAGGCGCAGGCGGCGGGCTTCGACGTTACCGATGAAGCGTCGCTCATGGCGCTCTCCGACACCGACTTCGTGCACGCCATGTGGTCGGCCTGCCCGCCTTTGCCGGTGGACGCGGAATATCCAAACTTCATCATTTACACCTCGGGCTCGACCGGAAAGCCAAAGGGCGTCGTGCATGTCCATGGCGGCTATTGCGCCGGGGTCGCCTCGACCATGAGCGTGTCATTCGACGCGGCTCCGGGCGACGTGCTCTTCGTGGTCGCGGATCCAGGCTGGATCACCGGGCAGTCTTATCTGATCGCCGGGGCGCTCTTAACCCGCGTGACCTCGGTGATTGCGGAAGGCTCGCCGGTCTTTCCCCATGCCGGGCGTTTCGCTTCGATGATTGAACGCCATGGCGTCAACATCTTCAAAGCCGGCGTCACCTTCCTCAAATCGGTGATGCAAGACCCGGAAAATCTCAACGACATCAAAGCCTACGACTTATCCTCCCTGAAGGTCGCCACCTTCTGCGCCGAGCCGGTCTCTCCCGCGGTCCAGGCCTTCGCCATGGAGCATGTGGTTCCCTGGTACATCAACTCTTATTGGGCGACGGAGCATGGCGGCATCGTCTGGACCCATTTCTACGGCAATGGCGATTTCGAGCTGCGTCCTGATGCGCACACCTATCCGCTGCCCTGGGTGGTTGGGGATGTCTGGGTGGAGGACGCCGAGGCTGGCGCTGTGGATCCCGCTGTCGCCCCCCTGACTCGACCGGAGGCCGGCGGCGCGCCCTGGCGGCGCGGCGGATCGGGGGAGAAGGGCGAGATCGTGATCGCTTTGCCCTATCCTTATCTCGCCCGCACGATATGGGGCGACACCGACAATTTCGTGATCGAATCCGAGAACGGCGCGGCCAAGATTCGCGCGGGCTGGAAAGGTGACGCGGGCCGTTATGCCGACACCTATTGGCGGCGCTGGAAGGGCGCGTGGGCCTATACCCAGGGCGATTTCGCCATCGCCCATGACGATGGGTCATTTTCGCTGCATGGCCGCTCTGACGATGTGATCAACGTCTCCGGCCACCGCATCGGTACAGAAGAGATCGAAGGCGCGATCCTGCGCGATAAAGCGCTCGACCCCAATTCGCCGGTCGGCAATGTGTTGGTCATCGGCGCCCCGCACCGGGAAAAGGGTGTGACGCCCATCGCTTTCGTGACCCCGGCGGCCGGCCAAAAGCTGACCGTCGACGATAAGCGCCGCCTCACCAATCTGGTGCGTACCGAGAAGGGCGCCGTGGCCGCGCCGTCGGACTTCCTGGAGGTTCCGGAATTTCCCGAAACGCGCAGCGGCAAATATATGCGCCGCATGGTCCGCGCGATCGTAGAGGGCGGCGAGGTCGGCGATACGACGACGCTACGCAATCCAGAGAGCCTCGACGCGCTCAGGCAGGTCGTGGACGCTTGGCGTCGGCGTCAAAAACTCTCCGAAGACCAGGCCCTGTTTGAGCGCTATCGCTACTTCCTCATCCAGTACAACACGGTGGCGGAAGGAAAACGGGTCGCCACGGTGACCGTCTCCAACCCGCCGGTGAATGCGCTGAACGAGCGCGCCATCGACGAGCTCGCCATCATCGTCGAGCATTTGTCCCGCAAGGAGGATGTCGCGGCGGTGGTCTTTACAGGCTCCGGCTCTGCAAGCTTCGTGGCGGGGGCGGATATTCGCCAGATGCTTGAAGAGGTGAACACCGTCTCCGAAGCCTTGGCGTTGCCCAATAACGCCCAGCTCGCCTTTGCGAAGATCGAAGCCATGGGCAAGCCCTGTATCGCGGCGATCCAGGGTGTGGCGCTGGGCGGCGGAATGGAGTTTGCGCTGGCCTGCCACTACCGCATCGCGGAACGCACCGCGCGCTTCGGCCAGCCGGAGATCAATTTGCGCCTGCTGCCGGGTTATGGCGGCACGCAGCGCCTGCCGCGCCTGCTCGCCGACCGCAAGCCGGAGACGGGGCTGCGCGATGCGCTCGATCTCATTCTCGGCGGCCGCGCCATCGATGCCGAAGCGGCGTTGGCGCTAGGCGCGATCGATCGCCTCACCGAAGGCGCGAATGATGCGTTGTCGCTGGCGCACGCGGCGGTGCGCGAGTTTGTCTCGGATCCTGAAAACAGCGCGCTCGGACAAGCCTTCACCGCGCGGCAGGCCGCAACCAAGCGCTGGCACGGTCCCGGCGAGGCCGATCTAGACGCTGCGCTAAGCGACGCGTTCGTCCAACGCATCCTGGCCCAGCTGAAGTGGGCCGGCCGGGACAAGGCCGGCGACCGCGCGATCGCCGCGATCAAGACGGGCTGGGAGTCCGGCATGGCGGCTGGCCTGAAGCAGGAGGCGGAAGCCTTCGCCGAAGCCATTGTCGATCCGGACGGCGGCAAGACCGGCATTCAGCTCTTCATGGACAAGCAGGCGCCGCCTTTGCCGGTGCGCCGCGACGGGGTGTGGATCGACGCCGAGCATGAGCCGCGTAAAGCCGCGCTGATAGACGACGGCGACCTTTTGCCGGTCGGCGCGCCCTTTTATCCGGGCGTCACGCCGATCCCGTCCTATCAGCTCGCCTTCGGCATCGCGCGCGACCCCGACACCGGCGCGCCCCGCTTTGGTCCGCCGGCCACGCACGAAAAAGAACTCATCGTACCGGTCCGTAAGCCAGAGCCGAACGAGGCGCTGGTCTACATGCTGACCAGCGAGGTGAATTTCAACGACAATTGGGCGCTCACCGGCATTCCCGTTTCGCCCTTCGACGGCCATGACGAAGATGTCCAGATCACAGGCTCCGGCGGCCTTGCGCTGATCGCGGCGCTGGGCACGGAAGCCAAGGCCCAGGGGCGGCTGAAGGTCGGCGATCTGGTCAATGTCTATTCGGGCACCAGCGATCTTCTGGCGCCGGCGGCGGGCGATGATCCCATGTATGCCGGCTTCGCGATCCAGGGCTATGAGACCAAGACCGGCAGCCATGCCCAATTCCTCAACGTTCAGGCGCCCCAGCTGCACAAGCCGCCGGCGGATCTGACGCTGGAGCAGGCGGGCGCCTATACGCTCAACCTGGGCACCATCACCCGCTGCCTGTTCACCACGCTGCAGATCACGCCGGGCAAGACGATCTTCGTGGAAGGCTCGGCGACTGGCACGGGTCTGGATGCGCTGAAAAGTTCCATCCGAACGGGCCTTGCCGCCACTGGCCTGGTGTCCAGCGAAGATCGGGCCGCCTTCGTCAAAGACCAGGGCGCCGTCGGCGCGATCAACCGCAAGGATCCGGCCTTCGCCGACGCCTTTACGCCGGTTCCCGATGACGCCGATGAAGCGCTTGTGTGGGAGAGGGCGGGCGAGCCCATTTTGGAGCGCTATCGCGCCATGAATGACGGCAAGCTGGCTGACTTCGTGGTCAGCCATGCCGGCGAGCGGGCTTTCCCGCGCAGCTTCCAGCTGCTGGCTGAAGGCGGGTCGCTGGCCTTTTACGGCGCGTCATCGGGTTATCACTTCACCTTTATGGGCAAGATCGGCGAAGCCTCGCCGGAAGCGATGCTTGCGAAGGCGGAGCTTCGTGGCGGAGAATCCGTGCTGCTTTATTACGGCGCTGGGACGACCGATCTCGCCGATCCAAAGGGCCTTGAAATGATTGAGGCGGCGCGGCTGTTCAAAGCGCGCATTGCGGTCGTGGCCTACACGAACGCCCAGCGTGAATTCTTGCAGTCCTTGGGGTTGGAAGACGCGGTCGAAGGCGTGGTGAGTATCGAAGCGCTCAAGCGTCGCGGCGGCGAGGACTTTGACTGGCCCACCAGCCTGCCGCGCCTGCCGGATTCCAAGACCGATACCGAAGCCTTCAAGCGCGGCGTGCGCGATTATCAGCAAAAAACCCTGAAACCCTTCGGATCCGCCGTCGGCAAGCTGCTGCGCTCGCCGGGCAATCCGCGCGGGGCCCCCGATCTGGTGATCGAGCGGGCGGCGGTGGACACGCTGGGGGTCTCATCTTCGCTGGTGCGCCCGTTCGGCGGTCGCGTGATTTACGCGGAAGAAATGGCGGGCAAGCGCTACACCTTCTACGCCCCGCAAGTCTGGACGCGGCAGCGGCGCGTCTTGATGCCCACCGCCTCAATCCTGGGCACGCATTTGTGCAACGCCCATGAGGTGGAGGTGATGAATTCCATGATCGCCGCCGGGCTTTTGGACGTCACCGAACCCACCGTGACGGCGTGGGAGGAGTTGCCCGCCGCGCACCAGGCGATGTGGGACAACACCCATTCGGGCGCGACTTATGTGGTCAACCACGCTTTGCCGGCCACCGGGCTGCGCACCCGTGACGAGCTTTTGGAATACTGGGCGTCCAGCGCGCGCGATGAGCGCCGCTGAGTCCGTGATTTGATGATTTTTTGGAGATCTCCGACATGAGCGACACGACAGGCCGCCTGACCGGAAAAGTGGTTCTCATCACCGGCGCCGCCGGCAATCTGGGCAGTGAAATGTCACGCCGTTTCGCCCGAGAAGGTGCGACGCTGATCCTGACTGGGCGTACGCGCGACCGGATTGAAGCGGCGCGCGACGCCGTCATCGCTGACACGGGCGTAGCGGGCGATCAGATCTCCGTCGCGGTGCTTGACGGCGGGGATCCCGTCTCGGTGCGCGCAGCGCTCGATGAGGTCAAATCCAGTCACGGTCGGATCGATGTGCTGGTCAATAATGGCGGCTCCGCCGGTCCCAAGCAGACGCTGGACAATGTCCCGCTGACCGAAGCGGAAATGACCGCCAATGGCGATGTGGAGACCGTCTCCGACGCCATGCGCAACCTCCTGGCGGTGACCTGGAATGTGGCGCGCGCGGCTCAGGAGCTGATGTCGCCAGGTGGCTCGATCATCAACATCTCCACCGTCTTTTCCAACACCCGCTACTATGGCCGCACCGCCTATGTCGTGCCGAAAGCGGCGCTTAACGCCCTGTCCAAGCAGCTCGCTCACGAGTTTGGCGCGCGCGGCGTGCGGGTGAACACCGTCTTTCCTGGCCCGATTGAGAGCGATCGTATCCGCACGGTGTTCGCCGCGATGGACGCGGTTCAGGGCAATCCGGAGGGGGCCACGGCGGACTATTTCATGGGCCGCATGTCGCTCAATCGCAGTGTAGAGGGCGCCGCGCCTGAAAAGACCCTGCCGATGCCCACCGACATCGCCCAGACCTGTCTCTTCCTCGCCAGCGATGAAAGCGCGGCGCTCAATGGCGCCGAAATCGACGTCGCCCATGGGCTGAGCGCCTCAAAGGAGAGCCGCTCCACCTATATGACCCGCCCGTCCTTGCGCACGCTGGATGGCGCGGACCTGTCGGTGCTGATCCTTGCCGGGGAGAAGTGGGATGAAGCGCTGGAGGTCGCGCGCACCCAGATCGCCTGCGGCGCAAGAGTTCTGCTGGGCACGGCGCGCGAGGCCGACGCGGCTCAGGCGCAGGCGCGCGCCAAGGTGTCGGACGATTTTGAGGGGCTGACCATCCTACGCCTCAACCGGCTTGAGGCTGACAAGATGGCGGAACTGCTCGCCGCCTACACCACCGAGCACGGCCCGATCTCCAGCGCCATCGTCATGCCGGTCAAACCACCACGGTATTTTGCCGGCGCACTGCTGGATGCAGAAGACGCCGCCATCAATGAATTCATGGATGTGGAGCTGACGGGTTCCATCGCGGCGGCGCGCACGCTGTCGCGCTACTGGAAGTCTATTGAAGACCTGCCCCAACCGCCGCGCTGCGTCTTCATGTCCAATGCGGGTGATGGCGTAGGCGATGTCTATAGCCGCGTCCTGTCGGCGGGCATCACCCAGCTGGTGCGCATCTGGCGCGATGAATCGCGCGTCGATGTGGAGGCCGGCCGCTCTGGTCAGGAAGTCTGGGGCAATCAGATCATCCGCTACACCAATCGCGAGGTGGAAAACCTCGCCTTCGCCGCTGGCCATGCCTCGCGCATCGTCTTCAAAGAGCAGAAGGTTGCGGCCATCGATCTCCAGCTTCCGGAGAGGATTGGCGAAGAGACCGGCTCGTCCACCGCCATGGTTGGTTTCGCGGAAAACATCACCGGCCTGCATTTGGGCAAGGTGGCGCTGATCACGGGCGGCTCGGCCGGTATTGGCGGCCAGGTTGCGCGCCTCTTGGCGCTGGCTGGAGCCAAAGTGATGATGGTCGCTCGCCGCAAGAGCGAGCTGGAAGCCGCGCGCGAGCGCATCATCGAGGAGCTACGCGATATCGGTTTTTCCGGCGTGGAGCGCCGCGTGCGCATCATGGCCGATGTCGATGTCAGCGACTTCGCCTCGCTGAAGACCGCGCTGGATGAAACGATCGGGGCGTGGGGCAGGATCGACTATCTGATCAATAATGCCGGCGTCGCCGGGGCTGAAGACATGGTCGTCGACATGGATCTCGACGCCTGGCGCTTCACGCTCGACGCCAACCTGATCTCCAACTATTTCCTGGCCCACCATGCAGCCCCACTGATGAAAGAGCAGGGCGGCGGCTATGTGCTGAACGTCTCGTCTTACTTCGGCGGCGAGAAACTGCGCGCTGTGGCTTACCCCAACCGGGCGGATTACGCCGTCTCCAAGGCGGGCCAGCGGGCCATGGTGGAAAGCTTCTCGCGCTATCTGGGGCCCAACAAGATCCAGTATAACGCCATCGCACCGGGCCCGGTGGACGGCGACCGCCTGTCGGGCACGGGCGGGCGTCCGGGCCTGTTCCAGCGCCGCGCGCGCCTGATCCTGGAAAACAAGCGTCTCAATGCGGTCTATGCCGAAGTGATCAAGGCGGTGCGGGACGGGGCCGAGCTCGACACCGTGCTGGCGCGTCTGGCCCATAACACCGCAGGCACGCTGTCCCATGACATGATGGCCCCCGATGGCCTGCGCAAGCTGGCGCTGGAGTTCGCCCGTCAGGGCGACGGCGTGTGCACCTGGGACCAATTCCTGTTAACGCCGGCGCTCGCGGAGCGTCTGATTTCGCGTCTACATACAGGCGGCTACCTGCTGGCGTCAGAAAAATGGGGCAGTGTGACCGGCGGGGATTGGCTGAAGATCACCCCGCCCGATGATGCCCCCTTCCTGCCCACGGATTTGATCAACACCAATGCCGAACAGATCGGCAAAGGCGTCACCTCCCAGCTTCATCTGGGCGCCATGCCGACCGAAGCCGATGTGGCCCAGGCCACGGTATTCTATCTCGCAGATCGTGCGGTGAGCGGTGAGACTTTCATGCCCTCAGGCGGTCTGAATGTGGAGCGCTCCACTGTTGAGCGCGAATTGTTCGGCGGGCCGAAAAAGGAACGGGTCGAAAAGCTGGAAGGCAAATTTGTCTGGTTTGTGGGCGATCATCTCGCGGACTATATCGCCGCGGCGGCTGACCGCCTGGTTCACGAGTGCAAGGTGGCGGGCGTCATCGTGCTGGCGCGCTCCAAAGCTAGCGGCAAGGCGGTCACCGATCTGGTCGACGGCGCCGCCGCGAAGTCCGTTCATGTGCTTGTGGCGGGCGACAGCTTGGAAGGCGCCATGGACAAGGCGCTGGCCAAATGGGGGCGTCCGACCACCGTCGTGTCTGTGCCGGGCGATGCGCTGCCGGACAATTTGTTCGACGATGACAACCCGCTCTCGCCGGATGACTTCGCCCAGGTCGTTGACGACAATCTCACGCGCCATTTCCGGGTCTCGCGCAAAGCCTCGCTCTATGATGGTTGCCAGCTGGTTCTGGTCACGCCGGACGTGCCCCATGGGACGCGGACCGCGGCGTTTGAAATCGCCAACTTCATCAAGTCGACCCTGCACGCTTTCACCGCCACTTTGGCGGTCGAAAATGAGCGCCTGGTCCACAATGTGCCGACCAATCAGATCAATCTCACGCGCCGGGTCCGCTCGGAAGAGCCGCGCAATGAGGATGAGCACCAAGAAGAGCTCAAGCGGTTCACCACCGCGGTTCTGCTGGTGGGCGCGCCGCTGCCGGACTCTCAGGACTCCCGCTATCGCGCGCGCATCTATCGCGGGACTTCGATGACGGTGTAGCCGATGAGAATCTGCGGCGTGTTCAGCCTTGATTGGGTGAGCTGCCAATCAGGCTGTCCTGATCGTCATACCGGTGTCTGTGGCCGGGGTTTGACATTTGCGCGTCATGGCCGGAAAGGTAGCCGCGCGAAGTGGGGACAGGCGTCAGCACCCCATGAGCGATGTCTAAGCTTTTGACACTCGATGTGGAATTCTAAAGCTTCGATACAATGAAGTGGGGCGGTTAGCTCAGCTGGTAGAGCATCTCGTTTACACCGAGAGGGTCGGCGGTTCGAACCCGTCACCGCCCACCATTTCCCTGTCTTCCCTCACGTCCGTTCGGTCAGGCGCGATGACTGCCCCCTCAGCCTTCATCGAGCGCTCGAGACCATCTCTAAGCTCATGCCGTGTCGCGAGGTTGGTTTCCTCCCCTGCTTGCGGGGGAGGTGCTCCCGAAGGGAGCGGAGGGGGCGTTCGGCGGTTCAACTCCTGACCGCGACAGCCCACCATTAATTCCTTTCCTCCCGCGCTGCGAGTTTGAAACCTAGAACGCAACGCCGGGATCAATCAGGCGGCCGGCGCGCCTGATCGCTGCGGCGACGTCCGGGCGCGCGATCAGGGAGGCTTCATGAGCTTTCATGGCGGCGTAATAGGGGCCGCGGTGCTCGTTTCCTGTTTCCAGATAGGATTGCAGCTCTGAGAGGGCTTCGCTGCGCGCGTTGGGATGGTCCAGACGTTCGATCAGCAGCGCTGCAGCGCGTTCGCGGTCGTCGATGCAGGCATAGGCGTATTGCTGCATGGCGCTGACCGCCATGCCTTTCGCCGCAAGCGCCATGAGATCGTCGCCAACGCCCTCGCTAAGGCCCAGAAAGTGATTGGCGCATACGCGCGTGGTCCGCACTACGGCTTCCCCAAACGCCGAGGTGTCGGCGAAGTCGATCTGGGCCAATTCCTCCAGCGCCCGGCTTTCTTCGCCCCCCATGGCCAGCATGAAGGCGAGATTGGCGCGTTGGGAGATATTCGGTGCGTTGTATTCGCTCAGCTCGGCGGCTTCCGCCATCAAGGCCACGGCGCGCTCCAAATCGCCCAGGCTTTGCGACGCAGCGGCCATATCGTTGAGCAGCCAGGCCATTTGTTCGCCGACATCATTGATCAATTCGCCGCTGAAGACCTGCTCGCGCGCGGCCGCCAGCTCGTCAAACGCAGTTTGCGGATCACCCAGGCGTGCGATCGCCTGGGCCTTGATCGCGACGGGTTCGATATAGCCGGGATGATCGTCAGTCAGCTGAGTATAGCGCGCTATGGTATTCTGCGCGCCATCGCGGATGTGGGTGCGCAGCGCGTCCGCGTCTTCGATCCAGAAGGGTTCAAAGTCGCGCTCGATCTGCACCCGCAGACGCGAGGAGGCGAAGTCCAGTCCCTCGACCAAACGGGCCGCCGTTATCAGGTCACCCTCGCGCACCGCGATCCGAGCGGCGTGAAAACGCAAATACTCATTGGTGTCGAACGGGTTTTCCGGCTCCCAGCGCTTCATCATGAAGTCGACAAAGCGTGGATAGACGATGTCGCCGTCGGCCAGCTCCGTATGGGCGAGATCGTTGAGCACCGGGAAGACGTCGGTGCCGCGCAAGGTGTTTATGACGCCTGGCGACAATCGGTCGGCGCGCATCATGTCCCGGGCCCCGCTGACCGGGTCGTCCTTGGTTAAATGCGCCACGCTGCGCATCAGATAGACGAGCGGATTGGTGCTGCCCAGACGCTCCGCCTCGTTGAAATGGGCCAGCGCTTCTTCGCTGCGATCATCAGGCATGTAAAGCGCGGCGAACCCTGCGACTGCGTAGATGTCCGCTTTCGCGAGGCCTGGCAATGACTCAAAATCGGGATGGGTGAGCAAGATTTGGCTCGTGCGATAGGCGGTTTCGGTATCGCCGGTGTCCAAAGCGCTCAGTACCCGCTCGATCAGGCCTGGAACATCCTCGGCGGCGTCCTGGCCGAGCGCGCTCGGCGCCATCAGGGCGCAAACCATCAAGATCAGAGCGGCGAACGCGCGCATAGAACATGTCCTTTGAGCAAACAGCACTCAGTTAAACTGTGGCACGCGACACGGTGGGGCAAGCGCGACGGACCGGGTCATTGCAGCGCGTAGTCAGAATAATGCCCATTGGCGACTTTTCGATCTGCTCCAGCCACACTCAGGAGATATCCATGCTGGCCCGTACGCTGTTTTCCGCTTCCGCTCTCGTTTTCTTAGCCGCGCCGGGATGGGCGCAGGCTGGACCGGGAGCAATGTTTGATCGCTTTGACGCCGATAGTGACGGCACCATCACCTATGAAGAGGTTCAGGCCTGGCGCACCAGCTTCTTTGATGCGGCCGATGCAGATGAAGACGGCTTTGTCACGCGCGCCGAATTGGATGCCGCCCAAGCCGAGGCGCAAGCGCGGTCCCAAGCCGGCGCCGAGGCGCAAGGCGTTGAACGCCGCCGGGGCGGCATGCGCCGGGGCCGGCAAGCCGATCCCATCATGCGCCATGACAGTGACGGGGACGGCCAGCTGTCGCGCACCGAGTTTGTGCACGCGCCCTTCGCTGCGCTCGAACGTTTCGACAGCAATGGGGATGGCCAGCTGACACGCGATGAAATGCCGGGGCGGCGCGGTGGCGGCTAGCGATTAATCGCCCGTATGGGCGTCGGCGAAATCCAGGAAGGCCCGCCAGTCCGCATCCGTGACGCCGTGAGTGCCGCCGCGGATATGCACGGCGAGCCGGCCTGTGACGTCGAGGTCCGCCAGGCGCTGCTGGGTCAGTCCTGGGGCGTCATAAAGCGACCAGGCTTCGCTCGCGGCTTCCGCGGCCCGCCAGGCGCCCGCCGGGTCTGACCAGGTGTCGCGCCAGGCATTGCCCAGAAGCACTGCGCGGGGGGCGGCGAGGGCGATCAGGGCGTGTTGGTCGATGGGCAACGCGCTCTCGTCAGCGCCATAGGTGGCGTAGGCGGGCGCGAACCAGTGCGGATAACTCGCGGTGATCGCCGAGATAGGTTCGCCGACGCCGTCACCATGCAAGGACGCGCCGCCGGTGCCGGCCTGGTGGGCGATGGTCACGGCGAGGCGCGGATCGCGCGCTGCGGCCAGCAGCGCGGCCTTGCCGCGCCTGGAATGACCCATGGTCAAAAGCGGCGTATCGGCGAACTCAGGGTCCGCCCGAAGCGCATCCGCGACGCGCGAAATTGTCCAAGCCCACAAAGAGACCGTCCCCGGACGGTCTTGCGCGTCAGGATCAAGGCCCAGGCGTTCCAGGCTGGCGGCATGTAGAGCAGCGCTGTCCGGGGCGATATCACTTTCATGCCAGGCGGCGATCGCATAACCGCGCGCCAGCAGCCAGTCGATGGGCGGCCCGGCGACCCATTCACCAAAGAGCGGGCCAATGAGGTCGGCCAGCCAGCCCTCCGCATTGCAATAGCCCGGCGTGAAGCCGGCCGGCTCGGGCAGGCTGTCGTCGCGAAGAGCGGTTCTCAAACCGCACTCATTGGGAATCAGAAAAACGCCGCGCAGCCCGTTCGGCGCATCGGGCGTTATCAGCGCGAGGTGCAAGCGCAGCGGCTCCACCCCGTCTGGCGCAATCTCCAAGCTTCGCATCCGCCGCAGGCCAGGGGCGCTGGGCGCCCCAAAGGGCGTGTCATCGCCGATCGCTTGAACCGCAGCGGCTCGGGGTTCTGCGCCGTATAACGTGGTGTCCAGCGCCGCTTGCAAGGCGGAGCGGCCGTCCTCCCAGCTGCTGCGCCGATCCTCGCCTGCTTTGGGCAAAGCCTCAAACAACGCCGGTTGCGCCGGCGGCCCGACCGGGGTCGGGTCTGCGGTTACAAAAAGGTGGCGCGCCGGGGTGCAGGCGGCGACAAAACCCGCCAACATCACCGCCAACAGGGCGATCATTATTAGCAATCGGCGAAACAGCGCAGACCAACTCATGATCTGTAGGCTAGCCGGCTTGTACGACAATCGCGATAGCGCTCACGGCAGTTTGATCTTCGCTGCGCCTCGTCTGCAGTGCGCGGCGAAACCGGCTTGACCGGCCTTTAGAGCGGCTTTAGGAAAACGCTCCTCGACGCGCTGCGGCGCGACCGGGAAACGATCTGGGCGGGTGTAGCTCAGTTGGTTAGAGCGCCGGCCTGTCACGCCGGAGGTCGCGGGTTCGAGTCCCGTCACTCGCGCCATCTCAGATCGGGAAATGACAAAAAGACCGCTGGGTTCCCGGCGGTCTTTTTTGTTTTCAAACTCTTGGCTAAGTCCCGTGTGGCGTCCCTTAAGGTCGGCCTCTTCATCACCTTGTTGGTTTCACGCGGCGTTGATAGCGTTCCGCGATGAATTCGCGATTAGTATCCAGCATGAGGGGGGTGAGCGTATTGGCGCTCGCTGTTCTGTGGTGCGGCTTTATGGGTGAAGCACCTGCTATGGTGACGGATACGCCGCCCGACCGAGAGTTGATCGTGCTCGCGGCCCCAGCCACGGGCGATGACTATTATGCCGATGCTGCAGAGGCGATTTTTGCCTTCCACGTAGAATTCGCCGCTCGGGTCGCGGTCCATGACGACGTTTTGATTCTGGCCGATTCGGCGGGCGCGGAGCGTTATCGTCAGGCGCTAGGCCGGGATCGCGTGCTCGTGGCGCCTCAGCTGGACATCTGGGCACGTGATTACGCAACCGCCAACACCGCCGATCCGATCATGTTTCGCTACACAGACGAGGGGCAGGGCGGCGGGCGTCGGGGCCAAGCAGAGGCCGATACCGTGCAGGATGCGCTGGCCGCGCTGGCGCAAGCGGCAGGTCTGGAGTTTGCGGACAGCGACCTGTTCAACGATGGCGGTAACTGGGTCGATGACTACGCCGGATCGGCGGTGGTCAGCCGGAAATTCCTCGCGGACAATGGTTTAAGCGAAGAGGGCGCCCGTGCAGTTCTCTGGCAGGAGACCGGCGCTGAGCACGTGGCCTTCATCGACGCGGATGAGCAGGGCGGGCTGGAACACGCCGATGGCGTTGTCGCCTTTGTCGACACCAACACGCTGATCATCAACAGCTATGGCGACGATCCTGCGTACGCCGCAGCGTTACGAGCCGATCTGGAAGCGGGTTTGCCTGGGGTCGAGATCCACGAGATCGTCACGCCCTACGATGGGTCGACCATATATGATGAACGCTTCGGATCGGCCTGCGGGCTCTACACAAACGCGCTGGTCACGCCGCATAGGATCTATCTGCCGCAGTTCGGCATCCCGGAAGACCGAGTCGCCTTGGAACAAGTGCGCGCGGCGACAGACCGGACGGTGATCCCCGTCCCGTCCGGCGAGGTTTGCGTGATGGGGGGCGGGGTGCGCTGCATGTCTTGGCAATTGCGCGGTGAGAACGCACGCCGCCTCCTGGCCTACGCCCGCGCTGAGAGTGAGTGACTATTCGTGCCGCAGCGCTTCAATTGGATCGAGCCGGCTAGCGCGGAGTGCGGGGTAGAAGCCGAACAACACGCCCACCGCGGCTGAAGCGCCGATCGCGATGAAGGCGATGGTCGGGTCGACCGATACCGCCAAATCATTGGCTCCAACCAGTGGTCCAAGCTGCTCGGCTGATACGGATATTCCGACGCCGAGCGCCAGTCCGATGCCCCCCCCGACTGAGCACAGCACGACCGATTCGATCAGGAATTGATTGCGAATGTCGCCGCGGCGCGCGCCGATCGCCAAACGCAGCCCGATTTCCCGCGTACGCTCGGTGACCGAGACCAGCATCACATTCATAATGCCGATCCCGCCGACGAACAGCGTAATCAGGCCGGCCGCCGCCAGCATCAGACCGAGGATATTCTCGGTCTCGTTGAAGGCGCGGATGAACTCCGCAAAATTGCGTACGGCGAAGTCGTCTTCGGCGCCCGGTTCAATGCCGCGACGCACCCGTAAAAAGTCTTCGACTTCGGCGACGGCGTTCTCCATGTCCTCGCCCGCGGCGATCTCCACCCAGACGGTTTGCACGGGGTCGCGAACCCCTGGACGGCTGAAGCCGGTCACCCTATCCCGGACCGTGGAGATAGGCGCGAGGATGATGTCGTCCTGATCTTGGCCAAAGCTACCTTGTCCGCGTTCGGCTAAGATGCCGATGATCTCGAAGGGCTGGTTTTGAAGGCGGATCGAGGCCCCCAGCGCGCCACCGGACGGAAACAGCTCGTCGACCACGGTCTGGCCCAGAATGGCGATCCGCGCGCCGCGCTGATTTTCCTGCGGCGTGAATAAGCGCCCATCCCCAATCGACCAGTCGCGCACTTCGACATAGTCGGGATGCGCCCCAAGAATCTGCGTCGGCCAATTCACGCCGTCGACCACGGCGGTGACCGAGCCTTGAACGGTGCCTGAAGCGGCGACGATGATCGGCACCTGCGTGCGCAGGGCGTCCACATCATCGGACGAGAAGGGCGTGCCGCTGCCGGCGCCGCCGCGGCGTCCGCCGCGCTGATTGGATCCGGCGCGGATATTCAGCGAATTGGCGCCCAGGCTGGCGATCTGCTCTTCAACCGCATCGGCGGCGCCTTGAGCCAGAGACACCGTCGCGATGACGGCGGCGACGCCGATGATCACGCCCAGAATGGCGAGGAAGCTGCGAAGCGCATTGACCCGTAGCGCGGTGAGCGCGACGGGCAGGGCGGCCATGAGATTCATTGCACGTCCTCCACGATCAGCCCGTCGCGAAACACCAGGCGACGCTTGGCGTGCGCGCCGACATCGTCTTCGTGGGTGACCAGGATAATGGTGATGCCGCTGGCGTTGAGGGAATCGAAAATGCCCATCACATCGTCAGACGTTTGGGAATCCAGCGCGCCGGTGGGCTCGTCGGCCAGCAGGATGGCTGGTTCGCCCGCCAGGGCGCGGGCGATCGCGACGCGCTGCTGCTGGCCGCCGGAGAGCTGGGAAGGGTGGTGGTCCATACGGTCGCCCAATCCGACCATGTCCAGGCACTCTTCCGCCCGTTTCTTGCGCTTGCCGGCGCCCCAGCCGCGATAGATCAACGGCAGGGCGACATTATCCAGCGCAGTGGTGCGCGCGAGAAGATTGAACTGCTGGAAGACGAAACCCACCGACTTGTTGCGGAAGGCGGCCAGTTGGTCCGGGCTGCGCTCGCCCAGGGAGGCGCCATCAACCACCAGGCTTCCCGACGTCGGGCGGTCCAAAGCGCCAAGCAGATTCATAAATGTGGACTTGCCCGAGCCTGAGGCGCCCATCACCGCTACGTATTCGCCCTGATCGATGTCGACATCGACCCCGGCGAGCGCGTGCACGTCGCCGCCGCCGAGTTGATAGACACGGGTGAGCTCGCGCGCGCGAATAAGCGGAGCGCTCATACTAATTCACCTCGCGGACGCGGGTGACCACTTCATCGCCTTCTTCAAGGCCTTCGCCGATAATCTGCGTGAATTGCCCGTCGGACAGACCCAGCTGGACAGGGCGCGCCTGAAGGCGGCCATCCGCCGTCTGCACCCAAAGCTGGCCGCGGCGGACCTGCTGCCGGGTCGAGGCGCGCTCGGCGACGATTTCGTCATAGCGGCGCATTTGGTCGGCGGTCAGAACGCCAGCGAGCGCGCGGCGGGTTAAGGCCTGAAAGTTTGGACGCGGGCCTCCGGCCTGCGCCGCCTGCATTTGTTGACGGATATTGGCGAAGGTTTCACGCAAAGCAGCTGAGGCCGCTTCGCGTTGCTCGTCAGTCATCTCCAGCTGTTCGGCGAGGCGATCAATCATGCCGCCCATCTGGCCGCCGCCGCCACCGCCGCCGCCACCGCCGCCCCGGCGGCCGCCGCCTTGACCGCCGCCTTCGGAGGCGACCACCAGCGCTTCCGCTGCGCCGCGCGGGGCGAAACGCAGGGCGCCATTCGGAGCTGCGAGCGCGCCTTCCACTTCGCCGGTGACGATGGTGACATTCGCCGTCATCCCCGGCAGCAGGCGGCCGCCAGGGTTCGCCGCTTCAATCACCACGGTGTAGGTGACGACATTCTGAGCGTCGTTCGCGGCCAGGCGCACTTGCACCACATCGCCGGTGAAGTCCTGCCCGGGATAGGCGTCGACGTCGAAGGTGACCGCCTGGCCCTCATCAATCTGGCCAATGTCCGCTTCGTCGACTTCCGCCTCGATCTGAATGCGCGAAAGATCCTGAGCGATCAGAAAAAGAACGGGGGCGTTAAAGGAGGCGGCCACTGTCTGGCCTTCATCGATCTGTCGATCGATCACGACCCCGTCGATCGGCGAGCGAATGAAAGTGCGGTCCAGGTCGACCTGAGCGCTTTCGCGATTGGCGGTGCGCTGTTGCAGCGCGGCTTGCGCGTTGCGCAAATTGGCCCGCGAGACGGCGATCCCGGCGCGCGCGCTTTCAAAGGCTGTCTCCGCGGCGTCGTATTGAGCTTCGGAAAAGGTTCCGCGCTGGCGTAGCTCTTCAGCCCGCGCGAAGGCGCGCTCGGCCGCGTTGAGCTCGGATAGGGACCGTTGAACATTGGCCTGGGCCACCTGAACCTGAGCCCGGGCGACTTCCAGCGAGGCTTCCGCTTCTTCGACGCGCGACTGGAAGGTCTGCGGGTCGATCCGCGCGAGCAGGTCGCCGGCGGTCACCTCGTCATTGAAGTCCGCATTGATCTCTTCGATTTGGCCGGAGAGCTGAGAACCAACTTCGACGGTCACCAAGGGAGCGATCCGGCCGGAGGAGGCCACCACACGCTGCAGGTCGCGGCGTTCAATGGCGCTCGTTTCGATCTGCAGATCGCCGGCGCCCGCCGACCCGGCGTCGCGAAATCCGAAATACCAGACAGCCGCAGCCAATCCGGCGACAGCCGCCAAAATCGCTAAAATTCTTAAGGTCACTTTGCCTGCCTTCCGGAAGCGGTTCACGCATACTTTGCGCGTGGAGTACGCGCTAACATGCAGAAGTCCGTTGCGAAAATGGATTCTCCGCAAGGTTTTTCAACGTCAATGATAATCATTCGCAAGAATGCTGCTGCATCCATGTGATTTAGGGCGCCATGACGCGGCGAAATCGTCTTGCGGGGCGAGACGCGTCACTCTAGCTTCCGCGCAAATTTGCAGACCGGGGAAATTGCGTCTGCAACAGCGAGATTTGACGTGCGCGCAAACGCCTCACTCCTCGCCGCCCTGGTTTGTCACATATGGCGTCTTGAAAGGACGAAAGGTGCGAGATGGACGCACTCCTTCTTGAATATCTGCCGATCCTGATTTTTATCGGTATCGCCTCCGTGCTCGGCGTAGCCTTCGTGCTTGCCGCTTTCGTGTTGGCGCCGTCCGATCCGGACCCGGAAAAAGTCTCGACATATGAGTGCGGCTTTAATGCGTTCGACGATGCGCGCATGAAGTTCGACGTGCGCTTCTATCTGGTGGCGATCCTGTTCATCATCTTTGACTTGGAAGTGGCCTTCCTCTTCCCGTGGATTTTCCCGATCTTCGATGGGAATATCTTCGCCTTCTGGTCGATGACGGTCTTCCTCGCCGTTTTGACGGTGGGCTTCCTTTATGAGTGGCGCAAAGGCGCCCTGGATTGGGAGTAATCCATGTCTGACGCGACCCTTCCCGCAGGCAGCGCAGCGACGGCTGCGACCCCGCTCTATGATCCGAAAAAGCACGACCCCTTCTTTGACGGCGTGTCCGACGCGCTGGCCGACAAGGGCTTCCTGGTCGCGCGCGCCGACGACCTCATCACCTGGGCGCGCACCGGCTCGCTGATGTGGATGACCTTCGGTCTGGCATGCTGCGCGGTGGAGATGATGCAAGCCTCCATGCCGCGCTATGACGTCGAGCGCCTGGGCGCCGCGCCCCGTGGCTCGCCTCGTCAGTCCGATGTGATGATTGTGGCGGGCACGTTGACCAATAAAATGGCGCCGGCGCTTCGCAAGGTTTACGACCAGATGCCTGAGCCGCGCTATGTCATCTCCATGGGCAGCTGCGCCAATGGCGGCGGATATTATCACTATTCCTACTCGGTGGTGCGCGGCTGCGACCGCATCGTGCCGGTGGACATTTATGTCCCGGGCTGCCCGCCGACGGCTGAAGCGCTGGTTTACGGCATCCTGCAGCTTCAAAAGAAAATCCGCCGCGAAGGCTCGATTGAGCGCTAGGGCGAGGGGATCGGCGTGAGCGATAGCGAAAAACTCAAAGAGCTGGGCGAGCACATCGCCTCCGCGCTCGAAGAACATGTCACCGGTCATGTGGTCGTCCATGGAGAGCTGACGGTGCATATCCACCGCGACCGCGTGGCCACCGTGCTGCGCTTTTTGCGCGATGACGCGCTGTGCCGCTTCACCACGCTGGTGGATATTTGCGGCGTGGACTGGCCGAACCGGGCGGACCGCTTCGACGTGGTCTATCATCTGTTGTCGATGCATTTAAACCAGCGCATCCGCGTGATCCTCGACACCGATGAGGACACGCCGGTCGAGTCCGTCGTCGAGCTGTTCCCGGCCGCCAATTGGTTCGAGCGCGAAGCCTTCGACATGTATGGCATCTTGTTCGACAACCATCCCGACCTGCGCCGCATTCTCACCGATTACGGCTTCCACGGTCACCCGCTGCGCAAGGACTTCCCGCTCTCCGGCTTCACCCAGGTCGTCTACGACGAAGAAGCCAAGCGCGTGGTCTATGAGCCGGTCGAGCTGGTTCAAGAATATCGCGACTTCGATTTTCTCTCTCCCTGGGAAGGCGCGAAATACGTGCTGCCGGGTGATGAGAAGGTAGAGGACAAGGCATGACCCGCGGCGTGAAAATCATGCGCTGGAGTCTTGTTACGTTGGCGATGGTCGCGATCGCGTCCACCGGCGGGTACGCGTTCGGAGCCTTCCTGGCCGAGCGTGAGATCGCCGCAGCCGAACATGAGGCAAGCTGATGGCTGAAACAGACATCCGCAATATGACGATCAATTTCGGGCCTGTGCACCCGGCCGCCCACGGCGTGCTGCGCATGGTGCTCGAGCTGGAAGGCGAGGTGGTCGAGCGCGTCGATCCGCATATCGGCCTTCTACACCGCGGCACCGAAAAGCTCCTAGAGCATAAGACCTATCTTCAGGGCATCGGCTATTTCGACCGTCTCGATTATGTGGCGCCGATGAATCAGGAGCACGCGTTCTGCCTGGCCGCCGAGCGCCTGGCGGGCATTCCGGTGCCCAAGCGCGGCTCCTATGTCCGCGTGCTCTATTGCGAAATCGGCCGCATCCTCAACCACCTCCTCAACATCACCACCCAGGCGATGGATGTGGGCGCGCTGACCCCGCCGCTTTGGGGCTTTGAAGAGCGTGAAAAGCTGATGGGCTTTTATGAGCGTGCGTCCGGCGCGCGCCTGCACGCCCACTATTTCCGCCCGGGCGGGGTGCATCAGGATCTGCCGCAAGAGCTGATCGACGACATTCAGGCCTGGACCGAGCAATTCGGCCAGCATCTCGATGATCTGGAAACGCTGCTGACGGAAAACCGCATCTTCAAGGCGCGCAATGTCGATATCGGCGTGGTGAGCAAGGAAGACGCGCTGGCCTGGGGCTTTTCCGGCGTGATGGTGCGCGGCTCGGGCCTGCCCTGGGATTTGCGCCGCGCCCAGCCTTATGAAGTCTATGACGAGCTGGAGTTCAAAATCCCGCTTGGCAAGAACGGCGATAATTACGACCGCTATCTGTGCCGCGTCGAAGAGATGCGCGAGAGCGTGAAGATCATGCAGCAATGCTGTGAGTGGCTGTCCAAGGACGCCAATCAGGGCGAAGTGCTGCCGACCGACACCAAGTTCGCGCCGCCGCGCCGCGCCGAGATGAAGCGTTCCATGGAAGCGCTCATCCATCACTTCAAACTCTACACCGAGGGTGTTCACGTGGACGAAGGCCAAGCCTACGCCGCGGTGGAGGCGCCCAAGGGCGAGTTCGGCGTCTACATGATCGCGGACGGCTCCAATAAGCCTTATCGCGTGAAAATCCGCGCCCCCGGCTTCCCGCACCTGGCCGCCATGGATCACCTCAACAAAGGCCACATGCTGGCCGACGTGTCCGCTATCCTGGGCTCGCTCGACATCGTGTTCGGGGAGATCGATCGCTGATGCTCTCCGCCGCCGCCCTCGCAGACCAGGCCTCCAGCCCGGCGATCGCCGCCGAGCGTCAGCTCGCCGCGTATAATGCGCGCGATCTCGACGCCTTTGCGGCCTGCTTCGCCGAGGATGTGGAAGTCTACGACTTCCCCGGCGTGCTGAGCCTGAAGGGCCGCGAAGACTTCCGTTCGCGTTATGTCGAGCGGTTCAAATCCGAGGGCCTGCACGCCATCGCCGTGCACCGCGCCGTCGTCGGGTCCCGCGTGATTGATCATGAGCGTGTCTGGCTGGAAGGCCCGGGCAAGAGCGATCCGATCGATCTCGTCGTCATCTATACCGTGCGCGATGGCGTCATCGCGCGCGTTGATTTCATCAAAGAGGAGTCGGGCTCATGAGCGTCCGCCGTCTCGCCGTAGAACAACCTGAAAGCTTTGCGTTTTCAAAGGGCAGCGAAGCAAAGGTTAAGTTCTGGTTGAACAAGTATCCCGAGGAGCGCAGGGCCTCGGCGGTGATCCCGCTCTTGTGGATCGCGCAGAAGCAGGACAACTGGATCTCCGAACCGGCGATGCGGGAGATCGCGGCGCGCTGCGACATGCCGTATATCCGCGTCTATGAAGTCGCGACCTTCTACACCATGTTCAACCTGGCCCCGACCGGTCAGCATCTGATCCAGCTGTGCGGCACCACGCCGTGCTGGCTGCGCGGCGCGGATGCGCTCAAGGCGGTGTGTGAGAAGAAGATCGGGCCCAAGGGCCGCGACCATGTCTCCGCCGACGGCAAGCTGGCTTGGGAAGAGGTGGAGTGTTTGGGCGCCTGTGCGAACGCGCCGATGGTCCAGATCTCCAACACCGAGGGCGATCTTTATTACGAGGACCTGACCCCCGAAGCGCTTGAGCAGATGCTTGATGATTTGGCCGCCGACAAGCCGATCAAGGCGGGACCGGTGTCCGGACGGTCTGCGTCGGAGCCGACGGGCGCCAAGCATGACGTGCTCAAGGACGAGAGCCTGTTCGACGGCTCCCGAGCCAAGCCGATCACGCTGCCCAACACCGAACCGGCGGAGGGCTAACCGATGTCGCTGCGCACAATCTTGATGATCGCAATCGTGGTCCTGGCGATCGCCTGGGGCGGGGTCTTCATCCTGACCGGCACCCCCAATCTGATCCTCGCCATGGCGACCCTGGGCGCCGGCATCGGCCTGGCCGCGCTGTCCTTCATGGACAGGAAAAAGACAAAGAGTGGAGATGAGGGCGAATGACCCAGCTTCTTCAGGACAAAGACCGCATCTTCACCAATCTCTACGGTCACCATCCGGTGACCCTGGAGGGCGCCAAGCAGCGCGGCTCATGGAACGGGACCAAAGAGATCCTGGAACAGGGGCGCGACTGGATCATCGGCGAGGTGAAGAAGTCCGGTTTGCGCGGCCGCGGCGGGGCGGGCTTCCCGACGGGTTTGAAGTGGAGCTTCATGCCCAAGGAAGTCGGCGCGCGCCCGCACTATCTGGTCGTCAACGCGGACGAATCTGAACCCGGCACCTGTAAAGACCGGGAGATGATGCGCCATGACCCCCATCACCTGATCGAAGGCTGCCTGATCGCCTCCTTCGCGATGCAGGCGCATGCTTGCTACATCTATATCCGCGGCGAGTACCAGTACGAGCTTTCGGTGATGGAGCGCGCGATCAAGGAGGCCTATGACGCCAAGCTGATCGGCAAGGACAATGTCCACGGCTGGGATTTCGATCTCTATATCCACCACGGCGCCGGCGCGTATATCTGTGGTGAAGAGACGGCGCTCTTGGAAAGTCTGGAAGGCAAGAAGGGCCAGCCGCGCCTCAAGCCGCCATTCCCGGCGAACGCCGGTCTTTATGGTGCGCCGACCACCGTGAATAACGTGGAATCCATCGCCGTGGTGCCGACCATTTTGCGCCGGGGCTCGGACTGGTTTTCCCAGTTCGGCCGCGAGGGCAATGCGGGCACCAAAGTCTTTTCGATCTCTGGCCACGTAAACAATCCATGCAATGTCGAAGAGGCGATGAGCATTCCGCTGCGCACGCTGATCGACGAATATTGCGGCGGCGTCACCGGCGGCTGGGATAACCTGAAAGCCGTGATCCCGGGCGGGTCGTCCGTGCCGCTTTTGCCCAAAGACATCTGCGACGACGTGTTGATGGATTTCGACGCGCTCAAAGAGCACAAGTCAGGCTTGGGCACCGCGGCGGTGATCGTGATGGATAAATCCACCGACATCGTCAAAGCGATCGCTCGCATTTCCTACTTCTACAAGCATGAAAGCTGCGGCCAGTGCACGCCGTGCCGGGAAGGCACCGGCTGGATGTGGCGCGTGCTCGAACGCATGGCGCGCGGCGAAGCGGAAACCTCCGAGATCGACGATCTTTTGGATGTCGCCAGCCAGGTGGAAGGTCACACCATCTGCGCGCTTGGCGATGCGGCGGCCTGGCCGGTTCAGGGCCTGATCCGCCATTTCCGCCACGAGATTGAAGAACGCATCGAGAATTATCGCGCGGGCAAGCCGGTCTTCGTGCCGGTCGCAGCGGAGTAGGGACGAGCCATGTCGGATAACATGCGCACCATCATCATCGACGGCGAGGAAGTCACCGTCCCGAACGACTACAACCTGCTTCAGGCCTCTGAGGCGGCGGGTCGGGAAATTCCGCGCTTCTGCTATCACGAGCGCCTGTCGGTCGCCGGCAATTGCCGCATGTGCCTGGTTGAGCTCGTCGGCGCGCCCAAGCCGGTGGCGTCCTGCGCCTTTTTGGTGCGCGACATGCGCGGCGGGCCCAATGGCGAGCCGCCGCAAATGCGCACGCTGTCGCCGCTGGTGAAAAAGGCGCGCGAGGGTGTGATGGAGTTTCTCCTGATCAACCACCCGCTGGATTGTCCGATCTGCGACCAGGGCGGGGAATGCGATCTGCAGGACCAGTCCATGGCCTATGGCCGGTCGGGCTCGCGTTTTGCGGAAAACAAGCGCGCGGTTGAAGACAAGAATATGGGCCCGCTGATCAAGACGATCATGACCCGCTGCATCCAGTGCACGCGCTGCGTGCGCTTCGCCACCGAGATCGCCGGCGTGCCCGAGCTGGGCGCCATCGGCCGCGGCGAAGACATGGAGATCACCACCTATCTGGAACAATCCATGACGTCGGAATTGTCCGGCAATGTCATCGATCTGTGCCCGGTCGGCGCGCTGACCTCCAAGCCCTATGCGTTTAACGCGCGGCCCTGGGAGCTCAACAAGACCGAGAGCATCGACGTGATGGATGCGCTGGGCGCCAATATCCGCGTCGACGCCCGCATGGGCGGGGTGCTGCGCATCATGCCGCGCATCCATGACGACGTGAATGAAGAGTGGATTTCCGACAAGACCCGCTTTGTCTGGGATGGCCTGGGCCGCCAGCGCCTGGACCGGCCCTATGCGCGCCGCAACGGCAAGCTGACCCCGGTCGGCTGGGATGAGGCGCTGACCGTCGCCGCAGACAAGCTGTCCGGCGACGCCTCCAGGATCGGCGTGATCGGCGGCGACCTTAATGACGTCGAGGGCCTCAAGGCCGCCAAAGACCTGTTCGACGCGCTCGGCGTCACCTCGATCGATTGCCGCCAGGACGGCGCCAAAATCGGCGGGCAGGGCCGCGAAGGCTATCTGTTCAATTCCACCATCGCTGGCATCGACGAGGCCGACGCCATCCTGATCGTGGGCTCCAACCCGCGCCTGGAAGCGCCGGTCTTGAACGCCCGCATCCGCCAGCGCTGGCTCAATTCCGACTGCCAGGTCGGCGTGATCGGCGAAGCCGCCGACCTGACCTATGAGTTCGACCATGTCGGGACCGGTCCGGCGGACCTGGCGGGCCTCGCCAAGAAGCGCTCCGGCTTCATCAAAGCCCTCAAAGACGCTGAAAAGCCGATGATCATTCTCGGCCAGGGCGCTCTCGCGCGCGAAGACGGCGCTCAGGTGCTGCGCGCGGCCGGCGAGCTGGCCGCCAAAATCGGTGCAGTCAAAGAGGGCTGGAACGGCTTTAACGTGCTGCACACGGCGGCGAGCCGCGTCGGCGGCCTCGACCTTGGCTTCCTGCCGGGCGAGGGCGGCCGGGACACGGCGGGGATCATCGCCGGCGCCGCTGCGGGCGAAGTGGAGACCGTTGTCCTGCTCGGCGCGGATGAGATCGACATGGCGGCGCTCGGCGAGACTTTCGTCATTTATGTCGGCCACCACGGCGATAAGGGCGCCCAGCGCGCAGACCTGATCCTGCCGTCGGCCGCCTACACCGAGAAGAACGGCCTTTACGTGAACACCGAAGGCCGGGTCCAGATGGGCCAGCGCGCGGTGTTCCCGAAAGGCGAAGCCAAGGAAGACTGGGCCATTTTCCGAGCCCTTTCGGCCCGCCTGAACAAGACGCTGCCGTATGACGATCTGAACGCCTTGCGTGCGGGTCTGATCGGCGAGATTGAAAGCTTCGGCCAGATCGATCACGCGCCGGGTTCGGCCACGGCGGCGGACTTTGATCCGGCCCAGCTGGGCGAAGCCGGCGATGTCGCCGACGCGCCGTTCGCGAGCCCGATCACGGACTTTTATCTGACCAACCCGGTCGCCCGGGCGTCCAAGACGATGGCGGAGTGCTCCGCCCTGGTCGCCGACGCCCGCGCCGAACTTCAGGCCGCGGAGTAGGGGCTGATGTACGATTTCGTCACCAATTGGGGCCCGCTCTGGGGCACGCTGGCTTCGGTCGGACAAATCCTCGGCTTCATGGTCGTGCTGCTGTTGTCGCTGGCCTTCCTGCTGCTGATGGACCGGAAGGTCTGGGCCGCGGTGCAGATGCGCAAAGGCCCGAACACGGTCGGCGCCTTCGGCCTGCTGCAGTCCTTCGCCGACTTTCTAAAATTCGTGCTCAAGGAAATCATCGTGCCGGCCGGGGCGGATCGTCCGCTCTTCCTGCTGGCGCCGTTGCTGACCTTCATTTTCGCCTTCATCACCTGGGCGGTGATCCCGGTGGCGCCGGGCTGGGTCATCTCCGATCTGAATGTCGGCGTCCTTTACATCTTCGCGATTTCATCGCTGGGCGTATACGGCATCATCATTGGCGGCTGGGCCTCGAACTCGAAATATCCCTTCCTGGGCTCGCTGCGCTCTGCGGCGCAGATGGTCTCCTATGAAGTCTCCATCGGCTTCGTGCTGGTCACCATCCTGTTGATGGCGGGCACGATGAATCTCTCCACCCTGGTGGAGGCGCAGGGCGGCGGCTTCTGGAATTGGCACGTCTTATCCTTCGACATGCTGCCCTGGCCGGTCTTCCTGATCACCATTCCGATGTTCGTGGTCTTCTTCATCTCCGCCCTGGCGGAGACCAACCGCCCGCCCTTCGACCTGCCGGAAGCGGAATCCGAACTCGTGGCCGGCTATCAGGTGGAATACTCTTCCACGCCCTATCTGCTCTTCATGATCGGCGAGTATCTCAACATCGTTTTGATGTGCGCGCTGATGACGGTGCTTTTCTTCGGCGGCTGGCACGCCCCATTTGACGTCGCGCCGTTTACCTGGATCCCGCCGGTCTTCTGGTTTGCGATCAAGGTGGTCATTCTCTTTTTCATGTTCGCCATGGTGAAGGCGCTGGTGCCGCGCTACCGCTATGATCAGCTGATGCGTCTGGGCTGGAAGATCTTCCTGCCGACCTCGCTGGCCGCGGTCTTTGTTATGGGCGCCGTCGTTGTTTACACCCGCAATGCTGCTCTTGGGGGCTAAGATATGAACCGTATCGCTCAAACCCTGCGTGGCGCGGCGCTCCTCGACTTCTGGGGCGCGTTCGGGCTTGGCATGCGCTACTTCTTTAAAAAGAAGCCGACCATCAACTATCCCTTCGAAAAAGGCCGTCTGAGCCCGCGCTTCCGCGGCCAGCACGCGCTGCGCCGCTATCCCAACGGGGAAGAACGCTGCATCGCCTGCAAGCTGTGCGAAGCGGTGTGCCCGGCCCAGGCCATCACCATCGAAGCTGAACCGCGCGAGGACGGATCGCGCCGCACAACGCGTTACGACATCGACATGGTGAAGTGCATCTATTGCGGCTTCTGCGCAGAGGCTTGCCCGGTCGACGCCATCGTTGAAGGGCCGAATTTCGAATTCGCCACCGAAACCCGCGAAGAGCTCTATTACGATAAGGAGAAGCTCCTCGATAACGGCGATCGCTGGGAACGTGAAATCGCACGGAATCTCGAACTCGACGCGCGCTACCGCTAGGGCTATTACGGCGCGCGACTCCATCCTGGCAGTACGGATTCTCCGCACTGCGATTTGAACTCCTACCGGGCAGGCGGCCTGCCTGCCGATGGGCCATTTTGAAACGGGGGCAAAAGTGCTGGAAGCGGCAGCCTTCTACATAACGTCTGCAATCGCGGTCTTCTCGGCCCTGATGGTGGTGTTCGCGAAGAACCCGGTGCGCGCCGTGCTCTTCTTGATCCTGACCTTTTTCTGCGCCGCCGGGCTCTTCATCCTGCAGGGCGCGGAGTTCCTCGCGATGATCCTGGTGATCGTCTATGTCGGCGCGGTCGCGGTGCTCTTTCTCTTCGTGGTCATGATGCTCGACATCGACTTCGCGGAACTGAAAGCCGGCTTTTCCGAGAACGCCACCTTCGGCGGCGCGGTGGCGGGTGTCCTCGCCTTCGTGCTGATCCTGACCGGCTTCGCGTGGGTCGACGCGCAAAGCGCGCAGGCCAATTTGCAAGCGCCCATGGCCGAGGATGTCAGTAATGTCGCCGCCCTCGGCGCGCTGATTTATGACCGCTACGTGCTGTTCTTCCAGCTCGCCGGGCTCATCCTGCTGGTCGCGATGATCGGCGCGATCGTTTTGACGCTGCGCCACCGTGAGGGCGTTAAACGCCAGGACATGCATGCCCAGGTGACTCGCAAGCGCGAAGACTCCGTGGAGATCGTCGACATCGAACCCGGCGAGGGGATCGGCTAATGGAAATCACCATCGGACATTATCTGGCGCTCGCCGCCATCCTGTTCACGATCGGCGTGTTCGGCATTTTCGCGAACCGCAAGAATGTGATCATCTTGCTGATGTGCGTCGAGCTGATGCTGCTCGCGGTGAACATCAACCTGGTCGCCTTCTCCGCCCATCTGGGCGATTTGGTCGGGCAGGTCTTCGCCATGTTCATCCTCACCGTTGCGGCCGCCGAGGCTGCGGTGGGGCTCGCCATCCTCGTGGTCTTCTTCCGTAACCGCGGCGATATCGCCGTGGACGGCGCAAACCTGATGAAAGGCTAGGGCGTATTCCATGGCCTATATCGTCGTCTTCGGACCGCTTTTCGCCGCCATCATCGCGGGTCTGTTTCAAAAACAGATCGGCGACCGGGCGGCCCAAATCATCACCACGGGTGCGACCATCACCGCGGCTCTGGCTTCGGTCTGGCTGTTGATCGACGTCGCCTATGGCGGCAATGCGCGCACCTATGAGATCGCCAGCTGGATGGCGGTGGGTCAGTTTGAAGTGAACTGGTCAATCCGCCTGGATACGCTGTCAGCGGTCATGCTGGTGGTGATCACCAGCGTCTCCAGCCTCGTGCATGTCTATTCCTGGGGCTATATGTCCCACGACCCGCACCGGGCGCGCTTCTTTGCCTATCTGTCGCTCTTCACCTTCGCGATGCTGTCGCTGGTGACCGCCGACAACTTCATCCAGATGTTCTTCGGCTGGGAAGGCGTGGGGCTCGCCTCCTACCTCCTGATCGGCTTCTGGTACAAAAAGGAGAGCGCCAACGCCGCCGCCATCAAAGCCTTCGTGACCAACCGGGTCGGCGATTTCGGCTTTGCGCTGGGCATCATGGCGGTCTTCGCCGTGTTCGGCACGGTGAAGTTCGACGAGGTTTTCGCCCAGATCCCCGAGATGAGCGGGGAAATCCTCACGATCTTCGGCATGAATTTCCAGGCGCTCGAACTGATCGCCTTCCTGTTGTTCATCGGCGCGATGGGCAAGTCGGCGCAATTTTTCCTGCATGTCTGGCTGCCGGACGCGATGGAAGGCCCGACCCCGGTTTCCGCCCTGATCCACGCCGCCACCATGGTGACCGCCGGCGTCTTCCTGGTTTGCCGCTGCTTCCCGATTTACGAAGTCGCGCCGGACACCAGCGCCTTCATCACCTTTATCGGCGCGATCACCGCGCTGTTCGCCGCGACCGTGGGTCTGGCGCAGAACGACATCAAGCGGGTGATCGCGTATTCGACCTGTTCGCAGCTGGGCTATATGTTCTTCGCAGCGGGTCTGGGCCTTTACTCGGCCGCCATGTTCCACCTGTTCACCCACGCCTTCTTCAAGGCGCTGCTCTTCCTGGGCGCAGGCTCGGTGATCCATGGTCTCCATGACGAGCAGGACATGCGCAATATGGGCGGCATCTACAAGCTGCTGCCGGCCACCTGGATTTTGATGATCATCGGTACGTTGGCGCTCACCGGCGTAGGTATTCCGATACTGCTGGGCGGCATCGGTCTGTCGGGCTTCTACTCCAAAGACATGATCATCGAAGAAGCCTTCGCCATGGGCGCGGACGGCGTCACGTTCGGGATGTTCGCCTTCTGGATCGGCATCATCGCGGCGGCTCTGACCAGCTTCTATTCCTGGCGCCTGATCTTCATGACCTTCCATGGCAAGCACCGGGGTGATCCTGAAACCCTCAAGCACGCCCATGAAAGCGGTCCGGTGATGCTGATCCCGCTGGTCTTGCTGGCGATCGGCGCGCTGTTCGCAGGCGGCGTCTTCAAGTCCGACTTCGTGGCCAAAGGCGCCCAGACCTTCTGGGGCGAAAGCCTGCCGGCCGGCGCGTACTCGGACTACAAGTATGGCGATTATGGAAGCGGCGTTGACTATGCTGCGGAGCACGGCGTCGAGCTTACCGAAGCAGAAGGCGCCTCGCTTGAGGCTGCGGTTTCCGACGGCGACGCCTATGGCGATGATCACAGCCCGCGCCATCCCAATTGGGTGCTGATCCTGCCGGTGGCGGTGTCGGGTCTCGGCTTCCTCATCGCCTGGTATTTCTACATGGCCAATCCGGCCCTGCCGGGCCGCATCGCGGCCAATAACGGGCCGTTGCTGCGCTTCCTTCAAAACAAGTGGTATTTCGACGAGATTTACGACTTCGTCTTCGTGAAGGGCACGCGCGCGCTCGGCGATTTGTTCTGGAAGGTGGGTGATGAGCGCATCATCGACGGCGGCGGACCCAATGGGATCGCGGCCACGGTGATGGCCGGCGCCCGCCGTCTCGCCCGCCTGCAAAGCGGTTTTGTCTATCACTACGCCTTCGTGATGCTGATTGGGGTGGTTGTGCTCGCCCTGATCCTGATCGCTGGCGCGGGGGTCTAACACTTCGATGCTGGATCAGCTTCCCATCCTGTCTGCGATCACCTTCCTGCCCACGCTCGGGGCGGTCGCCATCCTGGTATTGCGCGCGCTGATGCGCGGCGAAGACGCGCTCTTGCTCGACCGCAACGCAAAAGGGGTCGCGCTGTTCGTCACCTTGGTGGTGCTGGCGCTCTCGGTGCTCTTGGTGCTCGAATTCGACGCCAGCCAAGCCGGCTATCAATTCGTCGAAAACGCGCCGTGGCTGGCTGATCTGGGCATCAGCTACAAGATGGGCGTGGACGGACTGTCCGTGCTCTTCGTGCTGCTGACCGCCTTCCTGATGCCGATCTGTATTCTGGCCAGCTGGAAGATTGAAAAGCGCGTCGCCGACTATATGGCCGCCTTCTTGATGCTGCAGACCCTGGTGATCGGCGTGTTTTGCGCGCTCGACCTGGTCTTGTTCTACATCTTCTTTGAAGGCTCGCTCATTCCGATGTTCCTGATCATCGGGGTCTGGGGCGGCGCCAACCGCATCTATGCGGCGTTTAAATTCTTCCTCTACACCTTCCTGGGCTCGGTGCTGATGCTGGCCGCGATGATCGTGATGTTCGTTCAGGCGGGCACCACCGATATCGAGGTGCTGCAGCAATTCCCGTTCGCGGAAAGCCTGCAGACCTGGCTCTGGCTCGGCTTCTTCGCCAGCTTTGCGGTGAAGATGCCGATGTGGCCGGTGCACACCTGGCTGCCCGACGCCCACGTGCAGGCGCCGACGGCGGGCTCGGTCATTCTGGCGGGCATCCTGTTGAAGCTGGGCGGCTATGGCTTCCTGCGCTTCTCCTTGCCGATGTTCCCGGACGCCAGCGCCTTCTTTGCGCCTTTGGTCTTCGTGCTGTCGGTCATCGCCATCGTCTACACCTCGATCGTCGCCTTTAGGCAGACCGATATCAAAAAGCTGATCGCTTACTCGTCCGTCGCGCACATGGGCTTTGTCACCATGGGCTTGTTCGCGATGAACGAGCTGGGCGTGCAGGGGGCCATCTATCAGATGATTTCCCACGGCTTCATCTCCGGCGCGCTCTTCCTGTGTGTGGGCGTGATCTATGACCGCTTCCACACCCGCGACATCGCGTTTTATGGCGGCCTGGTTCACAAAATGCCGATCTTCGCGGTCTTCTTCGGTCTGTTCGCCATGGCGAATGTGGGCTTGCCGGGCACGTCCGGCTTTGTCGGCGAGATCATGACTATGATCGGCGCCTTTCAGGTCGATCCGCGCGTCGCCTTCGGCGCAGCGCTCGGCGTGATCTTCTCCGCCGTCTACATGCTCACGCTTTATAAGAAAGTCGTGTTTGGCGAGCTCACCAATCCGAAGCTGGAAAGCGCAACGGATCTCGATGGCCGCGAGTGGATCAATCTGTCCGTTCTCGCGGCTCTGACGCTTTATTTTGGCTTCTTGACCACGCCGATCACCGACACCACCAAGGCTTCGGTTGAAGCCCTGATCCAGCAATACCAGGCCGCGCTCGAGACTACCGTCGAGCTGCCCGCCGAAGACGTCGAAGGCTGACCGCCATGACCGCCCAAGCGCTTCTCGCTGATCTTTCCTTGATGACGCCGGAGCTGGTGCTGGCCATCGGGGCTTTGGTGCTGCTTCTTCTGGGCGTGTACTGGAAGTCGGAAGAGGGCGGTGCGCGCATCGTGATGCGCCTGACCATGCTTCTGCTTGTCGCCGCGGGCGGCGCGGCCATCTGGCTCGCGCAAGGCGAGGGCGGGGATACCTTCAACGGCGCCTTTACGGTCGACGCCTTTGCGCTTTACGCCAAGACGGCGGTCTTCTTCGCCGCAGCGGTGGCGCTTTTGCTGGCGTTCAAATTCCTGCAGACGGAAAACCTGGCGAAGGCTGAATACCCCATCCTGGTCGCCCTGGCGGCGCTCGGCATGGCGATCATGGTCAGCTCGGATGATCTGATTACGCTTTATCTCGGCCTCGAGCTGCAATCCCTGTCGCTCTACATCCTGGCCGCGTTCAACCGCGACTCCCTGCGCTCTTCGGAAGCGGGCCTGAAGTATTTCGTGCTCGGCGCGTTGTCCTCCGGACTGCTGCTCTACGGCGCATCGCTGGTTTACGGCTTTGCCGGCACCACGGACTTTGACGGCATCGCGATCGCGGCGGCTGAAGAGGGCCGGAACGTGGGCTTGCTGTTCGGCCTGATCTTCGTGGTCTCGGGCCTGGCGTTTAAAATCTCGGCTGCGCCCTTCCACATGTGGACGCCGGATGTTTACGAAGGCGCGCCGACGCCGGTCGCGGCCTTCTTCGCCACCGCGCCCAAGCTCGCCGCCATGGCGCTGCTCGCCCGCGTTTTGACCGAGCCGTTCGGCCCGATGGTGGATGATTGGCAGCAAGTCATCATCGTGCTCGCCATCCTATCGATGGCGATCGGCTCCTTCGGCGCGTTGATGCAGACCAATATCAAACGCCTGATGGGCTATTCCTCCATCGGCAATGTCGGCTACGCCTTGGTGGGGCTTGCGGCGGGCACGCAGCTGGGCGTTTGGACCGTGCTGCTCTACTTTACCCTTTACATCATCGGTGTGGCGGGCGCGTTTGCGGTGATCCTGTCCATGCGCACGGCCGAGGGCATGGTGGAGCGGATCGACGATCTCGCCGGCCTGTCCAAAACTCGCCCGGCGATGGCTTGGGCGATGACCGCGCTGATGTTCTCTATCGGCGGCATGCCTTTCCTGGTGGGCTTTTTCGGCAAATTCTTCGTCTTCTACGCCGCAGCATCGGCCGGTCTGATCTGGCTGGTGGTGATCGCGGTGCTCTTCTCCACCGTGTCGATCGCTTACTATCTGCGCGTGGTGAAGGTGATCTGGTTTGACGAGCCGACCGGCGAATTCCTGCCGGCGCCGACCGGGGTGGCGTTCGTCACCCGCGTGACGGGCCTGGCGACGGTTCTGCTTTTGCCCTTCATGATCGCGCTGATCTCGCTGGTGGTGACCGCCGGCGGCGCAATCGGCGGCTAGGCTGTGCGCATCGAGGTCTTCGAGACGCTCGACTCCACCAATGAGGAGGCCAAGCGCCGCGCGCTTGGCGGTGAGACCGGTCCCCTCTGGATCATCGCGCGCAGCCAGAGCGCCGGACGCGGCCGGCGTGGCCGGGCCTGGACCAGTCAAACCGGCAATCTCTTCACCACCGGCCTGTTCAAGCTGGACGCCAGCGCCGGCCGGCTCGCCCAGCTCTCCTTTGCGGCGGCGCTCGCGGTCGGGGATCTGGCCGCCCGCGTCATCGACCCGGCTCTGGTGCGCCTGAAATGGCCCAATGACGTTTTGGTCGCCGGGCGCAAAGTGACCGGCATTTTGCTGGAATCCGGCGCGCACCCCCAAGGCGGGCTGTGGCTCGCCGTCGGGATCGGCGTCAATCTCGCCCACCATCCCGAGGATGCAGAACGCCCGGCTACGGATTTGTCCGAGCACGGCGCCAGCCTGACGCCGGAAGCGGCCTGCGAAATCCTCGCGGAGCGTTTCGATTATTGGCGCTCGGCCTGGGACCGCGACGGCTTCGCCCCCTTGCGCGAAGCTTGGCTCGCCCGCGCCTGGGGTCTGGGCGAGCGCTGCACCGCCCGCCTCCACGATGAGACGGTTGAAGGCGTCTTTGCGGATCTGTCTGAGGACGGCTCTCTCAGGCTTGATTTGAAGGATGGCGGACGGCGGCTAATCTCCGCAGGCGATGTGTTCTTTCCGAACGCCTGATCCATATGAACTTGCTGGAGCGACCTGATGCTTCTCGCCATTGATTGCGGCAACACCAATACGCTTTTCGCCGTCCATGACGGGACCGAGTGGCGCGCCCAGTGGCGAACCTCGACCGACTCCACGCGTACGGCGGACGAATATGCGGTTTGGCTCAGCCAGCTGCTGCAGCTGCAGGACTTAAGCCTTCAAGACCTGACCGGTTGCGTGATCAGCTCCGTGGTGCCGCAGTCGATCTTCAATCTGCGCAATCTGGCGCGCCGCTACATCCAGGCCGAACCGATCGTGGTGGGCGAGCCCTCGGTTGATCTGGGCGTCACCGTCAATCTGCCCCGCCCGCAAGAGGCGGGCGCGGACCGATTGGTCAACGCATTGGGCTGCCGGGTGAAGTATGACGGCGCGCTGCTGATCGTGGATTCCGGGACCGCCACCACCTTCGACGTGGTCAGCGCCGCGGGCGCGTTTGAGGGCGGCATCATCGCGCCGGGCATTAATCTGTCCATGCAGGCCCTGCACCAAGCGGCCGCCCGCCTGCCGCGCATCGCCATTGAGAAACCGCAGCGTGTGTTGGGCAAAGACACCGTAGGGGCCATGCAGTCCGGCGTCTTTTGGGGCTATATTGATCTGATCGACGGGCTTGTGGACCGGGTGAAAGCCGAGTACGGCGAGCCCATGACAGTTATTGCCACCGGCGGGGTCACCTCGCTTTTCGATGGCGCGACGCGCACCATCGACCATTATGATCCTGACGTCACCATTCGCGGCCTCTTGGAAGTTTGGCGCTTGAATGCGCCCAAGGCGGCCGGCGCATGAGCGGATCAACCGAGCCGATCTATTTTCTGCCGCTTGGCGGCTCCAACGAAATCGGCATGAATTTGAACCTTTACGGCTATGGGCCGGAAGAGGATCGATCCTGGATCATCGTCGATTGCGGCGTCACGTTTGGCGATCTGACGACGCCGGGCATCGACATCATCACGCCCGACCCGCGCTTCATAGAGGAGCGCAAGCACCAGCTTCTCGGCATCGTGCTGACCCACGCCCATGAAGACCATATGGGCGCTGTGGCCCACCTGTGGCGGCGTCTGCAATGCCCGATCTACGCCACGCCTTTCACCGCCTGGCTGATGCGCGACCGCTTGGCCGAGCATGGCCTGTTGGGCGAAGCGGCGATGCATGAGATCGGCTTGCACCATCGCTTCGAGCTGGGGCCGTTCGACCTTCAACTGGTCACGCTGACCCACTCGATCCCCGAGCCCAACGGCTTGATCATTCGCACGCCGACCGGAGCGGTGCTGCATACCGGCGACTGGAAGATTGATCCGGAACCGCTGATCGGGAACACGACCGATGTCGCAGCCCTGGAGGCGGTTGGTGAAGAAGGCGTGCTCGCCATGGTGTGCGACAGCACCAATGTCTTCACCGAAGGCGAATCCGGCTCGGAGGCGGGGGTGAAGGAGAACCTCACCCAGCTGGTTGGCGAGCAGTCCGGCAAGGTCGCCATCGCCGCCTTCGCCTCCAATGTGGCGCGCCTCGACACCGCCATTCGCGCCGCGGAAGCCAATGGCCGGCGGGTCTGCCTGGTGGGCCGCTCCATGCACCGCATGACCCAGGCCGCCAAGGCTGTGGGCTTGCTGCAGGACGTCCAACCCTTTGTGGAGGAGGAAGAGGCCGGCTACTTCCCCGACGATGCGATCTTGTATCTATGCACCGGGTCCCAGGGCGAGCCGCGCGCCGCACTGTCGCGGATCGCGGAGGGCACGCATCGCCATGTCACGCTGGGCAAGGGCGATACGGTGATCTTTTCTTCGCGCATCATTCCCGGCAATGAGCGCGGCATTTTCGATCTGATGAACAAGCTCGCCGCGCGCGGTGTGGAGCTTGTCACGGAGAAAGACCGCCATATCCACGTCTCCGGCCACCCTTGCCGGGATGAGCTTCGGCAGATGTACGCCTGGGCCAAGCCCAATGTGGCGATCCCGGTCCATGGCGAGCGCCGCCATTTGATGGAGCACGCCGAGTTCGCCAAATCCCTGCAGGTCCCGCATGCCATTGCGCCGCAAAACGGCTCTCTGATCGAGATCACTCGTGCGGGCGCGCGGATCGTCGATGAAACTCCGGCCGGCCGGCTCTATGTCGACGGTAATTTCCTGGTCGAGGCGGAGTCAGAGTCGATTAAAGAGCGCCGGCGATTGGCGTTCGGCGGACATATCGTCGTCGCTGCGACTCTGACCCATGGCGATCTGGCCTCAGCGGTTGATGTGCGCGCCATGGGCGTGCCGTCCACCTATGAGTTTGATCTCGATCATTTCCTCGACGTCCTCGCGGAAGCCGCTGAAGACGCTTTTGATTTGCTGGGCCGGAAAGACCGGCGCGACGCCGCCGTGGTGGAAGAAGCCATGCGCCGCGCCGTACGCCGCGAAGCCCATCGCATTTGGGGCAAGAAGCCCCATGTTGAAGCCATCATATTGTCCAGCTGAGCTGTTGGAGCTGCCGGAATGCAAATCGGACGTTTGAACCATGTCGGCGTCGCGACGCCCGACGTTGAAGCCGCCGCCAAAACCTATGCCGAGCTCTACGGCGCGACCGAGGCCACGCCTGCCAAGGACTTCCCCCAGCTGGGTGTGAAGGTGATCTTCGTGTCCGTGCCGAATATGCAGATCGAGCTGATCGAGCCGCTGGGCGAGACTAGTCCGATCCACAAATTTCTGGAAAAGAATCCCAAAGGCGGCCAGCACCATATGTGTTTTGAAGTGCCCGATATCACAGCCGCCCGTGACGCGATGGTGGAGCGCGGCGCGACCGTGCTGGGCACGGGTGAACCCTATATCGGCGCCCATGGCGTGCCGGTGATTTTCGTGCACCCGAAAAACACCGGCGGCGTCTTGGTCGAGCTGATGCAGGACTCGGCGCTCTATGACGGGGAGGGGGCGCATTGAGGCGCTATCTCGAATACGCCCTTCTGGGTCTGGTGATCGTTCTTTGGGTCGCGCAACTCTTCCTGCCCGACAACGGTGTCGGCTTCGTCACCGGCGTCGTGGTGTTCCTGATTGCGTGGTGGATGGTTTTCTTCACCGTCCTGCCGCTGCGCGTGGTCAGTCAGCAAGAGACGGGCGAGGTGGTGCCGGGCTCTGATGGCGGCGCCCCGTCCGACCCGCGTCTGAAATGGAAGATGTGGCTGACGACGATGATCACCTGCGGCTTCTGGCTGGTGTATTTCGTCGGCTTCGAGTTCGGGCTGGTGAGCCTGGATCTCATTCCAGTGGGCGCCTCGCCGGCCGGTGTGACCGCAAGTTAAGCCGCCAAGGCGCGTGAGCGCCTTGCGCCTTCGCCAAGGCGCGGTCTAACAATCGGGATTGAATGTCATCACACGCGCGAGCGCGTGTTCTGGAGCCAATCTCCCCATGCGCCTTTCCCGCTTCTTCCTGCCCGTCCTGAAGGAAACCCCTTCAGAGGCCCAGATAGTCTCCCACCGCCTGATGCTGCGCGCCGGCATGATCCGTCAGGAAGCCGCCGGCATTTACGCCTGGCTGCCGCTGGGCTTCCGGGTGCTCAAAAAGATCGAGCAGATCGTGCGCGAGGAGCAGGACAGGGCAGGGGCTGTTGAGATGCTGATGCCAACCCTGCAGCTGGCCGATCTGTGGCGCGAGAGCGGGCGCTATGACGGCTATGGCGAAGAAATGCTGCGCATCGTCGACCGCCATGAGCGCGAAATGCTCTACGGCCCGACCAATGAGGAGATGATCACGGAGATCTTCCGCGCCTATTCGCGCTCCTACAAAGATCTGCCGAAAATCCTCTATCACATTCAGTGGAAATTCCGCGACGAGCGCCGGCCGCGCTTTGGGGTCATGCGCGGGCGCGAGTTTTTGATGAAGGACGCTTACTCCTTCGACCTCGACGAAGACGCCGCGCGCAAAGCCTATAACCGTATGTTCGTGGCTTATCTAAACACGTTTGACCGGATGGGCCTGAAGGCCGTGCCCATGCGCGCGGACACAGGTCCGATCGGCGGGGACTTGTCCCACGAATTCATCATCCTGGCCGAGACCGGCGAAAGCGAAGTCTTCTGCGACTCCGATCTGGTCGACATGGGCGCGCCCGGTCTCGACGTTGATTTCGACGGCGATCTTCAGCCGATGGTGGACAAGCGCACCGCGCTTTATGCGGCGACCGAAGAAATGCATGAAGCTGACCGCTTCCTCGCCGAAGTGCCTGAAGACCGCCGCCTGTCGGCGCGCGGCATCGAGGTGGGCCATATCTTTTATTTCGGCACCAAGTATTCCGACGCCATGAACGCCAAGGTCGCCCACCCCGACGGTCAAGAACGTCCGGTGCATATGGGCAGCTATGGCGTGGGCGTATCCCGCCTGATGGGCGCGATCATTGAAGCCCACCATGACGAAAACGGCTGTATCTGGCCGGAAGAAGTCGCGCCCTTCGGCGTGGGCATCATCAATCTGAAAGCCGGCGACGAGGCTGCGGATGCAGCCTGCAACGAGGCTTACCAGGTTTTGACAAAAGCCGGACGCGAGCCCTTGTTGGACGACACCGCAGATCGCGGTGGCGCCAAATTCGCCAAGATGGACCTGATCGGCTTGCCTTATCAGCTCATCATCGGTCCGCGCGGTCTCAAAGAGGGCAAGGCGGAAGTGAAAGTGCGCCGAACCGGAGACCGCCACGAGCTGAGCCTGGAAGACGCCATTGCGCGTCTGGCTGAAGGCGCGTTTTCGTGAGCGACGCCGCCGCCCAATCTGCTGGCGGGACCAACGGGCCGGGGCCCTTTTCCGCGTTCGAGTTCATGCTGGCGATGCGCTATCTTAGAGCGCGCCGCAAGCAGGGCGGCGTCACCCTGATTTCGATCATCTCTTTCTTCGGCATCATGCTGGCGGTCACCGCCCTGATCGCCGTGATGAGCGTGATGAACGGCTTTCGCCATGAATTGCTGACCCGTCTTCTGGGCGTTCAGCCGCATATTTATGTCTATGCGCCCGCCGACTCAGAGGTCGACCGTGGCGCGCTGGCGGACCAAATCCGCGGGCTCGATGGCGTACGCCAGGCCGGGCCTGTGGCCATCGGCCAGGCGTTGGTCACCTCCCGGCGCGGCGCGGCGTTCGCCCAGGTCGCCGGCGTGCGGGCGGAAGATCTGCGCCGTTTCGACCTCATCACCGGTGACAATGGCGCGCGCGAGGCGGGCGGCGGTATCGTCCAGGGCTCGGTGGAGATGTTCGGTGAAGGCCGCAATGGCGGCGATGAGATCATCATCGGCTCGGTCATGGCCTCAACGCTGGGCGTGATCGCGGGCGATGATGTCACGCTGGTGTCTCCGCGCGGCGCCGCGACCGCGCTTGGCGTCACCCCGCGGTCGAAGCGCTATGTTGTCGGCGCAGTGATTAGCGTGGGCGTCCAGGACCTTGATCAAATTCTCGCCTACATGCCGATCGAGCAAGCGGCCTTGTTTTTCAACCGCCCCGCAGGCGGCGACTTCATCGATGTTCGCATCGAAACGCCCGATGAGCCTGACGCGATCAAAGCCGCCATAGAGGCCATCGCGCCCGAGCGCACCCTTGTGCTCGACTGGCGCGGCCAAAACGAAGCCTTTTGGAACGCGCTTCAGGTGGAGCGCGTGGCCATGCGGCTCATCTTGATGGTGATCGTCGCCATCGCGGCGATGAATATCATTTCCGGCCTGGTCATGCTGGTGAAAAACAAGACCAAGGATATCGCCATCCTGCGCACCATGGGCGCGAGCCAGGGCGCCGTGATGCGGATTTTTCTTATTTCCGGCGCGACAGTCGGAGTGCTGGGCACCATCGCCGGCATCATTCTGGGGCTGCTCTTTGCGGCCTTCATCGGGCCCATCCAGGACTTCGTAGGCTGGGCCAGCGGCGTCAATATCTTCGATCCAGAGGTCTATCAGCTCTATCGTCTTCCCGCCCGGGTGGACTGGAATGAAGTGGTGTTCGTCGCCGTCTGGGGCTTTGTCATGGCCGTGATTGCAACGCTGCCGCCGAGCCTGCGGGCCGGCCGGATGGATCCGGTGGAGGCGCTGCGCAATGAGTAAGGCGGCCCTGACCCTGCGCGGACTGGAGCGCACCTATGCGACCGAAGGCGAGGAGCTTCATGTCCTGACGGGTGTCGATCTCGAGCTTCAAAGCGGCGAGCTGGTCGGGCTCGTCGGGCCGTCTGGATCGGGCAAATCCTCGCTGCTCCACGCCGCCGCGCTTTTGGAGCATCCCAATGCCGGCCAGGTTCTCATTGGCGGCCGCGACGGTTTCGCCATGAGCGAATCGGAACGCACCCGGCTTCGCCGCGATGAGATAGGATTTGTTTATCAATTCCATCACTTGCTGGCGGAACTTGATGCTTTGGAGAATGTCGCCTTGCCCGCCCGCATCGCCGGTATGAGCGACCGTGCGGCCAAAGACGCCGCGCGCGAGCGCTTGACGCTGCTTGGCTTGGGTGAACGCCTGACCCACCGCCCGGGCCAATTGTCCGGGGGCGAGCAGCAGCGTGTCGCGATCGCCCGCGCCCTGGCCAACAGCCCCAGCTTGCTCTTGGCCGATGAACCAACCGGCAATCTGGATCCGGCGACGTCTGATCAGGTTTTCGATGCGCTGCGGACCGCCTGCCGCGAGACCGGCGCGGCCGCCCTGGTCGCCACCCATAATATTGCGCTTGCTGAGCGCATGGACCGGGTCGTCACGCTGGAAAATGGCAAGCTCACGTCTTGGACGGCCGCCGCTTAGTCGATCCTATCCCTTTGTAATTCAGCCCAATCTCAAAAAAACGAATCAGGGTGTTGACGGCGAGAACAAAAGGGGAAAATATCAAGTGGAACAAAACAAGAATAGCTGCATTGGCGGCTGAGCACAAGGACCACTGATATGCGTGACCTCGTTCAAGACATCACTTCCGCCGCCGTCATCGTGGGCTTTATCGCAACCGTGCTCATGTTCGGCGCCGCCATGGTCGGCTGACCGCGGCTGGGCTCTCGGGCTAGAGTAGAGCGAAGCGGCGAGTCGGTGATCGGCGCGCCGTGAATGCTGGAGCCTTCAATGCCGGACCAAACCCCCTTCATCCACCTGCGGGTGCGATCGCCTTATTCGCTTCTGGAAGGGGCGATCCGGATCAAAGAAACCGCTGGGTTGTGCAAAACGCTCGGGATGCCGGCAGCGGCGCTGACAGACACGAATAATTTGTTTGGGGCCCTGGAATTCTCAGAGGTGCTCTCAGGCGAGGGCGTTCAGCCCATCATTGGGTGCACGCTGTCCGTGCTCACCGAAGCGCCGCGTCCCGGCGAGCGGGCGCAGCCCACCGGGACGCTGGTGGTTCTCGCCCAGTCGGAGGCGGGTTACGCCAATCTGATGAAGTTGTCCTCGTCCGCCTATCTTGATGTGGACGCGACCGAAGAACCCCATGTGCGGTTTCAGTCCGTGTTGCAATTGAGCGACGGGTTGATTTGCCTGACCGGCGGCCACGACGGCGTCCTCAATCGTCTGGTCTGTGAGGGCCGCGAACCCCAGGCCGATGACCTGCTCGACCAACTCCAGAAGGCTTATGGGGACCGGCTTTACATTGAGCTCCAACGCCACGGGCGCGCCGACGACATCACCGCGGAAACCTATCTTGTCGACCGCGCCTATGCGCGCGGCGTACCGCTGGTCGCCACCAACGAACCTTATTTTGCGCGCTCTGAGCTTCACGAAGCCCATGACGCCCTGATGTGCATCTCTGAGGGCGCCTATGTCAGCGTGGAGGATCGCCGCAAGGTCACGCCGGAGCATGCCTTCAAAACCGGCGCCGAGATGGCCGAGCGCTTCGCGGATTTGCCCGAGGCCATCGAGTCCACGCTCGACATCGCCCGCCGCTGCGCCTTCCGGCCGCGTACCGGCGCGCCCATTCTGCCCAGCTTTCCTACCGAAGGTGGCCGCGATGAAGCCGCCGAACTGCGCGCGCGGTCGCTTGAAGGCCTGAAGCAGCGGTTGGAGAAAGTCGAACCGGCCGCGTCGGAGGCGGAATATCTCGAACGCCTCGATTACGAGCTCGGCATCATCGAGCGGATGGAATTTCCCGGCTACTTCCTGATCGTCTCCGACTTCATCCAGTGGGCGAAATTGCAGGGCATCCCGGTGGGGCCGGGCCGGGGATCGGGAGCCGGTTCGCTGGTCGCTTGGGCGCTCACCATCACTGACCTCGATCCGCTGCGTTTCGGCCTGCTGTTTGAGCGCTTCTTGAACCCGGAACGCGTGTCCATGCCGGACTTCGACGTCGACTTCTGCCAGGACCGGCGCGGCGAGGTGATCCGCTATGTGAAAGATCGCTATGGTCATGATCGGGTCGCGCAAATCATCACCTTCGGTACGCTGCAGGCGCGGGCTGTGGTGCGTGATGTTGGCCGGGTCCTTCAGCTGCCTTTTGGTTTGGTGGACCGGATCGCCAAGCTGGTGCCCAATAACCCCGCCCAGCCTGTCACGCTGGCCCAAGCGGTCGAGACCGAGCCCAAGCTCCAGGAGATGCGCCGCGAGGACTCGCTCGTGGATCGCCTAATTGATGTGGCGCTCCAGCTGGAGGGCTTGTTCCGCAACGCCTCCACGCACGCCGCGGGCGTGGTGATTGGCGATCGGCCGCTCACCGAGCTGGTGCCGTTGTATCAAGATCCGCGCTCGGACTTGCCCGCCACCCAGTTCAACATGAAGTGGGTCGAGCCGGCGGGATTGGTGAAATTCGACTTTCTAGGTTTGAAAACCCTGACCGTCATCGCGCGGGCGCTCGACTACATTGAGGGTGCGGGCGAGGTGAGACCGGACCTCGACGCCATGGGCTTCGAGGACCCGGCGACCTATGAGCTCTTGTCCTCCGGCGGATCGATCGGCGTGTTCCAGCTGGAAAGCACAGGGATGCGCGAAACCCTGAAGAAGCTCAAACCGGACACGATTGAAGACATCATCGCGCTGATCTCGCTTTATCGTCCGGGCCCGATGAAGAATATCGACGTCTATGTGCGTCGGAAATTCGGTCAGGAAGAGCCCGATTATCTCCATCCCGATCTGGAGGCGGTTCTCAAAGAAACCTTTGGGGTGATCATCTACCAGGAACAGGTGATGCAGATCGCCCAAATCCTGTCAGGCTATTCGCTAGGCGAAGCGGACCTTCTGCGCCGGGCCATGGGTAAGAAGAAGAAAGAGGAGATGGACAAGCAGCGCGTCCGCTTCCTCGATGGCGCCGGCAAGAACGACGTCTCCAAGGACAAAGCCAACTATATCTTTGACTTGGTGGCCGAGTTCGCGGGCTACGGCTTTAACAAATCCCACGCTGCAGCCTACGCGGTGATCGCCTATCAGACCGGCTGGCTGAAGGCGAACCATCCGGTGGCTTTTTTGGCTGCGCTGATGAGTTTGGATTCGGCGAATACCGACAAGCTCGCCGTCTTCTTCCAGGAAGCCCGCCGAATGGGCATCGAGGTCCTGCCGCCGGATGTGAACGCGTCGGAAGCCGATTTTTCGGTTGAGGATGGAAAGGTGCGTTACGCCCTTGGTGCGGTCCGCAATGTCGGATTTTCGGCCATGGAGCATGTCGCCGACGTCCGCCGCGCGGGCGGCGCCTTCAAAGACCTGTTTGATTTCGCCGAGCGTGTGGATCCCCGCCAGGTCAACAAGCGCGCCATGGAAAACCTTGCACGCGCCGGCGCGTTTGACACGCTTGAGCCGGATCGAGCGAAAGCTTTGGCGGCCGCCGAAACCCTTCTGGCTTTCAGTCAGGCCGCTTTGGCGGAACGCGAAAGCGCCCAGGTCTCGTTGTTCGGTGGGACCGGCGGCGATGCGCCGGGCTTGGCGCGCCCGCTTTTGCCGGATGTGGAGCCGTTTGATCCTGTGCGCCGGCTGGATGAAGAATTGTCCGCCGTCGGGTTTTATCTGTCCGGCCATCCGCTCGATGATATGCGGCCGGCTCTGGCCCGGCGGGGCGTAGCGCTGTTCGCGGAGCTGCCGGCAAAGGCAGCCGATGGGGCTCGCGCGGCTCGCATGGCGGCGGTGGTCCGACGGCGGCAGGAGAAAGTCTCCCAGCGCTCGGGTGAGAAATTCGCCTTCGTGACCTTATCCGATCCCTCTGGGGAGTTTGAGGCCCTGGTGCCGCCGAAAGTCCTGCGTGAGGTGCGCGATGTGCTCGAGCCTGGCGCTGCGGCCAGCCTGAATATGAAGATCGAGGATAATGAAGAAGGTCTTCGATTAATCTTGGATGGGGCGGACGTGATTGATCCGTTCGCCGCGGAACATGCCGGCGAGGGGTTGCGTATTCGCTTGTCGGACGCGTCAGTTTTGGAAGGCTTGAAGCGCCGGGTCGAGCGGGCAAATGAGCGCGAGGGCGCCAAGGGCAGCATGCATTTGGTCGTTCCGCTGTCAGACGGCCGAACGGTGGAGCTGAGATTGCCCGGTCGGCACGCCATCCATCCAGCGGCGAAGGCCGCGATCAAAGCGGTGAACGGCGTTTTGGAGGTCGAGCAGCTCTAGCGAGGCTGGCTGACCGGTTGGTGTTTTGACCCGCCGTTTTCATAGAAGCGCCGGGGTCGCGACGCGCCTAACGGCGTCGCGCCGATCCTTTGCGCGCCTCAAGCGTCATCACCGCTTGCAGCGCAAGGCGTCCAGCCTTATAAGCGCGCGCAATCCCGCACGTGGAGCTTCGGCGTCTGATGGTCAGACGTCGCTCCGGTGCCGCAAACCTTGATGACACGTTCAAAGAGGCAGGCGGCTCCGCTCCACGGAGGCCAACCGGAAAAGGATTAAATCGATGGCCCTTCCTGAATTCTCCATGCGTCAGCTCCTGGAAGCCGGCGCTCACTTTGGTCACCAGACCCACCGTTGGAACCCGAAGATGAAGCCGTTCATCTTTGGCGAGCGGTCCAACATCCACATTATTGACCTGTCCCAAACGGTTCCGCTGCTGCACCAGGCTCTGGTGAAAGTGCGCGAAGTTGCAGCCTCTGGCGGCCGGGTCCTGTTCGTGGGCACCAAGCGTCAGGCCTCTGAGCCGATTGCCGCCGCCGCCCAGCGCTGCGCGCAATACTACATGAACCACCGCTGGCTCGGCGGTACGCTGACCAACTGGTCGACCATCTCGAACTCCATCACGCGGCTGCGCGAACTGGAAGGCCTGCTAGACGCGGAAGGCGGCCCGCAGGGTCTGACCAAAAAAGAAATCCTCATGCTGTCGCGTGAGCGCGAGAAGCTTGAGCGTTCGCTGGGCGGCATCAAAGAAATGGGCGGCACGCCGGACCTGATGATCGTGATCGACACCAATAAGGAAGCGATCGCCATTCAGGAAGCCAAGCGCCTGAACATCCCGGTGGTGGCTGTGGTCGACACCAATTGCGATCCTGATCCGATCGATTTCCCGGTTCCGGCCAATGACGATGCGGCCCGCGCCATCACGCTTTACTGCGAGCTGATCGCTGACGCGGTGCTCGACGGCATCTCCGACAGCCAGGCCGCTTTGGGCATGGATCTGGGCGCCAGCGAAGCACCGAGCGATGAAGCCCTCGGCCTGACTGAAGCAGAAGCGCCGGCTGAAGAAGTTGCGGCTGAAGCGCCGGCCGAAGCGACCGAGGCTCCGGCGGAAGAGACGGCAGAAGCCGCTCCGGCTGTTGAAGAAGCTGCAGACGCTGAAACCAAATCCGAATAATCGCTGCGACGCGACAAGGAGATCTCCCCATGGCAATCACTGCCGCACTTGTTAAAGACCTGCGCGAGAAAACCGGCGTAGGCATGATGGACGCCAAGAAAGCCCTCGTTGAGAACGAAGGCGACATGGACGCCGCCCTGGACTGGCTGCGCAAGAAGGGCCTGGCCAAAGCCGCCAAGAAAGCCGACCGCGTGGCGGCCGAAGGTCTGGTGGCTGTTGCGTCTGAAGACGCCGGCGCCGGCATGGTCGCAGCGGCGGTTGAAGTGAACTCTGAAACCGACTTCGTCGCCCGTAACGAGACCTTCCAGGGTGCTGTGGCGGAAATCGCAGGCCTGGCCGTGAAAGCGGACAGCGTCGACGGCCTGCTGGCCTCTTCGATGGCGTCCGGCAAGTCCGTCGCCGACGGCCTGACCAATCTGATCGCCACCATCGGCGAAAACATGTCCGTGCGCCGCACCGCCAGTTTGGCGGTCGATCCAGGCGTGGTGTCGGCCTATGTGCATAACGCTGCGGCCACCAATATGGGCAAGATCGGCGTGCTGGTCGCGCTGAAGTCCGAAGGCGACAAGGCGGTTCTCGCCGAGCTGGGCCGTAAGATCGCCATGCACGTGGCGGCGGCGTCTCCCGCGGCGGCCGTGTCTGTCGACGTCGACGGCGTTGACGCGTCGATCGTGGAAAAAGAACGCGAAGTTTTCTCCGACCAGGCCCGTCAGCAGGGCAAGCCGGACAACATCATCGAGAAGATGGTCGAAGGCCGCATTCAGAAATTCTACAAGGAAGTCGTGCTGCTCAAGCAAGCCTTCGTGTTCGATCCGGACGTGACGGTTGAGGCCGCTGTGAAGGCGGCTGAGAAGGACGCTGGCGCTCCGATCGAACTGACCGGTTTCATCCGCATGGTTCTGGGCGAAGGTGTCGAAAAGAAAGAAGAAGACTTCGCCGCTGAAGTCGCGTCTGTGGCCAAAGGCTAAGACGGTTTGTTAAGAAGGCCTGGCGGGGATTCCCTCGTCAGGCCTTTTCTGAATCTGCATGCCAAAGACAAGGGGACGCGCCGTGGACGGGGCTGAGCATACTCAGGCGACGAAGGGCCGCTTTAAGCGGGTTCTTCTCAAAGTCTCCGGCGAAGCCCTGATGGGCGATCAGCCCTACGGCATCGACATGAACACCGCAGACCGCATCGCCGGTGAAATCGGCGAAGCGGTGAATAACGGTTATGAGCTTTGCCTTGTGATTGGCGGCGGAAACATCTTCCGGGGTCTCACGGCGGCGGCCAAGGGCATGGAGCGCGCGGCCGCCGACTATATGGGCATGCTGGCCACAGTGATGAATGCCTTGGCCATGCAAACGGCGCTTGAACGCATTGGCGTTGCGTCCCGTGTGCAATCCGCCATTCCGATGACCACCGTGTGCGAGCCCTATATCCGCCGGCGCGCGGTGCGGCATATGGAAAAGGGTCGCGTTGTGATCTTCGCTGCGGGCACCGGCAATCCCTTCTTCACGACGGACACCGCAGCCGCGCTGCGCGCCGCTGAAATGGGGTGCGACGCGCTGTTTAAAGGCACCGGCGTGGACGGGGTTTACGACGATGATCCGCGCAAGAATCCAGATGCGAAGCGCTTTGACCGTCTTGACTATATTGACGTTCTTGCGCGCGATCTGAAAGTCATGGACGCTTCCGCCGTCACCTTGATGCGCGACAACCAGATCCCGATCGTGGTGTTCAATATCCGCGAACAGGGGCGGCTGGCGCGCGTGTTGGATGGCGAGGGCGTCAGCACCATCGTCGGCGGCTGAAATCAGCCCAGACGCAAAGGGAGTAAGAACATGTCGGACTTTGACATCAACGACATCAAACGCCGCATGAGCGGCGCCGTTGAGGCGCTGAAGAAAGAATTCTCCGGCCTGCGCACCGGCCGCGCCTCGGCCAGCTTGCTTGATCCGATCAAGATTGAAGCCTACGGCACGCCGACCCCGATCAATCAGGTCGGTACGGTGACGGTTCCGGAACCGCGCATGCTCTCGGTTCAGGTCTGGGACGCCAGCCTGGCGCCCGCGGTTGACAAAGCGATCCGCAATTCTTCGCTGGGCCTCAACCCGGTCGTGGAAGGCCCCTCTATCCGGATTCCGATCCCACCGCTCAACGAAGAACGCCGTGCCGAACTCGCCAAGACCGCCGGCGGCTACGCCGAGCAGGCTCGGGTCGCTGTGCGCAATGTGCGCCGCGACGGCATGGATGCCCTGAAGAAGTCGGAAAAAGCGGGCGATATCAGCGAAGATGAGCAAAAGAAGCTCGGCGACCAGGTCCAGAAGGCCACGGACTCAATGATCGGTGATATCGACGAGCTTTTGAAAACCAAGCAAGACGAGATCACTCAGGTCTAATCGCTGAGCGCAAGCCAGCGCGAGGAGACGTCCAACATGGCTGAAATGCGCGAGCCGCCTGCGCCCCCCGGCCATGTCGCCATCATCATGGATGGTAATGGGCGTTGGGCGGCGAAGCGTGGGCGTCCGCGCGCTTTTGGTCACCGCCAGGGTGTGGAATCGCTGCGCACGGCGGTGAAGGCTGCCGGCGATCTGGGCGTTAAACAGCTCACGGTCTTCAGCTTCTCCACAGAGAACTGGCGACGCCCCGCCGATGAGGTTGACGCGCTCTTTGAGCTTTTGCGCCGTTTTGTGGCGGCGGATTTGGACCGGCTGGCATCAGAAGGCGTGTGCATCAAGGTCATTGGGCGCAGCGAAGACCTCAGCGATGATCTCGTTGAAATCATTGAAAACGCCGAAGCGCGCACGCGCAACAACACCACGTTCAAGCTGGTGATCGCCTTTAATTATGGTGGTCGTGACGAAATCGTTCGGGCCGCGCGCCGGGCTTGCCGTGATCATCATGGCGATTTGAGCAAGCTTACCGAAGATGAATTCGCGCGCTATCTCGACACCACGGATATGCCCGACCCCGATCTGGTGATCCGAACCAGCGGGGAGCATCGAGTTTCGAATTTTCTGTTGTGGCAGGCGGCCTACGCAGAATTCGTCTTCACCGACGTTTTGTGGCCGGACTTCACCGCGGCCGACCTGAAGGCGGCGCTCGACGAATATTCCCGGCGCAAGCGCCGCTATGGGGGCGTGAATGGCTGAGGCCGGCCGCCCCGGTGGGCGTCCGCCGGGTGATCCGGTTTTTTTGCGCCGGCTGTTGTCGGCTCTCGTGCTTGCACCTTTGGCCGTGGGGCTTGCGGTCTTAGGCGGACATGCCTTCGCGATCTTCATCGCCGCCTTCGCCGCCGCGATGGCGTGGGAATGGGTGCGCATGTCCGACAAGCAGGCGCCCCCGCGCGCATTCTCGATTGCGACCGGTACAGCTGTGGGAGCGGCGCTGCTGTCGGCGCAGGACGCCTATGGCTGGACAATCTTCTGGATCGCCGGCGGCGCTCTCGCCGCCCTTCTGGACCGCTGGCCGCGCGGGCGTGCCTGGGAATCGCTGGTCGGCGTTGCTTATGTTGGCGCATCCGTCGCCGTCCTGATCAGTCTTCGTTCAGGCGGAGAGGGCGGCCTCTACGCGATCGCCTTCCTGCTCGCGGTGGTCTGGGCCGCCGACACCTTCGCGTATCTGGTTGGAAGCTGGGTCGGCGGTCCAAAGCTGCTTCCGGCCGCCAGCCCGAACAAAACCTGGGTCGGCTTGATCGCCGGCTTGTCCTTTGGGGCTGGAGCCGGGCTTCTACTTGCCGATTGGGTGGGGCTAAGCGCCCCCGAGGCGCTGACCCTGGCGATTCCGACCGCGATTGCGGCTGTGCTTGGCGACCTGTTGATGTCGCTGGCCAAACGCCGCTTCGGTGTGAAGGATGCAGGCTCTTTAATCCCGGGTCATGGCGGCGTTCTGGACCGGGTTGATGCGCTGATGCTGGCCACCGTGCTGGCCGGTGTGATCAATCTGGTGTCGCCAGGCCTTTGGCCGGGAGGGGTGGAGTGAGCGTACGCACTGTCAGCATTCTGGGGGCGACAGGATCCGTCGGTAAAGCCACGCTTGACCTGATCGAACGAGCGCCTGAAGGCGCGTTTCGCGTCGTCGCCCTGACAGCCAATTCTAGTGTTGATGAGCTTGCTGAGATCGCGCGCCGCGTCGATGCGGAGTTTTGCGCTGTCGCAGACCCCGATGGCGGGGCGGCGCTTGCAGCGGCCCTGGCCGGGTCCCGGGTCCGCCACGGCGCCGGACCGGCGGCGGTGCTCGAAGCGGCGCAAATGGACGCCGACTGGCTCATGGCCGCAATCGTGGGCGCGGCGGGCCTCGCCCCGACGCTAGAGGCGGTCCGTCGCGGCGCGCATGTCGCCTTTGCGAACAAGGAAGCGCTTGTATGCGCCGGCACGCTGTTCATGGGGGCTGCAAAAGCTTCGGGCGCAACGCTCCTGCCCGTGGACTCTGAACACAATGCGATTTTCCAGAGCTTTGACGAGCCTCACCGGGCGGGTATCCGGCGGATCATTTTGACCGCGTCCGGCGGACCGTTCCGCAACGCGTCCATAGAGACGATGGCGGCGGCTACGCCGGCGCAAGCGGTCGCCCATCCCACCTGGAGCATGGGCGCGAAAATTTCCGTCGACAGCGCCACCATGTTCAACAAGGGGCTGGAGATCATTGAGGCTTGCCACCTGTTCGACTTGCCGGAATCCCAGGTTGACGTGCTGGTCCACCCTGAATCCATCGTCCACGGCCTGGTCGAGTATGCCGATGGCGGCATGTTGGCCCAGCTTGGTGAGCCGGATATGCGCACGCCGATCGGCCATGCCCTGGCTTGGCCCGATCGCATGGAGACGCCGGTCAAGCGGCTCGATCTCGCCCAACTTTCAGACCTCAGTTTCAATGCGGTTGATTCTCAGCGTTTTCCTGGTCCCGGCATCGCCCGGGCGGCGTTTAACGCCGGCGGAGGCGCACCCGCCGTGCTCAACGCCGCTAATGAAGTGGCGGTTGCGGCTTTCCTGGAGGGCCAGATCGGTTTTCTTGACATTGCTAACACGGTCTCGGAGGCTTTGGAGCTTGGGGATAAGGCGGGCCTCTTTGGGGCGGCGCCTACTGACTTCGACGCTGTCTACCATGCCGACCGTGAGGGACGGCGGTTCGCAGCGGACGTAATCGCGCGACGGGCGTCCGCCGCTAGCGGCGCCTGAGTGAAGGACGCCCAATGATCGAGTTTCTCAGCTCCGGTGCGCTGTCCCTGCTGGCGTTTATCCTGGTGGTCTCCTTTGTTGTGGTGATCCACGAGCTCGGCCATTACCTGGCCGGCCGCTATTTCGGCGTTCATGCCGAGGCGTTCTCCATTGGATTTGGGCCCACGCTCTTCGCGATACCGGACAAGCGCGGCACAGTCTGGCGCATCGCAGCGCTGCCTTTGGGCGGCTATGTGCAGTTTCGCGGCGACGCCAACGCGGCCAGCGCGCCGGATCGGCAGAAACTTGAGCAGCTGCGCCGGAATACCCCCGAGGCTGAGACCATTTTACACTTCAAACCGGTCTGGCAGCGCGCGATCATCGTCGGCGCAGGCCCGATCGCGAACTTCCTTCTTGCGTTTGTTTTGTTCGCAGCTTTGGGCTTGGCGCGGGGCGACTATGTCATGCAACCCGTCGTCGGCCAGGTGGTGGAACAATCAGCCGCCGAGGAGGCTGGCTTTGAACTCGGGGATCGGCTGATCGCCATGGATGGCGCGCCGGCGGACGATATTTTTGACGTTCTCAGCTATGTTCGGATCCGGGCAGGTCAGCCGATCGAGTTCACGGTCAATCGCGGCGATGAAACCTTGCTCCTGACGGCGACGCCGCGCCGGGAAATGATCGAGGATCCCTTTGGCGGTGAGCGCGCGCTTGGGCGGCTTGGCGTGGGTTTCTCCAACCAGGGTGAGGTGCGTCAGGTCTGCTGCAATATCCTTCAGGCTCCGGTTTACGGGGTGACGCAGACCTTCGAGACCATGTCGACCATTGTCGGTTTCATCGGACGATTGGTCACCGGCCAGGCGTCTCTTGAGCTGCTCAACGGTCCGGTCGGCATCGCCACCATCACCGGTCAGATGGCGAACGCCGCTGTTGACGCGGCGCCGAGCGAAGCGGCCGCCCAATCGGCCGTGAGCACGCTCGGCGAACGCTTGTGGCGCTTGCTGCTGGCATTCCTGACGCTCTCAGCACTGCTGTCAGTCACGCTGGGATTGATGAATCTGTTGCCGATCCCGGTACTCGACGGCGGTCACCTAGTGTATTACGCCTACGAAGCCGTAGCGCAGCGACCTCCGAGTCCGGCGGTGCAGGAAGCCGGTTTCAAGGTCGGCCTTGTCCTGCTACTGGGTATGATGGTTGTGGCGACCTGGAATGATTTGAGTTATTTGCGTGGTTTGTTCTCCTAAGCGAGAGACGGACGTGACGCAGCGAGGGACGAGGGCATTGATGAGGCGGTTTATCCAGGCACTGGCGGCGCTCGCCGCTGGCGTGGCGTTCTCGGCTGCAGCGCAGGCTCAAGCTCCCTTGGACGAGGCTCAGACGGCCCCCGAGGCGGCCCAGGCCGCCGTTCAGGAAGTCCAGCCGATTCTGCGCATCCAGGTTGAGGGAAACCGCCGGGTCGAAGCCGACACCATCCTGTCCTATCTGCTGATCCGACCGGGTGAACTGCCTGATCCGCGCCTGATCAACCTCTCGATCGATACGCTTTATGGAACCCGTCTGTTTTCGGACATCCGCATTGCGATCGATGGCACGCAGATGGTCGTCTTCGTCCAGGAAAACCCGATCATCAACCGCGTGATCTTGGAAGGAAACCGGTCGGTCAATGATGAGCGGATCACAGATGAGATCGAGCTGCAGCCGCGCGCCGTTTTCACGCGCGCCCGCGTTCAATCCGATGTTCAGCGGATTTTGCAGGTCTATCGACAGTCGGGCCGGTTCGCCGCCCAGGTGACCCCCCAAATCGTTGAACTTCCTCAGAATCGTGTCGATCTGGTGTTCGAGATTTCTGAAGGCCCGGTCACCGGGGTGCGGCGCATCGCTTTTATCGGCAATGAAGCCTATCCCGACCGACGCCTTCTCGGAGAGATCGTGACGACGGAGGCGCGATGGTGGCGCTTCTTCTCCAGCAACGACAACTACGACCCGGACCGGATCGAGTTTGACCGCGAGCAATTACGGACTTTCTATAACGACCGCGGTTATGCCGATTTCCGCGTGACCTCGGTTGTCGCGGAGCTGACCCCGGACCAGACCGCCTTTTACGTCACCTACAATGTCGATGAAGGCCAGCGGTATAATTTCGGCGAGATCGAGATCGAAACCGCCATCCCCGATCTCGACCCCGAATTTCTCCAGGCGGCTGTCCCGACCCAAGAAGGCGGGCTTTATGTCGGCAGTCTGGTTGAGGAATCCGTTGATACGCTTACTTTCGCGGCGGGTGCTGCGGGCTACGCCTTCGTCGATATTGCGCCGCAGATTAGGATCAACCGCGAGGATCAAACGGTTGATATCACTTATGTGATCAACGAGAGCCCGCGGGTCTATCTGGAACGCATCGACATTATCGGGAATACGCGAACGCTCGATCGTGTGATCCGTCGCGAGCTTGACATTGTTGAAGGCGACGCCTTCAACCAGGCGCTCCTGGATATCTCTCGCGCCCGCGTCGGCCGATTAGGCTTCTTCGAGGATGTCACGGTCGAGCCCTTCCAGGGCAGTGCGCCGGACCGCGCGCGCGTTCAGGTTTCTGTGGTCGAACAGCCCACCGGTGAACTCGCTTTCGGCGCCGGCTTTTCCTCGACTGACGCCTTCCTGGTGGACTTCTCGATTTCCGAGCGCAATCTGCGCGGCCGCGGTCAGTTCTTGCGCTTACGCGTCTCGGCCAGTTCGCGCCGCCAGCAGATTGATATCCGGTTCACCGAGCCGCGCTTCCTGGACCGCAATCTGGCTGCAGGTTTCGACATCTTCCAGGTGCGTTCAGACTTCTCACGGGAAGCCTCGTTCGAAACTGAATCAACCGGCTTCTCGCTCCGCGCCGGATTCCCGCTCACCCGGTCGGTGCAGGCCAGCGTGAGCTACACATTGCGGGATGATGAAGTTCGCACCTTCAGCGGCGTGTCGCCCTCCATTGCGCGCGCCGCCGGTTCGCGGGTCACCTCGCTGATGGGATATTCTCTGTCGTGGAACCGGGTGGATGACATTCGCGAGCCCTCCAACGGCTTCCAAGTCAGCTTCAATCAAGATTTCGCCGGAATTGGCGGTGATGTTCGATATGTCCGCTCGGAACTGCGAGCGGGCATTTATCGAAACGTTTTCAGGAATGATCTTGTGCTCAGCCTGACGGGTCAAAGCGGATACCTCTTCTCCTGGGGTGGGGACACCGCCAGGATCAATGACCGCTTCTTCCGGGGCGGCAACTCCTTCCGGGGCTTTGAAACCGCCGGCATTGGTCCGCGTGTGGTCCAGCGCAGGGAGCCGGATGAGGACGGTGACGCCTTCATTTCCGGTGATGCGCTTGGCGGGAATTTCTACGCCATCAGCGCTCTAGAGCTGGCCTTCCCGCTTGGTTTGCCGGAGCAGTATGGGATCCGCGGCAGCCTCTTCACCGAGGTTGGCACGCTGGGCTTGCTGCCCGACGAAGATCAGATTGCCGATGACGGCTCTGAAAACGCCGTTTTCACCGTGGATGATCTGTCACCGCGGGCGGCCGCCGGCCTGAGCGTGTTCTGGGACTCGCCCTTCGGTCCGGTCCGTTTCGATTTCGCGCACGCCTTCGTCAAAGAAGACTATGACCGGGCGCGCTTCTTTAGATTCAGCACGAGAACAGGGTTCTAACGTGATGCAACGTCAACTCATCGCCGTGATCGGCGCGGCGATTATGCTCGCCATTGGTCTTACCAGTTTTGCTCAAGCCCAGACCATCTTGGTCATGAATGAACAGCGTATTCTGCGCGAGAGCGCGGTGGGCGTTCATATCGCCGGTGAAATCGAACGGATCGGCGGCGAGATTCAGGCCGAGCTCGAGCCGCTTGGCGCCCAGATCGCCCAGGACAACGAAGCTTTGACTGCTGAAACGTCCGCCCTGTCGGAAGAGGCCATCCGGCAGCGTCCTGACTTGATCACGCGTCTGCAGACGCTTCAGCAGGATGCTCAGGTGTTTGAGATTCGCCGCCGCCAGGCGGCTCAGGAGCTCGCCGCCACCGAACGCGCCGCAATGCAGCCAGTGCTGGCCGCCCTGCAAAACGTGCTTCAGGAAATCGTCGAAGAGCGCGGCGCGGTGCTGCTGATTGATCGTGCGAATGTCGTGTTCGCTGACGATTCCATCGACATCACGCCAGCGGCGATCGCCCGGATGAATGAAGTGATCTCCACCACGCCGGTCAACCGCGTTCGCCTGCCGCAGCAGGCGCCGGGCGCTGCACCGGCCGAATAGGCTTTCGCCATGGGGGCCGATCCGCGTTTCTTTGAGCGGCTCGGTCCGCTGGCGGCCCGCGATTTGGCCGCCGCCGCCGGCGCTCAGCTGGCTGGTGACGGTGATGCGCCGGTGCGCGATCTAACTACGCCCGCACAGGCGGGCGCGGGCGACGCGTTTTTTCTGACCACGGCTGAGGTTCCCGAAGGCCGCGAGGGTGCAGTGGCCATCTGTTCCGATCCAGAGGTTCTGGACCGGGTGGATGGCTTGGCGGCGGCTTTGATCCATCCCGACCCCAAGGCGGCCTTCGCCACGGTCGGCAATCAGCTCTATTCTCTGCGCCGTCATGCGTCGGACGCCGGCGTGATCGCGGAGAATGCAGTCATCGACGAGACCGCCCATGTGGGTCCGGGCGCCCTGATTGGCGAGGGTGCCGTGATTGAAGCCGGATGCGAGATCGGCGCCGGCGCCGTTATCGGGCCCGGTGTGGTCGTCGGGGCGGGAAGCCGGATTGGGGCTCGAGCGGTGCTGCAATGCACGCTGACGGGCCAGAACTGTGAAATCTATGCCGGCGCGGTGCTAGGCGAAGCGGGCTTCGGCTTGGCCCCGGGGGCGGCGGGCCTTGTGAGCCTGCCTCACTATGGCCGGGTCATCTTGGAAGATGACGTGGTCATCGGCGCGCTGTGCACCATTGATCGCGGCATGCTGGCGGACACTATTCTTCGCCACAATGCGCGGATCGATAATCACTGTCACATTGGGCATAATGTCGATGTCGGTCCATCGGTGATTATGGCTGCGTTCGCAGGCATTTCAGGCTCCGTGACCATTGGGGCCGGCGCCCAGTTTGGCGGCCGGGTCGGCGTGGCGGATCATTTGACCATTGGCAAGGGTGCGAGCCTTGCGGCGGACGCTGCGGTTATGCGTGATGTCCCGGCCGATGAGGTCTGGGCGGGCTCGCCGGCCCAACCGATCCGCAGCTTCATGCGAGAGACCGCCTGGATTCGCCGCCAGGTGCATGGCAAAGCATCCAATCGGAAAAAGGACTGATGATGGACGGAGCAGGGGTGAGTATCGGACCGGATGAGGTCCTCAAGCGTCTACCGCATCGCTATCCGTTCTTGCTGGTTGATCGCGCCGAGGATTATCGCGAAGGCGAGTCCATTGTCGGCATCAAATGCGTCGCCGCGAGCGAACCCCATTTCACCGGGCATTTTCCCGAGAATCCAGTCATGCCCGGTGTCTTGATTATTGAAGCGTTGGCCCAAACCGGCGCGCTCTTAATGTCGAAGACCTTGGATGCCGATATCTCCAAGACCGTGATCTATTTCATGGGCGTCGACAAAGCACGCTTCCGCCGCCCCGTTCGTCCCGGTGACGTGTTGGAAATGCCGGTCTCCATCGTTAAGCAGAGCCGGGGTATTTTCAAATTTGAAGGCGAGGCGCGGGTGAATGGCGTCAAGGTGGCCGACGCCAGCTTCTCCGCCACCTCCGCCTCTACAGAGGACTAGCGGCGCGTCGTGAGCATCCATCCAACCGCTATCATTGAAGACGGGGCTGAGCTGGCTGACGGCGTCGAGGTCGGCCCGTATTGCATTGTCAGCGCCCAAGCCAAGATCGGGGCGGGAACGCGCCTAATCTCGCACGTGACCGTGTCTGGCGACACGCGGATCGGCGCGGACTGCGTGATCCATGCGTTCTCCGCGCTCGGGAGTCCGGCTCAGGATTTCAAGCATAAGGACGGCGAAAAAGTCTCCCTCGAGATCGGCGACCGTAACGTCATCCGCGAACAGGTCACGATGCATGCCGGCACCGCCTTCGCCCGCGGTATGACCCGGGTGGGCTCGGACGGCTTTTTCATGGTCGGGTCCCATGTCGCCCATGACTGCATCGTTGGCGACCATGTCGTGTTCGCGAATAATGCGACGCTGGGCGGTGAATCCGTCATTGGAGACTATGTCATCATGGGCGGGCTTTCCGCCTTGCATCAGCAATGCCGGATCGGCGACTTCGCCTTTGTTGGCGGGCTGGCGCCGCTGGTCGGCGACCTCATTCCCTTCGGAATGGCCGATAATCACGGCTATCTTGCCGGCCTTAACCTGGTGGGATTGAAGCGTCGCGGCTTTAAACGCGACGCGATCCACGATCTGCGAGCAGCTTACCGGCTGATTTTCGCGGAAGAAGGTTCGTTTGATGAGCGGGTCGAGGATACGGCGCGCCTGTTTGGGGAGCGCCCCGAGGTGATGCGCATCATCGAGTTCATCCGGGCGCCTGGCGCGCGCCGGCCGCTCTGCTTTCCGAGCCATCGCTAATTATGGTTTGGCGTCGGCTCGGTTTGATTGCGGGCGGCGGCGATTTGCCGGTCCACGTCGCTGAGGCGGCGAAGGGGGATGACCGTTTAGGCTGCGTGATCGCTCTGGACGGCTTCGCCGATCTTGATCGCTATGACGATCCGCAGCTTTGCGGCATCGCTCAGCCCGGCCGGGCGCTCAAGCTGCTGGCGGAGTTCGGCTGTGATGCGGTCTGCTTCGCCGGTATTGTCAAACGCCCAGATTTTTCAAAGCTGAAACCGGATATGCGCGGGGTCGCCTTTTTGCCCAAGGCGGTCGCCGCCGCTGCAAAAGGGGACGATGCGCTTTTACGAGCGGTCGTCGGCTTGTTTGAAGATGAGGGCTTCGCGGTTCTGGGCGTCGACGACATCGCCGCTGAGTTGATCGCCCCTGAAGGCGTGCTTGCAGGCGCAGCGCTAAACGAGGCCGATCGCGCCGACGCGCTGAAGGCGATGGAGACCGCAAGCCTGATTGGTTCGGCGGATATCGGGCAGGGCGCCGTGGTGGCCGATGGTTTGGTCTTGGCGGTAGAAGCGCAAGAGGGCACCGACGCGATGCTGGAACGCGTCGCAGCGCTCCCCTTGGATATCCGCGGCGGCGGCGAGCGGCGCTGCGGCGTGCTCGCCAAGCGCCCGAAGCCCGGTCAGGAGCGGCGCGTGGATCTTCCTGTGGTCGGCGTCTCCACGATCCACGGCGCGGCGAAAGCCGGGCTTTCAGGCATCGTGGTGCCTGCCGGCGGCGCTTTGCTTCTGGGCCGGGCCGCCGTTGCGGAAGCGGCGGAGCAGGCAGGGGTCTTTGTCTGGGGGGTTCGCCCAGATGACGCGGCCGACCATGACTGACGCACCCGCCCGGATTTTCATCGTCGCGGCCGAACCTTCCGGCGACGCCTTAGCGGGCGATCTCATGGACGCTCTGCACGCAATCGATCCTGACATAGAGATCGCCGGTGTCGGTGGCGCGGAAATGGCGCGGCGTGGGGCCGTTTCGCCGTTTAATATCTCAGAGCTGAGCATTTTCGGCATGTTTGACGGCCTAAAAATCGTCAAACTGGTCCATCAGCGCGCGGAAGAGACCGCAGCAGCGGCCAAAGCCTTCGACGCGGACGCTGTGGTGCTGATCGACAGCTGGGGCTTCATGCTGCGTGCGGCCTGGAAGCTGGAAGACCAACTTCCGGACGTGCCGCGGGTGAAGTATGTCGCGCCCCAGGTGTTCGCCGCACGCCGCGGCCGAGCCAAAGTCGCGGCCGAGCATTTCACCCACCTGCTTGCGATCCACCCGTTTGATGCGCCCTTCTTCGAGCCGCATGGCCTGCCGGTGCGTTTCGTTGGAAATCCAGTGCTGGAGCGCGATCTGTCCGGCGATGGCCCGGCGCTGCGAGCTCGCGCGGGCATCACGCCGGACGCGCCTGTCTTGCTGGTGCTCTTCGGCAGCCGCAAATCCGAACTTGGCCGCTTGTTTGAGCCATTCGCGGATGCGGTGAAACGCCTAAAAGCAGACCGCCCAGACCTTGAGGTCATCACCGCGCTGAGCCCCGCCATCGAGGCGAAGGCGCGGGAAATGATCTCTGGGGAGCCGGCGTTTGAGGGCGCTCATATCCTGGCCAGCGATGAGCGCGGCGACGCCTTCGCCGCCGCCGATGTGGCGCTGGCCTGCTCTGGCACAGTGACGGTGGAGCTTTCGCGCGCCGGCGTCCCAACGGTCACCGCCTATAAGCTGGGCTGGCTCTATTATGCGGTCGCGCGGCTTTTTCTTATGAAGGCGAAATATATTTCGCTGACCAATACGGCTGCGGGCGAGGAATTAATCCCAGAATTCGTCCAGATGGCCTGTACGGGCGAGCAATTGGCCGGCGCCGTCAGCACTTTTCTGGATGACCCAGACTTGCGTCAGGCGCGCTCTACGGCGTTGAAAGCGGTGACCGATGAGATGGCCGGGGAGGCGGCGTCGCCCAGCCGCGCCGCGGCCGAGGCCCTCCTCGATATCGTACGCCACGCCAGGCACAAAAAAGCCGGCGAAGCCTAGGGCCGCCGCCGGCTTTCTTTAGACTTTTTCGTGGTTTAGCGCTTGTCGATCGCCACGAAATCGCGCTGCGGCGAGCCGGTGAAGGCTTGGCGCGGGCGGCCGATTTTCTGGCTTGGGTCCTCGATCATCTCGCCCCACTGTGCGATCCACCCGACGGTCCGGGCCAGAGCGAACAGCACGGTGAACATCTCGGTCGGGAAGCCCATCGCTTTCAGCGTGATGCCGGAATAGAAGTCGATATTGGGATAGAGCTTCTTCTCGACGAAATACTCGTCTTCCAGAGCGATCTTCTCCAGCTCCATCGCCACGGCCAGCAGCGGCTCATTGCGCACGTCGAGCGCGTCGAGGACCTCGTGGCAGGTTTCGCGCATCACCGTCGCGCGCGGGTCGTAGTTTTTGTAGACACGGTGGCCAAAGCCCATCAGGCGGAAGGGATCATTCTTGTCCTTCGCCTTGGCGATGTATTCCGGAATGCGGTCCACAGACCCGATTTCGGCGAGCATGTTCAGCGCCGCCTCGTTGGCGCCGCCGTGGGCCGGGCCCCAGAGCGATGCGATGCCGGACGCAATGCACGCAAACGGGTTAGCCCCAGACGAACCCGCCAGACGCACCGTGGAGGTGGAGGCGTTTTGCTCGTGGTCGGCGTGCAGGATGAAGATCTTGTCCATGGCGCGCGCGAGCGTCTTGGACACTTCATAGTCCTCGGCCGGAACCGCAAAGCACATGCGCAGGAAGTTCGAGGCGTAGTCGAGCTCATTACGCGGCGTCACGAAGGGCTGACCGATTGAATACTTATAGGCGCGGCTGGCGATGGTCGGCATTTTCGCGATCATGCGGTGGGCGCTGATCTCGCGGGCCCGCAAATCATTCACGTCTGTGGAGTCATGATAGAAGGCTGACAGAGCGCCGACCGAACCGACCATGATCGCCATCGGGTGCGCGTCGCGGCGGAAGCCGCGGAAGAAGGCGTCGAACTGGTCGTGCAGCATGGTGTGCCGGCGGATCGTCCAGTCGAAATCATGCAATTCTTGCGCATTCGGCAGCTCGCCATGGAGCAGCAGGTAAGCGACTTCGATGAAGCTGGCGTTGTCGGCCAGCTGGTCGATCGGATAGCCGCGATAGAGGAGGGTGCCTTCATCACCGTCGATATAGGTGATCGTGCTTTCACAGCTCGCCGTGGAGGTGAAGCCGGGATCATAGGTGAACATGCCGGTGTTTTTGTACAGCGTGCGGATGTCGATCACATCCGGACCGATGCTGCCGCCAAGGACCGGAAGGTCATGGGTCTGGCCGTTCACGGTCAGTTGTGCGGTGCCCTTCGGCGTAACTTTGTTTTGCATCGTCTCTACCCCTAATTCCCCGGACGGCAGCCCCTCCGGTCGATCAGCTAAACGCCGATCAGATCACATCATCGAGCCGCGACAGGACTTCTTCTCGTCCCAGAACCGCAAGCACGAAACTCATGTCCGGCGCCGGTGCGCCGCCGGTCAGCGCAGCCCGCAAGGGCTGGCCGACCTTTCCAAATCCAACCTCTTCGGCCTCGGCGAACGCTTTCAATGCTGCGTCCAGCGAGTCCTGCGTCCATTCAGTCTCTTCAGCGAGAACGTTGCGCAGGCGGCTCAATCGATCGCGCGCATCGTCCTTTAAGGCTTTGGCCGTCTTGCCGGTGATCTCAATCGGGCGCGACCGTAGAAGAAAATAAACCTGATCCTCCAGATCGGCGAGGGTCGAGGCTCGTTCTTTCAACACCCGCATCGCGTCGTGAACCCAGACTTTCGCCGTATGGTCGAGCCGGACGTCATCCCGGCCCGCCAATCGCTCGAAAACCAAGGCCGTAAGCGCTGCGTCATCGGCCTTGGCCATATGCCAGGCGTTGACGTGCGCCATTTTATCGAAGTCCAAACGCGCCGGCGCTTTGCCCAAGCCTTCCAGGTCAAACAAAGCGGCCATCTCAGCGTCGTCGAACAATTCCTTGTCGCCATGGGACCATCCAAGGCGCAGCAGATAATTGCGCAGACCCTCGGGCAGATAGCCCATGTCGCGATAGGCTTCGATGCCCAGCGCCCCATGGCGCTTGGACAATTTCTTGCCGTCCGGGCCATGAATAAGCGGGATGTGCGCGAAGACCGGAGTCTCCCAGCCAAGCGCCGCATAGATCTGGGATTGGCGCGCCGCATTCACCAGGTGATCATCGCCGCGAACCACATGGGTGACGCCCATATCATGGTCGTCCACAACGACGGCGAGATTATAAGTCGGCGCGCCATCGGCGCGCAGCAAGATGAGATCGTCGAATTCCTTCGCCGCCCACCGGACCTCGCCTTGCACCGCATCCTGAAGGACAACGTCGGTGTCAGGCGCTTTGAAGCGAACGGTATAGGCTGCGCCAGCGGGCGCCTCGGCGGGATCCCGGTCGCGCCAAGGCGACCGCAGCGCCCGACCGTCTTTAAATGCGGCGTCGCGCAACGCCTCGATCTCGTCTGGCGTCAGATAGCAGCGGAAGGCTGAACCGGTCTCAATCAGGGTGTTGACGACTTCGCGATGCCGGTCGGCCTGGGCGAACTGGGAGACCGCCTCTCCATCCCAGTCCAGTCCGAGCCAAGTCAAACCGTCGAGAATCGCCTTGACCGCTTCGTCTGTAGATCGGGCCCGGTCAGTATCTTCGATCCGAAGCTTGAAGGCGCCGCCATAACGTTTTGCAAGAAGCGCATTGAACAAGGCTGTGCGCGCACCGCCGATATGCAGAAAGCCGGTCGGAGAGGGGGCGAAGCGGGTGACGATCGGGGTGGAATTTTGCACGTGCGAAGTCGTGTTGCGCTGCGATAGGGGACGCTTCCTTAGCACGCCAGTTCCGCACAGTGATAGTGTTCGATTGCCGTTGGGGGCACAATGGGCGTGTGGCCTACGTAGACATTCCCCTTTTGCGCGAGATAAAATGGCCCGCGCGGACGCTGGAGCGTGTTCTTGGCGCGCCATTGCGGTTGAGCGAACCGAGCCCCGCGCGGCTTATTCTTTGGGCGCCGGTGGCCCTTGGCGCGGGCGCGGCGGCGTATTTCCTGCCCATCGTCGAGCCTGCCGCCTGGATCGGTCAGCTCCTTGCAGGTCTCGGCGTCGCATTGGTGGCGATCGGACTTGTCGGGCGGGCCCACTCAAGCTTGCTCTATGCGGCTACGCTTACGGCATTGTTGGCGTTTGGTTTCGCGTTGGCGCAGGCGCGGACGCTGCAGGCGGCGCCGCCGGTAATGGAGATATCAAATCGAGCCGTCACGATTGACGGTTGGATTGAAGCCGTAGAACGCGGCGGGACGCGGCCCAGACTGCGCATCCGCGTGGCTTCAATGAGCGGCGCGGATATCCCGCCGCACCGCATCCGGGTCAGGGCCGGGCTGGATGCGTTTGGCCCCGGTGACGCTGTATCCTTCAGCGCCGTCCTGACGCCGCCGCCGCGGCCCGCCGCTCCTGGAGGCTATGATCCGGCGCGCGCGGCCTGGTTTGACCGCGTGGCGTTCACCGGCTTCACCGTGTCTGCGCTCTCTCACTCTGAAATCGAGATGGGGGATCGGATTGAGCGCGGCCTTGCCCGGCTAAGATGGATGCTGGCTGAGCGGATACGCGAGACCGTCGGCCCGGACACGGGCGGCGTCGCTGCGGCGTTGCTTACCGGCGATCGTTCCGGGGTTGAGCAGGATGATGCCGAGGCGCTGCGAATCTCCGGTCTGGGGCATATCCTGGCGATTTCCGGGCTTCATATGGCGTTGTTCGCGGGTGGGATCTACTTTTTCGCTCGCCTGGTGCTCGCCGCGATCGATCCTTTCGCGCGGGCGCAGGACCCCCGCAAAGCCGCCGCCGTGATCGCGCTGATCGCCGCGACGGGTTATTTGATCCTTTCCGGCGCCGCGATCCCGACTCAGCGCGCCTGGGTGATGGCGGCGGTGGTGTTGATCGGCGTCATTCTGGACCGGCGCGCCTTCTCCATGCGCTCACTCTCTATTGCGGCCCTGGTCGTCATCGTCCTGGCGCCGGAGAGCGTTGTTGAAGCTGGATTTCAGATGAGCTTTTCCGCCGTTGCGGCGCTGATCGCGGTCTATGAGATCTGGAATAAAATCAGGCCGAGGCCTGAAGGCCCGCGGGGGCTGGTCGGGAAATCCATGGATGCGTTTGGCGGTTTGGCGATGACCAGCGTGGTCGCCGGAGCCGCGACGGGCGCCTTCGCCGCCTTTCATTTTCAACGCATCGCCGCCTATGGCCTGATCGCCAATCTGTCAGCCATGCCGGTCTTCACCTTCTGGGTCATGCCCGCAGGGGTGGTCGCTCTGGGCTTGTCACCCTTCGGTTTGGATGGACCCGCGCTTTCGGTCATGGATGCGGGGTTGCGCGTGGTTCTGGCGATCGCACACTGGACGGAGGACCTATCCGGTTCCGGCGTGCCGGTTTTGGCGGCGGACGGCATAGTCATCGGTCTTTATGCGGCGGGCTTCGCCGCCGCGACGTTGGGCCTTGGTCTGGTCCGGATCGGCGGCGTCGGGGTCAGCCTTGTCGCGTTGGGGCTTTGGGCTTTGCAGTCGCCGGCCGATCTCATGGTCACGGATGACGGGGTCATCATCGCGCAGTTTGAAAGCGAAGGGGTCTACCAAGCGTCCAGCCTGCGCGCCTCCCGATTTGAAACCCGGGTGCTGCTGCAAAGAGCCGGGCAGGGCGGCGCCGGGCTGTTGCGCGCGCCCATGCGCTGTGACGCCTATGGCTGCATCGGAGTGACACAGGACGGTGTCCGCGTCGCCATCACGGATGTCGCGGAAAGCCTTGCGGAGGACTGCCGGCAGGCGGACCTGGTTGTGTTCGCTGGTATGGCGAGCGCGTGGCGCAAACGCCGGTGCGGCGCTGTGCTGTTGGACGAAACGGCGCTCCAAGACCTAGGTGGACTGGAATTCCGGATCGAGGCCGGGCAGCTTTCCTTGATGGGAAGCGCGCAGGCGCCGCGCCGTCAGCGGATCTGGAGCCGCGCCGACACGCCGGGATAACCCTATCGCTTAGATGCAAATCGACCCGCCAGCCTGCGCCAATGGGCCTTTTTGAAGACGGCCTGCCGGACCGGCCCTTAGTGATAGCGGCGGATCAGGCCGACCAGCAAACCTTGCACCTTCACTTCACCGGGCCCGAAGATGCGGGTTTCATAGGCGGGGTTCGCCGCCTCTAGCGCGATCGAGCCGCCCTTCTTGCGCAAGGTCTTCAAGGTGGCTTCTTCGTCATGGACGAGGGCCACAACGATATCGCCGGTGGTGGCGGTGTCGGCACGTTTGATGATCACCAGATCGCCGTCCAGGATGCCTTTCTCGATCATCGAGTCGCCATTGACTTCGAGAGCGAAATGCTCCCCACCGGCGATCATATTAGCTGGCACGCTGAGGCGGTCGGTTTCATGCTGGATGGCTTCGATGGGCACGCCCGCGGCGATCCGGCCCAAGACCGGAACCTCGATCCCGTTTTCCTCAACCGGTTCCTCGCGGCGGCCAAAGGGCGCTGAGACGACATTATCGCCGGCATCCGGCGTCACGTCAGCCTCAAGCGACTGGCCGCCCGGCAGCTTGAGCACTTCAAGCGCCCGGGCCCGGTGCGGCAGGCGGCGGATGAAGCCGCGCTCTTCCAGCGCGCTCACCAGACGGTGCACGCCGGATTTGGAGGCCAGCCCCAAGGCTTCCTTCATTTCATCAAAGGACGGCGATACGCCGTCGGCGGACAAGCGCTTGTGAATGAACAGCAAAAGCTCGTGCTGTTTACGGGTGAGCATGGCGTCCTCAACTCTGGAACAAAACCGGTACTTACCGATGTTCTATGCCTGTTCCAGGTTAACGTCAAGTGAAGCATCCGCGCTTAGCGGCCCATCAAGGTGCGCGTCGCCGCGGTGACATCGCTTTGACGCATCAGGCTTTCGCCGACCAGAAGCGCCTTGGCGCCGGTCGCTTGAAGACGCTCGGCGTCGGCGCAGGTGAACACCCCGCTTTCCCCAACCAGGAAATGCTCCGGGCCCGTCAGGGGCGCGAGGCGTTCGAAGGTTTCAAGCGAGGTTTCGAAGGTGCGCAGATTGCGGTTGTTCACGCCAATCAACGGCGAGGGCAGGGCGAGCGCCCGGTGCATTTCGTCTTCATCGTGCACTTCGATCAAGGCGTCCATGCCCCAGCGCGTGGCTTCCTCAATCAGCGCCAGCGCGGTCGAATCGTCCACGGCGGCGAGAATCACCAGGATGCAGTCCGCACCCAGCGCGCGCGATTCGGCGACCTGCCAGGGGTCGTAGAGGAAGTCCTTGCGCAAGACCGGCAGCCGCGACGCTGCGCGGGCTTGCTGGAGATAGGCGTCCGCGCCTTGGAAGCTGGGTTCGTCCGTCAGGACCGACAGGCAGGCTGCGCCGCCATCTTGGTAGGCCTGTGCAAGAACCGGCGGATCAAAGTCTTCCCGAATCAGCCCTTTGGACGGGCTGGCTTTCTTCACTTCCGCGATGAGCGCCAGGCCATATTGCTCCGCGTCATTTCTAAGCGCGTCGAGAAAGCCGCGCGTCGGGCTGGCCGCCGCTGCGGCCGCTTCAATGGCGTCTTGCGACCGGGCGGCTTTGCGTTCGGCGATTTCCTCGCGTTTGTAGGCCTCGATGCGGGTCAGCACGTCGCTCATGGCGTCTCTCTGTGGCTGGCGGCGACCAAGCGGTTGAGCGCTTGCTTGGCGCGGCCATCGTCAATGGCGGTTTCAGCCAGCCGGGCGCCGTCTAGCAAGGTCTCCGCGAGCCCCGCCAGCATCAAGGCGGCGGCGGCGTTGAGCACCACGATATCGCGATAGGCGGAGTGTTCGCCCTCCAATAGCGCGCGCAGCGCCTCGGCGTTCTCGGCCGGATCGCCGCCTTTCAAATCGTCGAGCGAAGCGGTTTTGAGGCCGGCGTCCTCAGGGGTGATCTCATATTCCGTGATCGCGCCATCGGGGAGAAGCTCGGCGACGAAGGTGCGCCCCGTGGTCGTGATCTCATCGAGCCCATCTTCGCCATGCACGATCAGCGCGCGTTCCGCGCCCAGATCGCGCAGGGCTTCAGCCAGGGGTTTGAGCCATTTGCGGTCGAACACGCCCAGCAATTGCCGTTTCGCGCCCGCTGGATTGGAAAGGGGACCCAGCAGATTAAAGATCGTGCGCACACCTAGCGTGCGCCGGGCTGGCCCCACATGGCGGACGGCGCCGTGGTGGGCGGGTGCGAACAAGAAGGCGACGCCCGCTTGTTTGAGGCTCGCTTGCAGCTGAGCCGGCTCTGCGAACAGGTTGACGCCGACCGCTTCAAGCACTTCAGCGGAGCCGGACTTCGACGAGGCGGCTTTATTGCCATGTTTGGCGACGATGGCGCCGGCGCCCGCAGCGACCAAAGCTGCTGCGGTTGAGATATTCCAGGTGCCCCGCGCGTCCCCGCCGGTGCCGCAGGTGTCTATGGCGCCGTCCGGCGCCTCGACGGGCGTCATCCGGGCGCGCATGGCGCGCGCGCCGACGGCGAGGGCTTGCGGGCTTTCCCCAAGCGCGGCCATCGCCATCAAAAAGCCGCCGACTTCCACCGGATCGGCTTCGCCGTCCATGAGGGCGTCAAAGGCGGTTTTTAGCGCTTCAGGCTCAGGTTCGCGGCCCGCGGCGAGCGCGGCGATGGCCGGCGTCATCCGTGACATCAGGCGGCCTCCACCTGCTTGGGCGTTAATCCAGTGACGCGCAGGAAGTTCGCCAGCAAGGCATGGCCGTGCTCGGAAGCGATGCTTTCGGGATGAAATTGCACGCCATGGATAGGGCGGTCGCGATGGGACAAACCCATGATTTCCCCGTCCTCGGTCGTCGCGGTGATTTGCAGCGGACTGTCATCGGGCAGCTCGACGGCGAGCGAGTGATAACGTGTCGCTGTGAAGGGCGAGGGCAGATCCGCGAACACGCCCTGGCCCTCGTGATGCATCAGGCTGGTCTTGCCGTGCATGATGGCCTTGGCTTCCACCACGCGGCCCCCAAAGGCCTGACCGATCGCTTGATGGCCCAGGCAGACGCCCAAAATGGGCAGGTCTTCAGGCGCACGCTCGATCAGCTCGAGGCAAATACCGGCTTTGTCCGGATCACAGGGGCCGGGGCTCAGCAATACGCCGCTGGGTTTGAGCGCCAGAGCGTCATCGACGCTGAGGGCGTCGTTTCGCTCCACCCGGACATCAGCGCCCAATTGCTGGACATAGTGCACCAGGTTGAAGGTGAAGCTGTCGTAGTTGTCGATGATCAGCAGCATCGCGAAGGCCTGTGAATTCTTGCGGAAAGGACATTAGGTCTGCACATCCGCGCCGCCAACTGCGACTCGCTGTAATTAAACCCTCATGAGCCGTTTCTCTTCAGCCACGCCCCAGATCGGAGCCGCCCTTGGCGCAGGATTGATGATCCTGTCCGCGATCGCATTTCAGGCGGGCGCGCGGAGCGTTGAGACCGCCCCCGCACCTGAAGCGGGCGCGGCGGCCGACGCGCGGGACGACGGCTTTCCGCTCTTTTCTTTCGCGGACGCTGAGCCGGCCTCCGTGGTGGAGCCCGCAACGGCTGCGCCGCTCCCAGAACCAGAACCAGAACCAGAACCCTTCCGGCCCCGATTGGCGGTGATTATCGACGATGTCGCCGATCTTCGGACTGCAGAGCGCATTTGGGAGATCGGCGCCCTGACGGTTTCAGTCCTGCCTTATGCTGATGAAGCTCCAGCGATCGCCGCCCGCGCCGGTGACCGCGAAGTGTTTCTGCATCTGCCCATGGAGCCCGTGGGGCTCGAGGATCCCGGCCCGTATGCGTTGACGAAGTCGCTTGAAGGCGAGCGCTTGGACGCCCGGCTGGCGTGGGCGCTGTCCCGCGTGCCGGGGGCGAGCGGTTTCAACAACCATATGGGCAGCCGCATGACCGCGGATCCGGAGGCGATGATCCGACTATTTTCCGCGCTCGATGGACGGCAGGACGAGCTCATTTTTGTGGATTCGCTGACCCATCCCGCCTCCGTCGCGAGAGAGACCGCCCTGGAGGCCGGGTTTTCGGCTCTGGATCGTGATGTTTTTCTCGATCACGACCCGGCGCGCGCCGCCGTCGAACGCCAAATCTCAACGGCGATCCGGCTGGCTGTGGCGCAGGGTGAAGCGATCGCCATCGGGCATCCGCGCGAGACCACGCTAGATGCGTTGCAAGACTTGGCGTTAAAGGCAGATGCGGCGGGCGTTGACCTGGTCCCGGTCAGTGCGCTGACACGCGATTAGGTGAAGCGCCAGGCTTCGGCCGCCGCCCGGAACAGCGCGCGGGCCTTGTTCACCGTTTCCACCCGCTCGGCTTCAGGATCAGAATCGAGCACCACTCCGGCGCCGGCCTGGACATGGATGCGCCCGTCCTTGATCACGGCGGTGCGCAGCGCGATGCAGACATCCATGTCGCCATCGGCGCCGAAATACCCCACTGCGCCGGCGTAGACACCGCGGCGATGGGGTTCGAGCTCGTCGATGATCTCCATGGCGCGCACTTTCGGCGCGCCGGATACGGTTCCGGCTGGAAAACCCGCCATCAAGGCCCCGACGGCGTCCTTTCCGTCCTCCAAGTCGCCTTCGACGTTGGAGACGATGTGCATGACGTGGCTATAGCGCTCGATGATTTCCCGCTCGGTGATCCGAACGGTGCCCGGCTTGGCGACGCGGCCGACATCATTGCGGCCCAGATCAAGCAGCATGAGATGCTCCGCGCGTTCCTTGGGGTCAGCCAGAAGGTCCGCCTCAAATGCGTCGTCAGCCGCCTTGGTTTGGCCGCGCGGCCGGGTCCCGGCGATCGGGCGTACGGTGACCACGCCTTCACGCAAGCGCACCAGGATTTCCGGGCTGGAGCCGGAGATCGCAAAGCCTGGGAAATTAAAGAAAAACAGGAAGGGCGAAGGATTGGTCCGCCGCAAGGACCGATAAAGCGAGAAGGGGGGCAGATCGAACGGCGCGGAGAATCGTTGGCTGGGCACGACCTGGAAGACATCGCCCGCCCGGATATAGCGCCGGCCCGCTTCGACGGCCTCGCGATAGCGCTCATCGCTCATATTGGAGTCGGGCGATTGCGGCGCGGTCGGCTTGCGCTCGGTCTGGATCGGGGTGGCGGAGTCCAGGCGGGCGAACACCGCTTCGATCCGTCGGCGCGCCGCGTCAACCTGCAACGCCGGGTCTTCGCCATCGCGCGGACGCACCGGCGCTGCGGCCAGGATTTCTTGGCGCAGAGCGTCAAACACCACCATCACGCGGGGCCGGACCATCAATCCGTCCGGCGTGCCCAAGGGATCCGGAGCCGCGTGATTGGGCAGGTCTTCGACATGGCGGACCATGTCATAGCCCAGATATCCAAACAGGCCGGCGCACAGCGGCGCGACGCCGGACGGCAAAGGCAGACGGGTTTCCGCGAGCACCTCGCGCAGCGAGTCCAGCGGCGCGCTTTCAACGGCCTCGAACGCACCGGGCGCCATGCCGGGCGCCGGGGCGCGCGCGATTTCGGCCTTGTCGCCGACGCAACGCCAAATCAGATCCGGGTCGAGCCCAATGGCGGAATAGCGGCCGCGATAGGCGCCGCCTTCCACGCTTTCCAAGAGAAAGGTGTTGGCGCCGCCAGCGGCGAGCTTGAGATAGGCGGAGACCGGAGTCTCCAGATCATCGACCCGCCGAGCGGTGATCAAGACCGGTTCACCAGCAGCGACGGCGTCGATCGCCGCCTGCGGATCAGGCGCGAAGTCAGGCATCGCGGATTAGGGCGCAGAATCTGGATCGGTGCGGCCCAGGGCCAGGTCGATCAGGCGTTGGTCCTGACGCACCTCATAGCTCGCGAACAATGCCGCTTCGAGCGCCACCGTGATGTCATTGCCCAATTCCTGAGACAGGGCGACTTGCTGGACCGGATCGAAGCTGGTGGCGGTCGGCGGGATAATGGCCGTGACCATCGCGACCATGCGCGTTGTGGGGTCGGCGGCGCGGGCTTCAAACGGCGTGTTAAGGCTCTGGAAGAAGGCCGATTGAACCACCTGCTGACTAAACGGTCCCGAGCTCTCGCCACGGCCCAGCAAGGCGGCTTCTACGACACTTCCTGGCAGGTCTTCCGCGACGATATTCAAGCTTTCACCCGCCTGAATGCGCGCCAGAGCCTCCTGCGTGAGCGCTTGAAGACGATCATCGATCGTGCGCGTGCGCCAAACGGCTTCGGCGAACTCGCGAATTTCGCTGACATCGGGAACCCGCTCGGAAATGATCTCATCAACGCGGATCATGAAATAACCGTCCTCGCCGAAGCGATCGGCATCGGTTTCAAATCCTACCGGCGTTGAAAAGATGGCCGCAAGAATCTCCGGCGCCGTGGACAGGGTCACCGCCGGAACGCCGTCAACGGTCGCGCCATTGGCGGTGAGGAAGTCAAAGCGTTCCACCGGCACATTCGCCTCAGCACCAGCCGCTTCAAACGTCAGGCCCTGAGCGCGGGCGTCTTCAAACCGGGCGAGCGCGTCGCTCATCATCTCCAGGGTTTGGCTGCCGCTGAGCTGTTCAACAAGGGCGGCGCGCTGATCTTCAAAGCTGGGGACTTCAGGATCAGATGCGGCGTCAACGCGGACCACGCGCCAACCCAAGCGACCTTCAACAGCGACGACCTCGCCAGCCTGGCGTGCGAAGGCGGCGTCGGAAATGGCCGCGTCGGGAATCTCAAAGGCCTGAACGCTTTCCAGATCGACGCCTGCGCCGAGCCCGGCGTCTTCGGCGCTTTGACCGGCCTGCAGGGCTGCAACCGCGGCGTCAGCCTGCACCTGATCTTCAACAATCCACTGCGTGATCGAGCGGGTCGCCGGCTCCGCCAGCTCACCGGTGTCGAGCTGGAACTGATAGAGCTCGCGCAAATCATCTTCCGGGATGTCGACATCGCGCAGGTAATCGTCCGGCGTAAACCGCACGAGCGTGAAGCGGCGTTGCTCAGCCTGCTGGAAGATTTGGGCGTTTTCGTTGATGAATTGGCTCAAAATCTCATCGTCAGCTTCGCCCACATCACCCGCCAGGCTTGGCGGAATGAGAATCGCAGAGATCGCACGGCGCTCATCTTCAAACGCCCGGCGAGAGGTGGCGAGAATCTGCGGCGCTTCCACGCCGCCCAGAATGGCGCTGAGCACCTGAGTGCGCAGCAATTCTTCGGTGAGTTCGGCTTCAAACTGCTGGCCGGCGCGCCCACCGCTGTAGCCGTTGGCCTGCAGCACGCTGATATAGGTGTCCGGATCAAAGCGGTTGTTGAACGGATTTTTGAACGCGTCGATTTCCTGGATCGCGTCGAGGACCTGTTGGTCCGACACCGCCAAGCCCAGTTCCCGCGCCTTCGCCTCTACGGCCGCCTGGGCGGTCAGCATTTGCACCATCTGTTCGCCCAGACCGAATTCGTCGGCCTGCTCGCGCGTGAAGCGCGGGTTCTCGCGCTGGATGCTCTGGAGCTGGCGCTCATAGGCGCGCGCCAGATCCTGTACGGCGACGCGTTCATCGCCGACCAGCACTGCAGCTGTGCCCGCACCACGGAAAATATCGTTCACCCCGAACAAGGCGAAGGCTGCGATCAGCAGCGCGATGATGAAGCCACCAAAGATGGGCGAGCGGGCAAGGGCGCGGATAGCGGAGAGCATTGGTCGGGCTGTTCACTGTGGACGGGGTGGAAGATCGGCGGACCCTAGCTTTGCCGGCGAGGCCGGGCAAGCGCGCGGCACGGTGCGTTGCCGCTTGGCGGCAGTGCTGGTATCGCTCCGCCAAAATGAAATACTTACGGGGGAGGGGCGTTGATGCGTCGGGCCTTGATCGCAGGAAATTGGAAGCTTAACGGCACGCGCGCCGATCTCGCCTGGCTGGAAAAGCTCAACACGGCGGTAGGCGACGCGGATTTGACCTGCGATGTGGCGGTGTGCCCGCCCGCGACTTTGATCTCGCCCATGGCCGAGCGCGCGCCCGAGTGGCTGGGCCTCGGCGGACAGGATTGCTCGCAGCATATCCAGGGCGCCCATACCGGCGAGGTCGCAGCCTCCATGCTGGCTGACCTTGGCTGCAAATACGTCATCGTGGGCCATAGCGAACGTCGTGCGGATCACGGCGAATCCGATGCAGTGGTGAAAGCAAAGGCGGAGCGCGCGCTCGAGGCGGGCCTAACCCCGATCATCTGCCTGGGCGAAAGCCTTGAACAGCGCGAAGCGGGCAAGGCGGAAACAGTGTGCCGCGCCCAGCTCTTGGCCAGTCTACCGGACGCCCCGGCCGCGGACATCGTTATCGCCTATGAACCTATTTGGGCGATCGGCACGGGCCGTACCGCCAGCGCACAAGACGCCCAATCCATCCACCACGCCCTGCGTGACGCCTTCGCGTCGGGTGATCGAGACGCGCTGCGCATCCTCTACGGAGGATCGGTTAAGCCCAGCAACGCACAAGCGCTTTTGGCGCAACCGGACATCGATGGCGCCTTGGTCGGCGGCGCCAGCCTGGACGCAAAGAGTTTCGCGGACATCATTGATTCGGCTGGGTAAGGCGATCTTCAGGTTTTTGTCCCACGCTTTGGGTTGAGCCAGCGGGCGCGAAGCAGGGATAAGAGATGACCGACCCGAATTATAGCCGTGCCAACGTGACGCTTTATGACCCGGTGCATGTGAACCAGCGCACCACGCGCTATGCGTTGCAGCAGCTCGGGTTTCGCACCATCGACTCGGTCAGTTCCCTGTCGGACATCAAGCAGAAGCTGATCGAAGAAGCGCCCCATCTGCTGATGATAGAAACCAGCGACCATGAGGCGGAGGTGTTCCGCATGGTCCGGGCGGTCCGCGCTGGAGAATTGTCCAACAATCCTTTCGCGACGATTATTCTGACCAGCTGGAAGCGCGATACCGCGATTGTGCGCGAAGCCATCGGCTGCGGCGCTGACGATGTGATTATCCGGCCGTTTTCAACCAGCTTTGCTGAAGAGCGTATCCGCACCCTGGTGCGCGGGCGCAAACCCTTCATCGTCACCAGCGATTATATCGGTCCGGACCGGCGCCGGGATCGCAGCCGCGGGAATGGGGCCGAGCCGATTGAAGCGCCGAACATGCTGCAGGCGGTCATCGATGACGACCGCGAGGCGCTGGCCCGGGCCCGCGCCTGGATTGATGAGGCCCAGCGCACGGTGGATTCAGAACGTCTGCGCCGTCTGTGCATGCGGGTGATCATCGGCGCGGAAGCCGCGGCGCGAGAGATCAAGGCGGGGCGCCGGCCCGTCATTGACCTTGAGGGCTTTGAGAAAGGCGCGCGTGAAGTGCGCATGCGTATGGCGCGCGTACGCTCCACCGAAGCGGCCCGGGTCGCCCAGGCCTTGTGCGAGGTGGCGGCGGAATTGCGCGAGCGCGATGGGTGCACAGAGGCCAATCTGGCCCTGGCCAAAGAGCTGTCCATGGCGGCCTATGTCGCCTTCGCCGGCGATGATGGTATTGAGAACTCTGCGGACGAGATTGAAAAGGCGGCGGCGTCGCTTCAAAAGCGCATGGCGGACGCCGCTGCACGCAAGGCTGAAGCCAATGGTGGCGCACAAGGCGAGGCTGAGCTAAAACGCGCGGCCAGCTAGAGCGCCCGACCCCTCGGGCGCGCCATTTAACCCGCGTGGATCGCCGCCCGACAATGACCATCGTTCTGCTCATCATCCTGCTGCTTGTTACCATCGCCATGGTTGGCGTGATCTTGATGCAGCGCTCCGAAGGCGGCGCGCTGGGCATCGGCGGCGGCCCTGGCGGCATGATGAGCGGCGCCGGCGCGGCGAATTTGTTGACCCGTACGACGATGATTCTGGGCATCATTTTCATGGGCGTGTGCATCGTTTTGGCGATCATGTCCGGCGCAGACACGCGGAACCAGTCGGTGACGGACCAGCTGGTGGAGGAGAGCGGCGCGCTCTCTCCCTTTGATTTCGACGCCCTGCCGGATGACGAAACCGCGCCCGCAGATGAAGTTCCTGCCGATGACGTTCCGGCCGAAGACCCGCCGGCCGCCGACGAACCGGAAGTGCCGGGCCGCTGATTCATCGCGTCGTCTCGCGAGCGGCCCCATAACTGAATGGCAGCTGCAATCGCAGGTGCGAATTCACGCTTTGACGGCCTCGCGGCGCTTTGCGAATCCGCGAAACTGCGCTAAGCCGTCCGCCCATGCCGCGTTATATCTTCATCACCGGCGGCGTGGTCTCCTCTCTTGGAAAAGGCCTCGCTTCAGCCGCTCTCGGGGCGTTGCTTCAGGCGCGCGGATACAAGGTCCGCCTGCGCAAGCTCGACCCTTATCTCAACGTCGATCCGGGCACGATGTCGCCCTATCAGCACGGGGAAGTCTACGTCACCGATGACGGGGCGGAGACCGATCTGGACCTGGGCCATTACGAGCGCTTCACCGGCGTCTCCGCGGCGCAGAGCGATAACATCACGACCGGCCGGATTTACTCGGAGATCATCGAGCGTGAACGCCGCGGCGATTATCTCGGCGCCACGGTCCAGGTGATCCCGCACGTCACCGACGCGATTAAGGCCTTCGTCTTGTCGGACGCCGGCGATGTCGACTTCGTCCTGTGTGAGATCGGCGGCACGGTCGGCGACATCGAGGGCTTGCCCTTCTTTGAAGCCATCCGCCAGTTGGGCCAGGAATTGGGCCGCGACCGCGCGGTGTTCATCCATGTCACCTTGCTGCCCTTCATCAAGGCGGCGGGCGAGATGAAGACCAAGCCGACCCAGCACTCGGTCAAGGAATTGCGCTCCATCGGCATCCAGCCGGACATCTTGCTGTGCCGGGCGGAGATGGAGATCGATCCCGGCGACAAGCGCAAGATCGCTCAATTCTGCAACGTGCCGGAAAACGCCGTCATCGAGGGCCGCGACGCGGCCTCGCTCTATGACGTGCCGCTGGAATATCACGAGCAGGGCCTCGACACCGTGGTGCTGGAACGCTTTGGCCTGCATGACGCCCCGGCGCCCGACCTGTCGGTCTGGCAGGGCATTTCGGGTAAGGTGCACAACCCCGATGGCGAGGTGAATATCGCCGTGGTGGGCAAATACACCGTCCTGGTGGATGCCTATAAATCGCTGCTGGAAGCCCTCAATCATGGCGGCATCGCCAATGGAGTGAAGGTCAATGTCCAATGGATGGACGCCAGCCAATTTGAAGACCCGGACAAGCTCTCGGCCCTTGAAGGCGTCAACGCCATCCTGGTGCCCGGCGGCTTTGGCGAGCGTGGGGCGGAAGGTAAGATCGCCGCGGCGAAATTCGCCCGCGAACGCAAGATTCCTTATTTCGGGATCTGCTTCGGCATGCAGATGGCCGTCATCGAAGGCGCCCGTCATCTCGCCGGCATCGAACACGCCAACTCCACCGAATTCGGCCCCACCGATGAAGCGCTCGTCGGTCTTTTGACCGAGTGGGTGCAGGATAATGAGATCGTCAAACGCTATGAGGGCGGCGATCTGGGCGGCACGATGCGTCTGGGGGCTTTCCCGGCGCAGCTGAAAGCCGGGTCGAAAGTGGCGGAAATTTACGGCGAACCGGCGATCAATGAGCGCCACCGCCACCGCTATGAGGTCAATATCGACTATAAGGACCGACTGGAAGCGACCGGCATGCTGTTCTCCGGCCTGTCGCCGGACGGAATCTTGCCGGAAATCGTGGAATATCCCGACCATCCCTGGTTCATCGGCGTGCAATTCCATCCGGAATACAAGTCGAGGCCGTTCGCGCCGCATCCGCTGTTTAAGAGCTTTATTGGCGCGGCGCTGGAGCAGAGCCGGTTGGTGTAGAAGCCCCGCTTCACCCCTTGCCCCGCGCAGCCGAAACCTGTATCACCCGCCGCTCAGCTGATCGGGGCGCCCGTCAGCGACGGATTTCGAACACTTTGAGTTCAGGAGAGACCCATGGCGGTCCCTAAGAGTAAAATCACCAAGTCCAAGCGGGGCATGCGCCGCGCTCACGATGCGATCGGCACGACCGCTTACATTGAGGACAAGGACAGCGGCGAGCTGCGCCGTCCGCACCATGTCGACCTGAAGTCCGGCATGTATCGCGGCAAGCAGATCCTGACGCCGAAAGACGACTGATCCCGCTTTCAGCGCGTCGCGCGCTGAGACGATCACGGATAAAGCCCTGCGCCAGAGATGGCGCGGGGCTTTTCGGTTTGGGGTGTTTGAATCTGAGGGTCCTTCGAGACGTTCGCTCTGCTCACTCCTCAGGATGAGGGTGCGATCAAGCTCCTGCCTGCCTCATCCTGAGGAGGTCCGCTAGGATCGTCTCGAAGGACGCACGCCCTTCCCGAACCGAGCGGCCTGCGTTATGACGCGCGCAAATCTTCTCGGCGTTTCCCGCCCCATCCAAAAGGCTTCGTTCCATGACCGCCATTGTCGACATTGCTGCGCGTGAAATTCTTGATAGCCGGGGCAACCCGACGGTCGAAGTCGACGTCATGTTGGAAGACGGCTCCATGGGCCGCGCGGCCGTGCCGTCCGGCGCCTCCACGGGCGCGCACGAGGCCGTTGAAAAGCGTGATGGCGGCGAGCGCTATGGCGGCAAGGGCGTGCAAGACGCGGTCCAGGCTGTCGAAAGCGAGATTTTCGAAGCCATCGCCGGCATGGAAGCGGAAGACCAGCGCCTGATCGATGACGCGGTTCTCGATGCGGACGGCACTGAGAACAAAGCCAATTTCGGCGCCAATGCGATCCTGGGCGTGTCGCTGGCCACCGCCAAGGCGGCGGCGCAAGCCTCCGGCCTGCCGCTCTACCGCTATGTCGGCGGCTCCAACGCCCGCATCCTGCCGGCCCCGATGATGAATATCCTCAATGGCGGCGCCCATGCGGACAATCCGGTCGATTTTCAGGAATTCATGATCATGCCGACCGGGCTGGCGACCTTCTCTGAAGCGCTGCGCTGCGGCGCGGAGATTTTCCAGGCGCTGAAAAAGCAGCTCAAAGCCGAAGGCCTCAACACCAATGTCGGCGATGAGGGCGGCTTTGCGCCGGACCTCAAGAGCGCGGAACACTGCCTGGACGTCGTCATGAAGGCGATCGAGACCGCCGGCTATAAGCCCGGCGACGAGGTCACTCTGGCCCTAGATGTCGCCTCCACCGAATTCTTCAAGGACGGAAAATACGTCATGGAAGGCGCGGGCCGCACCTGCAGCTCTGAGGAATTCGCCGCCTATCTTAAAGAGCTGGTCGGCGCCTATCCGATCGTTTCTATCGAAGACGGCATGGCGGAAGATGACTGGCAGGGCTGGGCCACGCTCACCGAAGCGCTCGACGGTGAATGCCAGCTGGTGGGCGATGATCTCTTCGTCACCAATCCGGAACGCCTTGCGCGCGGCATTGAAGAGGGCGCGGCCAACGCCCTTTTGGTGAAGGTCAACCAGATCGGCACGTTGTCGGAAACCCTGGACGCGGTCGAAATGGCGCTGCGCTCGGGCTATGGCGCGGTGATGAGCCACCGCTCCGGGGAAACCGAAGACACCACCATCGCCGATCTCGCCGTGGCGACCAATTGCGGCCAGATCAAAACCGGTTCGCTCGCCCGCTCCGACCGCACCGCGAAATACAACCAGCTGCTGCGCATCGAAGCCGAGCTGGGCGCTTCCGCCATCTATGCGGGCGGCAGCGCGATCGCAGCGGGGTAGGGGCGTTCCGTTTTTAAACCTCTTCCCCGGCGAAGGCCGGGGCCCAGGGTCATCCTATGCCGAGCCTAGCCGTTCTGGGTCCCGGCCTCCGCCGGGAAAGAGAAGACTTGGGCGATTATCGTTGCGAATCACCCGCTGCTGCGAGTCGCCCTAACGCTTCCTTTACCGAGTTTGGCTAACGTCTCTCTCGTTCGATCCGCAAAAGGCGGACGGTGGATGGGAGACGGGCATGAATGCGCTAAAGCGCTTCATTCCGTTAGGTGGTCTGATCGTCGTGATTGCCTATCTGGGCTTTCACGCCTGGACGGGGGAGCAGGGCTATCGCAGCCATTTGTCCCTGTCCTCAGAGATCGCTGAAACGCGAAAGCAGCTGGCCGAGGTGCGCGCAGAGCGCTTGGCCATGGAAGACCGGGTGGCGCGTCTCAATGATGAGGCGCCGAACGCGCAAGTTGATGTCGATTATCTCGAGGAGCGCGCGCGCGCCGTTTTGCGTTTCGCTCACCCCGATGAAATCGTTGTTTCGCTGGATGCGCACCCCCGCGGCTAGCGCCGAAGCTTGTCTGTACACGTTGTATATTTCGCATGCGCAGCAATTTCAGCGCTTTACGCCGGCGTGCGGGTGCTGTTAAAGCCTGTTCGACATCGAACAGGGAGCGCGGACTGAAATAAGTTCGTGTGCGAAACAGATGGCGGCGCGCAAAACCACCAGCCGGTCGAAAACCACCAAAGCCAAACCCTCCGTCACCAAAGAGCAGATGCTCGCCTGGTACAAGGACATGCTGGAAATCCGCCGCTTTGAGGAAAAAGCCGGCCAGCTTTACGGCATGGGCCTGATCGCCGGTTTCTGCCACCTCTATATCGGCCAGGAAGCCGTCGTGGTCGGCGTGCAGGGCGCGCTGGAAGAGGGCGACCAGGTCATCACCGGTTATCGCGATCACGGCCATATGCTCGCGGCCGGCATGGACGCCAACGGCGTGATGGCCGAGCTGACCGGCCGCATCGGCGGCTACTCGCGGGGCAAGGGCGGGAGCATGCACATGTTCTCGCGCGAAAAGCAGTTCTTCGGCGGTCATGGCATTGTCGGCGCCCAGGTGCCGATCGGGGCGGGCCTCGCCTTCGCCGACAAGTACAAAGAGAACGGCAAGATCAGCGCGACCTATTTCGGCGACGGCGCCGCCAACCAGGGCCAGGTCTATGAGACCTTCAACATGGCCAAGCTGTGGGATCTGCCGGTGGTGTTCATCATCGAGAACAATCAGTACGCCATGGGCACCAGCGTTCAGCGCGCCAGCTCCGAGACCCATCTTTACAAGCGCGGCATCAGCTTCGGCATTCCCGGCGAAGAAGTCGATGGCATGGACGTCGTGGCGGTTTACGAGGCGGCCAAGAAAGCCGCCGAGCACGCCCGGTCGGGCAAGGGGCCGTACATCTTGGAGATGAAGACTTACCGCTATCGCGGCCACTCCATGTCCGACCCGGCGAAATACCGCTCGCGCGAAGAGGTCAACGAGGTGCGCGAGCACCATGACCCGATCGATATGGCGCGCGAGAAAATCCTCAAAGAAGGCTGGGCCGACGAGGATGAACTCAAAGCCATCGACAAAGAGGCCAAAGCGATCGCCGCAGCCTCCGCCGTCTTCGCCCAGGAAAGCCCGGAGCCTGATCCCAGCGAGCTTTGGACCGACGTCTTGGTGGAGAGCTAAGCCATGCCTATCGACGCCAGTCTTCTCATCCTCGCCGTCCTGATCTTCGGCGCCCAGGTGCTGGTCCAGGCGGTGTTTTCAAACCTGGAACACCCGCCCAAGACCATGTTGGGCGCGCGCGACGATCTGACAGACGCCAGCGCTCTCACCCAGCGGGCCAAGCGCGCCAACCAGAATATGATCGAAGCGATGGTCCTCCATGTCCCGCTCGTGTTGCTGGTGCTGCTGCTCGACCGCGGCAATGACATGACTGCTTTGGGCGGTTGGCTCTTCGTCGCCGGTCGCGCCGCATACGCGCCGCTTTACTGGTTTGGCGTGCCGCTGGTGCGCACGCTGGCCTGGGCCGCCGCCGCCGCGGGCAGCGTGATCATTCTTCTTGAAATACTACCGTTTTCCGGAGCGTCCTAATGCCGATCGAAGTGTTGATGCCCGGCTTGATGACTCAGGTCAGCCCGGACTCATGCGATGTTTGGACTGACCTGCTGGTCGCAGGTTGAGTGCGGTCATCCGCGTCGAAAGCCCACATTTTATATATGGATAAGGCTGCGCACCATGGGAGTGCTTTCGGAGACCGGCTCCGAGAGGCGTGAATCAGGAAAGGACGAAGCCATGCGTTTCACTGACATGCTTTGCTTGACCGCCCTGCTGGCCGCTACGGTTCCCGCCGCGTCCGCGGAGGCGCAGATTCAACGACCGCCGCGGGCGGCCGAACTTATCGCGGAGCAGACGATCGAATGCCCGGCGCAATTACCCGACGGATGGGGCTTGGGCATGACGCTGCGCGCCGACGAAGCGCCTGAGGACCACCAGTATATCGGGGCGATGCCCGAAGGCTGGGAGTTCCAGGCTTTCAACGGCTACACCCAGTGGACCTATGTGCGCACCGCCCACGGCGTGATCGACCCGCCAAACGCCTCTGAGCGCTTGATCTGCTCCTACGGTCTCGACACCCATTCCGGTCCGATCACCGTGTTCAGTCTGATGCGCGCCGCCCCGGGCGCCCATGACTGCAGCGCCGCGGACGACTTCCGTTTCACCTGCCGGCGATCGCGGCAAATGTTTCAACGACCGCCTGGAGACGGCGAGTAAACGCTCTGGACGGGGCGGGCTTATACCGCCCCGTCCGGTCCCGGCCTTGAAGGAGCCCCAATGCCGATCGAAGTTTTGATGCCCGCCCTTTCGCCCACCATGGAAGAGGGCAATCTGGCGAAGTGGAATGTGAAAGTCGGCGACACCGTCTCCTCCGGCGACGTCATCGCCGAGATCGAAACCGACAAAGCGACCATGGAGGTCGAGGCGGTTGAAGAAGGCGTCGTCGCCAAGCTTCTGATCGAGGAAGGCGCTGAAGGCGTGAAGGTCAACGCGCCGATCGCCATCTTGTTGGACGAGGGTGAAGACGAAAGCGCGCTCGACGCGACGCCGGCCGCAGCGTCCGCGCCTGCACCAGCTGCCGTGCCTGAACCGGCTCCGGCTCCCGCGCCGATGGTTGAAGCGGCCCCGGCGCCTGAAGCGACGGTCGCCGATCCTGAAATCCCCGCCGGGACCGCCATGGTCGACATCACCGTCCGTGATGCGCTGCGCGACGCCATGGCCGAAGAGATGCGCCGCGACGACACCGTCTTCGTGATGGGCGAAGAGGTCGCCGAGTATCAGGGCGCCTATAAAGTCACCCGCGAGCTCTTACAGGAATTCGGCGCCAAGCGAGTGGTCGACACCCCGATCACCGAGCATGGCTTCGCCGGCCTGGGCGTCGGCGCGGCGTTCGGCGGGCTCAAGCCGATCGTCGAGTTTATGACGTTCAACTTCGCCATGCAGGCGATCGACCAGATCATCAACTCGGCCGCCAAGACGCTGTATATGTCCGGCGGACAGATGGGCTGCCCCATCGTCTTTCGGGGGCCCAACAGCGCCGCCTCGCGCGTCGGCGCTCAGCACAGTCAGGATTACTCGGCGTGGTACGCCAACGTGCCGGGCCTCAAAGTGATCGCGCCCTATGACGCAGCGGACGCCAAAGGACTCTTAAAAGCCGCGATCCGCGATCCCAACCCGGTGGTCTTCCTGGAACATGAGCTGATTTACGGGACCAGCTTCCAGATCCCGGATGTCGACGACTGGGTCCTGCCCATCGGCAAGGCGAAAGTCCGCTGCGAAGGGAGTGACGTGACGATCACCGCCCATTCGCGCATGGTCGGCTTTGCGCTGGAAGCGGCCGAGCAGCTGGCGGCGGAAGGCATCTCTGCCGAGGTCATCGATCTGCGCACCCTGCGCCCGCTGGACACCGAGACGGTGATTGAGTCGGTGAAGAAGACCAACCGCATCGTCTGCGCGGAAGAAGGCTGGGGCCAGCACGGCGTCGGCGCGGAAATCGCCGCGCGCGTGGTCGCGGACGCGTTCGACTATCTCGACGCCCCGCCAGCCCGCGTCTTCCAGAAAGATGTGCCGCTGCCCTATGCCGCCAATCTTGAAGCCTTGTCGCTGCCCGGCGTTGCCGACATCGTGGCGGCGGTCAAAGCCGTTACCTACGCGGAGTAATCACGATGCCGATCGAAATCCTGATGCCCGCCCTGTCGCCGACCATGGAGGAGGGCACGCTGTCCTCCTGGCTCAAACAGGAGGGCGACACCGTCTCCTCAGGCGATGTCATCGCCGAGATCGAAACCGATAAGGCGACGATGGAAGTCGAAGCCGTCGACGAAGGCGTGATGGGCAAAATCCTGGTCGCGGAAGGCAGCGAAGGCGTGAAGGTCAACGCGGTCATCGCGCTACTTTTGGAAGAGGGCGAGGATGCGAGTGTGTTGGAGACTGCACCAGCATCGAAGATGATCGACACCGGGTCGGTTCCCGCCAGTCCGACAACCGGCGGGACGGATATTCCCATGCCGGCGCCTGGCGGCGCCGGGACCGGCTCGGCGCCGTCGAGCGCCCCCAGCACGGGCACGCCAGGCGGAGCTTCGCCGATCGATCCCAGCTCGGCGCCGTCGACGCAACCGACCGGCGCTCCTGCAACCATTCCAACCCAGCCGAAACCCACGCCGCCTGCTCAGCCGTATCCAACTGACCCTTACGCCCCCCAGCCGCTGCCGCCGCACATGTGGCCGCGCACCGCTGGCGGTGATCGCATCAAGGCGTCTCCCTTAGCGCGTCGCCTGGCCGCCGACGCTGGACTCGACCTCGCCGCCATCACCGGGTCCGGGCCCCATGGCCGGATCGTGAAGCGGGATATTAAAGCGGCGAAAACGGCGCCGGCCGCCGCCGCGCAACCGGCCGCCCCGGCCGCTGAAGCGCAGGCGCCGGTCATCGACGCCGATGAGCCGCTGGCGCGCTATGGCATCTCCGGCGACCGCTATGAGGTGAAGAAGGCCGACGGCATCACCAAGATCGCCGCCAAACGTCTTTCGGAAAGCTTCCGCGACGTGCCGCACTTCCCGCTCAATGTAGATTGCCGCATCGACGCGCTCTTGAAATTCCGCAAGGAGCTTAACGCAAAAGCGCCCGAGGGCGTGAAGGTGTCGGTCAACGATATTCTGATCAAAGCCTCCGGCCTGGCGCTCAAAGCCGTGCCGGAAGCCAATGCCAGCTGGATCGAAGATGGCCGCATCGCGATGCACAAGCATGCCGACGTGTCTGTCGCCGTGGCCATTGAAGGCGGGCTGATCACGCCGATCATCTTTGACGCCGATCAGAAGGGGCTGGCGCAAATCTCAACCGAGATGAAGGACCTCGCCAGCCGCGCCCGCGCCCGCAAGCTGAAGCCCGAAGAATACCAGGGCGGCACCTTCTCGCTGTCCAATCTGGGCATGTTCGGCATCCAGTCCTTCGCCTCCATCCTGAATCCGCCCCAAGGCATGATCATGTCGGTGGGTGCGGGCGAAGAACGCCCGGTCGTGACTGATGGCGCGCTGGCCAAAGCCACCGTCATGACCGTCACCGTGACCTGCGACCACCGCGTAGTCGACGGCGCCACCGGCGCACGCTGGATCCAGGCGTTCAAGGGCTATGTCGAAGACCCGATGACGATGCTGATGTAAAAGCGCCGACGCGGCCATCGGATCAAATTCAGCTTGCCAAGACTGCATTTAGGCCGCTGCTGACTGCAGCGGCCTGAAACCGATCGGGCTCCAAGACGCATCCTTCAAGTAGGTCCCGAAGTCGGGGCTGCAATCCTGGAGTCTCCCCCATGAAGCCCGGCTTTTTCGCCGCCCCGTTCGCCGCCGCAATTCTGAGCCTTGGCGCGTGCAGCACCCCCGCCGTCACCCTGGTCGATGCGCGCTTTCAAACCTGCCCTGACGCCGATCGTTTTGACGAGCTCGCCGACAGCGTCTGCACCCGGTTTGAAACCGCGCTGCATCCCGATCGGCGAGAGGGCGAGACGGTTGAGCTTTTCCTGCGCAAATTTCCGGCGACCCAGGCTCGGGAAGGCGAATTCTGGATGCTTGCGGGCGGACCGGGCGAATCCGGCGCGTCTTTCTTCACCCGCATCACCGAGTTCCGTGCGCGCTTTCCGGGCTATGACATCTTCATTCCGGACCATCGCGGAACCGGGCGTTCCTCGCGCCTGTGCGCAGCGGAAACCCCAGACAGCGACGGCGGCACGGCGCTGACCGGTCCGGAGTTCGGTCCCTGTTTCGGTGAAATCTGGGAAAACGCGGAGCGCACGACTGCGTTCTCGATGACCAACGCCGCCCTGGATCTCGACGCGCTGATCGCGGAGTTCGGGGAAGAGGGACAGCGTGTGCTCTACGGCGTGTCTTATGGAACGGGGTACGCACTACGCTACAGCCAGCTGCGCACCCAGCGGGTCGACCGGATCGTTCTGGATTCGCTCGTCCCGCCTTTGGATGATGATCAATATGATCTCAGCCGTCGGTCTCATGTCGTGGATATGATCGGCCGGCGCGTGCTGTCGGAATGCGCCAGCGACGCCGCGTGCAACGGGCGGTTCGAGGGCGGGGTTGAAACCGCCTACGCCAGTCTTTTGGCCGACATCCAAGATGGCCGTCGTGACGACCTCGCCGAGCTCGTCCCGGGCGGCAATCTGAAACACCTGCTGGGCTCCATGCTGGATATCCCGGCGACGCGCGCGATGATCCCGGACGTAATCGATCTGGCGATCATGGCGCCGGAGGCGCTGCCGGCTTTCTTCTCTGACGAGGTTGATCCGGCGACGGCGGTGTTCGCCGACCTGATGGCCTATGACCATGCCGATTTCTCCATCACGCTGGCGGGACTGGTGGGCATGTCGGAGACCATTCGCCGGCCGGAGGCCACGGCTGAAGATGTCGCGCAGGCGGAGCAGGCGCTGTGGTTCACCTCGCGCCTGACCACGGTTCAGACCTTCACCAACATGCCGACCTACGCACGGGATGGGTATTTTGATGCGCCGTATGAAGACCTGCCGCCGGTGCTGGTGGTGCAGGGCACGCTGGATCCAAAGACTCCGTTGGAGGGCGCGCAGCTGCATATCGAGGACCTGCGTCAGGCTGGCGCCGAGGTTGAGCTGCTCACGGTCGAGCGCGCGCCCCATGCCCTCTGGTTTTTCGCGCCCGAGTGCCTGGATGACGCCATCGCCGGCTTCATCGGTCAGAGTGTTGAGACCGCAGGCTGCGAACCGGTGCTGGATCGATAACGGCGGCGGCAAAGTGGTGAATGAATTGAGCAAGACGGGTCGGCCGGCTTCGGCTAGGCTAAAATCATGACCCGTCTTGTCTTTCTCTTCGCGGCCCTTGGCTTGAGCGCCTGTTCGCCTGAAACCGAGCCTGACGCCGCTCCGGAAGCGGAGCCCAGCGTCATCCTCACCGTGCCCGGCATGGCCAGCTATATCGGGGTTTGGGAAAGCGAAGACGCTCAGCTGCGTCAGGCTTTCGTGATCGCGGAGAACGGCGCGGCCATCGACGCCTGTATGAGCGCGCCGGATGAAAATGGAGCGTGGCGGATCGTCTCTGAAGGCCGCTATGTGGCCGAAGGCGATGAGATCCGCGGCAGCTTCACCGGCGAAGACATGGGCTTTGAGCGCCTAGACGTCGTCGGCTATCCGGTCGGCCGCGATGGCGAGGTGGACTGGGTCAATACGGCGGTGACGCCTCAGGGTGAGATGCTCACTTATGAAACCTGGTCGCCGCCCAGCGCCGGCGTGTTCACCTATGTGATCGAGCGCGGCGAGGGCGTCGAGCGAGAGTTCTGGTTCGCTGGCCAGTGGCGTTTTCGCAATGATCTTGAAGCCGAGTGTGAGTGACCTCATGCCCCGCGTCCTTAACCTCGCCGACCTGCACGCCCAGTTCGACGCGCCCTGGTCGCCCAAGCGGATCGGGCGGGTGGATGATTACGACATAAAGCTCGCCAAAGGCGAGGGCGAGTTCGCCTGGCATGCCCATGAACATGAGGACGAGCTCTTCTTCATCACCCAAGGCGTGTTGCGGATCGATTTCGAAGACCGCGATCCGGTGCGTCTTCACCCCGGGGAGATGACCATCATCCCCAAAGGCGTGCGTCACCAGCCCGTTGTCGAAGAGGGTCCGGTCCACATCCTGCTGTTTGAAAAGGCGGGCGTGGTGAATACCGGCGACGCCGAGGCGAGCGATCTCACCCAGACGATTGAAGATATCTGAGATCCGCGCTTAATCCCTCTTCCCCAGCGAACGCTGGGGCCCGCTGATCCAAGACCCGTTTGTAAGCTCAATGGATCCCAGCTTTCGCTGGGAAAGAGAGGCTGCAATAAAAAGCCCCGGCCAATCGACCGGGGCTTTTCCTTTACTCGTCCTCGTAGGCGCCTCTGGGCCGGTCGATCAGATCGGCGAAGAAGATCGCATTCATCAACAAACGTTCGGTGCCCGGATAGGTGCCCCTAAAGACCGGGTTGTCGGCCATCAGGATGATGGCGCCGCGGCCTTGACGTTGGGTGACGATGGACGGCGTGCCGGCGATCTCATCTTGGCGGCGCTCGGAGGCGTACCCGGTCATCAGCGGCGCATCGGTGTACTGCACCGGCACCGCATAGGGATCGCCTTCGGGGCGCTGCAAGGTGAAGGTGACATTGCGGTGCACCGGCAACTGGCGGTCGGCATAGCCAAAGCCCAGCGGATGGGTGATGTCGAGATCGGTCTCGAAGATCGCCCCGCCAATGACATGCTCGGCGTCGCGAACGCCCATCTCGGCGAAGTCGAGGCGCTCGGGCGCGTCTTCGCCATTTTCCTCCTCGCCATTCTCCTCGTCATGGTCGAAGAAGGCCTGTTGCGCCCAGCGCGCGCCCTGGCGCGTGGCAATCAGCGTGCCGCCCTCACGGCGGATCCAACGATCGACTTCGTCACGGATATTGTCCGGCAGGCTTGCATTGCCGCCCACGAGGATCAGGTGCGTGTACTCGCTCCAATCGACACGGCCGAGATCGCCTTTTTCGACCAGGGTGACCGCCATGTCGTGGCGATAATCCATCGTCCACCAGATCTCGCCGACATCATAGCGGGACAACCCGCCGTCAAACGCCAGGACCACCCGCGGCTGTTCCAGGATTGAGAAGACATTGGTGGCGCCCAGATCGCGGCCCGTCGTCGGCGTCAGGCCGGAGGTCGCGGCATGCACCGGCAAGCCGTCTTCACGCGCAATGGTCTCCATCAGGGCGTGGATGGCGTCGGCGTCCGCGTCCTGACGCGCCAGCGGCACGAAGATCGAGCCTCTACCCATGTCCACGTCTCCGCGGGTGGTGACCACGGTGAATTCCTCGCGCGACGCCCGCGCCATCAGGCCTTCTGCAAGAATGCGATTAAGGGCGCGCGGCGCATAGGTGTGCGACCAGTCAAACAGATAGCCGTATGAGGCGCGGTCCGGCAGCGCCGCTGGGGCGAGAACGCCATCAGCCAAGGCCGGGTTGTCGCCCAGGCGCGCATTGGTGACCGCGGCGTAGTCCAGGTCATAGGTCAGCGGCATCGTCCAGCTGGAGACATCGTAGAAAACGTCTTCTTCAAACTCGGTGATCCGATTGAAGATGCCCTGGATCATCCGATACTGAGCCTGGTCTAGCGGGACGACATAAGACTCGCCGGCCGGGAAGGTGCGGCCGCCCGAGGTGATGTCGGCGTTCGTCTCAAAAACCTCAATGTCATGCAGGCGCAGAAGACGCACGAAGCGCGCGGCGCGTTCCGGATCGCCCTCGGCGGTGAAAACAAAATTACGGCGGCCGTCGCGGGCGGCGTCACGCGCCGCATCGACGAAGAACTGGCGCTGATACGCCGTGATTTCAGAGCGCAGATCGAGCGAACCTTGGAGCGTCGTCAGCGCGGTGCGGAACTGGGTGCGCGTATTGTCGGCATGGGTGACCAGGCCGCGCTCGGTCATGATCTCGCCACCGCGGGCTGAGCCGGCTTCAAACAGAATGCCCAGCGCCCCGTTGACTTGCGGGTAGGTCGAGCCTTTGCCGATGTAGAAATTGTCGAAGCGTTCTTCGGTCGTATAGAGCCGGGCTTCGCTATCCATGAAGGCGGCATGGCGCTGGCCGATCTGATAGGTAAGCTCGCGCGCACGCTCGGGGATCAGCGGATTGCGGCGGTTTTCTTCACCAGGGTGGAAGTAGTACGGGGTGTTCGAGCCCATCTCGTGATAATCCGCCGAGACCATCGGCTTCCACGCCTGCCAGCTCTGGATCCAGGCTTGGGCTTCCGGCTGGGTCAGCAGGAGCCACTGCCGGTTTAAGTCGAACCAGTAATGATTGGTCCGCGCCTCAACCCACATATTGTGGATTTCGTCGGTGGGGTCGGTATTGTCCGCCCGGCCCATAAAGGTCTCGACATGGTCGACGCGGCGGGCATGACCGTCCGGGTTCAGCGTGACCGCAAACAGCATCACGGCGTTGTCGAGCATCGTATCGATTTGAGCGCCGCTACCGGCGGCGAAATGGTAGAGCAGGGGGATCGCCGCATCCATGCTCGATGGCTCTGCGCCGTGAACGCCGAAATTGATCCACAACACCATCGGGGCGGCGTCCGGGGCCGCTTCACCGTTCAGGCGGGCCAGGTGCGCGGTGCGAATCTCTTCCAGATTGGCGTGATTGTCAGGAGAGGTGACGGTGAACAAGAGGATCGGACGGCGTTCGTGGGAATAGCCGATTGTCTCCACCGCGATACGGTCCGAGCTCTCCGCCAGGTCGCGCAGATAGTGCACCATATCGCCATAGCGCACCGGCTGATCGCCGATCTCATAACCGAAGGCGTCTTCGGGCGCTTGCACGCTGGCGTCATAGCTCACGCCGTCAACGTGAAAGAACTCAATAGGTTCTGCGAGTGAAGGCGCGGTAAGCGCGAGCGCGCCAAAGAGGGCGCCGGTGATGGCGGTGCGGATCGTCATGACTTCCCCGTTTCCCGTTTTATATCTGTGCGCAAGCACGTTCGGTTTGGCCGAGAAGCTAGAACAACAGGGCCGCCGCGACCAGTGCTGGCGCAAAGGCTCGCGCACCTGTATGAGAGCGCGCAAATAAACCTCCCCAATAAAGGACGAAGCCCATGACGGCTCCGGTCGAACGCATTCGTAACATCGCCATCGTGGCCCACGTCGACCACGGCAAGACCACGCTGGTGGATATGCTCTTGAAGCAATCCGGTACGCTGGGTGAGCGCGCCGGCGAGATCGAGCGGGTGATGGACTCCAACGATCTGGAAAAAGAGCGCGGCATCACCATTCTGGCCAAAAACACCGCGGTCACCTGGAATGATTACGCGATCAATATCGTTGATACGCCCGGCCACGCCGATTTCGGCGGCGAGGTGGAGCGCGTCTTGTCCATGGTCGATTGCGTGCTGCTGCTGGTCGACGCCGTCGACGGCCCGATGCCGCAAACCACCTTCGTGACCAAAAAGGCGCTGGCTTTGGGCCTGAAGCCCATCGTGGTGGTCAACAAGGTAGACCGTCCCGGCGCGCGCCCCGATTGGGTGGTGGATCAGACCTTTGATCTGTTCGACCGCCTGGGCGCGGATGACGAGCAGATGGATTTTCCCATCGTGTACGCCTCCGGCCTTGAGGGCTGGGCGAGCCTTGAGGCGGAGGAGCGCGGCGAAGATCTTAACCCGCTCTTCCAGGCCATCGTCGACCGCGTGCCGGCCCCGGATGTCGATCAGAGCGCGCCGCTTCAGCTGCAGGTCTCGGCGCTGGACTATTCCAGCTATACCGGCGTGATCGGCCTGGGCCGCATCCGCCGCGGCACGCTGTCGAAGAACCAGCAGGTCACCGTGGTGGGCGCCGACGGTGAGACCCGCAAAGCCAAAGTACTGCAGGTGTTCGGCTTCCACGGCCTGGAAAAAGTTGAGCGCGACAGCGCCTCGGCGGGCGACATCATCACCTTTAATGGTGTGGATCCGCTCAACATCTCCGACACGCTGTGCGATCCCGAACATGTCGAGGCCATGCCGCCGCTGACGGTGGATGAGCCGACCATCTCAATGATCTTCCAGGTCAATGACAGCCCGTTTGCGGGCCGCGAAGGCAAATTCGTCACCTCCCGCCAGATCAAGGAGCGTTTGGACCGCGAGCTGATCCACAATGTCGCCTTGCGCGTGGAGCAGCAGGACGATGCAGACAAATTCCTGGTGTCCGGCCGCGGCGAACTGCACCTGTCCGTACTGATCGAAACAATGCGCCGCGAAGGCTTCGAGCTGGCTGTGGGCCGCCCGCAGGTGATCACCAAAGAGATCGACGGCGTGATGAGCGAGCCGGTCGAAAACCTCACCATTGATGTCGAAGAGCAGCACCAGGGCGGCGTCATGGAACGCCTGGGCATGCGCAAGGCCGAGTTGAAGAATATGACGCCCGACGGCAATGGCCGGGTGCGTCTGGAATTCGCCGCGCCGACCCGGGGCCTGATCGGCTTCCGCTCGGAATTCCTCACCCTGACCCAGGGTTCAGGCTTGATGTTCCACTCCTTCGACCATTACGCGCCCAAGGCGCCGGGCGAGGTCGGCCAGCGGATTAAAGGCGCGATCATCTCCATGGAGAACGGCAAGGCGCTCGCCTATGCGCTGTGGAATATCCAGGAGCGCGGCAAGCTGTTCATCGGTCACGCGGTGGAGGTCTACGAAGGCATGGTCGTCGGCGTGAACTCGCGCGAAGAAGACATGATCGTGAACCCGCTCAAGGGTAAGAAGCTCACCAATATCCGCGCCGCCGGCTCGGACGAGGCAGTCGTGCTGACCCCGCCGATCCGCCTGACGCTGGAATACGCCCTGGAGTTCATCAATGACGACGAGCTTGTCGAGGTGACCCCGGAATCGATCCGCGTGCGCAAGAAATTCCTCAAAGAGCACGAGCGCAAGAAGGCGGCGCGGGCGGCGAGCTAAAGGCCGACTTCCGCAAATGCGGTCGAACACCTAGGTTAGGATTATGCGGTATACGCGCTTTCTCATCCCCGGTTTCGGCCTGCTCGCCATTTTCGGCGCTCTGTTGGCGTCAGGGCGGCTCGGCGAGAGCGGTCTGAACCTGGCGGTCGGCATCACGCTGCTGGTGATCGGCTTTGTCGGGGTGGGCAATGTCGTGCTGTTCACCCGGCTCAAGGCCTCCATCGACGAAGCGGCGGCGCGCCAGCGCGGCGAGCTGCCCCATGACGATCAGGAGCCGTAAATGCGCGCGATCTGGTATGCCGATCAGGGCGCGGCCAAAGACGTCCTGACCCTGGGTGAAATGGACGAGCCAGCGCCTGGTCCCGGCGAGGTCGCCGTTTATATCAAAGCGTCCGGCGTCAATCCGTCAGACGTCAAACAGCGGGCCGGCGTGCGCGGGCCCATGAGCGTCGCGCGCCAGATCCCGCATTCCGACGGCGCCGGCGTCATCAAGGCGGTGGGCGAGGGGGTGGACCCCTCCCGGATTGGAGAGCGGGTCTGGCTGTTCAACGCCGCGTTCAAGCGCGCCCATGGCACGTGTGCGGAAGTCTGCGTGCTGCCCGCCGAGTTCGCGGCGCGCCTGCCTGACGAGACGTCATTTGAAGCGGGCGCCTGCCTGGGCGTGCCAGCCATCACGGCGCACCGGGCGCTATTTTGGAACGGCCCCATCGCGGGCAAGACCGTGCTGATCACCGGCGGCGCCGGAGCGGTCGGCCTGATGGCCATCCAGCTCGCCAAATGGGCGGGCGCAGCGCAAGTTATCACGACCGTCTCGTCTTCGGAAAAGGCCGAAGCCGCGCTGGCGGCGGGCGCGGACGAGATAATCAATTACCGCCGCCAGGATGTTGTGGAAGCCATTGAGGCCGTCACCGAGGGTGAGGGTGTCGATCACATTGTCGAGGTGGAGTTCGGCGGCAATCTTAAAGAGTCGCTGGATGTGCTCCGAGCGGGCGGGGTGATCGCGAGCTATGGCTCTGAAGGCGAGCGCACGCCGGAGCTGCCTTTCTATGAGATGATGTTTAAAAACATCCAGCTCGTGACCATCTTCGTCTACTTGCTGCGCGCCGAAGAGCGGGCGGCGGCGGTTCACGACATCCAGCGCGCCCTGACCGAAGGCGCACTCAAACCCGTCATCTACAAGAGTTTCGACCTCGACAGCGCCCCGGCGGCCCATGACTGCGTAGAAGACGGCAAGAAGATCGGCGCGGTGCTGGTGACGCTTTAGCTTCAAGACGCGCTTGACCTTCGGCGCACCCGCGCGGAAGAAAGGTGCAAGACGCCTAACTGTTACGAGACATCCCCATGCCCCTCGACACCAACGACCATACCTATGTCATTCCCGGCGCCACTGGCGATTGGGAAATCGTTGTGGGGCTTGAAGTTCATGCCCAGGTCAAATCCAACGCCAAGCTGTTTTCCGGCGCGGCGACCGAATTCGGGGCCGAGCCCAACACTCAAGTCAGCCTGGTCGATGCGGGCATGCCCGGCATGTTGCCGGTGATCAATCAGCGCTGCGTGGAGCAGGCGGTGCGCACAGGCCTGGGCCTCAACGCGCAGATCAACGCCCATTCGCGCTTTGACCGGAAGAATTACTTCTACCCCGACCTGCCCCAGGGCTATCAGATCAGCCAGTTCGCTCACCCGATCGTCGGCGAAGGCGAGATTGAATGCGAGCGCGAGGACGGCACGCATTTCACGGTCGGCATCGAGCGCCTGCACCTGGAGCAGGACGCGGGCAAGTCGATCCATGATCTTGACCCAAACGCCACCTATGTGGACCTCAACCGCTCCGGCGTGGCGCTGATGGAGATTGTGTCGCGCCCGCATGTGCGGACGCCCGGCGATGCGGCCGCCTATGTCCGCACGCTGCGCACCATCGTGCGCTATCTCGACACCTGCGGCGGCGACATGGAAAAGGGTCAGATGCGCGCGGACGTGAACGTGTCCGTCTGCCGGCCGGGCCAGTATGAGAAATTTATCGAGACCGGCTCGTTCGAGCATCTCGGCACGCGCTGCGAGATCAAGAATGTGAACTCGCTGCGCTTCATCATGCAGGCCATTGAATTTGAGGCGAAACGCCAGATCGACATCATCGAGGAGGGCGGCGAGATTCACCAGGAAACCCGCCTGTTCGACGCCAATACCGGCGTAACGCGGTCCATGCGGTCGAAAGAAGAAGCGCATGACTATCGCTACTTCCCGGACCCGGACCTCCTCCCGCTGGAGCTGGACCCGGCCTGGATCGAGGACATCCGCGCCAACCTGCCCGAGCTGCCGGCGCAAAAGCGCAAGCGCTTTGTCGAAGAGCTGGGCCTGTCCGAATACGACGCGTCGGTGCTCGCTGCGGACAAGGACCGGGCGGATTACTTTGAGGCGGTGATTGAAGGCCGCGACGCCAAGCTGGCGGCCAACTGGGTCAATAATGAGTTGTTCGGCCGCTTGAACAAAGAAAGCCTGTCGATCACCGAAAGCCCGGTGAGCGCCGATCAGCTCGGCGGTCTGGTGGACCTCATCAAGGACGGCACCATCTCTGGCAAGATCGCCAAGGATGTCTTTGAAATCCTCTGGTCTGAAGGCGGCGATCCGGCTGAGATCGTGGAGGAACGCGGCCTCAAACAGGTCACCGACACCGGTGCGATCGAAAAGGTCATCGACGATCTTATCGCCAACAATCCCGACCAGGCCGCTCAAGTCAAAGACAAGCCCAAAGCCATGGGCTGGTTTGTCGGTCAGGTGATGAAGGCCATGCAGGGCAAAGCCAACCCGCAGGCGGTCAACGAGATTCTGCGCAAAAAGCTGCTCGGCTAGCAGTTTTTCTTCGCGCAGCGCCTATATCGCGCCGGCGGGCCGTTGGCCGGTCGGCGCTTTATTTTGACTGTGACCCGACGCTGAAACTCAGCGTGCGGGCGACCTGCGTTTGAGGACTGAGACGTGAGCGATTTAGACCGCTTGGCGAAAGAAGCCGGATTCCTAACCGTCACCGGGGCGCCGGACGGGTTTGATGCGCTGATCTTCTGCGATGCGCTGCGCGCGCGCGGCGGGGTGGGTCTGTTCATTGCGTCTGACGCGGCGCGCGCGAGCGCCTTTCAGTCCGCCTGCGCCTTCTTCGCGCCCGATCTCGATGTGCTGAGCCTGCCGGGCTGGGACTGCCAGCCCTATGACCGGATCAGTCCGAGCCCGCGCACCGCAGCCAAGCGCGCCGGCGCCCTACACCGGCTGGCGGTCCGGGATGCGGGCGATCGCAAACCGCTCCTTGTGATCACCACCGCGGCCAGCGTGCTGCAGCGCTGCGCGCCGAAGGCGGCGATGGGTGAGGGTGGTTTGACGGCGCTTCCTGGTGGCACGCTGGATGTAGAAGACCTCAAAGCCCACCTTTCCCAGAACGGTTATGCACGCGCCGCCACCGTCACCGAGCGCGGCGACTACGCTATTCGCGGCGGCGTGGTGGATGTGTTCCCGGCGGATGCGGAGGAGCCGGTCCGGCTCGATTTCTTCGGCGATACGCTGGAGAGCGTGCGGGCCTTTGATCCGGAAACCCAGCGCACGACGCGTCAGCTCAAACGCGCCGAGTTCACGCCGGTCAGCGAAATTGTCCTTCATGACGCCGCGATCTCGCGCTTTCGCAGCGGCTTTCTGAAGCGTTTCGGCGCGGCGGGGTCGGGCGATTTAATCTATGACAGCGTCAGCGCGGGCGCGCGGCCCAATGGGGCGGAACACTGGCTGCCGCTTTTCCATGAGCAGCTCGACACCGTCTTTGACTATGTCGGCGAGGAAGCCTTGATCGGGCTGGATCCGCTGGCGCTCGAAGCGCGCGAGGAGCGTCTGGAGCAGATCCAGGATTATTTCGACGCGCGCCAGGAAGCCGCCAAATCCGGCGCCGGGGCCATGGGCGCGCCGGCCTACCGGGCGCTTGAGCCTGAAGCGCTTTATCTGAAAGAGGCTGAGTGGGATCTCGCGATCCAGAACCATGCCTCACGCAAGTTCACCGCCTTCCAGGAAGCGAGCGGCGCGATCGTCGATATGGCCGGCAAGCAGGGACGCACCTTCGCCGCTGAGCGCCAGGCGGACCAGAACGTGTTCGACGCCGCCGCAAGCCACGCCGCCAAGCTGCGCAAGGCCGGCAAGCGGGTCGTGTTCGCCAGCTGGAGCGAAGGCGCATCCGAGCGGATGGGCGGGGTCTTGGCTGAGCATGGGCTGTCGCCGGTGATGGCGGCGCAAGACTGGCCCGACGCCCAAACCCTGCAATCCAACGCGGTGATCCGCGCCGTCTTGCCGCTCGAGCGCGGGTTTGAGACTGAAACGCTGGCCTTCATCTCCGAACAGGATGTGCTCGGCGACCGCCTGGCGCGGCCGCGCCGCAAGCGCAAGACGGCGGACATCATCTCCGAAGCCGGCGCCTTGTCGCCGGGCGATCTGGTGATCCACGCCGATCATGGCTTGGGCCGCTATCTGGGCCTGAAGACCTTGTCGGTGGGTGAAGCGCCCCATGATTGTCTGGAGCTGGAGTATGGTGGGGAATCCCGTCTTTACCTGCCGGTGGAGAATATCGAGCTGTTGTCGCGCTATGGCGATGACCGGGAGACGGCGCAGCTTGACAAGCTCGGCGGGGCCGCCTGGCAGGCGCGCAAGGCCAAGGCGAAGAAGCGTCTTCGCGACATGGCGGATCAGCTGATCAAGATCGCCGCCCAGCGCAATGCCCGCGAGGCCGAGGTGATCGAGCCGCCCTCAGGCCTCTATGACGAATTCGCCGCGCGCTTCCCCTATGCGGAGACCGACGATCAGCTCAACGCCATTGACGACGTGTTCAGCGATCTGACCAAAGGCCGTCCCATGGACCGGCTGATCTGCGGGGATGTCGGCTTCGGCAAGACCGAAGTGGCTCTGCGCGCGGCCTTCGTCACCGCGCTGTCGGGCAAGCAGGTGGCGGTGATCGCCCCAACGACCTTGCTGGCGCGCCAGCATTTTAAGACGTTCGAAGACCGCTTTCGCGGCTGGCCGGTGAAGGTGCGTCACCTGTCCCGCCTGGTGCCGGCGAAAGAAGCCGCGCAAACCCGCAAAGACCTGGAAAGCGGCGATGTCGACATCGTCGTGGGCACCCACGCTTTGCTCGCCAAGACGGTGAAGTTCAACCGCCTCGGCTTGATGGTGATCGACGAAGAACAGCGCTTTGGCGTGCGCCATAAGGAGCGCCTCAAGGAGTTGAAGTCGGACGTCCACGTGCTGACGCTCACCGCTACGCCGATCCCGCGCACGCTGCAGCTGGCCATGAGCGGCATTCGCGACCTCTCCATCATCGCCACGCCGCCGGTCGACCGCCTGGCGGTGCGCACCTATGTGACGCCCTTCGATCCCGTGACGGTGCGCGAGGCTTTACTGCGCGAACGCTACCGCGGCGGGCAAAGCTTCTTCATCGTGCCGCGCATTAAGGACCTTGCCGAAGTCACCGAATTCATGCGTGAACAATGCCCGGAGCTCAGCTTTGTGGTGGCCCACGGACAAATGGCTCCGGGGGATTTGGAAGACATCATGAACGCCTTCTACGAGGGCCGATATGATGTGCTGTTGTCCACTACCATTGTGGAATCCGGAATCGATATTCCCACCGCCAACACCATGGTGATCCACCGCGCCGACCGCTTCGGCCTGGCCCAGCTTTATCAGCTGCGCGGCCGGGTCGGCCGGGCCAAGGCGCGCGCTTACGCCTATATGACCACGCCCGCCCACCAAAAGCTGACCGACAGCGCGGACAAGCGATTGAAGGTGCTGCAATCCCTCGACAGCCTGGGCGCGGGCTTCACCTTGGCCAGCCATGACATGGACTTACGCGGCGGCGGCAATCTTCTGGGTGAAGAACAATCCGGCCACATCAAGGATGTCGGCGTGGAGCTTTATCAATCCATGCTGGAAGAGGCGGTCGCCTCGCTTCAGGGCGATATGACCGCAGACGATCGCGACTGGTCGCCGGCGATTAATATCGGCGCGGCAGTGCTGATCCCCGAACACTATGTGCCCGATCTCGACGTGCGCATGGCGCTGTATCGCCGCCTGTCCGGTCTCGACACCAAGGTGGAGCGCGAAGGCTTCGCCGCCGAATTGGTCGACCGCTTCGGGCCGTTGCCGGAAGAAGTTGAAAGCTTGATGCAGGTCGTCGCGATTAAAGGTCTGTGCAAGCGCGCGGGCATCGCCAAGCTGGACGCGGGACCGAAAGGCGCCGTGGCCACCTTCCGTGACCTGGCTTTCCAGGATCCTGGGGTGCTTGTGGAGCTCATGACCCGGCGGCCTGCCGACTACAAGCTGCGCCCGGACAACACGTTGGTCATGCGCGGGGAGTTTCCCGACGTGGAAGGCCGCTTAAAGGGCGTCCAGCGCCTTTTGGGCCCGGTGGTCGACGCCGCGAAGAAATCCAACGAGGCCGCTTAAGCGCCGATGGCTTGGGCCTGCCCGCCGCCCAACGCTTCGAACGCCAGGTTCAGGTTGGCTTGCGCGCTTTCGCTGGTGAGCGGCGCGGTGACATTCGCGGTTAAGGTCAGCCGGAAGGGCGAGGCGGGATTGCGGCCTTCATAGGCGGTGCATTCTGCAATCGCGCACACGCGCTGCGCCACCAATTCCGCTTGGTCAGACGGGGTGTTGGGCAAAGCGAGATAGAATTGATGGCTATCGGCGCGCACCGCGAGATCTTCGGCGCGTACGCAATGGCGCAACATGGCGGCGAATTGATCAAGCGCCGAGGAGACGGCCTCATCGCCGGCGTCCCGGGGCCCCTCTGCATTGAGCGCGACCAAGCTTAAATCATGACCCCGGCGGGCCGCCGCGTCGAGCAGAGACTGAAAATGCCGGGCGCCGAAGCCCGGCTCGAACAGGTCGCTGGACTGATCCAGCAGCGCAGCCCCGCGCGTGGCCTCCAATAAGGACTTCGCCCGGCGGCGGCGGCGGCGTTCCGCGCTCAAGGCCGTCACGCGGCGGCGCAGCTCTTCCGGATCGGACCGATCACTGATGATGTCTGACGCGCCGCGCGCAAAGGCTTCGTCAGCCTCTGCGTAAGCGTCGCCGCGCGTGAGAAGAATGGCGGGCGTGTGATAGAGCCGGGTGTTGCGGCGCATCGCGGAACACACGGTGTGCGCCATCTCCGCGCTTGGATCAGTGTTCAGCACCACCGCGTCAAACGCGCGCTCATGCATATAGTCAAAGGCGGTGAAAGTGGTGAAGGCGGCCACCGTCGTCACTTCCGCTTCGCCAAGGGTATGCTGAAGGCGCAAATATCCCGGGCCCGGCGCGCCGACATAAAGAATACTCGCCTCGTCCGCGCCGGGTTCCGCGGGGGCGGATCGCGCGCCGGCGTCATGCGCATCTTCGGCGCGCAGACGGGCGATGGTTTCCAATACATCCAGGCGAATAAGGCCGCGCAAGCGGGCGGCGATTTGAATCGGGTGGGCCGGGCGCGCCAGCGACGGCCGGTCGTCAACGCCAACCGCGCCGATGGTCAAAACCGGGCAGCTGGGCGCGAAGCTCGCGGTCAGGGCGCCGAACGCGACGATGGCGTCAATGCCCATCGCTTCAAGCTTCAGGCCGCCAAGCTCTGCTGCGGCGGTGCGGTGAACGGTGAATCCAAGGGCGCTCAGGCCGGTTTCGGCCTCCGCCGCGCCGTCTTCGCCAGCGTCCACGATCATTACCGAAAAGGTGCGCCCCATGCTCCCCCCGCGGGCCAGTCCGCTCGCATTGTGGATTCGCATATTCAGTGTCACAACCATTTTCCTTCGATTCACACACAGGCCCGGAACTCAGACATGCAGACAGCCAACAAAGCACAAGGCCCTTTGCGCGGCGTTAAAGTGGTGGAATTTGTTGGCCTTGGGCCTGCACCTTTTTGTGCGATGCTGTTGAGCGATTTGGGCGCGGACGTGATCCGCATTGATCGGCCAGGGGCGTTTGGCGGTGGGCCCGAAGAAGTCTTGGCGCGGGGCCGCCGGTCCATAGGCGTCAATCTGAAAGCAGAAGGCGCAATCAAGGCTTGCAGCAAAATCCTGCAATCTGCTGACATCCTGCTCGAGGGCTATCGCCCCGGCGTGATGGAGCGCCTGGGCCTTGGCCCGGATGTCTGCCTTAAGGCGAACCCCAAGCTGGTTTATGGCCGGATGACCGGCTGGGGCCAACATGGTCCGCTCGCCCATGCGGCCGGCCATGATCTCAACTATATCGCGCTGACTGGCGCGCTCGACGGTATCGGGACGACGGAGCGTCCCGTGCCGCCGCTCAACGTGGTGGGCGATTTCGGTGGCGGCTCGCTGTATCTCGCCGTCGGCGTGCTCGCCGCGCTCCACCACGCGCAAGCGACGGGAGAAGGGCAGGTGGTTGACGCGGCCATTGTCGACGGCACGACCCATTTGATGGCGGCGGTGCACCAGCTGGCCGCCATGGGCATGTGGGGCCAGCCGCGCGGCGCCAATCTCTTGGATGGCGGGGCGCCGTTTTACGATTGCTACGAGTGTTCAGACGGCAAGTTTATCTCGATCGCGCCTCTGGAGGCGGAATTCTTCGCGCTCCTAATCGAAAAGCTGGAGCTGAAAGACCACCCCGCCATGCAGGCCCAATATGATGCTGCGAGCTGGCCGGCGATGCGCGAGACGTTTGAAACAACGTTCAAGTCGAAGACCCAAGCGCAATGGTGCGAGTTGCTGGAAGGCAGCGATGTGTGCTTTGCGCCTGTGCTGAACACTGAGGAGGCCGCTCAACACTCGCACATGCAGGCGCGTGCGGCCTTCACGGAGGTTGAGGGCGTGCTCCAGTCGGACGCCGCGCCGCGCTTTTCGCGCACGCCGGGCGCGGTGCAGGGCGCAGCCCCGAAGCCGGGCGCGGACAGCGCCACAGCGCTTCAGGATTGGGGCTTCAGCGAGTCCGATGTCGACGCTTTGAGAGCGGCGGGCGTCCTTGTGTGACGCGCCGAGGCCCATTTGCAGTGAGCAGGGGGTTCAAGTCCCATTCAGGCAGCCTGTGATCTAACGGTTTTCGCCGCGGCGGGTTCGGCGTATGTCAGTCCCCGTCGACCCGCTGCGGCCGTCCGGCTTTGCCGGGTGCGCGCCGGTCGGCTTGTTCGGCCGGCGCGTCTTGCGCTGGCGCTCTAAGGGTCGAGGGATGACCGCCGCGCGCGTCCTTACCGCTGTAAAGTCCGTTTGGAGCTGGCTGAGCCAGATCACCGCGCTGCGCATCGTCGTGCGCGCGATTGACCGGATGATGGCGCGCGAAGTCATGCTCTTCGCCGGCGGGGCCAGCTTCTTCGGTTTGCTGGCGCTGTTCCCGGCGGTGTTGGTGGGCGTCTCGCTTTATGGTCTGCTCTTCTCGCCTGAAGACGCCGTCGCCCAGATGACCCGTGTGGAGCTCGCGGGCGTCCTGCCGCCCTCGGCCAACAGCTTTCTCAACGCCCAGCTGTCCGGTCTCGCTGACGCGTCGACCCTGTCCCTGACCTTTCAAGGCGGGATCGCCTTTGTCATCGCCGTCTTCGCGTCCGCGCGCGGGGCGAAGGCCGTCATCGCGGGTTTGAACCAGATCGCTCGACGCGGCGACCTTCGAAACATCCTCCACTTCAACCTACTAGCAATGGCGGCCGTGTTTGTGGGGGGTGCGCTACTGCTGGTCGCCAACTTGATGATCCTGACCATCCCCAACCTAATCCGTCCGGCTTTGCGCATGCTGGGCAGTGAGATGGCGGATGCGGCCGCGGGCCTGTTCAACGAATGGACGGTCGGCGCGCTCGCCATGGCGACGGCCTTGAGCCTGCTTTACCGCTTCATCATGCAGCGCGCCGGCGAGACCAGCTGGACCGCCTCGCTGATCGGGGCGGGCGTTGCGACGGGCGCCTGGCTGCTCGCGTCGAAAGGTTTCACGCTTTATGTCTCTGCCGTGATCGACCCGAACATCTACGGCCCGCTGGGCGCGCTGATCGTCTTTTTATTATGGGTCTATTGGACCAGCTACGCCATGTTTTTCGGAGGCGCGCTGGCGGTGGAGATTGATCGTCACCGCGAGCGCTTGCCGTCACAGCTCAGTGCTGGCAAATCGGACTGAAACACGATATCACCCCGTTAAATTAAACGAGCGTTGAAGTTCTACACGGCAAGGAGGCCCGGCGTGGCTGAAAAGATCTACTCCGATGCGAAGGCGGCTCTGGAGGGTTTGACCTTTGACGGCATGACCGTGATGGCGGGCGGGTTCGGCCTGTGCGGCATTCCGGAAAATCTGATCATTGCGCTGCGCGACAGCGAGGCGCAAAACCTGACGGTGATCTCCAACAATGCCGGGGTTGATGATTTCGGCTTGGGGCTTTTGCTGCACACCCGCCAGATCAAAAAAATGGTTTCGTCCTATGTCGGCGAAAACAAAACCTTCGAGACCCAATATCTCAATGGCGAGCTGGAGCTGGAATTTAACCCCCAGGGCACCTTGGCCGAGCGCATTCGCGCGGGCGGGGCGGGAATCCCGGGCTTTTACACCAAGACCGGCGTCGGCACCTTGGTGGCGGAAGGCAAGGAACACAAAGAGTTCGACGGTGAGACCTACATTATGGAAACCGGCCTGGTGGCGGATCTCTCCATCGTGAAGGCCTGGAAGGCGGACACGGAGGGCAATCTGGTCTTCCGCAAAACCGCCCGGAACTTCAACCCGATGATGGCGACCGCCGGCAAGGTGACCATCGCCGAGGTCGAAGAAATCGTTCCGGTCGGCACGCTTGAGCCCGACCATATCCACACGCCGGGCATTTTCGTGCAGCGCCTCATTCAGGCCAGCCACGAAAAGCGCATCGAACAACGCACGACCCGTTAGGCAAGGAGCTCAATATGGCCTGGACACGCGGTGAACTCGCCGAACGCGCGGCGAAAGAACTCCAAGATGGGTTTTACGTGAACCTCGGCATCGGCATTCCGACGCTGGTCGCAAACTTCATCCCGGACGACATGGACGTCACCTTGCAGTCGGAAAACGGCATGCTGGGCATGGGACCGTTTCCCGAGGATGACGAGGTCGATCCCGACCTGATCAATGCGGGCAAGCAGACCATCACCGAACTGCCCCATTCCAGCTTCTTCAGCTCGGCCGACAGCTTCGGCATGATCCGCGGCGGACATATCAACCTGTCCATCCTGGGCGCCATGGAGGTCTCGGAAAAAGGCGACATCGCCAACTGGATGATCCCGGGCAAGATGGTCAAAGGCATGGGCGGCGCCATGGATTTGGTCGCCGGCGTGCAGCGCGTTGTGGTGATCATGGATCACACCAATAAGGCGGGCGCGACCAAGCTGTTAAAGGAATGCACCCTGCCGCTGACCGGTCAGGCCTGCGTTGATCGCGTGATCACCACGCTGGGCGTGTTTGATGTGGTCGAAGACGGCCTCGAGCTGGTCGAGCTGGCGCCCGGCGTCACGGTGGAAGAGATCACCGAAAAGACCGAGGCGAAGTTCCGGGTGGCGGAGACGCTCGCCGCCTGACGGGGGCCGGACTCTCGTATCCATACAAGCGCGCGCAACGGCGGCTCAATCGCCGCTGTTGCGCCGCGCCTCCTCCAATTCCTTGCCCAGGAAGAAGCTGATCGCGGTCCGGATCGCGACCAATGCGGCGACGAAGATCAGATCGCCTAGCTCCCGGCTTAAGACCGTGTGGATGATGTCTGAGGCGATCATGAATTCGATGCCGAGCAGAATATACATGCCCAGCGTCAGCCGGACCGACTGACAGGCGAGGGGCATGCCCCCGGATTTCAATCGCGAAAACTCAACGCCCACGAACTGGATCAGCGCCACGGCGAAGCCATATAAAATGATGGCGATGCCGATCAGGTCGATCACCAAAGCCAAAGTTTCAAAGGCCGGCACGAGCGGCGCCAGCCAGTCATGCTGAGCCATGCCGTCAGTCGGCGTTACAGCGTGCATTTGAACCCCAATCCCTGAAAGCGGCGAAGCGTGAGCCTAGCAGCAGGGTTTCAGCGCGTGTGATCACAATTTTTCACGCATGCCCCGATTTTTCTTGTTGGTCTGATCACGCCAGTGTCAACTTCGCTGAGCGCGTTTGGCGTTACTCTTCCGGGTGACGAAAGCGCATGCGCTAAAGCAGCACACAGGGCCGGGGGGCATGAAAACAACCAAGCTGATTAAATGGTCTGAGCTTAAGGACCGTGACCCGACCCATGCCCGCGTCGCGAATGTGGATCTGGTCATCGTGCGCTATGACGATGAGGTGTCGGTGCTGTACGGCCGCTGCCTGCACCGCGGCGCCTTGATGTCGGACGGCCATATCGACGGCCATAATCTGATTTGCGGGGTCCATGATTGGGATTATCGCTACGACACCGGCGTGTCCGAGTACGACAATTCCGAAGCCCTGCACAAATTCAAATCCTGGGTGAAGGGTGGCCATGTCTGCGTCGATGAAGACGAGATCGCGGCCTGGCATGATGAAAACCCCCAGCCTTTCGATCGCGAGGCCTATCTGGGCGATTATCAGGACACCCATTCCGAACCCGCCGAGCCCTACACCAAGCTGATCCAGGGCTATGCCCGCGATGGTCTCTCCAAGACCGGCCATCACGGCAAGGTCGACGCCATGGGCGTGCCGCGGACCGAATTGCCGGACTGGGACGATATCCAGATCCTGACCGCCCAGCTGGCCCGGCCGCCGCTACTGGACGACGATCCGGTGGAGACCGGCGTGGTGATCGGACCGAATGCGCAAAAGCCGCTGCGGCTTGAGATCCCGCTCTTTGTCTCCGACATGAGCTTCGGCGCGCTGTCCAAGCCGGCCAAGATGGCCCTCGCACGCGGGGCGGAGCTGGCGGGCACCGGGATTTGTTCGGGCGAGGGCGGCATGCTGCCGGAGGAGCAGGAACTCAATAGCCGATACTTTTACGAGCTGGCTTCGGCGCGCTTCGGGTTTTCCTGGGACAAGCTGGACAAGGTTCAGGCCTTCCACTTCAAGGGCGGGCAGGGGGCCAAGACCGGCACGGGCGGCCACCTGCCCGGTCACAAGGTTCAAGGCGATATCGCCGAGGTGCGCGGGCTTGAGCCAGGCGAGGACGCCATCTCGCCCTCGCGCTTTCCCGACTGGACCAGCCCGGCCCAGATCAAAGAGTTCGCCGACGAGGTGCGTGACCGCACCGGCGGCATTCCGATCGGCTACAAACTCTCCGCCCAGCATATCGAAGCGGACATCGATGCGGCGATTGAGGTGGGCGTCGACTATATCATCCTGGACGGCCGCGGCGGCGGCACCGGGGCCGCGCCGATCATCTTCCGGGACAATATCTCCGTGCCGACCATTCCCGCGCTCGCCCGCGCGCGTCGGCATCTCGACAAGATCGGCCGCTCTGACATCACCTTGGTGATCACGGGCGGGCTTAGAAAGCCGGCGGACTTCATCAAGGCGATGGCCTTGGGCGCGGACGCCATCGCGGTGTCCAACGCCGCAATGCAGGCGGTCGGCTGCATCGCCATGCGCGCCTGCCACACCAATAACTGCCCGGTCGGCATCGCGACACAGAGGCCCGAACTGGTCAATCGCCTGGTCGTCGAAAAATCTGCCGTGCAGCTGAAGAATTTCTTCGAGGCCAGCGTTGAACTGATGCAGGTGATGGCGCGCGCCTGCGGCCATGCCTCGCTGTCGGACTTCTCGGCCAATGATTTGACGACGTGGAAGCGCGACATGGCGGATTTGACCGGCCTCGAATTTGGCGGCGTGGCGGGACGGAGCTGAACATGACCCCAGAGCTTGCCGGACTGATCTGGACGATTATCGGCGCCTATGCCGGGATCGGCGTGATCGTCGCCGTGTTGTTTGTCACGGTGTTGATCAAACGGGCCTCCGACGGCGCCAGAACCGCCGCGCCGCTGCAATTTCGCATCCTGATTTTCCCTGCCTGTGTCGTGCTTTGGCCTATTGTTCTCATCCGCGGTCTGATCGGCGGAGCCAAGGGAGAGGTCCATGAGACGTCCGCTTAGGCGCCTGCATTTCATGATATGGATCATCCTCACCCCGATCCTGCTCGCGCTGATCGCCTATGCGGTGACCCGCACGCCGATCGACCGCACGGATACCGATGCGCCCGCCGCGCTGTTTGAACCGCAAGGAGGGCGCTGATGTCTGTCGGCTTTCAGGCAGTGCAGTGGAACCGCTTCAAGATCATCTACGACCTTGTCCTTTGGGCGGGCGCGATTGCTTTGATGACGGTCTTCATCGTCGCGACCAACGCCACCCAGCCGGAGGGCGAGAGTTTTCATCCGGTCCAGCTGGTGATGCGCGCCTTTGGCTTTACGGCGATCGTGCTCTTATTCATCGCCCTGGCGATCGGGCCGTTGGCGCGCCTGTCCGACCGGTTCAAGCCGCTCTTGTATAATCGCCGTCATCTGGGCGTGACGATCTTCCTCTTCGGCCTGATCCACGCCGGTCTTGTGCTGATGTGGTATCACGGCTTTTCCGAGACCAATGTCTTCGTCTCAATCCTGGCGACCAATCCGAACTATGACCGGATTTACGGCTTCCCGTTTGAAGCCCTGGGTCTGGCCGCTCTTCTGATCCTCTTCGTCATGGCGGCGACCAGCCATGATTTCTGGCTGGATTTGTTGGGCGCGCCGGTGTGGAAGCTGATCCATATGCTGGTTTATCCCGCCTATGCGCTGCTGGTGGGCCATCTGGTGCTGGGCGCGCTGCAGGATGAAGCCTCACCCTTCATGGCCTGGACCGTGTCCGGCGCCGCCTTGGTGCTGATCGCGCTGCACTTGATCGCGGGGCTGAAGGAAGCGCGCGACGACAGAAGCGCCGACCGCCCGGTGGACGAGGGCTGGCTGGACGCGGGCGATCCGGACGATATCCCCGACGGCCGCGCCGTCATCATCGCACCGCAGGGCAAAGAGCGCATCGCGGTGTTCCGCGATGGCGATAAGATCGCTGCGCTGTCCAGCGTGTGCCGCCACCAGAACGGCCCGCTGGGCGAGGGCCATGTGCGCGACGGCTGCGTGGTCTGCCCTTGGCATGGCTGGGAGTATCGCCTGGAAGACGGCCGGGCGCCCGCGCCGTTCACCGAAAAGATCGCCACCTATCCGGTGCGCCTGATCGAGGGCCGTATCCAGGTTCGCGCCGAACCTTTACCGCCCGGAACCTATAGCGAGCCGGTCACCCTGACCGGCGCCGCCAGCGCTGAAGGAGCGCCCGCATGACCCGTGCGCCCTTGCATCCGCGCCGCTCCAAAGAACCTTTTGTGGGGTATGCGAACACGCCAGGGATCGATCGCCGCTTCCTGTTCGGATTCTCTGCGGTGACGATCGCGCTCACCTCTGGCATGGGCTGGATGCTGGCCAAGCGCCAGAACGGGGCGGGGCGGGGAAGCTGGGATATGGCCACGCAAGTGACTTTGTCCGGCTTCGTCTCCGCCGCGCCCTACGCCCATATCCGCCTTCTGGAGAACGGCCAGGTGCGCACGGTGTTGCTGGGCTGTGAAACCAAGTGCGGCGCGCGCGAGCGCCTGGATGAAATCGCCTTTTCCACCGGCTCGGCCCAGGTGCGCGGCTCCATCCTGGAGCGGGACGGCTATCGCATGATGGCGACCGCCTCGTCCGCAGACTGGCTCACCCCGCACGCCGGTGTGATCGCGCCGCCTGCACCGGTGGAGGAAGATCTGGGCGAAGCCCAGCTCACCGGTGAAATCCTCGACACCAAGTGCTGGTTCGGCGCCATGCGGCCCAATGAAGGGCTCAGCCATAAAGCCTGCGCGACGCTCTGCATCGCCAGCGGCGTGCCGCCTTATTTCGGCGTGCGCGACAGTCAGGGCCGGGAACGCGCCTTGATGATCACTGATCCGGACGGGCGCGAGTTGATCCAGCCCATCCTGGAATTCGTCGCCGAACCGATCGAAGCAGTCGGCCGCATCGTGCGGATCGATGATCTTTATCAATTCCGGCTGGATGTCGGGTCGGTGCGGCGGTTGGCCTAAGCCTCAACACACGGGAACATTCACCGCCAGGCCGCCGGTGGAGGTCTCTTTGTATTTGTCGCTCATATCCAGGGCCGTCTGCCGCATGGTTTCGATCACCTGATCCAGGCTCACCTTCGGGGCGCTGTCCGCCATCAGGGCCAGGCGCGCGGCGTTGATCGCCTTGATCGCGCCGATGGCGTTGCGCTCGATGCAGGGGATTTGCACCAGGCCGCCGACCGGATCACAGGTCAGGCCCAGATTATGCTCCATGGCGATCTCGGCGGCGTTTTCGATCTGCTTGTTCGTGCCGTGCAGCGCGGCCGCGAGCCCGCCGGCGGCCATGGAGCAGGCCACGCCCACCTCGCCCTGGCACCCCGCTTCCGCACCGGAGATCGAGGCGTTCTTCTTGTAAAGCGCGCCGATCGCGGCGGCGGTCAGGAAGAAGCGGCACATGGCGTCCCGGTCGTCCGTGCGCCGGTGATGCCGGTCGAAATAGCGTGCGACGGCCGGAATGATGCCGGCGGCCCCGTTGGTCGGGGCGGTGACGACACAGCCGCCGGCGGCGTTTTCTTCATTCACCGCCATGGCCCACAGATTAACCCACTCCATGGAGGCGAGGGGATCAGTCTCCGCCCGGGCCGCTTCCGCCATCAGCTTGCGCCGCAGACCGGGGGCGCGGCGCTTGACGTTCAAACCGCCGGGCAATTCGCCGTCGATGCGCGTTCCCCGCTCGATACACGCTTCCATGGCTGCAGCGACTTCATCGACCCGGGCCCGGACCTCGTCCTCGGTGCGGAACGCGGTTTCGTTGGCGAGCATGATCTCAGGAATGGACAACCCTTCGCGCTCGCCGATTTCCAGCAGCTCGTCGCAGGAGTTGAACGGGTAGGGTTCGCCGGTGCGCGCCTCGGCCGCCGAGTTGCGGCCGGCTTCGGCTTCATTGATCACGAAGCCGCCACCGATCGAATACCACAGCTCTTCGCGCAAAGCCTCGCCATCCGTGCCGAAGGCGATGAATTTCATAGCGTTTGAATGGAAGGGCAGGCGGACATCGCCGCGAAATAGCAGGTCTGTTTCAAGGTCAAACGCGATCGTTTGCCTATCAAGGAGCTGGATCTGGCCTTTAGTCTGGATGCGCTCAATCCGGCCCGGCAGGGCGTCGGGATCGGCGGTCTCCGGCGCCACCCCTTCAAGCCCCCATAAGATCGCCTTGTCGGTGGCGTGCCCGGTCCCGGTCAGCGCCAGCGAACCATAGGCCTCCGCTTGGACGCGCGAGACCGCGGACAGGCCGTGCTCGCTATCGACCTGCTCCAGGAACAGGCGGGCGGCTTTCATCGGACCGACAGTGTGGGAGCTGGAGGGGCCGACCCCGAGCTTGAACAGGTCAAAGACCCCGAAATGCATCAGAGATCACCCAGGCCGCGATCGGAGGTGAAGGCGTTAAAACAGATGATGGTCTGGGTGTCCTTCACGCCGCTGATCGTCTGGATTTTCTGATTCACGAAGCGGCCGATATCCGCCTCGGTGGGCACGGCGAATTGGGCGAGCAGATCAAAGGCGCCCGACACCGAATGGACCTGACGGCTCTCCTCCACCTCATCGACAATGGTGGAGGCGACATCATAGGTGCGGCCCAGCTCGCATTTGATGAAGATGTAAAACTGGCGCATGGCGGTCCTCGTTCTGGGAGAATTTCGGTGGGTTAAAGCGCGGTGCGCACGGTCCACAGCTCGGGAAATAGCCGAAGATCGAGGGCTTTGACCAGATAGCTCACACCGCCCGACCCGCCGGTGCCGCGCCTGAAACCGATGATGCGCTCCACCGTCTTCATATGGTTGAAGCGCCATTGCTGGAATTTTTGTTCCAGATCGACCAGCTTCTCTGCGAACTCGTAGAGCTCCCAGTGTCGGGTGGTGTCGAGATAGACCTTTCGCCACATGGCTTCGACCGCGTCGCAGGGCTCATAGGCTTTCGACCAGTCGCGCTCGGTGACCGGCGCTGGCAAGTCCATACCCTGGCGTGCGGCGAATTGCAGGGTCGCGTCATAAAGGCTCGGCGCATTCAGGGCGGCCAAGACGCGCGTCTGGCTCTCCGGTTCTTTGGCGAACACGCGCGCCATCTTGGCGTTCTTATTGCCCAGCCGATACTCCAGACAGCGATACTGCCAGGATTGAAAGCCGGAGCTTTGGCCCAGCTTGTCGCGAAAGCGCAGATAATCAGACGGCGTCATGGTGGCCAGCACCGCCCAGGATTGGGTCAGCTGCTCCTGGATCCGGGCGATGCGGGCGAGCATTTTCATGGCGGGCCGCGTCTCATCCGCCTGCACATGGGCGATGGCGGCGTCCAGCTCATGCAGGCAGAGCTTCATCCACAGCTCGCTGGCCTGATGGATGATGATGAACATCATCTCGTCATGCTCGTCCGTCAGCGGTTTCTGGGCTGACAGAACCGGGTCGAGCTGCAAATAGCGGCCATAGGACAGGCCTTCGGCCGGATCCCAGTGGATGTCTTCACCCGCGAGATCAACAGAGGTGCGGATCGGTTCGCTCATTTCAACCCAGCTCCACCATTGTGAAGGCGAGCGGGTCCAGGCCTTCAACTCTCGCTTCGATCCTGTCACCGGCCTTCACCGCCCCGACGCCGGCCGGCGTGCCCGTGAAGATCAGATCGCCAGCCTCCAGACGCACCAGCTTGGACAGATGGCTCAGCACTTCCGCCGCACTCCACGTCATATGGCTGAGATCGCCCGACTGGCGGACTTCGCCATTGACCGACAGCGCGATGGCGCCGCGATCGACGTTAGCGCCCGGAGTGATCACGCCCATCGGGGCTGAGGCGTCAAAACCCTTGGCCATGTCCCACGGGCGACCGGTTTTTTTGGCGGCGGCTTGAAGGTCGCGGCGGGTAAGATCGACCCCCACTGCCGCGCCGTAGATCAGCTCAGGAGTTTCATCCGGGCTTAGATCGGCGCCGCCGCTGCTTAAGGCCAGCACCAGCTCCACCTCGTGGTGCAGGTCCGCGGTGGCGGGTGGGTAGGGAACTTCCGTCCGAAAGCTCAGCGCATCGCGCGGCTTGGAAAAGAAGAAGGGCGGCTCCCGCGTCGGGTCCGCGCCCATTTCCAGCGCATGGTCGGCGTAATTGCGGCCCACGCAATAAACCCGCCGGACCGGGAAGAGGCCGCCGCCTTTAACAGGCGCGGCGATGACGGGCGGCGGGGCGATGACGAAATCAGACATGGGGGACTCCCGATGGCGGCGACGGGAAAGTGACTGAGCCCGCGCCGCCTTACAAGTCCGCCGTCAGTTCGCGTCGCCGTCCTTTTTGGACTGGTCCATCATCATGCCGGAAAACCGGTGCAGCAGATCAATCGGCATGGGGAAGATGATGGTCGAACTGCCTTCATTGCCCAGCTCGGTCAGCGTGCCGAGATAGCGCAGCTGCAGCGAGCCTTCCTGCGCGCTGAGCACTTCAGCGGCTTCAGCCAGCTTGGCGGCGGCTTGCTGTTCGCCTTCCGCCGAGATGATTTTCGCGCGCCGTTCGCGTTCGGCTTCCGCCTGCCGGGCGATCGCACGGATCATCGAGGGGTCGAGGTCGACATGCTTGATTTCGACATTGGCGACCTTGATGCCCCACGCGGCCGTCTGTTCATCAAGGATTTTTTGAACGTCGATATTCAGCTTGTCGCGTTCGGCCAGCATTTCATCGAGATCATGCTTGCCCAACACGCTGCGCAGCGTGGTCTGGGCGAGCTGGCTGGTCGCCATGCGGAAGTCTTCGACCTGGTTGATGGCTTTGTTGGGATCGATGATGCGGTAGTAAAGCACCGCATTGACCTTCACCGAGACATTGTCCTGGCTGATCACATCCTGGCTGGGCACGTCTTCGGCCACGGTCCGGATATCCACCCGCACCATTTGCTGGACAAAGGGGATCAGGATGATCAGGCCGGGGCCCGCCGTGCCGGTATACCGGCCGAGCGTAAAGATGACCGCGCGCTCATACTCCCGCAGGATTTTGATGGCGGACGATAAGATCGCGATCGCCAGGACCGCGAGCGCCAGCCAGACGCCAAGATCGATTCCAATCTGAGCCAAGGTATTGCCTCCTTCAATTAAACCCGGATCTGTGGCCTCCGGGGGCGCCGTCACCGGCTTCATTTAGCGGCCTTTACGACAAGGGTCAGACCGTCGACGGCTTTGACCTTGATCTCGTCGTCTTCGTTGAGTGCGTCGGCCGATTCTGCGTGCCAGCGCTCGCCATCGACATGGACATGGCCTTCACCGTCCGCCCAGTCGAGCACCCGCCCGGTTTGTCCGATCAGGCCTTTGGCGCCGGTTGTGACTTTGCGGCTTTGTGCCGCGAGCCCGTAGCTGAGCACCAGGAAGCTGATGACGCCGAGCACGCCCGTGGCGCCGACGATCAAGCGCCAGTCGACGCGAAAGGCGTCCACTTCGGTGTCCACCAGCATCAGCGCGCCGATCGCAAAGGCGGCGAGCCCGCCCAGCGCCAGCAAGCCGCCGGAGACGATGAAGGCTTCGGCCACTAGAAGGCCCAAGCCCAATAGGATGAGCGCGGCGCCGGCATAATTCACCGGCAAGGTGTTGAGGGCGTAAAGCCCGACGATCAGGCAGATGACGCCGGCGACAGCCGTAATCGGCTCCAGCCCGTTATAGAAGGACACCAGCAATCCGACGAAGCCAAGATTGAGCAGCAGGAAGGCGATATTTGGATCGGTGATCACCGCCAAGGCCTCTTCCGCGAAGCTCTTCTCGATCCGTTCGATCGGCGCGCCCGCAGTTTCAAGGGTGATAATGGCGCCGGACTGAAGCGTGACTTCACGGCCGTCGAGCTGGGAGAGGAGGTCGTTGAGATTGTCCGCGACGATCTCAATCACACCGAGCTCTAGCGCGCCGGACGCGGAGACGCTGGCGGCTTCGCGCACTGCGGCTTCGGCCCAGTCCGCGTTGCGTCCGCGCAGCTCCGCAAGCGAACGAATATAAGCGACGGAATCATTCACCACCTTATTGCGCATCGCCTGGGTGTTGCCCGGCGCGTCCCCGGCGCCAGCTGGCGGCGTTTCGCTGGCGCCGCTGTCCCCCTCGGCCTCGCCTGCGGCCTCTTCAACCGCCGGATCGGTCCCTTCCGGGGTCGGCGGGGAGGCGGGATCGCTTCCACCGCCGCCCATCTGCACCGGGGTGGCCGCGCCGATGCTGGTGCCCGGCGCCATGGCGGCGACGTGGCTGGCGTAGGTGATGAAGGCGCCGGCGCTTGCCGCGCGGGCGCCAGGCGGCGAGACATAAACCACGACCGGCACATCGGCGGACAAGATCGCCTGATTGATGTCCCGCGTGGCGCTGTCGAGCCCGCCAGGCGTATCCATCTCGATAATCAGCGCAGGCGCGCCAGCCTCGGCGGCTTCTTCGATGGCGCGGGTGATGAAGCTCGTGGTCGCCGGTCCGATCGCGCCGGTCAGGGGGGCGACATGAACGCTGGAGCCGCCCTCCTGGCGGGCGAGGCCCGTCGCGGTGAGGGTCAGGCCGATCAGGATCGAAACGAGGGCCGACCGCCGCAACACGTTTCCGGACATCAAAAAGGGCTCCAAAAGCTGAAATGTCTTAGGCTTAGGGTAATCCAACCCCGTGCACGTCGCCACTGAAATCGGATCAATCCTTGGTTGCTGCATTCACGTTTGGATTTCAGTCCGGGGCGCGCCAGATCAGGGCCGGCATTATACCTGGCGTGCCCGGCGAAGGGGACGATCCGGTTTTCGCGACTTGGAAGAGAATGGCGGAGGAGGAGGGATTCGAACCCCCGGAACGCGTGAACGCTCAACGGTTTTCAAGACCGCCGCTTTCGACCACTCAGCCACTCCTCCGGCGGGTCGTCGTCTTCGTCTAGCCGGGCAGGGGCTTTTAAGGCAAGCGCTTGTGCTGCGCTCATTGGGCGCCGGGGGCTGCAGAGCGTGTGATCCAGCGCAGTGCGTAAGACTGGACGGCGCGGCGTGTGGCCGGTTTGATGCGCCGGGGCGCAGCACAAGGAGTCGGCCATGCGCGCAGCGCTTATCTCAGTTTTCGCCATCGTCTTGGGGCTCGCGCCGGGCGCGGCTTTGGCCCAGTCCAGTTTCGAAACCCGGGCGACGTATGCCGCGATCGTCGACTTTGAAACAGGCGCGCTGCTCTATTCCAAGGGTGGTGATGAGCCGATGGCGCCGTCCTCCATGTCCAAGCTGATGACCGCCTTGATGGTGTTTGAAGCGTTGGAGCGGGGCGACTTGACCCTGGAAACGACCTTGCCGGTCAGCGAAGATGCCTGGCGACGCGGCGGCGCGGCCTCAGGCTCTTCGACCATGTTTCTGGACGTCAATTCCCGTGCGAGCGTCGCCGATCTGTTGCGCGGCATCATCGTGCAGTCGGGCAATGACGCCTGCATCGTCGTCGCCGAAGCGCTCGGCGGCAGCGAGCAAAACTTCGCCGCGATGATGACAGAGCGGGCGCAAGAGCTGGGCCTGACCACCGCGAACTTCGCCAACGCCACCGGCTGGCCCGATCCGGACCATCGGATTTCGGCGATCGATCTGGCGCGCCTGTCCCGCCACATCATTGCAGAGCACCCGGAGTATTACGCGCTCTATGCTGAGGAAGAGTTCACCTATAACGGCATTCGTCAGTTCAACCGGAACCCGTTGCTGGGACTGTTTGACGGCGCTGACGGTCTGAAAACCGGCCATACCAGCGAAGCAGGATACGGCCTTGCCGCGACCGCGGAGCGCGATGGCGTGCGCCGCCTGGTGGTGTTCAACGGTATGGAGAGCGAGCGCGACCGGGCCAATGAAGCGGAACGGTTGATGCGCGCGGCTTTGTCGGAGTTTCAAGCTGAAACCCTTGTCGAAGCCGGCGCAATGATTGGCGATGCGGAGGTGTATCTGGGCCAAGCGCCCACCGTCTCTCTGCAGGCGACGGAGCCGCTTCTGATTGGCGGCCATCGCCGCGATATGGAACGGTTCACGGCGGAAATCGTCTATGAAGGCCCGCTGCGCGCACCGGTGGAGGCGGGCGTGGTGGTCGGCCGGCTGGAGGTGACGCTGCCCGACGGGCGCAGCCAATCGGTTCCCCTTGAAACAGCTGAGGCTGTTGACCGCAAGGGGCTGTTCGGCCGCGCCGGGGCGTCGCTCGCGCGGCTCATTCGAGGAGGCTAGACGTGCGCGGGCGCTTTATCACGCTTGAAGGCGGGGAAGGGGCCGGCAAATCGACCCTGTCGCGTGGCCTGGCCGAGCGATTGAGGGCGCGCGGGCTCGAGGTCATCGTCACCCGGGAGCCAGGCGGCACGCCTAACGCCGAGGCGGTCCGTAGCCTGTTGGTCGATGGCGCGGTCGAGCGGTGGTCCCCGATCGGGGAGGCTCTGCTACTGTATGCGGCAAGAGAGGATCATGTCCGTTCCTTGATCGAGCCGGCCTTGGCGGCGGGACAGTGGGTGATTTCCGATCGCTTCGCCGATTCAACGCTGGCCTATCAGGCTGCCGCGGGGGGACTGACCCGATCCGTGGTCGAAGATCTTCACCGCCTGACGCTGAGCGGCTTTCAGCCGGACCTGACCCTCGTGGTCGATCTTGACCCTCAAATCGGACTTCAGCGGACTGTGGCGCGCGGTGAAGGCGCAACACGGTTTGAACAGCAGCCGTCCGTGTTCCACGACGCTTTGCGGGCGGAATTCCTCGCTATCGCCGAGCGTGAGCCGGAACGGTGCGCCGTGCTTGACGGCGCGCTGCCGCCGCAAGTGCTGTTGGACGCTGCGGACGCCGTGGTGTCCGAGCGGCTTGAGGCGATTCATGAGCGGTGAAACGCTGGAAGCTGATCGCGAGGGCGAGCTGGCGCACCCGCGCGAGGTCTATGACTTGTTTGGGCACGACCGCGAGGCCCAGGCGATCGAAGACGCCTTCTCGACCGGCCATATGCACCATGCCTGGATGATCACAGGGCCCAAAGGGGTTGGCAAAGCCACGCTGGCCTATCGTTTGGCCCGGCGGGCGCTCGGCGCCGCGCCGGCGGGCGAGGGCGCATTGACCGCCTCAGCGGACGATCCGGTCTGCCGACAGATCGAAAATCTTGCCCATCCCGACTTCTTGCTGATCCGGCGGCCTTACAACGACAAGACCAAAAAGCTCAAAGGCGAGATCACCGTCGATGAAGCGCGCAAAGCGGCGGATTTTTTCTCCAGAAGCGCCAGCGGCGGCCATTGGCGGGTTGTGATTGTCGATAGTGCGGATGAATTAAATATAAATTCATCCAATGCGTTGCTGAAAACTCTTGAAGAACCGCCGAAGCAAGGTCTGCTGATCCTGATCGTTGAAACGCCGGGCCGTTTGTTGCCGACGATACGGTCACGCTGCCGGCGCTTGTCGCTGCGTGCGCCAGATCCTGCCGCGACGGCTGACTGGCTGGTCTCCGCCCATGGGCTGGATGCGGACACCGCCGCGCGCGCCTCCGACTTGGCGGGCGGCGCGCCAGGCCGGGCGTTGGCCCATGCGGCGACGGGGCAAATCGGCGTGAAAGAAGATTTGGACCGAATCCTGTCCGATCTGCCGCGCATTGATCGCAGCGCCGCCATGCGGTTGGCGGATCTTGCCTCGCGAAAGGATGGCGAGCCTGTGCGTAAGGCGGTGATGCGCTTCCTCATGGGCTTCGCCCAGGATCGTGCGCGCGCACTGGCGCTGTCGGAGACCGGGTTGGGTCAAGCTGCTGCCTGGGTGAAGGCCAATGATGAGCTAAGGCGGCTGGCGAGAGACGCCGAGACGCTCTATCTGGACCCCAAACAAACGGTCCACGCCGCCATCTCGCTGATCGAGGACGCCGCCGCCGCGCGCTGAACACTCATGCTTATCGACACCCATGTGAACATCCACGGCGAGACCTATGAGGAAGATCTCGATCAGGTCCTTGACCGAGCGCGCGCCGCCGGCGTGTCTCCGATGATCGCGATATGCTGCCGTCTCAGTGATTTTGACGCCGTGCACGCCATCGCTGAAGCTCACGACGATGTTGTGTGCACCATCGGCGCCCACCCCCACCACGCCAAGGACCGCCCCGACATCACCGCGGACGAGTTGGTGGAAATCGCCAGCCTCCCCAATGTCGTCGCGATCGGCGAGACGGGGCTGGATTTTCACTACAATTACTCCCCGCGCGAGGATCAGTTCCCGAGCTTGCGCGCCCATATCGAGGCGGCCCGGCGCACTGGGCTTCCGATCATCCTGCATTGCCGCGAAGCCGATCTGGAGATGGCGGAACTGCTGGAGGAAGAAATGGGGAAGGGGGCGTTTCGCCCACTCCTGCATTGCTACACCGGGGGCGCGGAGCTGGCCGAACGCGCCGCCAAGCTGGGCGCTTACTTCTCCGCGTCAGGGATTATCAGCTTTAAGAAGGCTGAGGATGTTCGAGCGGTGTTCCGTGATGTGATCCCCGACGACCGGATCATTATCGAGACCGATTGTCCCTATCTTGCGCCGGCCCCGCATCGCGGAAAACGCAATGAACCCCGTTATTTAACGCATGTAGCAGAAGCTTTGTCTGCGGTGAAGGGCTGGACGCTCGAAGAGACGGCGGAGCGCACCACAAAGAATGCCCGGACACTGTTTGATCGGCTGCCCGGCGCATGAGCGAGGTTGGGCCGGTTCTGCGCGTCCGAATCTTGGGCTGCGGCTCATCCGGCGGCGTGCCGCGCCTGGATGGCGACTGGGGCGCCTGCGATCCCGCGGAGCCGAAAAACCGTCGCCAACGCTGCAGCTTGCTGATCGAAACCGCGTCATCACTTCAAGCGCTACATCAGGGTTCCGCCACACGCATCCTGGTGGATACGTCGCCCGATATGCGCATCCAGTGGCTGGAGGCTGGCGCACCGACAAAGCTGGACGGTGTCGTATATACCCACGCCCATGCTGATCAACTGCATGGCATCGATGATTTACGGGCGCTCGTATATCGCCAGCGCGCCATGGTTCCAGCTTTCACCAATCCTGTGACCGCTACGGAGATCTCGGAGCGCTTCAGCTATATCTTCGAAACGCCGCCGGGGTCGGGGTATCCGCCCTTGATGACCATGACGGCGGTTGAGGCGGGTGAAGGCTTCGCTATCAGCGGCGCGGGTGGCGATATGGCGATCTCTCTGTTTGACGTGGAGCATGGCGGCGCGCCTTGCAGCGGCGTGCGGATCGGTCCGTTGGCTTACACGCCAGATGTAAACGGGTTGGACGCCGCAGCGTTTCAGGCGCTGTCCGGCTGTACGGTCTGGATCGTGGATGCGCTGCGCGAGCGGCCGCATCCGACCCATGCCCATCTTGAGCAGAGCCTGGACTGGCTCAACGCTGTGAAGCCGGAGCTGGGCGTGCTGACCAATCTGCACGTCGATCTAGACTACCAGACACTCTTGAAGCGTCTGCCGGCGGGCGTGCGCCCGGCCTATGACGGGTTTAGCGTGACGCTGGGCCTGGACTCAGGTGAGATACAGCACGTCAGCGCGCCTTAGGGGCCTCTAACAGTGGCCTGAATACGTCATATAATATTTCTCATAATATTGATTATGCGAAAAATGGAGTGAGCTATCGCCATGCCGGACATCGCCCCCTTTCACGCCCAAGCGCTGAAAACCCTCGACGCGGCCCCGCACCGCGACCTGACGCCGATGCAGCGCCTTCTCGCGATCATGGCGCGCCTGCGCGATCGGGAAACCGGGTGTCCGTGGGATGTGGAGCAAAATTTCTCCACCATCGCGCCCTATACGATTGAGGAAGCCTATGAAGTCGCCGACGCGATCGATCGCGGCGACATGGCGGATCTCAAGGACGAGCTCGGCGACCTAATGTTCCAGGTCGTCTTCCACAGCCAGATGGCTTCAGAAAACGGCGACTTCACCTTTGAGGACGTGGTGGACGCGATCTCCAACAAGATGATCCGCCGGCACCCGCACGTGTTCGGCGACTCCGATGAGCGTGACGCGGCGGAGCAAACCAAGGCCTGGGAAGCTCAGAAAGCGGCGGAGCGAGCCAAGAAAGGCGGACAAGACACGTCCGTGCTCGCCGATCTTCCGGTCGCCCTGCCCGCTCTGAAACGCGCTGGAAAGCTCACCAAGCGCGCCGCTCGGGTCGGCTTTGACTGGCCGGACGTGGCCCAGGTGTTTGATAAGCTGGATGAAGAGCTTGCTGAACTGAAGCAAGCCATGGCTGAAGGCGATCAAGCCCATATCATTGAGGAAATGGGTGACCTCCTTTTCGTGATGGCGAACTTGGCCCGCAAGCTGGATGTCGAGCCGGAAAACGCCTTGCGCGACGCCAATGCGAAATTTGAGCGCCGCTTTCGGTATATTGAGCAAAATATTGAAAAAACAGGCGTAACGCTTGATGAGGCGAGCCTCGATCAGATGGAGAAGCTCTGGCTGGACGCTAAAGATGTCGAGCGGGCCGCCTAGGCGTCAATCCGTCATTTCATCTTCGAAAACCTGTTCAAGACCTTCAAAACGTTGCCGGAATCGACCTGCGTCGGGGCCGGATAGCCGGATCACCGCATCCGCAACGCCGCTTTCCGTATCCATGCGCTCTTCCAGGATCGCTCCGTTTTCGTGCACCCAGGCGCGCGCTGCGGCGTCAGACGGCTTGAAACGCACATGCAAACGCTCGTCGCCTTGAGAGAGCGCCTCGTCGATCGCGCGCATCAAGGCGGGAAGCCCCTGTCCGGTGACGGCGGAGGTCGCAATGATCATCGCTTCCTCGGGCTCTCGCTGAAGCCGGGCGCGCCATACCAGATCTTCTCGGGTTTCCTCGTCGAGCTGGTCGATCTTGTTCCAGGCCTCAATGCGGAGCTGGTCCGCATCGGGACCTGAACCGAGGGCCTCCAGAACGGCTTCGACATCCGCCTTGCGGCCTTCATGGTCGGGATCGGCCATGTCGCGGACATGAACCAGGACGTCGGCTTCCGCCACTTCTTCGAGCGTTGCGCGGAAGGCGGCGATCAACTCGGTGGGTAGATCGGTGATAAACCCCACCGTATCAGACAGAAGAATGCGGCGCCCCGTCGGCGTGCGGACCGCACGGGTCGTCGGATCAAGCGTGGCGAACGGCATGTCCTTGGCCAGCACCTTGGCTTCCGACAGCGCGTTGAACACGCTGGATTTGCCGGCGTTTGTATAGCCGACCAACGCCACGGTGGGCCACGGCGCCGCTTTGCGCCGGCTGCGGTGGAGTGTGCGCGTGCGGCGGACCTGATCCAGCTCGCGGCGCAGCTTCGCCATTTTGTCGGCGATGATCCGGCGATCGGTCTCGATCTGGGTTTCACCGGGACCGCCCATGAAGCCGGCGCCGCCGCGCTGGCGTTCCAGGTGGGTCCAGGTGCGAACCAGGCGCGAGCGCTCATAGGTCAGTCGCGCCAGCTCGACTTGCAGGCGCCCTTCCCGCGTCTGCGCGCGGCGCCCGAAAATCTCCAGGATCAGACCGGTCCGGTCGATCACCTTCACATTCAGGGCTTTTTCCAGATTGCGCTGCTGCACAGGCGTCAGAGCCGTGTCGAGCACCAGAACATTCGCGCCGAGATCCTCGAGATTTGTGGCGAGCGCCTCCACCTTCCCCGACCCGAAATAGGTCGACGGCTCAATGCGCCGCAAGGGCTCGATCCGCGCGTCGGCGGTCTCAAGATCGAGCGCTTCGGCTAGACCTGCGGCCTCTTCAACGCGCGCGCTGACCCGTGCGGGATCTAGCTCACCTGTATCGGGATGGAGAACGAGCGCCGTTTGGACGGCTGCTTCACGTTCAATCAACCGGCGTTTCCTCGTCGATTTCGTCTTTGTCAAACAGCTGCACGGGCTGGCCCGGCATGATCGTCGAGATCGCGTGCTTGTAGACGAGTTGAATTTGCCCTTCCCGGCGAAGGAGGACACAGAAATTATCGAACCAGGTGACGACGCCCTGCAGCTTCACACCATTGACCAGAAAGATAGTCAGTGGGGTTTTGCTTTTGCGCACCGTGTTCAGAAACACGTCCTGGAGGTTTTGTTTCTTATCGTTGGACATGAGCTCAACTTCATAGACTCACCAGATCGCCGTCCGATCCAGCTTAGAGTGTTAGGTAAACACGGTTTCGCTGCACTGCAACCATGCAAGCGGACGCAGGCGCAAAACTCGGTCCTAATCCCGGGCGAAAATCACGTAAATCGCCGCAGCGGCCGCCAAAATCTCCAACCGGCCCAGCACCATAAAAACTGATGCTGTCAGTAACGAGATGTCGCTCTGAGCGGCCCATTCGACCCCGGCGAGCGGGCCGGCATTGGTGACCGCAGCGGCGGACATCCGCCAGGCGTCTTCAAAGTTGGCGCCGCCCAGGCCGATCGCGATAGCCCCAAGGCCCATGGCGACGGGAAACGCCAGGGCGTAGACCCACACGCCGGTGAGCGCCTGATCACTGACGCCGCGCCCGGCGAAACGCGTGCGGATCGCAGCGGAGGGATGGGATAAGACTTCCAACTCGCCCCCGGCCCGGCGCATCAGCAGCAGGATGCGGGGCATCTTGATGCCGCCCGTGGTGGAAATCGTCGACCCTCCGATCATGGCGAGCATCAGCCACACGACCGGGCCCGCCGCGCTGACTGTGTTGGTTTGAAATCCGGCGGTGCTCAGCGCGAACAGGCCGTCAAAAAGGGTCGGTAGAGCGGCCGGCCAACCGACGACAAGTGCGGCGCAGACCGCCACGGCGATCGCAACGCCTATCATGGCGCGCAACTCCCCGGTCCCGCGGCCATAACGGCGGCGCGTCGCCAGCTCGTAAAGCACGGCGAAATTCCAAGCCCCGATGACGCACAAGATCACCAAAATCAGGACGCCGGCGGAACTCAACCCGGCGGAAACCGGCCCGCTGAACGGCGCCAGTCCGGCGGTCGCGAGCGCGGACAGGCTCAAGCAAACGGCGTCGAACAGCGGTGAGCCGGAAAAGGACAGTAAGAGGATTCCGGCTAGAGTCAGGCTCACATAGACCGCACCGAGACGGCGGACGGCGCGGCCAAAATTGGTGAACAGATCGGCGCGTTCCACGGTCAACAGCGTGGTGCGGCGAAGGCCTACCCCGCGCCGGTCCAGCGCCGCAAATACCGTGGCGGCGAACACCAGGCTGGCGAGCCCGCCCATCCAGGCGAGCAGGCACCGCCATAAAATGATCGATTGCGGGGCGTCTTCCGGCCCCAGTGCGACAGCTCCTGTTGTGGTGAGCGCTGAATAAGCTTCAAACACCCCCACGGCGAGGGAGTTGTTCGCGATCACAAGGGGCGCAGCCGCCAGCAGGGGGATCAGCAACCAGCCAAACAACGCCAATCGCAAGGCCGCGGACGCCCGTGCCGGGCGCCCTGCTCCTCGGGTCGCCATGAGAATGACGCCGCCGGAAAAACCGCCGGCAACCAGCGTAAAAAAGAAACCCCGCGCCACGGCTTCGGCGCCTTCCAGATAGGCCAGCCCGATGAAAGGAAGCGCCGCCCCGGCCACAAGCAAGGCGCACCAGGCTAAGGCGCGGAACATGCGGGGCGAGAGCGTCATCGCGGCTTAGAAGTATTCCAGGCTCACGCGGAACATTTGTTCCACCTTGGACACCGAGCCTTTCATGGCGAAGAAAACGATCCGGTCGTTTTCTTCGATCTTCACATCATCGCGGGCGAAATAGACCTTGTCGCCGCGGACCAGGGCGCACACGGCGATCCCCTCATCTAGATCAAGCGCATTCAGCGTCTTACCGACCAACGGCGAGGTCGCCAGAGCCACCCCTTCCAGCGCCTCGGCCTGGCCGCCAGCGAGCGATTGCAGGCCGGTGATCCGTCCGCGGCGGATATGCTGGAGGATGGTCGAGACCGTCACCCCGCGCGGGTCGATCAAAACGTCGATATCCAGCGCCGATTTCACTGGCTCGAAGGCTTGGTCATTGACCAGGCAAAGCGAACGCATGGCCCCTTCCCGCTTCGCCATCACCGCGCTGAGCAGATTGACCTTGTCGTCATTGGTCAGGCACAGCGTCAGCTCGGCGTCTTCAACGCCGGCTTCGCGCAGGACTTCTCGATCCAGGCCGTCGCCGTGCAGGACCACAGTGCGGCGCAAGACATCGGCGGCTTTTTCCGCCTGAGGCTTGTCGCGTTCGATCAGGCGGACCCGGACACCGCTGACCCGCTCCAACGCACGAGCGACGTAAAGGCCGATATTGCCCGCGCCGACGATCACCACTTTGCGGGCGCGCTGGGCGTCTTGTCCAAAGACGTCGAGCGCCCGTTTCACCTGGCCGGCGGCAAGCGTCATATAGACATCATCGCCGGGCATGATTGGGTCGGTGCCGTCCGGGATGAACAAGGTTTTGTCGCGCTGAATGCCGACCAGATCAAAGCCCAGATCCGGAAACAGCTCCATGAGCTGATCTTTGGTGCTGCTGACCACCGGCGAGCTTTCGTCGATCGTCAAACCCAGCACCTGGACCCGCGAATTGGCGAATGGCGCGGTGGCGAAGGCGCCGGGCGTCTCCATGCGCTGCAAGATGGAGCGGCTGACCTCCAGCTCGGGCGAAATGGTGACGTCGACCGGCAGTGCGCCTTCCGCAAACAACTCGCCCCAACGCTTGTCGAGATAGGTCTGCGAGCGCACCCGCGCGATCCGCATCGGGGTCTCGAAGATCGAGTGCGCCACCTGACAGGCGACCATATTGGTTTCATCTGAATAGGTGACCGCGACCAGAAGGTCCGCATCCCCGACCCCGGCCTTGTCCAACACATCGGGGTGAGACCCATGACCCACCACCCCGCGCACATCGAGATCGGTCGTCACCTTGTCGACAAGGTCACGCGACCAGTCGACCACCGTGACGGCATTGCCTTCCGCTGCGAGCTCGCGGGCGATGCCATATCCAACTCGGCCTGCGCCGCAGACGACTGCCTTCATGGTTCAACTCAAGTGAGGGGTCAGGACGCTTTTTCCGTGTCGGCGGTCGCGTCCGCCTGGGCTTTCGCAGCGCCGCCGACCCCAAGCGTCTTCAATTTACGATGCAGGGCCGACCGCTCCATGCCGATAAAGGTCGCCGTGCGCGAGATATTGCCGCCAAATCGGTTGATCTGGGCTTTGAGGTATTCGCGCTCAAACCTCTCACGAGCGTCGCGCAGCGGCAAGGCGATCATGCGCTCTGCGTCAAAACCGGTCTCGCCATTGCCTGAGCGCCCGGCGACCTCAGACGGCAGGCTGTCCAGCGTCACCGGGTCTTCCGGGTCGCCCCCCGCCAGGATCAGCAGGCGCTCCACATTGTTGCGAAGCTGGCGGACATTGCCCGGCCAATCATGCGCCTGCAGGGCCGCCATGGCGTCGTCGCCGATTCTGCGCGGCGGCAGTCCGGACATGGCCACCAGGCGTTCAATAAAGTGATGCACCAGCAGGGGAATATCATCGCGACGCTCGGCCAGAGACGGCGCATCTAAAGGCACCACGGCCAAGCGATGGAAGAGATCTTCACGGAAGCGGCCTTGGGCGATCAGATTGCGCAAGTCTCGCGCGCTCGAGGAGAGAACTCGAACATTCACCTCCACATCCGAACCGCCGCCCAGACGCTTGAAGCGCTGCTCCACCAGCATGCGAAGGAGCTTGCCCTGGGTGGCGATGGGCATGTCTCCGACCTCGTCCAGGAATAACGTCCCGCCATGGGCTTGTTCCAGAAGCCCCACACGATCCACCCGGCCATCAGTTTCGGAGCCGAACAGCTCGTCCTCCACACGGTCGGGATTCATCATCGCGGCGCTGACCGGCACAAAGGGTCCGTCAGCGCGCAGCGACTGGGCATGGATCATCCGCGCGACCAGCTCTTTGCCGGATCCGGGCGGGCCTGAGATCAGGACACGCGAATTGGTCGGCGCCACTTTCTCGATCATATTGCGCAAGGCGATCGCCGCGGCGCTTTCCCCCACCAATTCGGAAAAAACCTCGCTCTTTGAGCGCAGTTCGGCGTTTTCCCGGCGAAGGCGGCTGGTTTCCAGGGCGCGCTCCACAGTCACCAAGAGTTTGTCGGACTTGAACGGCTTCTCAATGAAGTCATAGGCGCCTTTGCGGATTGCAGCGACCGCCGTTTCGATGGTGCCGTGTCCCGAAATGACAATGATGGGCAAATCCGGATCGGCCTGCTTGATCTCATCAAGCAATTCAATGCCGTCCAGTCGGCTGCCCTGCAGCCAGACGTCGAGGATCGCCAAAGCCGGCTTGCGCGCCATGATCGCGGCCAGCGCGCCATCGGCCTCGGCCGCATAACGGGCTTGATATCCTTCATCTTCCAGCAATCCGCCGATCAATTCGCGGATGTCGGCTTCATCATCGACGATGAGAATGTCCTGCGCCATATCTCGTCTTACGCCTCTGCTCGCGCTGACGCATCGATCGCGTCGCGCTCGGTTTCAAGCAAGGGAAAGGCCAACCGCACGACTGCGCCGCGGCGGCCGCCTGCGGGTTCGTCCAGTTCAAGGCGTCCGCCATGGTCTTCCATGACGCGCCGCACGATGGCCAGCCCAAGCCCCGTGCCCTTCTCCCGTGTGGTCATATATGGCTCGGTCAGGCGCGAGCGGTCCGCCGTCGGCCAGCCCAATCCGTTATCCGTCACTTCAATCACGCCGAACCCGGCGTGAGGGTAGACCTTCACCCCGATCTCGCCATCGGCTTTGCGCCCTTCTCCTTCGACGCGTGTCGAGACGCTTTCAGCGGCGTTCTTGAGGATGTTGGCGAGCGCCTGTCCGGCGAGCCGGCTATCGCATTCCACGTCAACGCCACCGCTGGATTCGGAGAAGGGTATCTTGATGCTGGGCGAGGAGACCCGTTGAGCGAAGACAGCGCCGCGTGCGATCTCATTGAGGTCTGACAATTCCATCTTGGGCGCCGGCATGCGCGCGAAGGAGGAAAACTCATCGACCATCCGGCCGATATCGCTGACCTGGCGCACGATTGTGTCGACGCAGCGATCGAACGTGTTGATTTCAGTCTCGTCCAGACCATCGCGATATTTGCGCCTGAGGCGTTCAGCGGAGAGCTGGATCGGGGTGAGCGGGTTTTTGATCTCGTGGGCGATGCGGCGCGCGACATCGCGCCAGGCCGCATTGCGCTGAGCCGCCACCAGCCTGGTGACGTCGTCAAAGGTGATCACCACGCCGTCTTCCGCGTCACGTCCGACCCGAACATTGAGATGCAAGGCGGAGCCGTCGCGGGTGATCAGATCAATCTGCTGTTCTGCGATCCCGTCAGGCTTGCGCGCCGCTTCCTCCACGACGCTGGCGAAAACCGGCGCCGCCTCGCTGAGCGGTTGGTCGATCAGGTCGCCGGGCTCAAGTCCCAGGAGCGCCGCCGCGGACGGGTTGACCAGAGTGACACGTTGCTCGGCGTTCAGGCCGATGACGCCGGCGCTGACGCCAGACAGCACCGCCTCGATAAAACCCCGGCGGCGTTCAGAGACGATGTTGGCGTCCACAAGCGCGCCGCGCTGGCTTTCCAGCTGTTCGGTCATGCGGTTGAACGCCAAGCCTAGAGCGCTGATTTCATCGTCCTTATTGGCCGTATCGACTCGCACTTCCAGGTCGCCATGGCGGACCCGCTCGGCGGCGGCGACAAGCCGGGAGACCGGTGCGACGACAGTGTTGGCTGCAGAAAGCGCAAGCCATACAGCGCCCACGAAGATCAATGCGGCGGCGAGCGCATAAACGAGGAAAAACCCCTCGCGCATCCGCGCCTCGCGGGCGATGCCGGTTGTGAGTGACTCAATGGCGGCCTGCGGCGCGGTCATGATCGAAAAATCGACATACCAAACCGCGTAAAGATAGGCGTCGGAATAATTGGGCAGCCGAATAAGCAGACGGACATAATCCGGCGCGTCTTCGCGTGTCACCGGCGAGGCGACCCCGATGTCTCCTTCATTGGCGATCTGGAAAATTTCCGCATTGGGCGGAACGAAGTCTGGGAGCGTGTCGACCGCATCACTTCGGGCCAATATGCCCGATTGGCTGTCAATCACATAAAGGCCGGGAAAGTTTCGGATCACCGCCTGTTCTGTGAGATATCGGTTGTAGCGGATCCGGCTGGCTTGAAATCCGCGAACGGTGTCCGGCTGGTTTAGATCGACTGCGGTCGATTCGATTTGTATCTGGGCAAGAGCTAGAGCCACTCTGGGCCATTCGCTCTGCAAATCGGCGGAGGCATCCACCAGGGTCGTCACCCGCTCTCCGAACCAGAATTCGATACCTCGATTGAGCACCAGGGCATGAAAGCCCGCCATCAAAACCGCGGGGACCACGGCCGCAACGGCGAAAAGGGTCATAAAGCGCATCTGGAGGCGCGGCGCCGGGGCGCCAGTCCTACGCCCCCTCGCCCGCTTGGCGACGCGCAGGGCGGTCCAGATGATCAATCCAACCGTCACAAGTGCTACAGCGGCGAGCAAGCCGCCGAACAGAACGCCCCCCGGGCTGAAGCGCGGATCGTCCGAAATCGCCATGAGGGCGAGCGCGACCACGCCGATTCCAGCGATGCCGAAGGCGACCCCGAACACGGTCTGTGCGGCCGCTTGGGCCGGGATGTTGGATTGCGCTTTCAACACGTTCGGAATTTAAACCCTTAAACCCCCGACGCGCACCATGGCCCAACTGTTGCAAACATTCAACGCCATGTTGCCTTTAGTCCTCACCGCTGATCTTAAGCTGGTCGAGCTTGCGGGCGAAGGTGTTGCGATTCATTCCCAAGCGCCGGGCGGCCTCCTGCCGAACGCCGCCGGAGGCGTCCAACGCCGCACGGACCAATCCCCGCTCCAGCTGGAGCTGTGCACGGGCGGCGAGATCCTTGTCACCCGACTCGCTCATTGACGCGAAGAAACGGATGGCCGCCGTTTCCAGCTCTCGGTCGGGGTTACGGGCGTCTGGTCCGGCCATCGCCGAGGCGATGGCGTCCGGGCCGACAGCGCCCCGCGCGCCCTGAGCCGCGATATGGTGCGCGGTCCGTTTTAGCTGAAGAATCTCGCCCGGCCAGGCTTGCGCGTTAACATAATCCGCACCGGCCGGTGTGAGGTCGGACCCTGGATCCGCCGCCTTAAGAAAGGCTTCAAAAAGGAGAGCCCGGTCGTCGCCTCGGCGATGCAGGGGTGGCAGCGCGATCCGCCCCACCCCAATAAGATCAAGAAGAGCGGCCGGCAGATGATCGGCAAGCGTCTCAGACGCCGTGACGATCAGGCGGACGTCTGGAACAGCGTCCCGCTCAAGGCGTTCGCGCAGGAAAGCCTGGCTGGCCAGCGTCCAGTCTTCCGCGCGGCGCAGCAGCAAGCTTCCGCCATTGGCGCGGTCCCAGAGCTCTAGAGCTTGCTCTGCGAATTGCTGAGGGCCGGCTTCCACAAGCGGCCCGCGCTGACCGTGAATCAGCCGCCCGGCGGTCGCCCGCCCGCTTCCATCAGGTCCGGTGATCAAGACCGGAGCATCAGATTGAGCGAGCCGCGCCATGGCGCGAAACGCCGCCTGCATAGCGGGTGACCGACCCAATAATCGTTCGCCGTAGTCGGCGGGTCGGGCGGCGGGCTTTGCCGCCGATCCATCAAGCGCTTTCGTCAATACTTCTGTGAGTTCATTGATATCAAAAGGCTTTGGCAGATACTCATAGGCCCCGCCCTTGTTCGCATTCAGCGCGGTGGCCACCGTGGTCTGCGCGCTCATCACAATGACCGGAGCGTCAGGGCGCACCTGGGTGACCTCATTGAGACGCTCAAGAAAATTTTCTTGGCCCAGCAAGACGTCGGCGACCAGGGCGTCGGCCTCCTGGCGCGCCATTCGGTCGATCGCGGTGTCGGGACTTGCAGTGGCGCGCACTTCAAAGCCTGCTCGAGAGAGCGCCTTGGTGATCACCAAGCGCAGGGATTCATCATCTTCCAGGACAATGACGCGGCGTTTCATTCTCGCGAATCCCTAAAATAGAGGTGGAAGGCGGTGGAGCCGGGGCGGCTTTCAAACTCCACCCCGCCGCCATGAAGATCGGCGATGCGCGCCACCAGAGCCAGTCCTAGCCCCTCGCCGGCCGGTTTACCGGTCACGAAGGGATTGAACACCGCGCCTTGAAGCCGATCCGGTATGCCTGGGCCATCGTCCTCAACGCGCACCTCAAGGCGCGCCTCTGGCGCGGGTCCGCCAGGCCTGGCGCTGCGATATCGGGTGGAGACCGCAACAGCGCCGCCCGCTTCGCCCAAGGCTTCCGCAGCATTGGTGAGGAGGTTGAGCACCGCCTGCAGAGCCAAATCCTGGTCCGCCAGGGCTTCCGGCAAAGACGGATCGAAATGCTCCTCCCAGCGGATTTGATCGCCAGAGGCTGCAGCGGCGGAGCGTACGGCGCTGCGCACCATGGCATGGAGATTTACCGGTTCCAGAGGCGCCGGTGCGATATCGCCGATCTGGCTCCAGCGATCGGCGATCCGCCGAGCCCGGTCGAGTTCGGTGATGATCAACGCAGCGAGCTCGGCGGTCTCTCCGCTTTCAGAGGCCCCGATCAGCTGTGCGGCGCCGCGTGCGCCAGCGATCGGGTTCTTTAATTCATGGGACAACATCCGCCCGAACCCCGCCGCCGCATTGGCGGCCACTCCGCCCGTGGAGCTGGCGCCCGCCTCCGGCCAGGGTCGCAAGGCGATGCAGACGCCCTCCCCCTCCGGAACGGCGTCCACAGAAAGACGCAGGAGGCCCGCTTCGGTCTGGATCGGGAAATCATGGGCGAACACTTCGCGGCGTTCCTGCATGGCCCTGCTGGCTAGCGATGCGATGGCTGCGCCGACATCTCCGGCATCGCTCAGGCCCGCTCCCAAGAGCCGCCGCCGCGATCGGCCGATGAGGGTTTCGGCGCTTGCGTTGACGAATTCAATTTGACCCTCACGGTCCAGCAGAACCAATCCGACGCTCGCCGCCTCCGCAGCCCGGCCCGCTGTCATGCTGCGGCCTGCCCGGTTTCGCTTGCGAAACGGGACAGCGCGTCTTGAGCGGCGGACACCGCGCCAGTCCGGCACAAGAGCCCGCGCCAGCTGCGCGCCCGGTCAGCATTGGGTTCGGCCCAATCCACAAAGCTGGCGAAGTGTTTGCGCATGCATCGCACACCCAGAGCTTCGCCATAAAGCGTAACCGCGTCATCTAGAGCTTCAGCCAGGCTCTGCGCGCCTTCGGCAAGCGCGGGTTCGCGAAGCACGCCGTCGCCCGCCAATGCCTCCGCGATTGCGCCGGGCAGCCAAGGACGGCCCTGGCTGGCGCGACCGACCATGACCGCGTCTGCGCCTGAGGCGTTCAGGGCGGTGCGGGCGTCTTCTGGCGTGGCGATATCCCCGTTGGCCACTAGAGGAATGGAGATCGCCGCCCGAACCGGCGCGATGGCGGTCCAGTCCGCAGCACCTTTGTAAAATTGCTGCCGGGTGCGGCCGTGGACCGTGATCATCTGAACACCGGCCTGTTCGGCGCGCCGGGCCAGCTCGGGCGCGTTGATCGTGTCATGGTCCCAGCCCAGACGCATTTTCAGCGTCACGGGAACCGAGGCCGCCTCAACCGTCGCTTCAATCAGTTCGAGCGCGTGGTCGAGATCACGCATCAATGCGGACCCTGACAGCCCCCGCGTCACCTGTTTGGCGGGGCAGCCCATATTGATGTCGATGACGTCAGCGCCGGCATCTTGAGCCAGCTTGGCCCCGATCGACATCCATTTCGCTTCCCGGCCCGCCAGCTGGATGACATGAGGACCGCAGCGGTCATCGGCTTTCATCCGGCGAATGACGTCTTCGCGACCCTGGGCCAGCGTCTCGCACGCCACCATCTCGGACACCACCAGCCCGGCGCCCCAAGCGAACGCCTGCCGCCGGATCGGCCAATCGGTCACGCCCGACATCGGCGCCAGCAAGACGGGCGCTCGCACGGGGATGTCGCCGATCATAAAGGCGGGTGAAGCAGGCTGCGTCATGGTCAGTGAAATAGCCGCTCTGGCCCGGTCTCGCCAGAGCAGGGAAAGCCATTGACTGTGATCGGCGGTGCACTCTAGGGTGTGCACCTGCGTTGTTTTCGCCAATGGAGAGAATTTTATGTCCTTTCGCAAACTGCGTGTGGCCCTCGGAGCGACGCTTCTGGGTCTGTCCGCCTTGGCCTTCGCCCCCGCCGCTCAGGCCATGATCCCGGAAGGCGCGGTCGTTTTAGCGTGCAATGAAGTCCAACCGGGATTCTTTGCTGTGAAAATCTTCTACGAAAACCAGATCATTTATGTTTTGAGCGATTCCTGTCCGCTCAACTCCTAAGGAGCCGGCCAAAGGACGCAGCGCCGGAGCCTGTTCTGACTGCGGCGCTGCGCTCCCGCTTTCTATGGGCACTGGACCTCAAAGGAGACAGGTCCTAACGCTTAGCGGTGATGGCTCAGTTACACTACACCGCTTGCATCGTTGCGGCCGGCCGCGGGGAACGCGCTGGCGGCGGCCTTCCCAAACAATATCGCAGGCTCGCCGGGAGGCCTGTGCTCGCCTGGAGCGTCGCGGCGTTTGTTGATGACCCGCGCTGCGCAGAGATCATCGTCGCCGCGCCACCCGGCGGCGTTGACGAAGCGCGCGGCTATCTTGGGGGCGCTGCGGTCCGGTGCCGGTTTGTGGAGGGCGGCGCGACCCGCACCGCGTCCGTCGTCAACGCTGTCGAAGCGGCGACGCATAAAACGGTTTTGATCCATGACGCGGCGCGGCCATTGGTGTCCCGCGCGATCTTTGATGGACTTTTGGTGGCGCTGGATAGCCATGACGGTGCGGCGCCGGTTCTGCCGGTGGTCGATGCGCTTGTGCGTGAAGCGGAGACCGGCGTTGTCGCCGTAGATCGCAGCGCCTTGCGCCGGGTTCAAACGCCACAGGCCTTCACGACCGAAAAGCTGCGCGCCGCCTTCGTGGCGCACTCAGGACAGGACTTTCCCGATGAAGTGTCCCTGGCGCGGGCCCATGGCTTGTCCGTCGCGCTCACCCCAGGTGAGGAACGGAATTTTAAGCTTACATGGCCCGCAGATTTTCAAAGAGCGCAGAATCTCTTGCAAAGCAAACCTAACCCAGTGCTTCAAGTGACGGGGATGGGCTATGACGTCCACCGCATCGCCCCAGGCGACGGCGTTTATCTGTGCGGCGTCTTTATCGCTTGTCCGCTTCAGCTCATCGGGCATTCCGACGCGGATGCAGGATTGCACGCGATTACCGATGCCCTGCTGGGAGCGGCCGGATTGGGCGATATCGGTGACCACTTTCCGCCCACGGACGAGCGCTGGCGCGGCGCGGACAGCGCCATGTTTCTTGAGCATGCCGTAAAGATCTCAAGCCAAGCCGGCGCCCGTCCGGTGCATTGCGATGTCACGCTGATTTGCGAGCGCCCGAAGATCGGACCGCATAAGGCGGCGATGAAGGTGCGGGTGGCGGAGCTTCTTGGCTTGGCCGAGGCGCGCGTGAACATAAAAGCGACCACTACAGAGAAGCTGGGTTTCACCGGACGCGGTGAAGGTCTGGCGGCCGAAGCTGTGGTCAGCTGTGTGATCGAAGAGCAGACACTGTGAGCGATCATACCATCCTCGCCCGCCAGGTTCTTGATCGCGCCCGCGCTGCCGGCGTCATGGTCGTGACGGCGGAAAGCTGCACGGGCGGACTTGTGACGGCCGCCCTGACCGAGATCCCGGGATCGTCTGACGTCGTCGACCGCGGTTTCGTCACCTACACCAATAGCGCCAAGCATCAGATGCTGGGTGTGACTGAGGACACGCTCACCATCCATGGCGCCGTCTCAGAACAGGCGGCGCAGGAAATGGTCCTCGGGGCGCTAAAGAATAGCGAAGCGCAATTGGCCGTTTCAATCACCGGGATCGCGGGCCCCGGTGGTGGAAGTGCGGACAAGCCGGTGGGGTTGGTCTGCTTCGGTCTGGCGGCCGCGGACGGCTCCGTCACCACGGTAGAAAAACGCTTTGGCGATTTAGGCCGGGCGCAGGTGCGCGCCGCCAGCGTAGAAACCGCGCTGACCCTGTTTCTCGACGCGTTAAGCTGACGGCTTCCTTGCGATCAGGAAGGGTGCGATCGCCTTTTCGGGCCGGTAGCGTTCCACGATCTCAAACCCGGCCGCCTCCAGGTCCGCGACGACATCGCTTTCCTTTAAGAACGCCACATAAGGCGCAACGCCAACAAGCTGCATGAAGGGAATGATCAGACGCAGCCAGCCCATGCGGTCGCTGAGGCAGACCGTGCTGGTCGCGAAATACCCGCCCGGTTCCAGCATGGCGTAGGCCTTGTCGATGGCCGCTTTGCGGTCTTTGACCAAGTGAAGAATGTTCAATCCCAGCACCATATTGAACGGCGCTTTTGGGACATAGTCTTCGATGCTGACCGCTTCGAAATGGACGTTTGACACCCCAGCTTGTTCAGCTTCACGCCAAGCGATTTCGATCATGCGTTCAGAAATATCTGTAGCCACGACCTCTCTGACATGTCCGGCATGCCGCAGCGCCGTGCCGCCGGTGCCGCAGCCGAACTCAAACACCCGGTCTTCAGGACGTAGATAGGCTTGGGTCAGCGCTAACTTCTTTTCATAGAGTTTGGGAAATTTGATCGGTTGTTCGAAATATTGATCGGCTTTGCCGTCCCAGAAGCTTGCTGAACTCATGGCGTCATTCCTGCGTTGAAGCGCGTTTGCGTTGACCCCTTTATAGTCTATGCAATTTTCGTCGATAAACGGGCAGAAGATTATCTCTGATATACAAGAATCATGAACTGGGATGCGATCAAGTTCGACTGGAACCAAGCCAAAGCCTTCCTGGCGACGGTGCAGGAAGGCAGCTTTTCTGCGGCCGCCCTCAAGCTGAAGCTCACCCAACCGACCTTATCGCGCCAGGTCAGCGCGCTTGAGGCCGATCTGGGCGTCACGCTGTTCGAGCGCAACCGGCGCAGCCTTCAGCCGACGGAAACCGGATCAGCGCTCGCTGAGCATGTTCGATTGATGGCCAGCGCCGCCACTCAGCTGAGCTTAGAGGCGACGGGAAGATCGGGCGCTGTCGAGGGTCTGGTGACGATCACCGCCACCAGCCTGTTTGCGGCAAAGCATCTGCCCGCCGTGATCGCGGCCGTCCGCGAGCAGGCGCCTGGCATTATCATTGAAGTTGTTGCGTCCAACGCCGTGCAGGATCTGCGCAAGCGCGAAGCCGACATCGCTGTGCGTCACGCAAGGCCCACCGAACCCGAGCTGATCGGCCGTCTGATCAGTGAAACGCCGGTGCTTCTTTATGGAGCGAACCCCTATTTCGAGCGGCATGGCCGCCCACGATCCATCTCGGAATTGGAGGCCCATGCCTTCGTCGGCTTTGACATACCAGAGCGTGTCGCCGAGGGGCTCGCAGAACGGGGCCTGCCCCTGCCTGCGGCGGGCGTGCGCGCGTTTAGTCAGAGCGGTGAAGTGATCGTCGCCATGGTGCGCGAGGGGCTCGGCCTTGCGGTCCTGACAGAAGATGTTGCGGCCGATGCGGGCTTGGAGCCGGTGCTGACTGATCAATTCCGGATCGACATTCCCACCTGGCTGGTGACGCACCGGGAATTGAGGACCAACCGCCGGATCCGGCTGGTCTATGATGCGATCGCAGCCCAGCTCAAAGCCGCAACGAAAAACGGGCGGCCCTGAGGACCGCCCGCTGATCTTTGAGCCAGAGCCCGGTTCTTGAAACTTAGCGCTTCGAGAACTGGAAGCTGCGGCGGGCCTTCTTGCGGCCGTACTTTTTGCGTTCCACGACGCGGGAGTCCCGGGTCAGGAAGCCGCCGGCCTTGAGCACGCCGCGCAGGGCGGGCTCGTAATAGGTCAGCGCACGGGAGATGCCGTGACGCACTGCGCCGGCCTGGCCGGACAGACCGCCGCCCTTCACCGTGCAGACGATGTCGTACTGGTCGACGCGCTCAGCGGTTTCGAACGGCTGGGAGATCACCATGCGCAGCACCGGGCGTGCGAAGTAGACTTCCTGATCGCGGCCATTGACCGTGACCTTGCCGTTGCCCGGCTTCAGCCAGACGCGGGCGATGGCGTTTTTCCGCTTGCCGGTCGCATAGGCGCGGCCGTGCTCGTCGATTTTCGGCTCGGCGAGGACTTCCTCTTCCGGAGCCTCGGGAACGATGTCAGAGCCTGCGTCCTGGAGAGCGGACTTCAGGTCTTCGAGGGAACGTGCTTCTTCAGCCATTCTTAGCTCCGCGCGTTCTTAGAGTTCATGGACTTGAAATCCACCACTTCCGGCTGCTGAGCCTCGTGGGGATGTTCAGCGCCGGCATAGACGCGCAGCTTGGAGAATTGCTTGCGAGCCAGCGGGCTTTCTTTGGGCAGCATGCGCTTGACCGCAGCTTCCACGACGCGCTCGGGGAACTGGCCTTCCAGCACCTTGCGCGGCGAGGTTTCCTTGATGCCGCCCGGGTGACCGGTGTGGCGGTAATAGCGCTTGTCGTTATACTTGCGGCCGGTGAACACCACCTTGTCCGCATTGATCACGACGACATGGTCGCCGGTGTCCACATGCGGGGTGAAGTCGGCCCGGTGCTTGCCGCGCAGGCGGGTGGCGATATAGGCGGCCAGACGGCCAACCACAGCGCCTTCTGCGTCGATCACGACCCAGTTATGCTCCACCTCAGCGGGCTTGGCGGTAAAAGTCTTCATCGCTTAAGCCTTGGGATATCCGTGCTCGGCAAGGCCCATCCCCGCCGAAGATGGCGCGGGTGATACGCGCGAGACGCAAATGGGTCAACATCCGTTTGAAAAAATGTTCAGCTTCAAGGCGTTAGAAATGCGGTACCCAAATACCGTAATTGTCATCGTCTCGTGATATCCCTTTGGAAAACCATGGGCTAAGCCATGTCTTGGACCCCTTAAAAGGATGTGTCATGACCCCGTCCCGCCGCAGTTTTCTTCGCCAGACCGCTGCTGTCAGCACCGCATTCGCCGGCTTGCCGCTCCTTGCAGGCATGAGGTCGAGCGATCGGGGTGGATATGTGAACCAGGTCGTTGGCTATGGCCCGCTGCAGCGAGATCCGCGCGGCCTGTTCGATCTGCCGGCGGGCTTTGACTATGTGACCTTCTCTGACACGGGCGAAGAAATGGATGACGGCTTGCTGGTGCCGGGTGACCATGACGGCATGGCCTGTTTTGAAGGCCCAGGCGATCTGGTCACTCTCGTGCGCAACCACGAGCTGGGTCCTGATGAGGTCGAGCTGTCCGCCTTCGGGCCGAACGCCGAACGCTTCACCCCGGCCCACGCGGATCGCTGCTATGATTTGACGCCGGACGGCCTGCCGCATCTGGGTGGCACCACCACCGTCCACTTTGATGTCGCCGAACGCCGGGTCGTGCGCCAATTCCTGTCGATCGCGGGGACTGAAGACAATTGCGCTGGCGGCCCGACCCCTTGGGGCAGCTGGATTACCTGTGAGGAAACCCGCGCAAGGGCCGGCGAAGGCGGCCAGCGCGATCATGGCTACGCTTTTGAAGTCCCCGCGAGCGCGACGGAGCTCATTGATCCGGTCCCTCTTTTTCACATGGGCCGGTTTAATCGTGAGGCGGTGGCGGTCGATCCGTCCACCGGCATCGTCTACCAAACCGAAGACGACCGCCCGAGCCTTTTGACGCGCTTCATTCCGGATCATCCTGGCGAATTGTGGCGCGAAGGCCGGCTCCAGGCGCTGGCCGTGCGCGGACGGCCGGGTCTGAACACCAATAACTGGCCGGACAATCCCGAGCGGGTCGAGGTGGGCGCGCCGATGCTGGTGGATTGGGTCGATGTTGAAGCCGTCAACAATCCGGGTAACGACATGGCCGAGCGCACGATCGCACAGGGCGCCGCCTCCTTCACCCGCGGAGAAGGCATGTGGTTCGGTGATGGCGAGGTGTTTTTCTGTTGCACCGATGGCGGCCCGGGCAGGATCGGACAGATCTGGCGCTACCGTCCCTCCGCCCAAGAAGGCACGCGGGAGGAAGCATCTGCAGCCGGTGAACTGACATTACTTGTTGAATCCGGGTCTGCCCAGGTGCTTGAAAAGTGTGACAATATCACGGTGAGCCCTTGGGGCGATCTGATCGTGGTGGAAGATGGTGATGCGGAACAATACATCCGGGGTGTGACGCCGGAAGGCCGCGTCTATACCATCGGCCGCAACGCCAGCCCGGACGCTTCGGGCGAATACAGTGAGATCACCGGACCATGCTTTTCTCCCGACGGAAGCCTGCTGTTTTTCAATGTTCAGAACGGACCGGGGCGCAGCTTCGCCGTGCGCGGACCCTGGGCGCGGCGCTCTTCGGCGCCGGTCTGATCCTGTCGGCCTGCGAGGCGCCGGAGAGCGCTGAGGGCGCAGGCGCGGAAACGGTCAGCCGTGAAGCGGTGGTCACCAGCAGCTTCGCCGTCCCCTCTCCGGTCGACGCCCTGGTGTTTCTGCCCAATGCCGGCGCGCCCTGGACAGGCCTGATTGCGGCGGGCCTCAGCAGCGGCGGGTTTGATATCTTTAATATCGACGGCCAAGTCGTCCTGTCCGGCAGCGGCCCTCGCCTTAACGGCTTATCCGGCGTGCCGGCCTTCGCCCTGCGCGGAGAGGAATTCCCCATGCTGTTCGGCGTCGACTCCGATGGCGCATTGCGCGGCTTTGTCGTCGCCGAACAGGCTGAGGCCATCATCGAACTGCCTTTGGAAAGCGCGGCGGAGGGCGAGTGGGCGTCCGCTTGCCTGTTTGAAACCGGAATCGGCTTTGTCGATCTGGCGCTGTTAGGGTCGGGGTCTCAGGCCGCCATCGTGCGCATCCGCGATACGGGCGGTGAAGGTTTAAGCGTTGAAGAGCGCGCGCGCTTCTCTCTGCCCTTCCCGGCGCGCGACTGTGCAGCGGCCCAGGGTGATTTGATTGCGGCAGGCCCCACGGCAGGCCTTGTTCGGGTCTCGGTGGACGGCGACGTGGTGGCCGAGGCTGCCGGTCTGTCGATCTTCGACGTCACCTATAGCGAGCTCTTGGGGCGTCCGGCTGCGCTGACTGTGACGCCGGATAACGCCACGGTTTCGATTTATGACGCCAACACTTTGCAGCCGCTCGCGAACCTGGAGACCACCGCTGGATTGAGCACCAACGGTTTCGTGCGCCCGACCGCTTTGTCGGCGACCCGCGAAAACTTCGGCGGAATGGGCTTTTCGACCGGCCTGGTCGCCGTCTACGACCGTGAGGACGGCGAAGTGAAGCTGGTCGCCCGCGAAGTGGTGTCCAGAGCGGTTGTCTCGCCGAGCGGCTGATCCGCGCCAAGCGCCCGGGCGGACAGCCAGGCCGCCATGCCCGCCGTCATAAACAGCGCGATCGCCCCGCCCTGGTGCAGCAGCGACAAGGAGAGCGGGGCGGCCGCCATTAGCGTGGCGATGCCGAGCACGACCTGGATCACCAGCACGACCGGGATAGCGATCCCGAAGCGCTTCAACACGTCGTCCCGGCTGCGCCAGAGTGCATAAGCCAGCGCGCCGCCGGCGACCACCAGCAGATAGGCGAACCAGCGATGCTGGAATTGCACGGCTGGCCGACTTTCAAAGATCGCCTGCCAAAATGGCATGCCCATCAAATAGTCTTGCGGAATGATCTGACCCTGAAAGCCGGGCCAGGTCGTATAGATCCGGCCGGCGTCCAGCCCTGCGACGAAGGCGCCCAGGCCGATCTGCAACAGCACCGCCGCCCAAAACGCCGTCATCCAAGGGAACAGCTTAGGGCGCGCGAGGGCCTTGGTTTGCCCGTAGCGCAGCTCAAGCGCGGTCCACAACGTCAGGCCTAAGATCACAAAGGCCATGCTGAGATGGGTCGCCAGCCTATATTGGCTGACATCGAGGCGTTCCGTCAGCCCGGACGAGACCATCCACCAGCCAATCGCGCCTTGAAGTCCGCCCAGGGCAAACAGGATCCACAAGCGGGGCTGCAAACGCTTGGGCATCCGTCCGGTGAGCAGGAAGAAGAAAAACGGAATCGCGAAGACCAGGCCCAAGACGCGGCCCAGCTGGCGATGGCCCCATTCCCACCAATAGATGAATTGAAACTCCTCCATCGACATGCCGCGGTTCTGGACCTGGTATTCGGGGATCTGACGGTATTTCTCCAGCTCCTGCTCCCAGCCCTCTTGGGTCAAGGGCGGGATCGCGCCGGTCACCGGCCGCCACTCCACGATGGACAATCCGGAATCGGTCAGGCGCGTGGCTCCCCCCACCAGGATCATCGAGCAGACAAAGGCCGCCACCACCACCAGCCACCAGAACATGGCGCGGTGGGTTTCTGGAGCGGTGAAGGCGGCGGGCAGTGCGGTTTGGGTCATTCTTCGTCCGGCGTGTCGCGATGTGCGCTCGTACTTATCGGCCCGGTCGATCTTGGCAAGTCAAACGCGCCGTTCTGTCGCGGCGGCCGTGCAGAAGGGCATGTTTCGGGCTGGCCAGCGCCGTCGCCTCGGCTTACCCTTTACGTAAACGTCAGGGAGGAGACGGATCATGTCGCTAGAGGCATTCCGCGAAGACACGCGCGCATGGCTTAAGGCCAATTGCCCCGAAAGCATGCGCAAGCCTATCCGCTCAGAAGCTGATATCTGCTGGGGCGGCAAGAATTGGGAATTCGCCAACGAGGACCAGAAGCTCTGGTTTGACCGCATGGTTGAAAAAGGTTGGACGGTTCCGACCTGGCCGACGGAGTATGGCGGCGGCGGATTGTCCAAGGAAGAAGCCTTCGTCCTGAAAGAAGAGCTTAAAGCGATCAACGCCCGCTCGCCGCTGGACAGCTTCGGCATCTGGATGCTCGGCCCGGCGCTTTTGAAATTCGGCACCCATGAACAAAAGCTCGAGCATCTGCCCAAGATCGCCCGCGGCGAGATCCGCTGGTGTCAGGGCTATTCCGAGCCGGGCGCGGGCTCTGACCTCGCCTCGCTGCGCACCAAGGGCGAGCTACAAGGCGATCACTATGTGATCAACGGCCAGAAGGTCTGGACCAGCTATGCGGACAAGTCCGACTGGATTTTCGCTCTGGTCCGCACGGAAGCTGACGCCTCCAAGCATGAAGGCATCTCCTTCATCCTGGTCGACATGGACCAGCCGGGCGTTTCCACCAAACCGATCAAGCTGATCTCGGGCAAATCGCCCTTTTGCGAGACTTTCTTCGACGACGCCAAAGGCTATGTCGCCAACCTGCTCGGTGAGCCGGGCCAAGGCTGGACGATCGCGAAATACCTGTTGAGCCATGAGCGCGCCGGCATCGTGTCGGAAGCCACCTTCGGCGGCCTCAACCCGGTCACAGCAGCGCACCAGTCTGGCGAAGTGGACGAAGACGGCAAGGTCGAAGATCCGATCCTGCGCGGCGATATCGCCCGCCTGACCATTGACGGCCTGGCCTTCGACGCCACCCTGCGCCGGGTCAAGGAAGAAGCGGATAATGGCGAAGGCGTCGGCGCCCGCGCCTCGATGCTGAAATATGTCGGCACCGAGCTGAACAAGCGCAAGAATGAGCTCAACATGTCCGCGCTCGGCTCTGACGGCCTGCTCTGGGAGGGCGAAAACGAAACCGATGGTGATCCGGCCCGGTCTTGGCTGCGCTCTCGCGCGAACTCGATTGAAGGCGGAACCAGCGAGGTTCAGCTCAACATCATCGCCAAGCGCGTGCTTGGCATGCCGACGTCCTAAGATACGAAGGACAAAAGAGATGAGCTTTGTTCTTAGCGAAGACGAACAAATGTTGCGCGACGCCGCGCGCGGCTTCCTGGCTGAAACCGCCTCTATTCCAGCTCTGAGGGCGCTGCGCGACGCTGGTGATCCAATCGGTTTTTCCCGCGATTTGTGGACGTCGATGGCGGAGATGGGCTGGTGCGGCGTGCTGGTGCCGGAAGAGCATGGCGGGGTCGATATGGGCTTCGCCGCCGCCGGGGTGATCTTAGAAGAAATGGGCCGCAACCTGACGAGCGCGCCCTTCCTCTCCACCGCCGTTCTGGGCGCGACGGCGTTCAACCTGGCGGGCACGGACGCGCAAAAAAGCGCCTATTTGCCCAAGATCGCAGGCGGTGAGATCGTCATCGGCTTCGCGATCGACGAAAAAGCCCGCCACAAGCCGGAAAAGATCGACACGCGCGCGGTCAAAGACGGCAATGGTTTCCGCTTGACCGGCTCCAAGCGCTTTGTCGGATGCGGCGCGGGCGCAAATGTCCTGATCGTCGCGGCGCGCACGGACGATGACAAAATCAACCTCTTCTTGGTCGATCCCAAGGCGGAGGGCGTCTCTCGCACCGACCGCCGCACGCTGGACAGCCATGTCCCGGCGGACTTCCAATTCGAAGATGTGAAGCTGGACGGCGATGCCTTGCTCTCCGGCGCGGAAGACAGCGAGCACGCCTATCGCCAAATCCTCGACGCCGGCCGGGCCGCTCAGGCGGCGGAAAGCCATGGCGTCGCGGTGCAAGCGTTTGAAGACACGCTGGAATATCTCAAAGGCCGCGAGCAGTTCGGCGTCTCCATCGCGACTTTCCAGGGCCTGCAGCATCGCGCCGCCCATCTTTATGGCGAGCTGGAATTGTCCCAGTCCCTGGTCCGCCGGGCGCTGACCACGCTGGATACCCAGCCCAGCCAATCCCCCCTTTGGTGCGCCGCCGCCAAGGCGAAAGCGACGGCCGTGTCGCGCCTGTCGACCTCTGAAGGCATTCAGATGCATGGCGGTGTCGGCATGACCGACGAATATGACATTGGGCTTTACTACAAGCGGGCCCAAGCCGCCGGCGAGTTTCTAGGCGATGACGCCTTTGCTTCGGGCGAGGTCGCCCGCTTGAGCGGGTACTAAGGCCCCCAGCCGACACGGCGCTTTTTTCCGGGGCGGGTCTCAGGCATGATCGGACTATGACCGATCTTTCGGCCCGCCCCTTTTCTTCCGAGCCGGAATCTCTGCACGCTGCCCCTACCGGTCCAGCCGGCGGCGCCCTTGCGCGTGTCTGCCTGATCCTCGCGGCGGTCTGCTTGCCGCTCGGACTCACCCTGCCCGTCCTGGAGACCACGCGCCTTTGGGTGTTCAAGGAGAGCTATTCGCTCATCGAGGCGGTGCAAAGCCTCTATGAGACCGGCGAGATCGCGCTGTCCTTGCTTATCGCACTCTTTTCGCTCGTCACGCCCATTATGAAGCTTGGCGTGGTGATAATGCTCCATATCCGAGCGCCCGCGCCGAACAGCAGTCTTGCCCGCTGGGCGGAGCGCCTGGGGAAATGGTCCCTCACCGATGTGTTGGTGATTGCGGTTTTGATCGTCGTTTGGTCGGGAACAGGCCTTCAGGTCGCCGTACAGGCAGGGCTCTGGTTTTTTGCGGCCAGTGCGGTGCTGCTGATGGTGGGATCTGGTTTGGCTGTCCGCGATCTATTCGCGCGTGTCTCAAGACAAACGTAAAATCATGGTCGGAGCGGCGAGATTTGAACTCGCGACCCCCGGTCCCCCAGACCGGTGCGCTAACCGGGCTGCGCCACGCTCCGCCACCATGATTCTGGCGCGGGTCACGCCAGCCCGCCTGAAGGCGGGAGGCGGGTTATAGGCGCGCTTGGCCGAAGCCGCAATCCCGCAACCGCGTTTGCAGGCATCTCAGGTGCTTTTGCTGTTCCGAAGCGCGCTGAGCGTTTTTTGTGCGGTCCGAAGCTGATCAACGGCCGCTTGCAGGCGTGCGTTATGATCGGCGGGAAGACCGGTTGTCCGTGTGGCGTGCTCGAACAACGGCGCCGGGCTGTCGGAGGGGATAGGCGCCTGTGGGGGCGCCGGAGCGGGATCGGCGGCGGGAGCCGGAGACAGGCTGAGCCCCTGCCCTTGCTCAACCTGTTCAATCAAGTGCGCCACGCCATGGTCTTTGACGTATTTCTGGGCGCCTTTGATGGTGAAGCCTTCCTCATAGAGAAGATGCTTCAAACCCAAAATCAGAGAGATGTCCTGAGGCCGATAAAGCCTGCGCCCCCCGGCGCGCTTGACCGGTCGCAGCTGGGAAAACTTGCTTTCCCAAAATCTCAAGACGTGCGCCGGCAGGCCTGTTTCTTCACCGGCTTCAGAAATGGTGCGGTAAGCAGTGGCTGCCTTTTCGGCCATGAAGCTGGGTTAGCCTTTGGAAAGTGCGGTGTCGATGCGTTCCTTCAGCACCTGGCTGGGCTTAAAAACGAGAACGCGGCGGGGTTCGATGGGAACTTCTTCCCCGGTCTTTGGATTGCGGCCGACGCGGCCGTTTTTATCGCGCAGGACAAAGGATCCAAAGGAGGACAGTTTGACGGAGTGACCCTCGACGAGCGTGTCGGAAATCATATCCAAGACCGCTTCGACAAGCTGACCGCTTTCCTGACGCGGAAGCCCGATTTCGCGGTGGACAGCGTCGGCCAGGTCCGCACGGGTCATAGTGTTGCTATTCATATCCGTCCCCAAATGGATTCACCCAGTTGGAATAAGGTTACGATATCGCGCGCGCCGGTCAACGTTAACCATGCGAAAATGCTCAATAACGGGCTAACGCGGCGCCCCAGGTGAAGCCGCCGCCCAGCGCTTCCATCAAGATGAGATCGCCGCGTTTGATCCGGCCGTCCGCTATTGCGGCGTCAAAGGCGAGCGGTATCGAGGCGGCCGACGTATTGCCGTGCATCGCGACGGTGGAGATCACTTTTTCTTCCGGAATACCCAGCTTCTTCGAAACGCCCAGAAGGATGCGCTGATTGGCCTGGTGCGGCACGAACCAGTCAATATCCTCAATCGCGACACCAGCTTGATCTGCAAGCTCTTGCATGGAGCCGGCGATCTTATTGACGGCATGGCGGAAGACTTGATTGCCCTGCATGCGCAGATGGCCAACCGTTTTCGTCGCGGACGGTCCGCCATCGACATAGAGCAAGTCTTTGAACCGCCCATCGGAGCGCAAATGGGTCTTAAGGACGCCTTTGCCCTCTTCCGGCTTGCCGGATTCTGCAGTCACCACCGCCGCCCCGGCCCCGTCGCCGAACAAGACGCAGGTTGTGCGGTCGGTCCAGTCGAGAATGCGCGAAAACGTCTCGGCGCCGATCACCAAAGCCGTTTTTGCCTGTCCGCAGCGGATGAAATTGTCCGCGGTCGCCAAGGCGTAGAGGAAGCCGGAACACACGGCGTGAACGTCAAAGGCGGCCCCCTGTGTGATGCCGAGCTTTTCCTGGATGATCGTCGCCGTCGCCGGGAAGGTCAGATCCGGCGTCGCCGTCGCCACCACGATCAGATCGACATCGTCGGCCTCACAGCCTGCGCTTTTTAGAGCGCGGCGCGCGGCCTCCGCCCCCAGATCCGAAGTCAGTTCGCCGTCGGCGGCGATATGGCGCTGCTCGATGCCTGTGCGCTCGCGAATCCACTCGTCGCTGGTTTCAACGATCGCCTCCATCCCCGCATTGGTCAGGATTTTCTCAGGCAGATAGGACCCGATGCCGGCCAGGCAGGCGTAGAGATCACTCACGCGTGGTTTCCCTCTAATCGCGGTCTTTAAGACGCAGCGTCTTCGCTGTGCGCTTCAAATTCGGACAGCCGCGCAAGATTGTTCTCAATCTCAGACAGGAACCGGCTGTCCGCCATATCCAGGGCGATCCGAAGCGAAGTGGCGAAGCCGATTTCATCGGTGCCCCCATGGCTCTTTACCACGACGCCGTTCAAACCCAAAAACACGCCGCCATTGACGCTGCGCGGGTCCATGCGTTCTTTCAAGGTGTTGAGCGGTCCCAGCGACAGCAAAGCGGCCGCGAGTTTGCCAAACAGCGTCGTCGTCAGCGCGTCGCGCACCCAGCCGCCGACAAGCCGAGCCGTACCCTCCGCCGTCTTCAACGCGACATTGCCGGTGAAGCCGTCAGTGACCACCACATTTGTCGTCGCGTTGGAGATGTCGTCGCCTTCGACAAAGCCGCGATAGTCCATATCAAGCGCCGCGTCGCGCAACAGCGCGTCGGCGTCGCGGATGGTCTGGCTGCCTTTGAGCTCTTCCTGGCCGACGTTGAGGATGCCGACGGTCGGCCGCTCCGCGCCGTGGACCGCACGGTGAAAGGCTTCGCCCAGGACAGCGAACTCGACGAGCTGGGAGGGCGTCACCTCCACATTCGCGCCGACGTCCAAAACCGTGGAATATCCCCGCGGCGCCGGCCAGCTCGCCGCGATGGCGGGACGGTGCACGCCCTTTTTCATCCGCAGGATCACTTTGGAAATCGCCATCAGAGCGCCGGTATTCCCGGCTGAGACCGCCACATGGGCCTCGCCGTCCTTGATGGCGTGGACCGCATTCCACATGGACGAGCCGCGCGACCGCCGAACCGCTTCAGACGGCTTGGCCGACATGTCGACTTCGCTTTCGGTGTGGCGGATTTCGCAGACCGCGGCGAGCCCATCATGGGCGTCGATCAGCGGGCGCAGCTGCGCCTCGTCGCCGTGAAAGAGATATTTCACCGCGCGTTTGCGGCCTTTGAGGAAATGCGCCGCGCCGTCAATCACGGCGCGTGGGGCGTCATCTCCCCCCATGGCATCAATGGAAAGCACCAGCGGAGCAGTCATTTGAGCGGTCTCGCGAAAGGCTTCCCGACACCCAGGCGTCGGGCGGTGCGCACCTTAGCGATCAGTCTTCTCGATGCAAGCAAGTGACCCTGCTCTTAAATCAGGCCTCACCTGGGAAACACGGCAAAGCCCCTTCAATCAACGCCGCAGCCTCCTGCTCGGCCATGTGTGCATCAGCCGCCAGCATATAGCCCGCCAGCCGTCGCGCGACGGCGTCCTGCTGGCCTTCAGGGATGGGTGGCGGCGGCATGTCATCGCTGACCGTAGTGTCGGACGCGAACAAGTTGCGCTTGATGATATCCGCCAGCGCGTCGGCGTTTTTCGCGTTGAGCGCGGCTTCATAGGCCTCCGCGCGGCCGTAAAAAGCCTGGCCCATTTCCTTGATCTTCTTGCCCACGCTGGGGTCCCCGGTGCCCATTTCGCGCAGCGCTGCGTCCATATCGTCGAACAGGCGATCAAAGACCAGCTGATTCATATGTACGCCCGCTTCCCCGGCGGTGCGCACATGGCGAAAGAAGATCACCGCATGCATCAACAGCATGTCGAAGCGCCCATCCACCGTGTCCGGCGCGCCTGGATCAGCGTACAAAAACGGCTGACGCGAGGCGGCCAGCACCGCTTCATAGGCGGCGTGGGCCGGCTTTTTCATCGGATCTGTGCGAAACAGGCGGCCAAACATGCGCTTGCATCTCCCTTAGCGAGGCGCTTGAAGCTATGGTCGCAAACCGTTACGTCAACGCATGGCCCGTGTTCAAGCGCGGTCAACTGCACACGCTCATCGATAGGGAGCCCCCATGGGTCTTCGTCGCACCGCCATTCTCGCCGCCGTCATCGCCGGCGCCACCGTCGTGTCGGCCTGTAATCCGACGCTGCGCAGCCACGGCTTTCGCTATGCGGACGGCGAAGTGCCGACCCTGACGCCGGGCGAAGACACCCGCGCCAGCGTTCTGGCGACACTGGGCAATCCGTCCACGCGTGGCATGTTCGACGATGACACCTGGTATTACATCTCCGCGACGCGCGAGTATCTCGCCTATCTGCGTCCGGACACCCGCGAACGCCGCGTGATCGCCGTCCGCTTCGCCGAGGACGGCTCGGTGGAAGCGGTGGACGAGTATGGTCTGGAAGATGGCCGCGTGGTCGCGCTTGTCGATCGCGAGACCCCAACGCGGGGCCGCGAGCTGTCCGTTCTCGAACAGCTGCTGGGCAATGTCGGACGCCTGCCGGGCGAGCAGTTCGGCGGCGAACAAAATCTGCCTGGCGGCGCCGGTGGTCCGCGGCCGGACGGCAACTAGCGCTTAAGGTCAACATCTTCTCGACGCCAGCTGAACGCGCCGAAGAAAAAAGCCCCGGTCTTGCGACCGGGGCTTTCTCTTTGGGCAGGCGTTAGGGCCTAGAACCCGGCCAGCACCGCCAGCATTAGCAAGGCCACGATATTGGTGATCTTGATCATCGGGTTCACGGCCGGGCCGGCGGTGTCCTTATAGGGGTCACCGACGGTATCGCCCGTCACCGCGGCTTTGTGAGCTTCAGAGCCCTTGCCGCCATGATGGCCGTCTTCGATGTATTTCTTGGCGTTATCCCAGGCGCCGCCGCCGGCGGTCATGGAGATGGCCACGAAAAGACCGGTGACGATCACGCCCAGCAGCATCGCCCCTACCGCGGCGAGCGCCTCATTAAGGCCCGCCACAGGCAGGAAGTAGATCACGGTGAAGAGCACGATCGGCGCCAGCACCGGCAGCATGGATGGGATGATCATCTCCCGAATGGCGGCCGAGGTCAGGATGTCCACGGCGCGGCCATAATCGGGCTTCTCCTTGTATTCCATGATGCCCGGCTTCTCTTTGAACTGCCGGCGGACCTCCTCAACCACTTTTTGCGCGGCGCGGCCGACAGCGGTCATGGACATGCCTGCAAACAGGAAGGGCAAAAGACCGCCGAACAACAGGCCGACCACCACGTAGGGGTTGGACAGCGAAAAGTCGACGTCGATGCCGGCGAAGAAGGGATAGGTGTCCGGATTAGACGCGAAATAGTTCAGGTCCTCGGTGTAAGCCGCGAACAGAACCAGAGCGCCCAGACCCGCCGAGCCGATGGCGTAGCCTTTGGTGACGGCTTTAGTGGTGTTGCCCACCGCGTCCAAAGCGTCGGTGGTGTCGCGAACCGAGCCTTCCAGCTCCGCCATTTCCGCGATCCCGCCGGCGTTGTCGGTCACCGGACCAAAAGCGTCCAGCGCCACGACCATGCCCGCAAGCGCGAGCATGGTGGTCACCGCAATCGCGATCCCGAACAGGCCCGCGAGCGAGAAGGTGGTGATGATCGCCACGATGATCACCAAGGCGGGAAGCGCGGTCGCCTCCATGGACACCGCCAGACCTTGGATCACATTGGTTCCGTGACCGGATTCAGAGGCCTTCGCCACCGATTTCACCGGTGCGAATTCAGTGCCGGTATAGTATTCGGTGATCCAGACGATCAGACCCGTCACCACCAGACCGACTAGGCCGCAGAGGAAGAGGTCCATGCCTGTCACCAGCTGGCCTGCCGAAGTCGTGGCGGCGCCGTCAAAGCCCAGCACGAAGTGCGTGGCGATCCCGAGACCTATCAAGCAAAAGATCGCCGTGGCGATGAAGCCTTTATAGAGCGCTCCCATCACATTGGTGCTGCCTTGGCCCAGACGCACGAAGAAGGCCCCGAGAATGGAGCCGACGATGCACACCGCGCCGATGGCGAGCGGATAAATCATCATGGCGCCCAGCGTCACGCCGTCTCCGCCCGTTGCATCACGGAAGAAAATCGAGGCGAGCACCATGGTGGCCACCACAGTCACCGCATAGGTTTCAAACAGGTCAGCCGCCATGCCGGCGCAGTCGCCGACATTGTCGCCAACATTGTCTGCAATGGTTGCGGCGTTGCGGGGATCATCCTCCGGGATGCCCGCTTCCACCTTGCCGACCATGTCGCCACCGACATCAGCGCCCTTGGTGAAGATGCCGCCGCCCAGACGCGCGAAGATGGAGATCAGCGAGGCGCCGAAGCCCAAGGCCACCAGGCCGTCGATGACCGTGCGGCTGACCGGCTCGGTTCCAACTCCGGAAAACCCGGTCAGAGCGCCGTAATAGACCGCGATGGACAACAGCGCGAGGCCGGCGACGAGCATGCCCGTCACCGCGCCCGCGCGAAACGCCATGGAAAGGCCCGCTTGCAGCGATTCTTTCGCCGCCTCGGTGGTGCGCACATTCGCCCGGACCGAGACCAGCATGCCGATAAAGCCGGCCGCACCGGACAATAGCGCGCCGACCAGGAAACCGACCGCGACGATCGGGCCCAAGAGGAAGCCCACGAGGATCAAAATCACCACGCCGACAATGGCGATGGTGGTGTATTGGCGCTTCAGATAGGCGTCAGCGCCTTCCTGAATCGCCTTGGCGATCTCTTGCATACGCTCATTGCCGGCCGGCGCCGACATGATGGAGCGGATCTGAACCACCCCGTAGACGATAGACAGCAAGCCCGCAGCGACTGCGAGCCAGAGCCAAAGCTCTTCCATGGCCATGTTCGAATGTCCTCATTCAAGTGTTGTTTTGATTGAGGCCCACGCTGCATCCATGAGGAGTTGTTATTGATTCGGCGCAGCTAAGCCCTCCCCGGTGCAGGGACTATGCCCAAGCCGTTGAAGGGGCGCAATATTGGCCGTTGTTTAGGGGAAAGGTTTGCCGTGGGTGCGCGTTTCTAACGCAGGTAAGTCACATCCGAGCCAAGCAGGTCGAGCCGCTCGACCCGATTTTCGCCCATAATCTGGACGGCGGCGCTCAACAGCGCTGCGCCGGTCGGCCCGTCGACAAGCTGGCGCTCGTCATCCAGCGTTAACGGCGTGCGGTGGCCGGCGCGCACCATCTGGTCGATCACAAAGTGCATCCGGCCATCAAACTGGAACCGGTTCACCCCCCGAGAAAGGCAGAAGCGCGGAGTCACGAAGGCATAGCCGATCAGCCGTTCTGATTGCGTGATCGGGAGCACGATTGGCGCGGTCCGAACCTCATTGGGGCACGTTTCTTCATCCGCAGCGAAAGCATCGGAGAGCTGATCTGCGCGCTCGTCGAGCACGTTGTAAAGCACGATCACCTCCCGCTCCTCGCCTTCCGGCGGCGGCGCAATCGCGTGCGCGCCGGCAGCCAACATCAGGGCCGCCAAGAGGCTGGAAATGAGGAGCCGCGTCATCATGACACTGACCTTAGCGGTCGAGGGTCAAAATTGAGTGAATCCCAGGCGGGATGGCTTTACCCGCTGACCTTCGGCGCTGACTTGAAGGCTTCCGCCTCCGCTGGCGGCATGCAAATCCCCGATAACCGTCGCGGGTACGCCAAGCTGGTCGCATGCTTCTAGAAAGCCGGTCTGACGCGCTTTGGGAACGGCCAGCAAGAGCTCGTAATCATCTCCGCTCGACGCTAGATCAAGGCGACCCGCCCGGCGGTCGCTTTGCGCCTCAAGCCACTCCTGGGCGACCTGCGATAAGGGCAGGCAATCAAGGTCAACGGCCGCGCATAGACCGCTGGCCTGTGCAACATGCCGGGCTTCGGAGAGCAAGCCGTCGCTGACGTCAATGGCCGCGTTGGCGAAGTCTCGCGCCGCCAACCCAATACTGATGCGCGGGTCGGGCAGTTGAAAGCGCCGGGCGAGATGGGCGCGATGATCGGGGCCAGACGGCGACCACCGACCTTGGGCCGCACCGAGGCCCAGGCCCGCATCTCCGATCGTGCCGGTCACGATTAATCCGTCCCCAGCCTTGGCGCATCCCCGGCGCAAGCTCACGCCGGTCGGCAGGCGGCCAAAGGCGGTGATCGACAAGGTCCAGGGCGCCTCGGCCGACGTCGTGTCGCCCCCGATCAATCGAACACCGTAGCGCGCCTGGTCGAGGGCCAGTCCGGCCACGAAGCCGTCCGCCCGCTCAGCAAAGCCGTCCAAGGGCCAAACGATGCCGGCGCTGTAAGCGAAGGGCTTGGCGCCCATGGCGGCGAGATCGGACAAATTGACCCGCAAAGCCTTACGGGCGGCGAGCGCCGGGTCTTCGCCGCTAGGAAAATGCCGGCCTTCGATCAGCGTATCCGACGTCACCGCCAAGCGTTCGCCGGGACCAAGCTCGAGCACGGCGCCGTCATCGGTCAGTCCGGCGGCGCCGTGGGCGTCAGAGCTGAGCGGGGCGAGCCGCGAGCGAATGAACTCAAACTCGCTCAGCCCGGATCGGGTCATCTAATCCGCGCTCGCGGGGCGCAGCTTCTTGGACAAAGCATCCAGCGTCGCGTTGACGAAGCCGGGTTCTGCGCCTTCAAAAAAGGCGTTGGCCACATCGACATATTCGTTGATCGCGGCGGCGGCGGGCACATCTTCACGCGCCAAAAGCTCATAGCCGCCAGCGCGCAGGATGGCGCGCACGGTGGCGTCCAGGCGCGATAGCTTCCAGCCATCCTTGAGCACGCCGGCGACGAGAGAATCCACCTCGTCCTGGCGCGCGACGATGCCGTTGAGCAGGTCTTCGAAGAAAACCTCGTCGGCTTCTACGTAATCACCCGGCTCATCGTCATACCCAAACCGATGGTCGCGGAACTGTTTGACCACCTTGGTGGCGCCCTGCCCGGTCAATTCCATTTGATAAAGCGCCTGGACCGCGCTCAAGCGCGCCGAGCGGCGCAAACGCGCGCGGCGTTCGCTGGCGTTTTCGGTGTCTGTGGCCGCCGAGCTCATCAGGCCGCGCCGAACTTGCGTTTAAGAGCCAGCATGGACAGGGCGGCCTCGGCGGCGTCCTTGCCCTTATTCTTTTGGTCCACATGGGCGCGCACACGCGCCTGGCGGATATTCTCCACCGTCAGGATGCCATAGCCCAGGCACACGCCTTTCATGGACAGGTCCATAAGGCCGCGCGCGCTCTCGCCGCAGACATAGTCGTAATGACTGGTCTCGCCGCGGATTACGCAGCCCAGGCCGATATAAGCGTCATAGGGCTTCGCGCCCGCTTCCGCGAGCGCGATGACGCCGGGAATTTCAAACGCGCCGGGCACTTCGATCACCTCGGCGGATGCGCCCTGCTCGTCCAGATAGGCCATGGCGCCGGCCACCAGCTGCTCGGTGATGTCCTCGTAGAACGGAGCGGCGATAATGAGCACGCGGGTGTCGGTCATGACAGGCCTCCTTCAATCTCGCGCTGCTCCACCACTTCCAACCCATAGCCGTCAAGGCCGACGATCTGTTTGGGCGCAGTTGAGACCAGGATCATCTTTCGCACGCCAAGGTCCAGCAAGATCTGGGCGCCGACGCCATATTCACGCAAACGCCGGGCTTCGCGAGCGTCCGGCGGATCGGCGGGCGCCGCGCCGAAATGTTCGGTGATGGCGGCGGGGTTGGTCTCCCGGATAAACACCATGACGCCGGGCCCGTCATGATTTTGAAGGGTTTCAATCCCGTGTTCGACCAGGGTGGTCCGTCCGCCGATCGCGCCCAAGACGTCATCGGCGAAGCTGACCTTGTGCATGCGGACCAGGACCGGCTCGTTAGGGTCCACCTCGCCTTTGACGATGGCGACATGCTCAACGGCGTCCACGAGAGAGCGGAACACCGTCATTTTGAACGGCCCGCCCCACCTTGTGCTCACCTCGGTGTCCAGGCGACGTTCCACAAAGCGGTCATGCTGGCGGCGGTAGGCGATGAGATCGGCGATCGTACCGATCTTCAGGCCGTGATGCTGTGCAAAGGCGATGAGATCGGGCAGACGGGCCATGGAGCCGTCTTCATTCATGATTTCACAGATCACGCCAGCGGGCTGGCAGCCGGCCATCCGGGCGATGTCGGCGGCGGCTTCGGTATGCCCGGCGCGCACCAAAACCCCGCCATCACGCGCCACCAGCGGGAAGATATGGCCTGGGCTGACGATGTCTGCGTCGGATTTGGCCGGATCGATCGCGGTCGCAATGGTCAGTGCACGGTCATGGGCCGAAATGCCGGTGGAGATGCCTTCTTTGGCTTCAATCGACACGGTGAAATTGGTCGAGTGGCGCGAGCGATTATCTTGCGCCATCAGCGGCAGCTTCAAAGTCTCGGCGCGCTCGCGTGTCATCGAGAGGCAAATGAGACCGCGGCCATGTTTGGCCATGAAATTCACAGCGTCCGGCGTCGCGAACTGGGCCGGAACGATCAGATCGCCCTCATTCTCCCGATCCTCGGCGTCGACCAGGATGAACATGCGGCCGTTCCGGGCGTCTTCGATAATGTCTTCAATGGGAGACAGCGGGCTGTCGCCTGAATATTCGCTCACGCCGGTCATCCTTGTGGCTTGGCGGCGTTCGGCGCCGCCATCAGGCGGGCTGCATAGCGCGCCATCACGTCAACTTCCAGATTGACGCGCGCTCCCGGCTGCAGGCCGCCGATCGTCGTCACTTCAGCGGTATGGGGAATGATCATCAGATCAAATACATCGCCATCGACCTTGTTGACGGTCAAAGACACGCCATCCACAGCGATGGACCCTTTTTCCGCAACAAAAGGCGACAAGCCTTCTGGCGCTTTGACGCGGAAGGTGATCCACCCGTCCGCATCAATTCGATCCACCACTTCGCCGACGCCGTCGACATGGCCCTGGACGATATGGCCGCCCAGTTCGTCGCCGACTTTCAGCGAGCGCTCCAGATTCACCGGGCCGCCTTCCACCCAGTCGCCCAACGAGGTGCGCTCGAGCGTCTCCGGAGACAACTCCACCAGATGACGGGCGCCCTGCCCGTCGGGTCGGACCTCGACGACGGTCAGGCAGGCCCCGGCATGGGCGACCGAGCAGCCGATTTCGAAACTCTCCGCCGGATACGGGCTGGACACCCAAAAACGGTGCACCGGACCCGGCTCGATGCTTTCAATCCGACCGACAGCCGTGATGATCCCGGTGAACATTTAAACCCGCTCCCAGCTTTCCCAGATGTCACGTCCACATTCGCGAAACGCCACGCGCCTGAAGGTGGGCGGCGCATCCAGACTCTCAAGGCCCAGAGCTGCGATGGCTGGACGGCCGTCCCCGCCCAGCACGATCGGGGCGCGAAACCACTCAATCCGGTCAACGACATCAGCCTTGATCGCGCTCGCGGCGAGACGGCCGCCCGCTTCAATCATGACAGTCTCGGCACCGGCGGCCTTAAGCCAGGCAAGGGCCGCCGCCAGGCTCACATGGCCGCTATGGTCGACGTCGACCTTCACCAGCTCTGCGCCGGACACGGCGAGCGCGGGCGGCGGATCATCGCCGGCATGAAAGATCGTGACGGGCCCGGTCGCAACGAAGGCGCCATTCGACGGCGTGCGGGCATGCGTATCCATGACGGCGCGACGTGGCTGCTTGACCGCCTCGACGCCGCCGGGCCGGGCCGTCAGCATTGGATCATCGGCCAGCACAGTACCTATGCCCGTAAGCATGGCGTCATGGGCGGCGCGCATGTCATGTACCTGCGCGCGGGACTCAGCGCTGGTGATCCATTTCGAGCGGCCATCGGCCAAGGCTATGCGGCTATCCAGGCTGGTGGCGAGCTTCAGGGTGACCCGCGGCCGGTTCAGGCTCACGGAAGCGTCTCGTCTTCATCGCCGGAAAGGCCGTGTTCTTTAATGAAATCGGAGAAATCCTCAACTTCCTTAAAGTCGCGATAGACCGAGGCGTAGCGCACATAAGCCACCGTATCGAGGCTGCGCAATCCATCCATCACCAGCTGGCCGATGGTGTTGGAGCTGATCTCTGGATCGCCGCCGGATTCCAGCCGACGCACGAGGCCTGACACCATCTGCTCCATGCGCTCGCGGTCGATCTCACGCTTCTGGGAGGCCAGCAGAACGGATTTCATCAGCTTGTCGCGGTCAAACGGCTCGCGTTTGCCGTCGGTCTTGATCACCTGAAGGTCGCGCAGCTGGACCCGTTCAAACGTGGTGAAGCGCGCGCCGCAGGCTGGACACAAGCGGCGGCGGCGGATCGCGTGGCCGTCCTCGGCCGGCCGCGAGTCCTTCACTTGGGTGTCAGGATTGCCGCAAAAAGGACAGCGCAATGCAGGTCAGCCTTTTTCGTTGAGGTCCGGATAAATCGGGAAGCTTTCGCACAGCGCGATAACTTCCTCACGCACGCGCGATTCCACCGCGTCGTCGCCTTCACCCTTCACCGCCAGCGCGTCGAGGACTTCCGCCATCAGCTCCCCAATGCGGCGGAACTCGGCAGCGCCGAAGCCACGGGTCGTGCCGGCGGGCGAGCCGATGCGCAGGCCGGAGGTGACCATCGGCTTTTCGGGATCAAACGGAACGCCGTTTTTGTTGCAGGTGATGTTCGCGCGTTCCAAGGCGACTTCGGAGATGTTGCCTTTCAGGCCTTTAGGCCGCAGGTCGACAAGGGCGAGATGGCTATCGGTGCCGCCGGAGACAAGATCATACCCGGCTTCATCAAGCGCGCCGGCCATGGCCCTGCAATTTTCCACCACGGAAGCCGTATAGGCTTTAAATCCTGGCTGCAGGGCTTCGCCGAAGGCGACCGCTTTCGCGGCGATGACGTGCATCAGCGGGCCGCCCTGAATGCCAGGGAAGATGGCCGAGTTGAACTTTTTGCCCAGATCGACATCGCGCGACAGGATCATGCCGCCACGCGGACCGCGCAGCGTCTTGTGCGTCGTTGTTGTGCACACATCGGCATATTCGATCGGGCTGGGATAGACACCGCCCGCCACCAGACCGGCGAAGTGGGCCATATCGACGAGCAGATATGCGCCGACTTCATCGGCGATCTCGCGGAAGGCTTTAAAGTCCAGCGTACGCGGATAAGCCGACCCGCCGGCGATCAAGAGCTGAGGCCTCACCTCTTTGGCCTGCTCACGCAGCGCGTCATAGTCGATCAGGGCGTCTTCTTCACGCACGCCATAATGGTGGGCTTCAAACCACTTGCCCGACTGATTGGGCTTGGCGCCATGGGTCAAATGCCCGCCAGCGGCGAGGTCGAGACCGAGAATCTTGTCGCCAGGCTTGAGAAGGGCGAGGAAGACCGCCTGGTTCGCCTGGCTGCCGGAATTGGGCTGAACATTCGCATAGGCCGCACCGAACAGCTCTTTCGCCCGCTCAATGGCGAGTTCTTCGGCGATATCGACGAATTCGCAGCCGCCATAATAGCGCCGCCCTGGATAGCCTTCGGCGTATTTGTTTGTCAGCGGCGAGCCTTGAGCCTCAAGAACGGCGCGCGAGACAATGTTCTCGGATGCAATCAGTTCAATCTGGGTCTGCTGGCGATGGATCTCTTTCGAAACTGCAGCCGCAAGCTCAGGGTCCGCCGCTCCCAGAGACTGGCTAAAGAAGCTGTTCTCAAAGCTGGTTTGGGGCGCGTCGGCCATGATCAATCCTCTCTCGCTCGGCGTCTCTAGCTACATACGGTCCGCCGTCCCGCGCGACAAGCGCAGTGTCGAATTCCAGCCTTTCCAAGTGCAGGTCTGGCTTGAAAGCCATGATGGTGAATAGTCATTAAGCTCTCAACCTGATGAATTTACACGTGCGCATTACTTGCCCGCCCAAATCGAAAGGCGTATAGCCACAATCAATCTGGTGAATCGTTCACCCGTAAAAGCATTAGGATCCCCCCATGTCAGAAGAAATGCTCCCCCCGGTCGATAACGAAGAGCTGCTTCGGATGACCACCGACATTGTCGCTTCTTTCCTGACCCACAACTCTGTCCCGGCCGAAAATGTCCCGGAAATGATCAAGTCAGTGCACGCCACCATGAAGGAAATCTCCGGCGTCGAAGCCAAGCCGGAGCCGAAGGCGAAGCCGGCTGTGCCGATTTCCAAGTCCGTGACTGACGATTACATTGTCTGCTTGGAAGACGGCAAGAAGCTGAAAATGCTCAAGCGTTATCTGCGTTCCCAGTTCGACATGTCGCCTGACGATTACCGCCGCAAGTGGGGGCTGCCGGCGGACTATCCAATGGTTGCGCCGAACTATTCCAAGCGTCGCTCTGAATTCGCCAAGCAAATCGGCCTGGGTACAGGCGGCGGCCGCCGTAAAGGCAAATAAGCCGCTCACCTTGGCTGAGTTAAACGATGACGCCCCGGCCGCCGCGCCGGGGCGTTTTCTTTTCGCCCTCACCCAGCAGGCCAAGTTTGCGGGCCAGCTTGCGCCCCGCGATCCGTTCTAGATCGTTCTGAGGCGTGTTGGCCGGTCCGGTCACATAGACCTCTTCCCCGGTCAGCACATCGACAGCGGCGACCCGGACGGAATCGCCCAAGGCGATAAATTCAAAGATGACTTCCCGACCCGTGAGCGGATCGCCCTTGGCCATCAGGCGATCTTCGCCGCCGCATGCTCGCGGTAAACGGCCGTCATGGCGTCCACCAGCTCATCGAACATCGCATCATCATGCAACGGCGTCGGCGTCAGCCGCATCCGCTCGGTGCCCTTGGGCACGGTGGGATAATTGATCGGCTGGACATAGATGCCGTGCTCTTCAAGCAGTGCGTCGGTCATCCGTTTGCACAGCACCGGATCGCCCACATGCATCGGCACGATATGGGTGTCCGTGTCCATCACCGGCAGGCCAGCGGCTTTCAGACGGCGCTTCAGCTCGGCGGCGCGGGCCTGGTGTTCCTCGCGCAGGTGATGGCCGCTCTTGAGGAATTCGACGCTGGCGCGGGCGCCGGCTGCGAGCGTGGGCGCGAGCGAGGTGGTGAAGATAAAGCCCGGCGCAGAGGACCGGATCGCATCGACGATCAGCCTGTCCGCCGCGATGTAACCGCCCATCAAGCCGTAGGCTTTACCCAGCGTGCCTTCGATGATGTCGAAGCGATGCATCAAGCCGTCCCGCTCGGCGATGCCGCCGCCGCGCAGGCCGTAAATACCCACAGCATGGACTTCATCAAGATAGGTCAGCGCGTTGTATTTATCCGCGAGATCGCACACCGCTTCGAGCGGGCCGACATCGCCGTCCATGGAGTAAACCGACTCAAGCGCGATCAATTTCGGCGCATCCGCCGGCGCGGCTTTGAGCAGCTCTTCAAGATGCTCGACATCATTATGCCGCCAGACATGCTTTTCACAGCGCGCGCCTTTGATGCCTTCAATCATCGAGGCGTGGTTCAGCGCATCGGAGAAGATGATCAGGCCTGGCAGCACTTTGCCGAGCGTCGCCAGCGTCGCCTCGTTGGCGACATAGCCGGAGGTGAACAGCAGCGCGGCTTCCTTCTGGTGCAGATCCGCCAGCGAGGCTTCCAGCTCCACATGGTAATTGGTGGTGCCGGAGATGTTGCGGGTGCCGCCTGCGCCGGCGCCAACATCGTCGATGGCCTGCTTCATGGCGCCCGTCACGCAGGCGCTTTGCCCCATGCCGAGATAATCGTTGGAGCACCAGACCACCACATCGCGCACATCGCCTTCGTCGGTGCGCCAGCGCGCCCGCGGGAACTCCCCCTTGATCCGGCGCAAATTGGCGAAAACGCGATAGCGGCCTTCGGCGCGGACTTTGGCGACAGAAGCTTTAAAAGCGCTCGTATAATCCATCGGCATATGCGCAGCGGGACAAGCCCCTCAGCGCCTCTCCAAGTGTAGTGTCGTCATCATTAAAACGACACATAGACCGAATGGAGACGTTCGTCGCCCCACCCAGCCGATTTGTCGCGGTTAGTCTTTGAAAACGCTTTGCAAAATCAACTGGAATCTAGGCTTTAACGTCGCCGCGGAGCCATTTGATCACGCCTGAGAAATCCATGTGTTCCCCGCCCTCGGCGACGAATCGCTCATAGATGTCTTCAGCTTGCGCGCCCATCGGGGTGTTGGCGCCCAGGCTCTGCGCTGTGCCCATGGCCAGCTTGATATCCTTGAGCATCATTGGAGCGGCGAATCCGGGCGTATAGTCGCGGTTGGACGGCGCAGCCGGAACCGGGCCGGGCACCGGGCAATAGCTGGTCAGCGACCAGCTCTGGCCGGAGGCTTTTGAGGCGATATCGTAGAAGCGCTGCGGATCAAGACCGAGGCCGAGGGCCATATTCATGGCCTCACACGTGCCCAGCATGTGGATGGCGAGCATCATATTATTGCAGATCTTCGCCGCCTGGCCTGCGCCATGGTCGCCGGCGTGGATCACCGCTTTGCCCATCGCTTGCAGGATGGATTCGGCGCACTCGAACACGGCGTCAGGACCGCCGACCATGAAGGTCAGCGTGCCCGCTTCTGCGGCGGCGACCCCGCCCGACACCGGCGCATCGACAAAGGCGACGCCTTTGGCGGTCACAGCTTCGGCCACTTCGCGCGCGGTGGCGACGTCGATTGTGGAGCAATCAATCAGGACGGCCTTGTCATGGGTGTTGGCCAGAACGCCGTCTTCGCCCAGATAAACCGATTTCACGTGCGGCCCGGCGGGCAGCATGGTGACGACGACATCGGCGCCCGCAACCGCCTCCGGCACGCTGGCAGCGGCTTTTGCGCCCTGCTCCACCAACTTGGCGACCGCGTCCGGGTTCAGGTCGAACGCGCGCACGGCGTGGTCGGCTTTCACCAGGTTCGCCGCCATGCCCGACCCCATATTTCCAAGACCGATGAAGGCGATCTCCGCCATTTCCAAGTCCTCCGACCCAATATCCAAAGGTTTAGTCTAGAAACGTCATTTCCTGACCGGCCTCGAGCGGCGCGAAATACGCCGTCACCGCATCAGAATCCGCTTCCTGCGCCCAGTGGGGTGCATTGTCTTTGTCCAGAATAACCGCGCGCACGCCCTCATAGAAATCAGAGCCTTCGTAGAGGAAGCGCGTGGAGACGCGCAGGTCCTGAGCCATCACCGCGCGAAAATCGAGCTCGCCGCCTTTGCGCAACGCCGCCAGCGTGACCGCCATCGCGGTCGGCGATTTGGTGGAGAGAATTGAGGCCTGTTTTTTCGACCAGGCGTCCCCGGCCGCATCCAGGCGTGCGAAAATCGTATCCACGCTGTCGCCTTCAAAGGCCGCGTCGATCAGGCCGCGGTGCAAGGCGAGGTCGGACGGGCCCGCATCGCCGGATAACTCAGCCAGCAGGCCTTCCAGCGCCTCGCCGTCGTCATCAAGCTCTGCGGTCTCGAGCGCCGCGATCAGATCGGCCTGCTTGTCGCTGGACACATAATGAGTGGCGAGGCCGGCCGCGATGCAATCGGCGGTCTTAAGGCGGGCGCCGGTCAGGCCCATCCACGCGCCCAGCTCGCCCGCGAGCCGCGGCAGGAAGTAAGCCCCGCCGACATCGGGGTGAAAGCCGATGCCGGTTTCCGGCATGGCGAACAGGGTCCGGTCTCCCGCCACGCGGAAATCGCCGTGGACAGAAATGCCCACGCCGCCGCCCATGGTGATGCCGTCGATCAGCGCCACATAGGGTTTGGGGTATTCTTGGATCAGGGTGTTGAGCTGATACTCGTCGCGCCAGAAGGTCCAGGCCCGGCCATCCTCGGCCTTGCCGCTTTCGGCCAGCATGCGGATATCCCCGCCCGCGCAAAAGCCCTTCTCCCCTTCTCCATCGACAACAACCGCCTTGACGCTGTCATCGCCACGCCACTCCAGCAGCGCTGCGGTCATCGCCTCGACCATCTCCTGATTCAACGCGTTGAGCGCCTTGGGACGATTGAGGGTGATGCGGCCGATTTGGCCGACTTTGCGGGTGATCACGGTTTCGGTCATTTCAAAAGATCCTTCGCGATGATCACGCGCATGATTTCATTGGTGCCTTCAAGGATTTGATGGACCCGCAAATCACGCACGATGCGTTCCAGCGGGTAATCCTTGAGATAGCCGTAGCCGCCATGCAGCTGCAGGGCGTCATTGGCGACTTTGAAGCCGAAGTCGGTCGCAAACCGCTTGGCCATGGCGCAATATTTCGGCGCAGCGGGGTCCTTGCGATCGAGCGCATCGGCGGCGCGCAGCAGCATCAGGCGGGAGGCGTCAAGCTCAGTGGCCATATCCGCCAGCTTGAACTGGCTGGCCTGAAACGCCGAGATCGGCTTGCCGAAGGCGTTGCGGGTCTGGGTATAATCGATAGCGACATCAAGCGCTTCGGCCGCCCCGCCCAGCGAGCACGCGCCGATATTGATGCGCCCGCCGTTAAGGCCGTGCATGGCGAAGGTGAAGCCCTGGCCTTCCTCGCCCAAACGATTGGCGACCGGCACGCGGCAGTCTTCGAAATTGACCACAGCAGTGGGCTGGGAGTTCCAACCCATCTTCTTTTCGTTGGCGCCGAAGCTGAGGCCCGGCGTGTCTTTTTCCACGATCAGGGTCGAGACGCCCTTGGGACCATCGCCGCCGGTGCGGCACATGACGATGTAGATGTCGCTGACGCCGGCGCCGGAGATGAAAGCTTTGGAGCCGTTGAGCACATAGTCATCGCCGTCACGCACCGCCTTGGTGCGCATCGCCGCCGCGTCCGAGCCCGAGCCCGGCTCGGTCAGGCAATAGGACGCGATGGTGTTCATTTGGGTCAGGTCCGGGATGAAGCGCTGGCGCTGCTCTTCGCTGCCCCAGCTGTCGATCATCCAGCTGACCATGTTGTGGATGGAGATAAACGCCGCAGTCGACACGCAGCCGCGCGAGAGCTGTTCAAAGATCAGCGCCGCATCGACCCGGCTCATGCCCGAGCCGCCGACATCATCGCGGGTGTAAATGCCCGCAAAGCCCATCTCAGCGCTTTCCTTCAGAACGTCGACGGGGAAGATTTTTTCTTCATCCCATTTCGCCGCATTGGGTTTTAAGCGGTCTTCGGCGAACTTACGCGCCGCATCCTGGATGAGAGTTTGATCTTCGGTCAGCTCGAAATGCACGGGAAAACCTCCTAAACAGGCGGTGCGAGCCCTAACGCGTGCTGCACGCTTGGGCAAGGAATAGCGAGCGCGAGATAAACTGGAATGGCCTCTTACCCAAGCACCCGACTGCGCCGGCTTCGCGCCGCCGACTGGACCCGCCGTCTGGTGCGGGAAAATACCCTCACGGTCGACGACCTGATTTGGACCGTGATCGTGTCCGATCGCGCCGATCCGACCGAGCCGGTGCCCTCCATGCCCGGCGTGGAGCGATTGAACGTTACTGAGGCCGCCAAAGCCGCGGTGCGCGCCCGCGATCTGGGCATTCCGGCGATCGCCATCTTCCCGAACATCGATCCCAGCCTGAAGGATGCGGAAGGGTCCAAGGCCGATGATCCAGGCGGTCTTGTGGCCGACTGCATCAAGGCGATGAAGGACGCCGCGCCGGAAGTCGGGATCATCTGTGACGTCGCCCTCGACCCCTTCACCGACCATGGCCATGACGGCTTGCTGGAGAAGGGCGAAATACTCAATGACGCGACGATAGAACGCCTGGTCGATCAGGCGCTGATGCAGGCGGAGGCGGGATGCGACGTCATTGCACCATCCGACATGATGGATGGCCGCATCGGCGCCATCCGCACCGCGCTGGACGAAGAAGGCTTTGAGAAGGTGATGATCCTCTCTTACGCCGCCAAATATGCGTCGGCTTTCTACGGCCCCTACCGCGACGCCATCGGATCCTCAACGGCCCTTCAGGGCGACAAGAAAACCTATCAGATGGACCCGGCCAACACCGACGAGGCGCTGCGCGAAGTCGCGCTCGATATCGATGAAGGCGCCGACATGGTGATGGTCAAACCCGGCATGCCCTATCTCGACATCGTCGCCCGGGTGAAATCCGAGTTCGAGATGCCCACCTACGCCTTCCAGGTCTCCGGCGAATACGCGATGATCAAGGCGGCCGAGGCCAATGGCTGGATCGATGGCGAGCGCGCCATGATGGAGAGCTTGCTGGCGTTCAAGCGCGCCGGGGCGGATGGCGTTCTGACCTATTTCGCACCCAAAGCCGCGGAAAAGCTGCGTGGATAAGCCGCGTCCTGAAACGTTGGCGGCGCAGGCTCTGCATCGCACGGACGCAGAGACCGGCGCGGTGATTCCGCCGATCCATCCCGCGACGACCTTTCTGCGCGATGCTGAGAACGCGTTGGTCGGCCCGGTCGATTATCGCCGGCCGGAGGGCCCGACCGAGCAGCATGCGACCGCCATTCTCACAGCGCTGGAAGGCGGCGCCGATGCGCGCCTGTTCAGCTCCGGCCTCGCCGCCGCGGCGGCCGTGTTCGGCACGGTTCCGCCTGGGGGCCGCGTGGTGGCCCAGACCGAGATGTATTACGGCGCCAAGAAGCTGCTTCAGCATCTTGAAGCCAAAGGCCTCATTACGCTGAGCCTGTTTGACCCGAACCAAGCCGGCGGATTGGCCGCCGCGCTGGCTGAAGGCCCCGCAGACCTGGTTTGGATTGAAACGCCGGCGAACCCGTCCTGGGCGATCATTGATGTCGCGGCGGCGGCCGACCTCGCCCACAATGCCGGAGCGATCCTTGCGGTGGATGGCACCTGCGCCCCGCCCTGCACCACTCGCGCGCTCGATCTGGGCGCCGACCTGGTGATGCATTCCGCGACCAAATATTTGAATGGCCATTCCGACGTCCTGGCCGGCGCAGTGATCACGCGGTCAGAGGATTCGCGTTGGGAGAGCCTATGCGCCGCCCATGCCCTGACCGGCGCAACACCGGGCGCGTTTGAAACCTGGCTGCTGATCCGCGGGCTGCGCACCCTTTTCGTGCGGTTCGAGCGCCAAAGCGCTAACGCCATGGCGGTCGCCGAGGCGCTTGTCGATCACCCAAAGCTCAACGCCGTTCTTTATCCAGGTCTTCCAGACCATCCCGGTCATGCCATCGCGACGCATCAGATGACCGGCGGGTTCGGCGGGCTCTTGTCGGTTCGGCTCAAGGGAGGCCCGGAGGCCGCGCGGCGCCTGGCGGCGACTACCCAGGTGTTTCTTCAGGCCACCTCGATTGGCGGCGTGGAGAGCTTGATCGAACATCGAAAGCCGATCGAAGGACCGGGCAGCCCGACGCCGGGTGATCTGGTGCGCCTGTCATGCGGGATCGAAGCCGCCGAGGATCTGATCGACGACCTACGCCTTGCGCTCAATCAGCTCGGCGCCTAGCGTTCTGGCCGTAGGTTATTCGCCTGGATCGCCCAAATGCATCACTGCCCGCACTGCCATAAGCCGCTCGGTTTTCATGCTTGGTTGGCGATGAACATCGCGAATACGGCGATCTGTCCACATTGCGGTCAGCGGTATGCCTGGTCGGCCTCCGGTCCGGGTCTGCTCTTCATGATCGGATTGGTGGTCGCCGGCACGTGGGGCTTGGTGCATTTCGCCGCTGAGCTGGGTCTGGCTGGCGCTCTTGGCGCCATCGCCGCCTTGATTGCGGTGAGCGGCTTTGTCGCCGTTCGGTCCATGTCCACCGTCGCGCGCTAATCCACCCGTCCGATCGGCGGCAGGCTCCATTTCCAGATGATGGCGCAGCCGCGCAAGGTGAAGGCGGCGAGCGCCGCCCCCGGCGCCGCCCAGCTTTCCGGAACGCCCAGCATCACGCTCCCGACATAAACCCCGGCCCCGAACAATGCTGCGAGCGCATAAATGTCGGCACGCAGAACCAGGGGCACGTCATTGACGATGATGTCCCGAAGCAAGCCGCCAAATGCGGCGCTCATCACGCCGGTCACCAGGGCGATCGACCAGTGAACCCCTGCGGCCAGACCTGCCTGCGCGCCGATCACGCAGAACACGCCCAAACCGCCGGCGTCCGCCCAGATCAGCGCCCGGCGCCGCGCGCCCTCCTCGCCTCTGACCAGCTCTGAGCCGTAATAGCCCACAACGCCGCCCGCCAGGGCGATCAGAAGATATTGCGGCGCTGCGACCCAATAAACCGGCAGTTCGCCCAGAGTTATGTCGCGGATGGTCCCGCCGCCCATCCCTGTCACAGCGCCGATCACCGCAGCGCCAAAAGGATCGAGCTGTTTGCGCGCCGCGAGAATGCCCCCGGTCAGCGCGAACAGAAAAATCCCTGCAAAATCGAGAGCGGTGAAAATCTGCGCGACGCTCATGACGTCAGCCCCGCCCCGTCGCTGGCGGCGAAATGGGCGGCGATGACGGACAAGGCGACGATGAGCACCAGCCAGACCGCGGCGTTCACATAGACCGAGCGCTTGGCCGAGCGCCGCTCCAGCCAGGTACGTGGCCGCACGCCTTTGAAGAAATAGACCAGCAGAGCGGCCAGATTCACCGCGACCACGTTGATCGCGAGCAGGAGCGCCGCACGGCCTGCCAGCTGCCACTCGCCCGCCCCCGCAAGCAGCCCGGCTGCCGCGGCCGGGGGCAGCAGAGCGACCGCCACCATGACGCCAACCAAGGCTGCGGGCAGACCCGTGGCGATGGAAAGCGCCGCCGCAGCGCCGGCCGCCAACGCCAGCGCGGGCGCATCGAGCCCGACGACCGTACGGCTCATCAGCTCTTCAGACATCAGATTCGGCTCGTAAACGAGCCCGATCACAAAGCTGAGCGCGAGACCAAGCCCCAAACCTGACATCGCCGTGCGGGCGGCGCGCCCCATCATCGGCAAATCGCCCAAGGCGCTGGCGAAGGAAAACGCCAAAATCGGCCCCAACAAAGGCGCGATCACCATGGCCCCAATAACCGCGGCGATATTATCGGCGGACAAGCCGAAGACGACCACCAAGGTGGACAACGCGGTGAGGAGCAGAAAGTCGGCGTTCAGCCGCGCCCCTTTGGCGATGTCGTCATAAAGCTCCTCGCGCAGAGCGAGGGTGCGTTTTGCTTTCGCAGCCTGATCCGGGCTCTCATCCACCTTGGGCAAAGAGGCTTCAACCGGCAGCACCACCAGCCGCCAATCCGGCTCGTCCTCCATAATCGCCTGGATCGCGTCGAGCGCCTTTTGACCATCCCCGTCCTTGAAAACGAGCCGCAGCAAACGCCGCCCGCGATCATCAGGCTCGGTCAGGCGATGGTCGAGAGGTTCGGTCTTCAGCGTTGCTTTGAGCAAGGGCTGAACCCGGTCCCCGTCGGCGAAGGAAAGTTCGATCAGGCGCATAACGCCTAGTTTGCGTCGAAGGCCTTGAGTCGCGCAATCAGGCTGGACGTATCCCAGCGTCCGCCGCCCAAAGCCTGAACCTCGCCGTAAAACTGGTCCACCAGGGCCGTGACCGGCAGGCGCGAACCGTTGTTGCGAGCTTCTTCCAGGGCGATCCGCAGATCTTTACGCATCCAATCGACCGCAAAGCCGTGCTCAAACTCGCCCGCGGTCATGGTCTCCCAGCGGTTTTCCATCTGCCAGCTTTGAGCTGCGCCTTTAGAAATGGCGGCGATCACGGTTTTAGCGTCCAGCCCGGCTTTCTCAGCGAAGTGAAGGCCTTCCGAGAGGCCTTGAACCAACCCTGCAATGCAAATCTGATTTACCATCTTGGTGAGTTGGCCAGCGCCAGCGGGACCGGCGTGGACGATCGCTTTGGCGTAAGCCTGCATCACCGGTTCAGCCTTCGCGAATGTGACATCCGCGCCGCCGCACATGATGGACAGTTGGCCGTTCTCCGCCCCCGCCTGACCGCCAGACACCGGGGCGTCTATGAAGCCGATACCCGCCGCGTCCGCTTGGTCATCAAGCGCGCGAGCGAGCTCTGCTGACGCTGTGGTGTGATCGACCAGGACAGCGCCCGCTTTCATGGCGGGAATAGCCTGCTCGGCCACGACCCGGACATCGGGATCATCGCCCAAGCACATCATCACAAAATCTGCGCCCTCTACGGCCGCTTTGACCGTCGCGGCTGCGTCACCGTCATGGCCTGCGGCCCAGCGGTCCGCTTTCTCTGACGAGCGGTTCCACACCGTGACTGCGTGCCCCGCCGCTGCAAGATGGCCCGCCATCGGAAAGCCCATGACGCCCAGGCCCAGAAACGCTGTCTTCGCCATAATTCGTGTCCCTCGCCTAGCCGGCGCGTTCGTAAGCGGAGCGGTGAAACACCAAAGCCGGCGCGGTGCGCGGCATGTCGAAACCGGTGACCCGTCCAATAATGATGTCGTGATCGCCGCCGTCGTGAACGGTTTCACGCGTGCATTCAAAGCGCGCCACACAGCCGTCCACAAGTGGCGCAGCGTGTTCGCCTGCACTCCACCGCGCCCCCGAGGCGTCCAGGTCGTCGTCGCGCGCGCAGGCGTTGGACAAACCTTCTTGATCCGCCGCCAAGACGTTCACAGCAAAATGTGGCGCGTCGCGGAACAGCTCATAACGTCCGCTCTTGCGGTCTACCGACCACAGGATGAGCGGCGGGTCGAGCGAGACCGAAGCGAAGGAATTCACCGTCATGGCGAGGGCGCGGCCCTCCGCCATCAATGTGACGAGCGCCACTCCAGTGGGATAGCGCCCAAGCGCGTCGCGAAATTCACGGCCCATGTTCAAAGGGCGTCTCCTGATTCGTTTTGACAACCGGGTCTTAACCCTGATGCGCGAAAGTGCGCTCAAACAATGCCGGAAGGTGGGTGGATATGGCCTCGGATCAACCGATCGTCATCAAGAAAGTCAAGAAGGGCGGCGG